>NZ_QODH01000019.1:0-33386 GCF_009935945.1 Kosakonia sp. MH5 | reverse complement strand
AATCGTGGTGTGCCCATACGCTCCTCCTATGCTCAAACTATAGGGCAGGATCGTCTACCGGGGCGGGGTCAGTCCAAACTATAGGGCAGGATCGTCTACCGAGACGGGGTCAGTCCAACTATAGGGCAGGATCGTCTACCGAGACGGGGTCAGTCCAACGACGAGGCCTGTTCAAAAGCCTTCATTTTGGAGGCTTTACATTTTTAATCGCCAAGATTCATGAAGATGCCAAAAACATGTCTCGAGAAAGTTTTATCAAGTTCCTGTGGCCAGCGGGGGGGATCAGTCTGAAGTAACCCCAACTGACGCATTCCTTTGTGCTGTTCCGCCTTTCGCTCACAGTAGTCATCGTCTGTGTACCCCATCGTTTCGACCACCACAGTATGCTGCTTTCCACCTGGCTTGCTGGCTGTAATAATGAAATCCGGCAGCACAAATCCTTTTTCGCCATCCACATTAACCTCGGTATCAAAGAGCGGTTTTTCCAGGCTCAGCGCCGGTGTGCCCGGTTTTTTGATCAGCCAGCCCGCAACTTCAGACAGACTTTCAAGGGTGGTGCGCTCAAGACCGCTGTCGACCGGTACCGGGCATCCACGGCGGAAGAGGGCATGCGCATACCCTTCGCTGCAGATAACCGTGCCGTCCATCCCCCTGCGGAAGGCCAGAATGACCCAGTAAGGCGGTCGTGCACCGTCCTGCGCTTCGCCATTAATGCTGACAGCGCGCTCAGGACGAAACGGCAGTTCTCCGCCCGGCCAGCGAAACAGGACTTCATCGCGGGTGACCTGATCGGACATAAAAATCTGAAAGAACATCCGGGTTTTGCCCGTCGGCCAGTGCGTGTCCGGACGCTCGAGTTCCTGCATCAGCTTCTCCCTGCCGTTCTCACTCATAGCCGGTGAAAAACGTACTATCTCCGAAAGCTTACGACCGCGGATAAACTCGATATTTTCGGTGACAGTCCGAAGCGCATTTATGGAATCCATGGCACCCCGGGAGGGAAGGGGATGCAACGTGGCCAGACGGTTAAGTCCAGCGTCCTCAATCAGGGAAAGCAGCAGGCGCGCAATCCGCGAGCGGCGCGTACGGCGGGTGCGGTCATCTGCCGGTGCGACCGGACGCCCCGGTGCCTTAATCCGGGTGTCGGTGTCATCCAGCGGCAGAAAATCCCGGTAACTGATGCGCCGGCTGCTGGCGGTTTTCCGGGTTCCGGAAGAAGTGGCTCCGTCATCGCCACTGAACGGACGGTACATCGCGCAGTCAGGCGTATGCTCATGGTTAAACCCGGCCAGAAAAAGCGTCCCAGTGTCCTGCATCAGGTTAGCGCTGTTCATCGCCGGCGAATCGCCCGGCACACAGTCACACTGCAGCCAGGCTTCCCGCTGACGCATTTCCCGGAGCACCTTTTCCGCCAGCACGTACTGCTCACGCCCTGCGGAAACCCGCCGCCCGGCCACGTTCTTGACGGCCGTTTCTTCGTCGTCGTCCAGCCAGCGGATGAGACCGCCCCGAGGAGCTTTCTTTCGGACAAGTTTCATGGCCATACAGAACAGGTTCCTTTTCTGTGTGATGAAGTCGTCTACGGAATTGATGTACTGGATAGCAGATCACCAAGCGGCTCGGTCAGGAGTGATCCAGTGCAAGGCAATTATAATGGTCAAGAAAGCTCCGAGCGAGAATGCGTATATCATCTAATTTTCTGACTTATTTGGACACTACGGTAATTCTGACCAGACTACTATCGGTGAATGTCAGAACTGTGCAATCACGACTGTCACCCGTCATTCGAGATTATTCACGCAATGTCGCTTATAACGCCATTAGGGTTATGCACTAAGTCCACAGGGGCATTCCTTCTTCAAATCAAAAAGACTTGATAACAGGTCTTTTATATTCATACTATATGACCTGTTAAACAGTCTTATGAGGTGTCATATGCCCAGCATCATCCTGAGCGAAACCAGCGCCAGTGTCAGTGAACTGAAAAAAAACCCGATGGCTACAGTCAGCGCAGGGGACGGTTTTCCGGTTGCAATCCTGAACCGCAACCAGCCTGCTTTTTACTGTGTCCCGGCTGAGCTGTATGAAAAAATGCTCGATGCCCTGGATGACCAGGAACTGGTGAAACTGGTAACCGAACGCAGCAACCAGCAGCTACTCGACGTGGATCTGGATAGTTACCTATGACTTATGCGGTCAAATTCAGGGAAGATGCACTGAAAGAGTGGCAAAAGCTGGATAAGACCATTCAGCAGCAATTTGCTAAAAAATTAAAGAAGTGCTGTGAGAATCCTCATATTCCATCCGCAAAGCTAAGAGGAATAAAGGATTGCTACAAAATAAAACTTCGTGCGTCGGGTTTTCGTCTGGTTTATCAGGTGATCGATAATGAGTTAATTATTGCTGTCGTTGCGGTTGGCAAACGTGAACGCAGCGATGTGTATAACCTGGCAAGTGAACGAATGCGGTAAAGGACAGAGAAATGATAATTGCAATAAGTATTTTCTTGCGATCATATTAATACTCTGCATCTTTGTAGTGGTTTACTGAATTTGGCCACCTGAACAGAGGTGATATGCTCATCTCAGAACAATACAGGTGTCCCAATGAAAAAAAGAAATTTCAGCGCAGAGTTTAAACGCGAATCCGCTCAACTGGTCCTTGATCAGAACTACACTTTTGAGATTCAGGGACAGACATTTTTCATCGGGGCAAGCATCGGGATTGCAATCTATCCGGATCATGGAACAGATGGAGCATCACTCAAACATGCTGCGGATCAGGCCATGTATGCAGTTAAGCGTGATGGAGGGGGAGGTTTTCGGTTTGCACTCTAGATTAATAAGGCGCTGCATGCTCGAAAAACAGCCCACCACTTGTGATCATTCGCGATAAGATGACGTGGTGGCGTTATTGATAATCAGGAGTGGTAAAAACCACTTGAGAAAACTTTTCGGCGGTGAGGCTCAGAATATGGCGCTCAATAGCGTTGTCCGTGCCAGAGGCTGTCTGCCCTGAAGTCACGGCCACCATGAGCACCATGCCTGCGCCACCGCAAAGCATGCCGATCGGCTGGATACCGTCATCAAGTAAAAAATTGCCCGCGGGCCGCCCCACCTCATGATATCTCCATTCTCACAGTGGTCGTGCAACAGTCGGGACATCAACCTGAAATCTCCTCGCCTGACCGGGAGGCGACAGTTCTGCCCATTTGGTCCCTGCAATAGTACGTAACCAGGCTGAATGATCTCATCATCCCCCTGAAGCCGTACCAGCGGGAACTGCCCCGCTAAATGCCACCCAACTGGATCGCTGTCAGCGGGTGTAAGGCAGAAAAAAGGTGATGTTATCGCTCCCTTTAATCCTCGGAGCAATACGTAAACGCCAGTAGCCCCTCGCTTAGCGTTCGGTCAGACGCGCCTCATTCCAGGTTCCGGTGGCAGCAAGCCCAGGCCACTGCCCGGATTCCGTCCCGATAACCGGCAGCGCGGCACTGGCATGCCAGATTTCTTCCGGCATCACGTCCACGATACGCTCGGCACCTTCGAACGACCTGATGCGCCCGGGATTCCAGTCAATGGAACCGCGCCCGGTAAGCACAATTGCCCCACCCGTTCCAAAATCCGGGACGAACAGGCCGACCCGGCCGTCGCTCTCAATGTTGCCCAGTGTGTTGAAAAAACGATTGCCGGAAAAATCGGGAAAGGAGAGCGTGCCGTCTCCGTTGATACCGAGAAATCCGGGGCGGCCCCCACGGTGCGATGCATCGACGCCGGCGCTTCCACCATCCAGTGGACCAGCAGCACGGGAGGCGATAAAAAACGTGTCAGCCGCCTCAATAATCCGACGAACTTCAGGATCAGTTACGCTGCCGCGTCGGTGGCCCGCAACTGACAACCCGTCCTGCCCTGGCTGCCCCGGGAGCAAATGCCGGGTCTGAATATATTGCGGACAGTTTCCGTAGCTCTGGTCGACCAGTATGGTCATTCCATCAGCCGAGGCTCGTTGTATCCGGCCATTCAGTCGATTGCGGCGTCTGCTGGTCAGATCAATCCCGAGCACGCCGATACTGGCACCGGGTGACCGGACGAGGCCGAGTTCACCCGAAAGCACCGGGGCCTGATGTAGCTCAAGCGTATCCGGTGTGGGGGAAACCATGAAACCTCGCGGCCCGAGAGCCGGAACGCACCATGGCCGGCCGGCGGAATCGAGCAGCCCCAGAAACACCATCTGAAGATTCTCAAAGAAGTCACGATGTTGCTGAGGCATCTCGGAGCGCACAAAGCCCTGCGACCGCTTAAGCCACTCACCTGAAACTCCGGCCCGCGCCTGCACTGTACGCTCACCGTCGTGAAAGACACTGCATGTCTGCTGCATGGGGCCCCTCCTGAGATCATTTACCGTTGCTGGAAGACCAGAACCCGCTACGATGAAGCGAAAGATTTACTGGTATCTGAAGCGCGAAAGTCGCCTTTACTGAAGGCAAAAAAGCCCTCTGAATGCGTCGGGGCGCGAAGCGGACCATCTAATTTCCCGTAACTAAACTTAATGCTGTCAAATGGGCTGCTCAGCTTTTGCTTCTGAGTAATACAACTAACGGGGCGGCGATCGCCCGGTCAACCGCCGGCGGGAACTTCACCCCGATTAAGCATCGCTGCAATGCTCCTGGCACAGGACGCCAGAAATGACTCAACCAGGGTAATAGAATTCAATTCGTATACCACTCGGCTCATAGCACATCATGTGCATGGACGGTCCTTCGCGTATCAGGGTAGGTTCGAATTCAATTTCGACCTGATGCGCTTTCAACACGTCAAGAATCTGATGCAGACCTTCTTTGGTCTCCACCCGCAGAGCAAGGTGATGGAGTCCGACGTTGTTTTTGCGATTGAACTGAACCGGCTCTTCTGTTTGCGTTTTCCAGAGAGTGAGCGTTACTGCGCCGTCTTTCACAAAGATAGCCGGATAGTCTTCGCGTCGTTTAACTTCCTGCCAGCCCAGTAAATCAGTGAAGAACGCCGCGCTCTCTTCAAGATTTGATACGGCTAAGCCAATATGCTGTACACCCTGCGTCAATGACATTGCTCCTGTCCTCTTTCTGAAAGACTTTGTTCAGGTATGCCTGCCCTTCGGTCAGCACACCTGTAACCACTAAAGTTTATTATCAAAGGTTACACATAATTATAGTAACCTGTCAAAATGATTTTACGGGTTATGGTTCTGTCTGGAATTTAAACATCTTTCGTCTCAGCCTCTCTTTCTGGCCGATAACCTCGTGCTGGATTTCATCAACAGTGAATACGGGACAGGTGATGAGCGTCATGATTGTTTCGAAAACGATCACTGCGTCCAGGAGTGGCTGGAGACGGCGGGTCTTGTACCACAAGGCACAGCGGCTCCTCCCGGATTACTGGCGGAAGCCCGCCGGCTCCGTGAGGCCGCCAGGGCAGTGGTGCATGCTGCTATGGAGTCCGTTACAGCTGACCTGACTGTAATTAGCAGAATACTCAGGGACGGAAAGCCCGAGACGAGGCTGCAATGGGATGAAGGGATACAGCGATACCGTGTTGATGCTCGTTCAGGCACGTACAGGGCTGGCCTGTTGCCGACGCGCTGGTGAAACTGATCACTGACGACAAATTTGAATATGTGCGTCAGTGCGAAGCCCATAGCTGTATTCTGCTTTTTCACGATTTGAGTAAATCGCATCGCCGTCGTTGGTGCAGTATGGCGGCCTGCGGTAATCGTATGAAAGTTGAGGCGTTCCGGAACAGGAAGAATTCGTAACGATGCCGGTTCCCTCCACTGGGTTGCAACTCCGCGCAGCCCGCCACGTTTGCTTCAGTAAGAAAAGGGCAGACGGCATCCGGATCCGGGTGCCGCTTAATCCCACCCGGGTTTCAGCCGTACAGCCTGATTTTTACAGGTTTTTTTACCCCCCCTCCCGAATACGGCCTCCATCCTTCACACTGAGAACGTACGGAACGCCCCGCCGGGCATCGGGTTTTCGTTCCTGCACGCTGCAGCGTTATACAATTTTTTTTGCCCTGATCGCATTTTGTTATTGATTATTCACAATTTTATAGATGCATTATGACGGTTCGTAAAAAAGATTATCAACTAACACTTGACGGAGGGAGAACGATCGTTCTACCATTACCACATGAACAGAAACACGACAAACACGCGGGAGAAAATTCTCGCAACCGCCGAAGAGCTTATCTACCAGAACGGTATTCATGCGACCGGCATGGACCTCCTGGTGAAGACTTCAGGCGTGGCCCGGAAAAGTATTTATCGCCATTTCACGAACAAGGACGAGGTGGCTGCCGCAGCGCTGAATGCTCGTGATGTGCGCTGGATGGAATGGTTCAGGACCGAATGTGACAAAGCGGATACGCCGCGTGATCGCATCATGAATATGTTCACCGTGCTTAAGGGCTGGTTCGAGTCGGAGGGATATCGCGGATGCGCGTTTATCAACACGGCGGGCGAAGTGGGGGATTCCTCTGATCCGGTTCGCCTGATAGCCAGAATGCACAAACAGAAGCTGCTGGATTACGTGCTTGAGCTTACCGCTCAGCTGGGTACAGCTCAGCCGTTACCTCTGGCCAGGCAGCTACTGATACTGATTGAAGGTGCCATAACTATGTCGCGCGTCATGGGCGATTACAGCGCCGCCGATGATGCAAGAGATGTCGCTCAGCTGTTACTGAAGCAGATCCCGTAGCAGGGATCTGTGTTCCAAAGATGAAACACTAACTGAAGTATCCAATTATCCTGGAGGCACCACCATGTCCAATTCACAAATCCGTCCACCACTGCCGCCGTTTACCCGCGAGTCAGCCATTGAAAAAGTACGCCTTGCCGAAGATGGCTGGAATACCCGCGATGCCGATAAAGTGTCGCTCGCTTACTCGCTGGACACCAAGTGGCGTAACCGCGCGGAGTTTGCAAATAACCGCGAAGAGGCCCGGGGCTTCCTCGAGCGCAAGTGGAAAAAAGAGCTGGAATACCGTCTTATCAAGGAACTGTGGGCCTTCGATGGTGACCGCATTGCTGTCCGTTACGCTTACGAGTGGCGCGATGACTCCGGTAACTGGTTCCGTTCTTACGGTAACGAAAACTGGGAATTTGGTGAGGACGGATTGATGCATCACCGCTACGCGTGTGTTAATGACATGCCGATTAAAGAGAGCGAACGCAAGTTCCACTGGCCTCTGGGGCGTCGTCCTGACGATCATCCGAGTCTGTCCGACCTGGGTCTGTAAGTCATTGAGCTGCCCCGCGTATCGCCCGCGACGGCTGTCCTTGTCGGGGCTTTACTCAGCCAGTTGATGTAAAGAGCAGGCTGGCCTGGGCGGGGGCTCTTAAGTATCCCCGGTGCGGGTTTCGTCATGATCGGGTACAGGCGACGTACTTTGTCTTTCTTTATAGCGCACTATTTAATTTTGAGCTATATTTGTAAGGTCGTATTATGAATATTAAATCTATGTTTTTGACTGCCGCAATGGCGGCTGTCTCAGCCAACAGCTTTGCCGATGCTTCTCAACCGGAGCGTCACGTGCAGGAATTTCTCAATGCCCTGAACGGCGCCGGGGGTAAGCCTATTGAACAGCTGTCTCCACGGGACGCACGTCAGGTGCTGATCGACGCTCAGAAGGGGGCGAAACTGCCTGTTGCTGACATCACTGAAAAAACGATCAACGTTGATGGCGGCTCCGTCAAACTTCACATCGTAAAGCCTCATAACGCGCAGGGAACCCTGCCAGTCTTCATGTTTTTCCATGGCGGCGGCTGGATACTGGGCGACTTTGCGACACATGAGCGGCTCGTTCGTGATCTGGTCAGCGAGTCCGGTGCGGCGGCCGTCTTTGTCGATTATACACCGTCGCCGGAAGCGCATTTCCCGGTTGCGATCAGTCAGGCCTATGCGGCAACCCGCTGGGTCGCCGAGCACGGTAGCGAAATTGGCGTCGATGGCAGTCGCCTGGCGCTGGTAGGTAACAGCGTCGGTGGTAACATGGTTGCGGCCGTCGCGCTCCAGGCCAAACAGCACAAAGCGCCGGCCATCCGCTATGAGGTCATGCTCTGGCCCGTGACTGACGCGAATTTCAATACTGGTTCTTATAACCAGTACGAGAACGGGTATTTCCTGTCGCGTAACATGATGAAGTGGTTCTGGGAGGCATACACTACCAGGGAAAGCGATCGTAATAACATCCTGGCGTCGCCGCTGCGCGCAACGCCTGATCAACTGAAAGGGCTGCCACCTACCCTGATTCAGACTGCCGAACTTGATGTGCTGCGGGATGAAGGTGAGGCTTTTGGCCGTAAGCTTGATGCCGCCGGCGTCAGCGTGACGGTTACCCGCTACAACGGGTTAATTCATGATTTCGGTCTGCTGAACGCGCTGAGTGATGTGCCTGCCGTACGGACCGCACTTGGTCAGGCTGCCTATGAACTGAAAGAACACCTGAAGTAGCTGCCTGCTGACCGGTCGGTTTCACCGGCCGGTCGTCTTTGCCCTCTGTCCGTTGTCCGGATTAGCGCAAAAGTTCTTGAGAGCCGGACCATTCGACGTTTACACACTTCCCCCGTTAGGCTTGCGACCTGTTACTTATCGGGGGCTTTTTTCGGCTCAGTAATCACTGATAAACCGTCAATGGTACGGCATGTCGTTCCGCTGCGTGTAACCAGTTCATGTACCTGTCTGGCGGTAGCGTGACTCGAACTTGTCGAGAAAAGTGAATAATGCTTTGTTCATTTCGCTGTAGTCGTGGCTCCGTAGTTCTTCCGGTGTCTGAACGAATCGATAGTCTGCGGCCCGACGTAAATCCCCGTCGGAATGCGCGATCAGCAATTCGATAAGGGACGGTGTAAGTTCCATATGACACTGAAACCCGTAGACCAGCTCAGAATAAGCAACTATCTGTCGTGGGCAACCTTCGCTCCTGGCGATGATCATCGCTCCGGGCGTAAGTCCCGGCATGTCGTTATGCCAGTGCCCGACATCAAGCTTATTACCGAAGTGAGAAAAAAGCGGGTTCTGCCCGCTTTCTGCGCTCATAAAAATGGGGTACTTACCGATCTCTTTTTCCGGACTGTGCGCGAAGCGTGCGCCCAGGGCCTCCCCAATCAGCTGGGCGCCCAGGCAGACGCCGATGACAGCTTTACCCAGATGTACTGCAGAGGCAATAAGTGCCTGTTCTGCTCTGGAGTCGAAATGTGCACATTCATCAGGCGTGACGGAAGGATCCTGCGGCCCCCCCATGACGACCAGCAGATCGATATTCCGTGCATCTACAGGAAGTTTCTGGCCCGCATAAACGCGCGAGAAGGTCACCTCATGGCCACGAATCACGGCCCAGGTTTCAAACACGCCGGGTGCTTCAAAATGTTCATGCACAATAAAATGTACTCGCACAGGCTTATATCCTTCTGAGTCTTGTTAAGTAATAAGTCAGGCGCACTTCCCCCCTGCGAAATACCGGTCGGGTGACGCCAGTCGGAACATGATAGACGTGAGGTTTGATTCTGAAATGTCAGTAAGCATCGATAAAGCGCCAAGGCACGATGACTCAACAGGCTGGTCAGTGACGGCCATTTCCTACCGGCGCGGGGAAGAGGATCCTCCTCATAATCACCTGGAAGGACAACTTTTATACGCCAGCAGTGGCGTACTGCTGGTTGAGGCCGCAGGCAGGCGATGGGTTATTCCCCCTCAGCGGGCACTCTGGATCCCGCCGTTGATGGAACACTCATACAGACTTCTGTCACGTACGGAGCTGCGCGCCGCTTACTTCAGCAGTAGCCTGATTTCTGAGTGCCCACACTTCGCCAGGAATGACCGGGTACACGTGATTGACGTGGTTCCTCTGGTAAAGGAATTAATAGCGGGCCTGTTCACAGATGATTACCACATGCTGACGAAGCGGAAAATGTCACTTCTGCTTCTGGAAATTATCGGCGAGTCGCCATCCGTACCCGCACAACTACCGATGCCGCAGGATGGCCGGTTATTACGCGCCGCACGGGAACTGATGCTCAGCCATCGCTGGGAAACCTCGTTAACCGATATGGCTGACATAGCAAACATGTCGGAAAGGTCTTTCTCCCGCCTGTTTTCACGTGATACGGGGTTCAGCCTCCGGACATGGAAACAGCGCGCAAGAATATACGCATCACTGGATCTTCTTTCTGAAAACGTACCTGTCAAACAGATTGCCTGGCAGCTTGGTTTTTCGTCACCGGCCGCATTTTCTGCTGCGTTTCGTGCAGTTATGGGTCTCCCACCCGGTGAGTTTTGACGGAGGTTTAGTCGGGGAACGGTGACATGTCGGGTATTAACGCCATCCGGCACAATGTTGATGCTGGGACCTCGATTATCAGATGTGAAACGAGAAAGGGTCAGAACACACCACGACTGAACACGCAGGCAGCCCGGCTCTTGAGTCGCCGGGCTGAATTCTGAGAGGATCAGAAAGGCCTGGTTGGCAGGTACTTGCCATCCAGGGTGATTACCGCACGATGACCACCATCCGGATCATCAACTTTTTTGATGTCCAGTTTGAAGTTAATGGCGCTGATGATGCCGTCGCCGAATTTCTCATGAACCAGAGCCTTAAGGGCAGGTCCGTAAACTGAGATCATCTCGTAGAAACGGTAGATTGTCGGATCGGTCGGGATGCCGTCGGTAAAGCTGCCGCGGACGGGCACAGACTGCAACAGTTTAACGTCATCGGCATTCAGGTCGAGCTTCTTACCAACAACAACTGCCGCGTCGGCGGGCAACGGATGCTGGCCGAGCAGGGCTGCGGTAACGAAGGCTTCCGACAAACCTGTGCCCTCAACGATTTCGGCAAAGGACAGATCCTTGCGGGCCTTGGCCAGAATAATGGTTTCAGTCAGTGCCTGACGCGCGGCCTGGGTGACTTGAGTCTGGATCATGTTTTTTCTCCTGGTAAATGAAAGGGTCAGGCAACATGCCTGGCTTGTGAGGAAACGGCTTTAACTTCTGGATTTTCAGCAAGGGACACGAAGGCGCCGGTTGTGCCATCAAAAGCATCAATACGACCGCTCTCAATGTCATAGATCCAGCCGTGCAGGGTTACCCGGCCTTCCTCAAGCGCCAGACGAACCGATGGGTGGGTCTGGATATTAGCCAGCTGAGCGATGACGTTTTCGCGCACCATAGCCGCGATTCTGGCTGACTGGTCAGAATGCTGTCGGGCCTCATTCACCACACGCGCAGAGTCTGCATAGCGCAACCAGCTTGATACGGCGGGCATATGGTCGAGGCATTTGCAGGTGGCAACGGCAGTCATTGCACCACAGTCAGAGTGGCCGCAAATCACGATATCATTCACCTGAAGCGCGGCAACCGCATACTCAACCGAGGCAGAAACGCCGCCCGGCTCCGGGCCATAGGACGGCACAATGTTACCGGCGTTGCGGATCACAAATAAATCGCCAGGTTCGCGCTGGGTAACCAGTTCAGGCACCAGGCGGCTGTCAGAGCAGGAAATAAATAAGGCTCTCGGGCTCTGCTGGTTGGCCAGACTTTTGAACAGATTGACCCGCCTGGGGAAGGCGTTTTCCTGGAACTTCAGAAAACCTTCGATAATTTCTTTCATGGTTGCAGTCTCAGTGTCAGTTGTGTGTGACAAAGAGTAGGCAACCGATGGTATAAGATAAAAGTCTAAATTATTATGAGTTAATTCAGATAATCTTATGAGGTGAATGATGCTTGCCCGGCACATACGGTATTTTCAGGCAGTTGCCGAACATCTCAGCTTCACCAAAGCTGCAGCGGCGTTACACGTTTCACAGCCCGCTCTCTCGCAACTGGTAAAGCAGCTGGAGGAGGAGCTTGGCACCCAGTTGTTCGATCGGTCCGGACGTACCACACAGCTGACTGATACCGGCCACGCTTACCTTCAGTATGTGCGCCGCGCTTCTCATGAGCTACGGGAAGCCACGCGCGCAATCCATGACGTGAACGATCTCAGCCGTGGTTCGCTTCGCGTGGCAGTGACGCCTACCTTCACAACGTATCTTGTCGGGCCGCTGGTTGAGGCATTTCATCATCGCTATCCGGATATCACCCTCGACGTGCGGGAAATTTCACAGGAGAGCATTGAAGACCAGCTTCAGGAAGGAGAGCTCGATCTGGGGATAGCGTTCGGCGAAGTAAATTGCCCGGATATCGATGCCATACCGTTGCTGGACGAGATGCTTGCCCTGGTGGTCAACACCGGGCATCCACTGGCGAAGGAAAAATCTGCCGGGCTGCAGGCCCTGAACACGGAGTCCCTCGTATTGCTCAGCAGAGAGTTTGCAACCCGCGTACAGATTGACAGCTACTGCCGTAAACACGGTATTCATCCGAAGGTCATGATGGAGGCTAACGCTCTCGGAGCGGTAATAGAAATTGTTCGCAGGACATCTTTATCCACGCTGTTGCCCGCTAGAACCGCTCTGGCTCAGGAAAATCTGGTGGCGATCGCGCTCGAACCCGAGCGCCTGACGCGTACCGCGGTTCTCATGCGGCGAAGGGATGCGTATCAGAGTTTTGCGGCCCGGGCATTTACGGAGCTGGCTTTAGAGGTTGCCACCCGGTTGAACGTGTAATTGCCTTTATGGCGGTTACAGACGTAAGGTAAAACTGACCGACGGGGACAGCCGCCGTGTCGGGACGAATTCCGATATCCGGTTTATTGTAAAGCGACTTCAGATGTGAAAAAGGCCGCCCGGCGGGTGACCTTTTCCGGCACTTACTTTCGCCACCACCCGTCATTTATGCAGCTTAGCGGTCATATGGACGATGTCATTACTGCTGGCCTCAATGATTGTGTACTGAGCACTCTGCTGCTGAGCTTTCGCCGCGATTTTGGCTTCAGCGTCGCTCAGTGTCTGGGCAGTCGCGGTAACGCTCTGCGCAAAAACTGAGGCTGACATCAGTGAAAGAGCAGCCACGACGATAACTGAAGTGTGTTTAATGATTTTCATGGTCTTAATCCTCGGGTTATGTGTTCGAAAGCGCGTTTGCTTTCGCTGTGCCACGAAGAGTAAGCAACCCAGGACATAAGGTAAAAGTCTCATTAATTATGAATTAATTCCGAAAATCTTATGAATCAGACTACATCCATCCGCAAACCGATATTCAGAGTCGCATTTAAATACTACAGCTTCGTCTCAGCGACGGTGAACTGGACAAGTACTTTCTTGATCTGATGCCCCTGTGAGTCAGTGAGCAGCGACCTTTTTGCATGAAGGGCTGGTCCTGAGTGCCGTACAGTTTTGCTTCATTTTGTGTCTCATCCGCTTTTGGCTTTTTCCGGATCTGCCGTGAAAAAGAGAAGAATCAGTATAGGTGAAACATATCCATATGCCGGGCATCTGCATATGTAATACATACGCATATCCTTAGCATCTGCATATACAGACCCTATACATATGTAAGACCTCAGCCTATACTGAGCATATGCTGATGGGCCATGAGGCCAGAAACCAGGAGGACATCATGCGAACCGTATCGATTTTTAAAAATGGTAATAACCGCGCCATCCGTCTTCCCCGCGACCTGGATTTTGAGGGGGTGAGTGAGCTGGAGATCGTGCGGGAAGGCGACAGCATCATCCTGCGTCCTGTCCGGCCGACCTGGGGCTCGTTCGCTGAGCTTGAGAGGGCCGATCCGGACTTTATGGCGGAGCGTGAGGACGTTGTCACCGACGAAGGACGATTTGACCTGTGAACAAAACCTATATGCTGGACACATGTATCTGCTCGTTCATCATGCGCGAGCAGCCGGAAGCCGTACTTAAGCGCCTGGAGCAGGCGGTGCTGCGCAGCCAGCGCATCGTGGTTTCGGCCATCACCTACGCCGAAATGCGCTTCGGGGCCACCGGCCCGAAAGCCTCTCCGCGCCATATTGAACTGGTTGACGCGTTCTGTGCCCGCCTTGATGCCATCCTGCCCTGGGACCGTGCGGCCGTTGACGCCACCACGGACGTCCGCGTCGCGCTGCGGCTGGCCGGCACGCCGATTGGTCCGAACGACACGGCGATCGCCGGGCATGCCATCGCCACCGGCGCTGTGCTGGTTACGAATAATACGCGGGAGTTTGAGCGGGTCCCGGGCCTGGTGCTGGAAGACTGGGTAAAATAAAACCGAAAAAAAATTTCGTTACAGAGACGACAGACATGAATGCTGAACACTCGAACTACGGCTGGCTTTTCAGTGAACCGGCTGAAGAAATTTCCGGAGATATTGTTATTGATCCGGAACTCCTTCCGGAGGAGCTTATACTCGCCGTTTTCCAGATTTTGCTGGATCGGATTGACCGCGATACGGCAGAGAAAAAACTGGCCGAATTAATACAGAATCTTGAGTTTGATATCACCGCTGCCGAACTGTCAGCGTATCTTTTTAAACCGGGCCATGCCTGACAGCCTACCCGGTAGTCATATCAGAGGCACCCTGGGGTGGTCTTCACTGTATTAATTCCCTCGCCACGATGAGGAATAAAAATTGCCAGAAAATACATCAATTTATATATCAATTATTGCCATGATAATTTCATTAACCGCAGTACTGGCCAGTATTCGTACACGGAGAAGAACGAAGAGATACAAAATGATATTTAAAAAGCTGAAGAATGGGGAGGGACTGAATGACAAGGAAACTATTCTCCTTCAGAAACTTCGCAAGCAAATGGGCTCGAAAATAATGAATGGCCGTTATAAATCTCGTACTTAGAAAATAATTTTCCTGTGCAGACGAGAGAATGCCGGTATACAGGGGCTGATTGATATTCATGACCGCCGGCCGCTGGTATTTGATACTGATGCTGCTCTGTCATGGATAAATGGCGGAGCCCGTCCGGAAGATGCCGTGAGACTTGCAGAAGAACATGCCTTGCCGGAAAGTGCTTTTAGCTGGCATCCGGTATCAGTGAAAATCGGTAATCCCCGTAATGAGGACGATTTTTTGATAAAAAAAACTGTTCAGCCACTGTTCTGATATTCAGTTTTTTTGCGTTTTAAGTCCGGCAGAATTTATTAATTCTTATTGATTTTCAATCAGACAAATATATTCTAAGTGCAACTAATTTAGTTTAAAATTATAGCTGCGGGAACTAAAGTTCTTATGCTGAATGCCGACTAATAATATTAGTCACCATAATATTATTAGCGTATGAACAGTTTTTATCACTTCAGTGCTGCACTGGCACAGAAAAATAAAATTTCAGCAATGTTGATTATCCGCGATAAGTCCGAGCCGGTTGCCAGAAAAATTATGCAGAAAGCAGGCGTCAGTGTTCCGTCTTACAGCGGGCGGGTTTTCTGGCAATGGGTACAGGACTATATTTTCCGCGTGTGCCGACCTGAAAAGGAAATAAATGACACAGTTTCTCAGCTCAACGAAGATAAGCCTTGCATCACGAATACACCGCTGGCTGACCATCAGCCCGGGAGCCGCCGATCGGCTAAAACTGACGGCGCTGGCTGCCATGCTGGCGGACCACGTCAACACGCTGCTGCTGACGCATCCTCGACCGGAACTCTATGCGCTGGGCAGAATGGCGTTTCCGCTGTTCGTGCTGATATGGGCACGCAATGTGATGCTCAGGCCAGAACGTCTGCAGATCAGGGCAAACCGGATGTGGTTATGGGCGCTCGTCACCCAGCCGGCATTCAGTCTGGCTTTCCGGGAACACGACCCGTGGTACGCTCTCAATATTCTGTTTGTCTTCGCCGGCGCCACGCAGCTGCTTGCCTGGCATCACCGCTACCGTCTGGCAGGCACGCTGGGCGGCGTAGTGTTGCTTGCCCTGTTGGCGTGGCCTCTCTCTTTCGCAAGTTACGGCGTACCGGGACTGGTACTGGCGCTGTCACTGGCCATATTCCTGCACAACTCTTCATTCCGGCACAGGCTCACGGCCGGAGCGGCCGCTTTCTTCTCGCTGGTTGCCCTGAACAGTCAGCATTTTCTGGACATACCGGTCACCGTCGCCGTACTGGCGATACTGCCCACTGTCCTGCTGCCGGCAGTGGCGGCCAGTATCGCCAACTCACCGGAAGCGGGAACAGAAAAACGCTTTATGCCGGCATCGTTCTTTTACCTGGCCTACATCATTCATCTCATGGTTTTCGGTCTGGTGAGACTGTACCTTCAGAACTGACTGGCCAGAAATCTATCCCAAGGCACGTACCGTTGAGCGTCAACTCTGTATATACTTTGGCGGGAAAAGGGAGAACACGATGAGCATCAATGACAAAGACTTACGGAATGCCGGCTTCAGTGAACGTGACGTTGAAAATCTGCATGGCAGGCTGAAGCAGGTAGGTGGAACGATGGATGAGCTGATTGCCGCCCTTTCCCGTCGTTTCCGGGTTTCATTATGGGTAACCCTCGTCCTCCTTCTGGTTATGGCCGCAGCAATCATCAGTGGCAACAGGACGCATATCATTTCAGGCGGAATGAGCGCTGTCATTGTGCTGGTCATTGCCTGGGCCACGTTCCCGCCCACGCTGGGCAGGAAAGCCAGCCGGTTACAGAAAACTATTTCCCGCCCGGATCGATAGACAATAAATCGAGCGCCACTTTTGCATTAATGCCCCAGCCTGCAATTTTTAAGGCCATGACCGGGCGCGGAGTGCCGGATACTTTCCGGAAAAAATCGGGCCGGGTCCAGTACCAGAGCCGCTGGGCTTCAGGTTTAAGACGCAGACCATATGCGCCGTATACTTCACTGAAAAGCGTGACTGCTTTGTAGGCACCCAGCCCCTGCTGACGGCTGAATCCAAGAAATTCGGCCACCTCCATCGATCCATCCGCAAACATCCCTTCAGTCTGCCTGTCCCCGAGGAAGGTACGCGCAGCCTCACGTGAGATGGTGTTAAAACCGTTCACGACAATAACAGCCCCGGCCACAACACCCAGTGGATTCATGGACGACATCATGACAATGCCGCCAAAAATGGCCACGCCGGCAACCACCACGTCAACGGCCGAAATAATGTAGCCGATGATTTTATTATCTTCCCGGACAATCTTTACTTCGGCATAGAGCTTTGCATAGCCTGTTTTCAGCGCGCGGGATTGTTCAAGCAGGCTGTGGTTTTCTGCCCGCAGCGCTTTTATGCAGGCCATACACTCATCATCCGTTTTCGCGCGCCGTGCCGCTTCAAACTGGCTCATGATGACTGACCTTATTTCGTCGACAAACTGAATTCTCGAAAGCCCGTCATGCAAATGCATGGCGGCCACGGTGTTGGCCGTATTAACGAGCTGGCGGGCCTCAAGGTTAATCATTGTGGCCGCCCAGACGCTCTGGTTCTGGCGGGGGAACAGGAGTGTGTCCATTTCTTCTCCTCGGATGATTGTCTCCTTACATCATATTCCCGATCGGAAAATTGACAACCTCATGGCCTCTGTCAAGAGCCGGTGAGCTGTGCGAACGGGCTCACTGCATGCCGCGCAGCGGCATAAAGGCGCCGGATGAAGGTGAATATAACGCCGGTCGTTAATGGCGCCGTGACCCGGCGAAGTCGGCAACATGATAGCCTGCGGCTATTAACCCCCCATCCCTGTTAAGCCATAACCCGCGTTCAGCGACGCAGAACGTTATGTGCGCGGTCGGAGTGGTCACGTCGAGGCTTTGCCGAAGACGGGGCGTATCTCCGCGTTAGCGTCCCGAAGGGCGCTTACGAGCGTGTCACGCAGATCTTTCAGCGACAGAACTTACCGCGACTCAAAATCTTAGTTACATCATCCTCTTTAAAAGCGGCACTGTTCCGGGCCTCCGGCCCGGGGCGGCGCGGCTTTTCAGGGCTTAATGGCGGTTCTGTTGATGGGTTTCAGAACGAAAGGGACCCGCCGCTGGCGGTGGTGGGAAGTAAATTTCTGAGCGGCACAGCCGTGAGGCTGCTGCAGGCGAAGGCCTCTTTGGGTTTTCCCCGTTATCCACCGTTTTTATCCGGTGAATAAAGTTGATTCCTTATGAAGATAAGTAAGGACGAAGTCCTGAATATATTGCGGGCTGAATGAGCAGGGTTGCAGGAATCTCCTTTATTCTGTTTGCGGAAATCTGTGGATAATAAAAGAGGATGGCCTTAACACGGCCGTATGAGGCATGCCGGCAGTGGGAAAGACCTGTACGTTGTGTGATATTTAGCCGGATATTTATGACAGACGTGCGGAATCCTCCGCAGCAAAGCGGAGGTTTAAAAAAGGCGGGCTAGTGTGGGGGAGGCGTTCCCGGCGGCTCCAGGCTGACCAGCTCAAGCTGATACAGCCGCGACCAGACCAGTTTCTCGAACTGCTGATGCGTCATATAGCCGGTCTGGCCTTTCATTCTGCGCATCAGCTCTTCGGACACCTGGCGCTTGCGCTCGTCAAAGGGCAGCGCGGCGAGTTTCCGGCGTTGTTTGCCCTCGAGGGCGCGCGTTCTGCGCGACAGGATGGTCTGGAGCCGACAGCGTTCGTACCAGCGACTGCGCGCGGCTTTCAGGCTCAGGGTTTCTCCCGGAGCGAGCTGTCCACCCTGAATGGCGGCCAGCCGTGCATCCTGTTCGGCCCGGAGTTTGTCCATATCAACGCCGGTTAGTCGCCAGCCGGCTTCGGTGATGATCACATGTTTCGGGAAGCGGCAGTTATTGACGATATCCCACTTAGATTCCGGCGCCTGGATGACGCCGAACGGGACCAGCTCACAGATGAGACGAGACACACGCCAGATGGTGACCGCCTGCTCAGTGATAACTCTGCCATGTTCATCTTTCGGGCTCAGCTCTTCCGCCAGCTTCGAGATATTTATGGTCACGATGCCGGTAGCCAGATCAACCTTATTGATGAAGAGAATGAACAACGCATCGAGCAGCTGCCGGCGCACGGGATGAAATGCCCGCTTACGTCCGGTCTGCGGTCGCAGGAAGGTGAAGAGTGGATCGGCAGAGACCCGGCGACGTATAACCCACTCACCGGTCGTTTTGTTCCGGGCAATAAGGTTACGCAGGGCGCGGCCGTGTTCTTTGCTGAGCGCTTTATAGTGTGCAGGGCGGATGTATTCCGGTGCCGGACATTTGCAGGCGGTGGAATGAGTGCCACGGTGGCGACGATCGTCGCGCGGTTTTATATTGTCATTCACGCCGGCCTTTTCTTATGGCGGCCGGGTGTTGTTTTATGTGGTGCATGCGTTATAATCCCTTGCAGGCGACGCGCCTGCTTTTGGACCCCCTGATTTCTGCTGATTCCGCCAAGTTTCTAGACAGATTTCGGGGGGTTTTTGCATTCCGGTTCCGGCAGACCTGCCGTCACCTTCTCCCGGACGTTTTACGGATACGCCCCATCCCGGTATTCCATGTACTTCCCGCCCGCTCGCATGTACAGGCAGGAAGCGTGAATCTGACCCATCTCCGGAACCATCAGTCTCACCACAAGACTTCAGACTTTGTCAGCCTGCTGATTTGAGATAAGTAAGAACTCAAATTTCATATCGATGAAAAAGCCCCACCACGGGTCTTTCATGACCAGACGAGTCTACTCAATTGGCGTTGAGTTTTCCAGTACAACGGATCCAGGTCACAGTGGAAGGATCAAAAAATTACAAAAAGTCGTGCAGCATGAAATGTGACTGCATTTGCATTTACCTTAACTTCAACACCTCTAAAGTGTGCTGCGATATATTCTGCGTTATCCATGAAACGACAAAGTACAGAGCGGATTAACCGCGTAACGCGCAGCATAACCCCTCTGTTGATCAATAACTGGATAAACGAAGTGATGAATCATCCCATCCACTACTGAATGTTTTATGGATTAAAAAATCTTTTTACATAAAAAAGGCATGTGGAAAATATTAGCATCTGCGAAAAGTAAAGAACACTTTCGTGGTTTCTATTTCCTTTATTAGTAAGAGCCTGAAACTTTTCCATGTATATATTTACAGCTATTTTCGATTGAGCAAATTAGTCCATATGATTCATCGTATAGATCGTGACGATCTATAAATTAGTTTGTGTTACTTATAACCAAAGCTATTAATTAAACGTGTCCGCCTAAATCGCATGTAATTTATTTTGCCACCACAGCTATATGTATTTGTTCTGAATTATCATCAGCAGGCAGAATATATGATATATCGATATCCAGACATTCAATTATTAATCATTTCAACTGAAAAGGTATATGCTCATGAGCACACGGCTTAAATTTAATGTGAAAAACCTCAGTAATCATCCGCTGGAATTTTTCTTTTTCCAGCAACCCGCACTTTACACCGGCGGCAGTAAAGTTTATTCGAACAGTATTCAGAATGTGCTGCTCGGGCCTTATTCCGAGGGGGCCAGCACATATACTTTTTTACTTAATCTGCAGTTTTTTGCAGGCGCACAACAACGCTACACATCTCCTGATGTGGGCCAGCAGGCAGGCTATTTGTCGGCCATTCGTGCCGTTGATCTGACCCCGGCAGATACCAGTACTGCACAAAATAACTCCACTACTTTATCATTAAGCCCGTTCGGGTTGGCGGCTCCTGTCGCGGATACCTCCGCGCAACCTGGTTCATTCCGTTTTGTTTCGCCGGTATTTAACCCGGATCTGAACGATATTATTTATGCCGGTTCCGCCGTACAGCTGGCCGATGGTTCGGTGGTACTTTCAAACTTTACCACCCTGTTTCCTAACCAGAATCTGGACTGCCAGCCGATCCTCAAATTTTACCTGCAGACGGGGACATATGAGGCAGGTACTGTAATGAATTTCACCAGTTCATCACAGACCGCAGCTAATTGTGACGCAACAACTGGCGAGAATACTTTTGACGTTACCTATAATGCCGACGGTACGTGGACTGTTGTTCCCAGCTGCTCTGTTTTCTAGGAGTAAGTCACTTTCAGCTTAATTCTGGTGTATTCAGTACAACGTTTTGTCATTAATTCTGGCACAGCCTGTCTGTGCCAGGAATTTCCCGGCTATTTCCCGAAATGAAAAAAATGGCGAAGCGTAAAATATCGGTCATTACTATCTGGCGAGGTTATATATTATGAAGACATACAAATCACTTTTCTTTTTAATCATATCGACATTCTTTCTGATGACATTCTCAGGCCAGTCAATGGCCAGGGTTTTTGTCTGTACCCAACTGGACTGTGATAATAATCATTGGGCACCCATTACTGTGGCTCAACAACAATTGCAACCTCCGGGCGGTGTTTACCATGTCACTATTGCTCAGGCGCTGGCAGGGTCAGAGGCCGCAATTATCCGAAATAACACCGGCAACGGTACTGCATCGGATCTCTATCTGAAATATGATTTGTGGCACAGGGGAGGGGCTATTCCTCCGGGGGCCGGTACGGACATGCATCTGACAGCCTATGTCTATAACGCTGCAAACAATCAAATACATGAAGCAAGCTGCCATATTTTCCCGGTTGTCAGAGCCGGGCGTTACATCACAACGTGCTAATAGCAAACGGAAGAATTATCCAGCTATTGAACTGAATGACAAAGCCGCTCACTGGCAGGAGTGGCTTTGTCTCTTTCCCAAAACCAGCAATGTCATTGGTGAAATCAGGAACCCTAAAATACACCATTTCCTGGTATTTTTCAGGTTGTATACGTCCGGAGTAATAAGGTGCGTCAATGTGTCGAGGTGAGTAAAGAGATTACCTTACAACAAACACAGGCGGTGAAGAACAGCCCGGGCGGATTCCGGACGCGTGAAGCGACTCATTGCTACGAAGCCTGATTCTGCTGCACCTCAGGCCATATGATGGCCTGTGCAACAATCACATCCTGCCCATTAAACGTCGCGGCGGGGGAACCATACAATTGATAACCAAGCGCCAGCGCTTCTGAAACCCGATGACAAAATTTAGCGTCATCCTTACCTGTCAGGAGACGGTAACGAGGAAGACCATCCGGAGGTTCATGGCCCTTATTTTTTATTTCTGGATTGATCATGGTAGTACTCCTCTTTCAAATTTAGCCTTTTAGGCTCTGTCGTCATTCTCATATTCACAAAACCATAAAAATCCACGATGGCCAGTCTGGTCACAGATTTCACGACATGTTCAAATGGATCGCGCGGCTAATTGCGCTTAAGGATGTGGGGCCGGTAATATGACGCCCCCGTCTTTATCCACATTATCAATCCGTAGAGAAGAAAGCCACGGTCTGCGTGAGCCTGCGGGTTTATTTTTCCAGCACATTCAGGCTGCCGACCCAGTTAAGCTTTCTGACGGGTAACAGCATCGATTTGTACGATGGCTTCGTTGACATGGCTAATCCCGCTACTCTGAGATTTGTAACAGAACACGGCTCTGAAATGGCACAGACCGGCACGAAGTTGGTCTGTCGTACGGAGTTCTTCAGGGGCATCAGAACGAAACACTGGAACCTGGTGAAGGTGGGTGTTATCCCGCCTTCACCAGGTTGGACAAGCCCGGACGGACCGGGCGCGTTCAGTTCTGTACTTTTTGTATCGCGGAAAGGATCTGCTGCAGTGAGGCCAGCCCGGCAAATACCCTGATGTTTTTCGGTGCGCCATCACAATCAGACCGGGTGTCCCGGTCAGCCCGAGAGCTCGTGCCAGTGCATCAGGAATATCACCTAAACCCGGATCCACTATGGTTACCGCAGAGTGCACGCCCTATTGATTATTAGAATTTTCTACTTATTAAAATGTACCTTTGAAAAAGCAGAGATGAACTGATACGCTTGAGACGACCCAATGGCCACAGATTTCACACAGCGAACGCACGGTCTTCAGGCCGTTATTCCGACCCCGGTTAACCTGACGCGTGGAGTATCATGACGCCTTTCCCTGACGCGGATCACAGAGAGTCCTCTTTCCTGCCGGCAAATACGGCCACCGGCGGGCCGGCTTTACCGTCCCTGACCGGAGACGCGGCCACGCAGGTAAATCCCGCCCGGGCTTATCTCCTGTCGCTGAACTCGCCGCGCAGCCGGCAGACCATGACGTCGTTCCTCAATATCGTGGCGCGTATTCTGGGGGCCGGGGATCTGACCGCCTGCAACTGGGCGGCGCTGCGCCGCCATCATGTGCTGGCACTGACGGAAATGCTGCGGGATGCCGGGCTGGCGGTGGCCACCGTCAACACCTACCTGTCGGCGCTGCGCGGGGTGGCCATGGAGGCCTGGATGCTGAAACTGATGAGCGTTGAGGATTACCAGCACATCCGCGTGGTGCGCTCTGTACGCGGCAGTGCCCTGCCGCGTGGCCGGGCACTGGCCCGGGACGAAATACGCAGGCTGTTTGCCGTCTGCGAGGCGGACCGGAGCAGTAAGGGCGGCCGCGATGCAGCCCTGCTGGCGGTGATCCTTGGTTGTGGCCTGCGTCGTTCGGAGGCGGTGGCGCTGAGTTATGAGGATATCATCCCGGGTGAATGTGCACTGAAAGTGCTGGGTAAAGGAAACAAGCAGCGGCTGGCCTATGTGCCCTCCGGAGCGTGGCAGCGCCTTCAGTACTGGATCGACCAGATCCGTGGTGAACAACCGGGACCTCTGTTCACGCGTATCCGCCGGCATGATTTTCTCACAGCTGACCGGCTGACTGACCAGGCGGTGTACCATATTCTGCAGGTGCGTCAGCATGAGGCCGGACTGGAACAATGTGCACCGCATGATCTGAGGAGAACCTTTGCGACCGCCATGCTGGATAACGGGGAGGACTTGATTACCGTGAAAGATGCGATGGGACATGCCAGTGTCACCACCACCCAGAAGTATGACCGGCGCGGGGAAGAAAAACTGCGTAAAGCAAGAGACAATATAAATATGGATTAATGATGCCTGCTATTGTTGCAGGCTGTTCCGGTTGATTACTGGTCCAGAATTCGAATGGAATTTTTACGTTCTATCTGTCATACCAATGCCGGGGGATTAAGCGTTACATCAGGAGAACCTCAGCATATTCAGGTTGGCTTCCCCTCTTAGGGTAGAATTCTTACAACCAGGATTGTTATACATATATTATTATTATGTGATTAATGCTTCAGCCTGACCCTGATGGCTGAGATCATTTACTACCCTTTGTGTAACATTTATAAACATGCATTCAAAATGAATTTTATTTTGAATAACCATAACTTTCACATGAGCCTCATGTTATGTTTTTTTTACCTTCTTTTCTTTTGTGCTCCAATCTTCCTTGAGTTCATTAACTTAACATGCCGGTAGAAAGAAAAGAATATAATAAGTATTAAAAAAGTTATCATCAATATATAGATCAGAAGCATGCTACACTCGCTCTAAAATAAATCATTAATAAAATCCAGGTGAAGTTGAATCCGCTGTGAGGATGTTGTCAATACACCTCATTAATTTAGGACTATCCTCGTTTCTTTCACAGATACAACTGAGGAAATTCTAAAAATTCAATTGGTTAGTGCAAATTCATAATTAGCACATAATTGTATATAACATTTGAAGTAATACATCAGTTTATTTATATTTTAGACGCAGTTGCCATTGGTTAACTTTTTTAATATTACTTTTCCTGAGTAAACATGATGCTAAAAGACATAAATGTTATAATTAGAAATTATAATTGCAAATATTTTGAAGATGGTATTCACACACTCATCAATACAATCTATGACAAATTCAAACTGCAGAGTGAGTATTCTGATAAGGAGCATGGTTTTAATATTGTTTTCACACAGGGTCATTTTAATCCTTTTCGGATTAAAAATAAAAATGTGGTTATGATACCGGTTTCTATTGACATTTTAACAATGGAGATCCTTATCAAGAAACTGCGTGAAGGTAGTCCAGTTGATTTGAAAGAAATATCATTAAGTAACCTTGAAAAGAAGGTGTTATTTCTCTTTATTCTTGGGAAAAAAGATGAGGAAATTTCATCTTCTCTTGCCATGAATATAAAAACAGTTTCATCGCACAAAGCTAATATTAAAAATAAAATATCAGCAAACACACGCATTGATTTATTCTATGCTTTTAATGAGTTTTTTGACCAGAGTAGTGATGCATTTTAAAAATGATATAACTGGAGTATTAACGATATTGTAAAAACTCCGGCGAAGACAAGACATAGCACTGCCTTCGCCGATTCGGACAGGCTTGTAAGAACAGGGAATATAAGTAATGCGCTTTCTCGATGCCGGAGGGAGATGTGCCCTGCAAATACACGGCAAAAGCCCCTGCCGCGTTGCTGTTTTATACTAGCACCTGTTCCCAAATTTTGCTCCGTTCAGAAACAGAAATTGGCCACCGTTGACCCTGACCCCGAATATGATCCAGTCGTAATCAGGAATAACCGGCTTCATGTTGGCTGCATATTCTGCCAACCGGCAGACTTCTCAGCGAATTCGGATGGCGTCATCCAGCCCGGCGCAGAATGGGGACGCCTCTGATTATAGTGCATGCGCCAGCCTCGATTTTGCACCGTGCGTCCTCCAGGGACATGAACCCGTGCCCGTTCAGGTACTCCTGGCGTAACCTGCCGTTGAATGACTCCACGGTGGCATTATCCGTTGGCGTTCCAGGTCGGGAAAAGTCAATACGGATCCCCCGCTCATACACCCACTTGTCCAGCATTTTCCCTGCAAATTCAGCGCCATTGTCCGTTTTCAGCAGCCGGGAACGCGGGCGCCTTAGCGCTATACTGTTCAGCATTTCCGCGACTTCCGTTGAACGCAGATTCTGCCCGACACAGATCCCCGGACATTCTCGGGTGTACAGGTCAATCACCGTCAGCAGACGCTGCCGGCGGCCATCTAACAGCGCATCAGAGACAAAATCCATGTCCCGGACATGGTCCGGATACAGCCCCTGAGGTTGGGGTTGTCGACGTTGTGCCGATTTATTCCGGTGTGGGCGTTTGAGACGCAGGGACAGACCCTGCTTGCTGTAGAGCCGGTAAATGCGTTTATGATTATCCCGCCAGCCCATCCCGTCTGAGCAGGATGTGAACCCGCAGGTACCCGTAATGCACGCGGGTTTCTGTGCTCTCGCAGATACGCAGGCGCAGCGCAAAACAGACCCACCTTTCGCTGGCCCCGTAATGCGTCGCCTTGTCGGGGTTCAGATTGGCCACCCGTTTCTTCAGGCGCAGGTTTTCCTCTTCGAGCTGGCACATGTGCTTCAGCTCAGGGGGCAAAATGCCACCGTATTTCTTGCGCCACGTATAAAACATGGCATCAGAAATGCCCGACTTGCGGCAGACCTCCGGCACCGGCGTGCCCAGTTCGGCCTGCTTCAGGGCAAAGATAATCTGCTCTTCGGTGAATCGTGATTTTTTCATCGGTACCCGCTCCGTTCAGGGATGCCGGAATTCTATTTCCGAATGGCGCAGGATTTCGGCTCAGGGTCAACGGCCTCAATAACATAGTCTGCTGCGAGAATGGTATAAGTCAGTGATATACTCTTTAGCATGTAAAACTTGCTAATACGGTAGAAACATTCCCAACACTGTAAAAAATCTTACATCTTAAAGATATATTTCATTGATGAATAATATGTAATCCTGTAAATTCTGCCATCTGCGTTTCTGGCATTTTTTTCGGGTGGTTTGTTACTATTTTTACCGGGATATGCCAGAAGCGCCTTTTCGAAGAACCTGCTATATTGATCTTGAGCATGGCAATGTTCTCACCGGTTTTAACTTTGACAAAGAATGAAGGTTTATAATGGCTGAATTAAATATTTATGGTCAGGCATTAGGTCCATCATTACCTGACTGGCATCCACGTTCACTTCCTCAAAAAATTATAATCAGAGGTCAGTATTGTCTCCTTGAACCGATTGACATCAAGCATAGCCGGGATTTGTTTGCCGGCTGGCACAGTATCGAAGACGAGCGCGATTGGACATACTTTCATATTAAACGCCCGGTAACGATCAGACAATGTGATCACTACATAGCCTCACTTGCTGCAAGCAAGGATCCTCTTTTTTACGCCGTTATCAACCTTTCCACAAATAAGGCCGTAGGATTTCTCGCGTTACAACGGATGGATCCAGATAACGGAGCCGTAGAGATAGGCTGGATTAACTGGTCGCCACTGATGAAAAGGACATTATGCAGTACGGAAGCCATATTTCTTTTATTATCTTACATAATGGAAACGTTGCAGTACCGTCGGTGCGGTTGGAAATGCGACAGCCTGCATCAGGCTGCAATCAGTGCTGCAGAAAGGCTTGGGTTCACCTATGAAGGAACGCTCAGACGTACTCAAGTTTCAAAGGGGCACAGCCGAGATGTACGTTGGTACTCTATCATCGACGAAGAGTGGGATGAAATTAGACTGGCTATGGAATGTTGGCTAAATCCTTCAAATTTTGATGAACAGGGAAAGCAAAAACACCGTCTTGCCGAATTTAGGTCTAAACCCGTATCAGAGAAATGATAGCACTTAATGAGCGTTGAATATCTGGTACATTAAAAATCGGATTCTTTTGTCCGGCACCCATCGCAATTACTGCGATCCTGCCCTCGAATATTATCATCAATAATCGTGAACTCCCCGCTTACGGCAGATCTCTACAGGTCAGACCTGCTTCAGATCAAAGGAGCTGCAGCAGTCCGTGGATGTAATTTAGAATCACATTACGCTGTTTGCCCCGCTGACCGATATTGATCGCAAGGGGGGGCATCAACAAAAAAACGACAATGCTCAACATTGCCCAGTATATGGGTGAAGTAATGCCTTATCGCGACCAGACTCCAATGCTCGCCAAAAAGATCGATGAGTCTGGCATCCTTATGACAGAGGGTAGCCAGTGCTGCGTGGTAATCAAGAAACCGATTGATGACGGATAATCATGGTGCTCATAAATCTCATCAGTTTCTTAAACAGCGTGACCTAATCGCATAATTAAAAGTTACACAATTACTTTTATTTGTCCAGGTTTTTGATAATGAATGTTTTACTTACTTACAAATTCAATTGGTTGTCATGAGAGCTACAAGCTTTAATGTGAGGCCAGACCCACAAACATCAGCAATGATTTTGTGAGAAGAGACTCTGAATCAGAGGGAGATGACATCGAGGGATATAACCTGTTGTTGTCAGAGTTCTACCTGTTTTTTGCGCATAACTGTGAGTTTCCCTGTGTTGATTAACAGCCATTTTCGTTCAAGGAAAAGATCCGGAGCAGGTATAGAGTGGCGGGATAGAAAGCACGTGGATGTTATGCCCTGAACGGTACGTTTGAGCGTTTATAGCCAGATTTCACAAAGGGCCGGCTGGGAATGATGTAATTATTCCCGGCGCTTTTTTATCTCCTTTTCTCCTGCGCGGTAAGTCAGTTGTCTGTTCGGCTCACTCTTTGGCGCGCCAAGAGTGGTTTCACTTTGCTAACAGAGATTTCTTTTTTTCATCCAGTCGAGAATTTCGAACGGCTGCTGGCTATCATCTTCACTGAATTTCTACTTTCAACTCTGATATTTCAACAGGCTTTCCTATAAAATAACCCTGCACTACATCACAATGATGTTCCTTAAGGAACGAAAGCTGTTCTGCATTTTCTACTCCTTCTGCAGTTACTTCCAGTGAATAAGCTTTGCCGAGATCAATTATACTTTCAACGATTTTTTTGCTATCACCGCTTTTTTCCAGGGCGGTTGTAAAACTTTTATCCAGCTTAATCCCGTCAAATTTAAAATTGTGCAGATAACTAATGGAAGCATATCCCGTGCCAAAGTCATCAATAAGAAAGCGTACTCCAAGTTCCCTGAGGGTTTCCATTGCAGCAAAGGTTCGCTCAGGATCCGTTAAAACCACGCTTTCAGTCACTTCTATTTCCAACCTTTCAGCCGGGAAATTCGTCCTTTTCAGAATGTTCTTAACTCTCTCAGCGAAATTACTTGACTTAAACTCTATGGCAGAAATATTTACAGAAACAGAAATGGTTTCGAAATACTGCATCACCTCCTCACATGCCTTATTGAGTACCCAGTCGCTAAGATTAATGATAAGGCCTGATTCTTCCGCCAGAGGTATAAAGTGGTCCGGTGTGAGTATTCCCCTAACCGGATGACGCCAACGAACGAGGGCTTCAACCGCATCGATTTTATTGTCTTTTACATTAAACCTGGGTTGATAACACAAAAATAATTGACTATCAAAAATGGCATTTCTGAGTTCCATCTCCATATTCTGTCGCTGAGCAAGGTGTTCTGACATATCACTACGATAATAAACCCAGGTGCTTCTGCCGGAATTTTTAGCATGATACAGAGCGAGGTCAGCAAAACGTAATAAATCGCTTGGATTATTCCCCTGTAATGGAGAAAGTGCGATACCAAGACTCACACCTATAGATATTTCATTACCATGAATATTATATGGCATGTTTATTTTGTTGATTATCTTACTGCAAATGACATCCACTGACTGTGTTCCCTGTATATTATCAAGTAGAACGATAAATTCATCACCTCCCTGCCTTGATACGAGATCACCGGTTCGTATACATTGTTTCAGTCGTGTAGAAACTTCGGCAAGCAATTCATCACCTGTCGCATGCCCAAAAGTATCATTCACTTGTTTAAACTTGTCGAGATCAAGGCTAATCAAGGCAACCTGGTGGTCTTTATCAGCATTAGCCAGTAATTGCCCAGTAAGGAAGTCCTTCATATGGCTGCGGTTTGGTAACCCTGTCAATTCGTCATGATAAGACAGATATTGAACACGGCGTAACGCTTCGACCTCGGCAGTAACATCAGTTACGGCCCCACGAAATCCGACAGTGCCGTCCGGGAAAAATACGTATTTAGCCACAAGATTGCAATGATAAGCTCCTGGACGTGAAGAAAGATACCTACGGTTGGTTAGTTTCAGCGATGCTCCAGATGGCTGCAGACTTTTCCAGTCAAGTAGCCCATCGCGGTCATCCGGAAACAGCTCCGTTAAATCTCGTCCTACCCAGTCTTCGGAATGAAGACCTGTGATAACTGAAAAACGTTCAGACAACCAGGTAATTTGAAAATTAGTATCGGCTTCCCATAACCAGTCGGTGGTGATTTCCATGACATCACGGAATCGTTTTTCGCTTTCTGCCAAAGCAATATGAGTTTTATCAAGGAGAAAAACATTTTCATCAATAATCTTCGCTTTCAGTAACAGATTTCGCATCATTATGAAGATGAGAAAAAATGTTAAGGCTATCAAAATGACAAATAACGGTAACTGAAAAAGAATTAGCGCACGCCCAGGGTTTTGGCTGTCCCATGTCAGGACTGCGCGGTCACCATTTACATCCAACAGAGAAACAGTCATTTCATCATCAGGATCACCGGTCTCGGTTAAACGAACGTTGCGTATGCCATATTCAGCTCCTAATGTGACCAATTTAGCAGGGGTAAGGCGGTAGACGAAAACCATCAGCGAGGGCTTCCCAGGTATTGCAGTGACGTTATTGTCACTTCCGGTTCTGATCGCGGCACCGGCAACAATCGAAATCCCCTGCTTTGACAGGAGCAGATGAGAAACAGTTTTGCCATGATTAGCATCCACTTTTCTTTGCAGGTTCGCTGTTATCTGCTTTCCTGTCCAGTCATCAAGCGGCTTAATATTATACTGACCTTCAAGAACGCTATAGCGAGTCATTCCATCAGGAGACAGAATAAAAATACCTTCATAGCCCAATACTTTAAAAAGTGACTCTCCCAGGTTCTGACTACCCCAGCCCCAATCAATATCCAGCTTTTTATGCATATGCTCATAGGCTTCACCCCAGTCAGAATAGTTTTCAACATGAGAACGGATGCTTTCCTGGCGATAGAGCAGAGCTTTTTTCAGAAGTTGCCTGTCATGCCTGTCACGGTCTGTATTCATGTCATGCGTTATTGAAAGCAAAGAAATGAGCGCAATCAGAAAAATGACTGCAAGCAGGGGTATGATGACTGTGAATGTTTTTTTTACAAGGCTACGGGTTTGTTCTGAATCAAGTTTATGATTTTTATATGCTTGCCAGTTCATATTTGAGCCACCGACTTTGATTTGCCTTCAGGGATAGCACCTTTGAACAGATAATCGGCACGATGCCGGGAACCATTAATCTCATTGAGAGAAATATTTAAATATGTTAAGCATGTCAAGAAATTTACATGTTTATTATATTGTATTGTGATACCCGGTCATGGCAATGCTATTTAATCTGTATCAGCCATTTTATTCATGATAATAAATATGGTACCAGTAATGTCCTCATAAGCAATTTGAAGACGTACATATTAACCAGTGATGTTGTAGTCTACAGGCCAGCAATACGCATGGATAAGAGTCAGTACCTCGATGATAAATAATCAAAAGGAATGTAATTGCTTATAAAAACTGTGCAATCTCTGATAATTTATAATCGGCACCTTTCACTTTGATTTTTTTGAAAGAAAATCACCTTTAATCAAATTTAATAAAAGATGTGCTTCATCACGATAGAAAGATTTCATTTTTGCCAAAAATAATTGTGTTTTAATATTGCTTGTGGTTCGGACTGCATTTTCTATTTCTAAAATGCATTCATTACGGATACGATAGTCTGATAGTACCTCGTCAATTATGCCCTCCAAAGACAGTACGGTCTCACAAGGAGATGATATATCTTGATTAATAAATGGAATTTCCTGATAATTACTCAAAAAATCATAAAACTTCATGAGTCTCGTGACTGAATTTTGTGCCAAAGCTCTGGATGCCTGAGCGGCTTCAATGAGTTCGTGTTCAAAAAACCAAGAGCTTGATGCTATATATATACCTGCACTGCAGTATTCCCTGTTCATGTGCTGTGTTAATTTAATAACTAGCTCACAAGGTAACATAAACACCTTCCATGCCTGATAATAAAATGCATTTAACATTCCAAATCTAATCATATGACTGCTGATTAAGTGATGCAGATCAAACATATGTGAATAATTCAGTCAGAATGGATCCGACATGCAGTTGTCATTAATAGTCTGAAATATTTGATATCGACAATCTATACCTGCAGAGGTTTTAAAATCAAGGAATGTATTGAAAATAAACAGCCAAAAATATCCATATGGAATGGTTAGATATCTAATTATTAACTGAATTTAACACATATGGTATGAGTATAGTAAATATCCCGGACGCTATTACTTTCCTTCACCGCAATGTATTTTAATAACTTTCCTGCAGCTGTTAATGTAGGTAGCCCGACACCAGAGCACGCAAAGACAGTTGTATTGTTAAGGAATTGAAGTTAGTGAGCACACTGCAAGCACAAATTAAATTCTGTTGAGTGTCTGTAATATAGCAATTAGTTTAAACATATCATGATATAAATCATCTTATTTAGGGAAATAATTTCCCTAACTCAGCTATCGCTGGGCTCAATTGACCTGCTCCCGGTTGATTATCATATGCCAATGTTAGTCCTGTATCCCGGTTGTTATGACAAACGCGAACTTCCGCTGCTCGCTCTTGGGCGTTACATTAGAGCTGGCAGGCAAAGACAACATTCACTGCATCAGCAGGGCAATCAGCGCCGGAAGCGCTTGCACAAAGAGTATTTTTCGGCTGGCTGTTACGGCACCGAAAACCCCGGCAATCAGCACGCAGCTCAGGAAAAAGAGGGTAACCGGGACGCCGCTTGCACCCAGCCATAAGCCCCAACATAACCCCGCCGCGAGAAAGCCGTTATACAGCCCCTGGTTCGCGGCCAGCACACGGGTGTCGCGTGCAAACTCCGCGCTAAGATTAAAAGCTTTGTGGCCTGTTCTGGTGTCCCACAAAAACATTTCGAGCACCAGAATGTACAGATGAATGGCGACGACAATCGCAACGAGAACAGTAGCTAACACAGGATACCTTACTGGATAAGGGCAGGTGACGTGGAGTATAGATAATTGCGGCGGCTGACGCAGCGGGCACGATGAGGATTATGTCGTTTTTCGCGTCTCATCGCGTTTTGCCTCATCGCCAATAATGCGAGGTTTGATTTGCGCTCAAAATATTACGTCAAACCTGCCGCCGATCATCCCTGGATGACACGGCGTACGCAGAGCAACGATGATGTGAAACCACCAAAGTTACCCAGAAAGAAACTGGGTCCGGATATGACTCAAAAATAGAGTCCGCAGCCTTACGTCAGTTGCGATTACGGGTAACATTATAAATGTCGTCGTTTTCGCGTTTGCCAACGCCAATGACAGTGACGGTAACAATGTCATCCTCGACACGATAGACAAGGCGGTATCCGGCTCCACGTAGCTTAATTTTATACTGGTCCTTACGTCCATGCAGCTGAGATGCCGGGACCCTGGGGTTTTCCATACGCTCCCTGAGCTAATGGAATGGTTCGCCCCCACTCAACTTGCTAAAATTGCACTTGCTGTCAGCCCTTATATTGGAGGTGTGTTA
>NZ_QODH01000018.1:0-42423 GCF_009935945.1 Kosakonia sp. MH5 | reverse complement strand
TTTGCTGGCTCTCAAAGCGCGAAACTCGCCCTTACTGAAGCCATAAAAAGCTTGTCGAATGTCTCAGGGCGTGAAGCAGGCATCCGTGATTTTCGCTCAGCAACAAAAAAGTTCTGCTAATACTTAAGCCTCGCGTTTTTCTGCCCACTTCAGCATTGCATCGAGAGCAGGGCACAGCGCCTGTCCCCACTCAGTGAGCCGATATTCCACTTTCGGCGGCACCTGGGGATATACCGTCCGCGACACGATTCCGTCGGCTTCAAGCTGTCGCAATTGCTGCGCCAGCATCTTCTGCGAAATAGCGGGGATCAGTTTTTCGAAATCGGAATAGCGCTGCACCTTTCCGTCGAAGAGATGAAAAAGAATAATTAATTTCCAGCGCCCTTCCAGCAGTCGCAGGACTTGCTCCACGCCGCTTGCAGCAGATTCCGGGCTATATAACTTACTCATAATATAGTCACTCACTTTTTCGTGCGTACTTGTCAATTTCACAGTCTATGTTGAAAATTCCCGTACTGTAAATTACGGGAGTATAAAGCCATGTCATTATCACTACCGCACGCTATTTCTACCTATTTCGCGATCAGCAATGGTGGCGATATCGCCAACGTTAAGCACTGCTTTACCGCAGATGCCGTCGTGAAAGATGAAGGTAAAACCCATCAGGGACATGCGGCGATCGAGGCATGGCAACGTGCCGCGCAGGCCGCGTTTGACTACAGCGTTGAGCCGGTTCAGATTCTCATCGACGGCGACCGGGTGACCGTCACGTCGAACGTCGCCGGTAATTTTCCCGGCAGCCCGGTAGTGCTGAAACATACTTTCGGCCTGGTCGGCGACAAGATCAACGCACTGGAGATTGTCTGATGTCGTGGGATCTTGATTTCCAGGGCACGCGCGTGGTGGTGACGGCGGGCACTAAAGGCGTTGGTAAAGCGGTCGTCGGGTTATTAAAACAGCTGGGCGCCAGGGTGTTAACGACGGCGCGCCACGCTCCTGCGGAATGTCTCGCCGATGTCTTCGTCGCGGCAGACCTGACCACTGCCGACGGGTGCGCCTCAGTAGCGCAAGCCGTTCAGACGCACCTGGGTGGTGTCGACGCCATCATTCATGTGGTGGGCGGTTCTACCGCTCCCGCCGGTGGTTTTGCGGCGCTGGGCGAAGAGGAATGGCAGCAGGAACTCAACCTTAATCTGTTGCCAGCGGTACGCTTAGATCGTGCGCTGTTGCCAGGAATGCTGGCACAGGGTAGCGGAGTGATCATTCACGTCACCTCTATTCAGCGCGAATTGCCGTTGCCGGAATCGACCACCGGCTATGCAGCGGCCAAAGCGGCGCTCTCGGCATACAGCAAAAGCCTGTCGAAAGAGGTTTCGCCAAAGGGAATTCGGGTTGTGCGCGTTGCGCCCGGCTGGATCGAAACCGAAGCGGCGGTGGCACTGGCGGAGCGGCTGGCGCAGCAGGCGGGAACGGATTATGAAGGCGGTAAACAGATCATCATGAATGCACTCGGTGGTATTCCGCTGGGGCGTCCGTCAAAGCCGATTGAGGTGGCGAATCTCATTGCCTTCCTCGCCTCATCTCATGCAGCCGCCATCACCGGTACCGAATATGTCATCGATGGCGGCACCATCCCGACGGTGTAACGCTGTATCACAATCGGCGCATCATTTGCGCCGATTGCGATCGCTTGTGGAAATCGGATAACCGTAATCTCCGCTCATTAGCATCGCTTTTAACCCAGGGGATATTTTTTAAACGCTGGCAGGGCTTCACATGATTCAGCAAGCGACTGAATGTTTTTAAAATTGTCTACCGCTACCACCCCAGCGATCATGAACTGAATAAACGACCACACCACCGTACTGGTTACCGCGACCTGGTCAGGGCGAGGTGCTATAGCGCGGCCTTCAAGCAGAGTATCCCATTCACGGCATGCTGCGAGGAGTTGCCGGGTAATTCGCTCAACCCACGGCTGATGTTGTTTTTCTTCTGGTCTGAGCTTGTGCTCATAAATATTTTGCACCGCTTTTTCGCAGGCTGCGAGAATAACGCCCAAAATCTGCAGATCTTTTGCCAGCGCGTCGGTATTGGCGGGTAAAAGTTTGTGATTTGCTCCGGACAGGGCTTCAAAATAATAAAGAATGAGCGTTGAATCCATCAACTGCAAACCGCTATCCAGAATGACTGTAGGAGCTTTGACTACCGGGTTTATGCGGGAAAACTCTTCAAATGTACTAAATACCGAGAGCGGCATACTTTTGAATTCAATACCATAGAGTTCCAGGGATACCGCAACACGCCTTACGTAAGGCGAATCCATCATACCAATGAGTTTCATCGTTATTCCTGTTCGTGCTACACAACTGTCGTTAATCGATTACCTGTCAGCATCAGGTGATTCGGCAAAGCAGGCAGGCACACATTATCGTAAATCTGCAGGGGCGAATATCATGGATTCCTTACCTCAGGTGTTAGTATTTCTAACCTGTTATTCCACTTTCGCAGGATGAAAAGGCAACGATGAAAATTAATCCATTTTAAATCATTAAGTTAATTTATCCCGCCATTAAATCCAGATTTAAAAAAGGTTTATATGGTAGTAACGTTAACGTATTAAACAACGTTAAGAAAAATGCCCTATGTCGGATTACCCACCTATCTCCGCTCTGCGAAGTTTCGAGGCGGTTGCGCGCCTTGGCAGCGTCACGTTGGCCGCGAACGAGATGAACATGACGCATTCAGCTATTAGCCAACACATTAAAACGCTGGAGGGCATGGTAGGCATAAAGCTATTTATCCGTCACGGGCGCGGGGTACAGATTAATGAAGAAGGGAGGCTTTATGCTTTGCAAATACGCGAAGCATTGAACCGTATCTCGGATGCCACCAGGCTGGTGCAGGTGAAACCGCGCGCAATAGAACTGACGCTGGCGACATTGCCTTCTTTTGGCTGTCACTGGTTATTGCCGCGCCTTTCGCGATTCCGCGAGAAATATCCCCATATCTCATTACGTCTGCAGGCCAGTCTGACGGTGACCAACCTGCAACAGGAAGGCATCGATATTGCGATTCGTATGGGTCAGGGTGACTGGGAAGGAATGGAAAGCCGCTTTCTTTTTTCTGATGAGCTTATTGTCGTCGCCGCACCCGGTTATAACAATGGCAAGCTACCTGGTACGCCAGACGAGGTGGCAAAGAGCAGCATTATTTTTTCGATGGAATCGTGGAAAAGCTGGTGCCTCAATGCAGGGCTGGAGAAAGAGATCCTGCCTGCCGGGTTACGCATTAATGATTCAAACCTGGTCATCGAAGCCGTACGACGGGGAACCGGCATTGCTCTGGAGCGTCGCTCTCTGGTTGAAGACGCTATTTCACGGGGAGAGCTGGTACAAATAACTCCGGTCACCGCACCTTATCCCTGGCACTACTGGCTTGTGACATCCCCACTGGCAGAAAAAAAGCCGGAAGTCGCTCTTTTTATTGCCTGGCTGGAGGAAGAAATAATAGTCGGGAATAAACAGCGGCAGTAATGAGCTCACCGGCGGTTGTGCGCGAGGAGCATAAATAACCGCGTTATTGCGGGCACCCTGTACTTCTGGAAATGGCAAAACCATACCGACAACAGGATAACTCCCCTCTTTTATCGTGGCAGTGGTAATAAACGTCATGTTGGCACAGTAACTAATTCAAAAATATTAAACATGAACGTCATAAAATTCGAACTTTAACGCCAGACATCAATTCCGGTTACTTTTTCCCTCTTGCAGCCAGCGCCTTCTCTGGGTTTCCGCATTCCTTTGCTCATGCTTTTTCATGTTTTATCCCGGAAAAATACCCATATTATTGTCTTGACATAGGTTTACGTTCAATTCAGGAATATTAAGTTTTGTTTGATAATGATAATGTTTATCAGAATCATTACCATAAATTACCAATATTCAGGGTTGACGATGAGACGCACAAAAATTGCCGCAGCAGTGGCCATGCTCATGGCCGGTAAATGCAGTTATGCAGCAGAACAAACCATCACGGTGTCAGGGAATATTCTTGGCGATTCACGCGCAGAAGAAGTGAAAACCTGGGCCGGTAGCCGCACCGTTATCAGCAACGATCAATTGGAAAAAGGGGCCAATCGCACTCTTGATGATGCGTTACAGCGTGTGCCTGGGGTCAAGATTCAGGATGAAACCGGTACAGGCGTGCTTCCGCAAATTGCGGTACGTGGCTTGTACGACAGCCGCAGCGGCCGCGCACAAATCCTTGAGGACGGAATTCCACTGGTACTGGCACCTTACGGCCAGGAAGGTATGTCGCTGTTTCCTGTAACATTTTCGACCATTGATCGCATTGACGTGGTTCGCGGTGGCGCGGCAGTACAATATGGCCCGAATAACGTTGGCGGCGTCATCAATCTGATCAGTAAACCCATTCCGCTGAAATGGGAAAATGAGATTACCGAGCGCGCCACGTTTTACGGTAAGGGACACAATCTTTGGGATACCTACCTTCGCACCGGCGGCATGCTGAATGATGACTTCGGGCTGCAGGTCGAAGCTAACCAGGTAAAAGGTAGCTCGTTCCGCGAGCATAGCGACAGCAAAGTTCAGAACTTCCGCGTACGCGGCCTGTGGAATATCAACGAAGACACAACCTTAAATCTCTCCTACCAATACTACGATGCACACGCCGATCTGGCGGGTGCCCTTTCGACCGCAGACTATAATCGCGATCGCCGTCAAAGCACCCGTCCATGGGATGATTACGACGGTCACACCAAGCGTTATAGCGCAGTTTATAACCAGCAACTCGGTTCACTGGGTTTTATTGATAACGCAGAATTTAACTGGATGTTCTTTGGTCATGAGTCGGATCGTGATTTCCACGTCGGCATGAGTAAAGTCGCCGGGCAAAACTTCAACCCGGCCTTACCTGCCGATATCGTGCAAAACTCGCCGCGTAGTTTCAGGGTCTGGGGGACTGAACCGCGTATCAGCATGGATATCAACGGCGATAATGTGAACCAGCAATGGATTGTGGGTGGGCGCTTTGTCAGTGAAAAAATCGATTACCAGGTACGTCAGCGCACGCTGGCTACAGGCGTGACAGCGGTAACGCGTGACTGGGACTTTGATAATAATGCCTGGGCAGGTTATATCAGCAATGCCGTCAAACTGTTCAATGACACGCTGACCATTACGCCGGGTATGCGCTATGAGAACATCAGCGAAAAATACACCGATAAAAAAACGGGCCAGCGCACCTCCACGCCGGACACGCAGTGGCTTCCCGGCCTGACGGTAGGTTACCAGCTTACCTCGCAGTGGTTCCTGTATGCAGACATGCAGAAAAGCCTGCGTCCGGCACAGGCTACGCAAATCGTCAAAGGCGGCGACGTCAGCTCTGAACTGGCGTGGAACTATGAGAGTGGCGTACGTTACAAACCAACCGAGAATGTCAGTCTTCATGCCGGTCTGTATCGCATTGATTATAAAGACCAGATCTCCTACGACAGCGTATCCGATAGCTATCTCAACATCGGACGCACCCGCCATCAGGGCGTTGAGCTGGAAGGGTTCTGGAGCCCGCAAGCCATTGAAGGCCTCAAATTGCATGCAGGATATGCTTACCTGCAGGCTGAACAGCGTAACGGCGTGAACCGTGGTAAGGAAGTGCCGTATGCCTCGCGCACGCAGCTGACGTTGGATGGAAGCTATGACTGGCGTGAAACCACCTTCTCACTGGCAGGCTACTACTTTAGTAAATCCTATTCGGATGCAGCGAATACCGTTTCGGAGAACAGCACCGGTTCCGTTGGTCAAATGCCGTCTTACTGGGTATGGAATGCTCAAGTGAGCCGCGATCTGTTTAAGTCAGGCAGTACCGTGCTGAACGGCTATGTCGGAATTAACAATATCTTTAATCGCGACTACTGGTTCCGCGGTATTGATACCAGCCCGTGGGGACGTCAGCCAGCGCCGGGACGTTCAGTCACTGCGGGCGTTAGCCTGAAGTTCTGATAGCCAAAAGAAGCCCGTCACGTTGAACGGGCTTCTTTCATTAAGGCTGGACGTAAAACAACCCGCTGTATGGAATGCCGACAAAGTCGCGGTATAACGATGCTAAATCGGCCTGCGGATCGACATCGTCAAACTGCTGAGGATGGAAAAGTTTAGCCATGGCTTCCAGTGCTACTACGTTGAAAGGGCTGTCGTAGAATTGGTGATAGATGGCCATTACCTGCTTGCCCTTCGCCACGGGCAATACACTCACCCCTTCTCGCTGCATCAGCTTCTGCAGCTTCGGTAAAGTACTGGCGCGGCTGGCTTCATATCCCAGCGGCACTGCCAGCGAAGAACTCCCGCGCTGGCTCCAGTCGGCGCCACTCATTAAATAAATGTCGGGGCGCACCGCAATCAGCAATTCGGCGCTAATATCGGCTCCCTGAGGGGGAACTTTGTCCGCCATCAGATTGCGGCCACCGGCTTCAGGAATGAACTGGCCAAAACTGTCGCGACCAAATACGGTACAACAGTTCATGCCCGTCATACCGGCATGGTTTTCAAACACAACGCCAGGCCACGCTTCGCGGGGGATTGTTGCCACTCGCTGGCGGGTACGATCCAACAATTGATTCCAACGCTGAATGAAACGCCCGGCATTCTGCTGTTCGGCAGTCACCTCCCCCAATAACCGCATACTCTCCGGTGTATGGGTTAAGGGTTGCTGGCGAAAATCGATAAACACCACCGGAATTCCGCTTTTCTCCAGTAATGCCAGCGTCCCTTCACTTTCGAGCTTCTTCAGGATCCCCGTATCGAAAACAATCAGATCCGGTTTTAGCATCGCGGCTTGCTCAACGTTAAAGCTGCTCCGGTAAGGGTTAATAAATACCGGTATGGAAGGCAGCGCTGGATAATGCCGGGTAAAAAAACGCCCCATATCCGGCGCCCGGGTTTGCAGCGAATCATCCCATCCGACAATCCCTTTAAGCGCATCGCCAGGATGCAGCAGGCTCATCGGTAACAACATCCGGCTGTCAGCGAGAATGATGCGCGTTGCGGGTGCGTTAAGCGTGACCTGGCGACCGGCAAGATCGGTCACCGTAACCGATTGTGCCTGTGCAGCCCACGGCCACACTAAAGCGGTAAATATAATAATAAGCCACTGGCCTTTCATTCTGGCGATTTCCTTACTGAGCTTGCGCTGACTAAACCACACATAAGTGTTTTTAATTTTTGCTGCCATCAATATGGCAACCCCAAACAGCCTTTTATCAAAGATTAGATATATATCAAAAAGTTACAACAAAACCGCAATCAGACTACTTCGATTCAGCAACTATCACTTAGTGAATTTATTTAATGATCTTGTTTAAATCTTTTGAAAAGCGCTAGTTCATTAGTAATGATAATGTAAATGATAAGCATTACCAACATGGACTAGTTATATGATCTCGCTTGCACTACCAGGGGAACGCCGCAGGTCCAGCAATGGGCTATTTGGCATTCTGAACTCCGTTCCCCACCCAACTCTTGTTGAGATGATTGCCATTGCCGGGTATGACTTCGTGATACTCGATCTGGAACATCTTCCCCATAACGAAACGCTTCTTAGCCACTGTATTCAACTGGCACAACTCAACCACTGCACCCCATTGATACGCCTCACCTGTGACGATATTCCGCGTGCCGGACGCCTGCTCGATATGGGAGCTGGCGGGATTGTACTATCACGGGCGGAAAGTGCGGAACAGGTTAACGCCCTGAAAAATGCGATGTTCTTTCCCCCCATTGGAACACGAGGTATCACCGGCGGCAGCGTAACCGGCTTTGGTACTTTGCCCCTTGAGGATTATATCCGCCAGGTCAATGAGAAGTTATGGCTGGTACCCATGATTGAAACGCCGCCCGGCATTGAGGCTATTGACGCCATATTGCTTATCCCTCAGGTCACGATGGTTATGGAAGGTGCGCTTGACCTGGCAATGAGCATGCAACTTGGCCCGCAGCCTACGCATCCTGAGGTTGAAGCGCTTATTCGCCAACTGGCTACACGTTGCGCAGCCGCAGGGAAATCTTTTTGCGCCAACCCCCGCACCGCAGAACAGCAGCAATACTGGCAACGCCAGGGCGTGGACAGCTGGCTGTGCGGCGAAGATCGCGGTTTTTTGTTTCGGGCGCTAAAGCAACGGCTTACTGACGTTCAGTCTCTTTAACCTTTCCTACTCAACACCCAAACAGGTATACACATGTTCAACCAAAAGCCCTATGTGATCATCAGTCACGTTGTTAACGCGGCCGTGACAGAAGGTTTTATTCCCGCAGCGCAACGCCTGGGCTATTCGGTGATCCTGCTTACCGATCACGCGATGGCGCATAACAGCAAGGTGGATGACAGCGTTACGGTTATCGAATGCGAAGTATTTAACCCACTGTCCATTCTCGACACGCTCACCGAATGGGGGATCACGCCTGCTGCGCTGTTCTCCAATAGCGATCACTTGCAAACGGCAACGGCTATTGCCGCCACTGCACTTGGTCTGCCCGCCAAGAACTGGCAAATTTGCTACGCCGCGAAAGAGAAATGGCGCATGCGCCAGCGCCTGAAAGCACTCGGGCAACCTTCAGTCTGGTCTGCTCAACTCCTTCCTGATACATCACCGGCCGCTGACTGGCCGTGGCCAGTCGTGATCAAGCCAGGCCAGGGCGTGGCGTCTATGGATGTACGGCTTATTGAGGATCTCACGCGTTGCCAGCACTACCTTGACTCCCTGCCTGTCCGCCAGACATTGCTGGTTGAAGCGTTTATGCAAGGACCGCTGTTTACGCTGGAAACTCTCGGCGATGGCAATGAGCTGGTGGCAATTGGCGGTTTCGATGTCGAACTCTCCGCGCCGCCGCACTTTGTGGAGATGAGTGCGCGTTGGGCCGGTGAACATAGCACACGCTGGAAGCAGCAGGCGCTGGCGCAGTTGCGTGAGTTTGGCGTGGGGTTTGGCGCTTGCCACAGCGAATTTATCGTTACGGATAATGGCCCCGTCTTAGTTGAAATCAATTACCGCAGTATTGGCGATGGCCGCGAATTTCTGCTGGACCGCCTGCTGCCGGAGGGGTGGTTCACGCCGATCCTGCGCCTGCATCTTGGCGAACCGCTGCCGCCGATAAAAACGGAACAGGGTGAAGCACTCATCCACTATCTCGTCGCCGATCGCAGTGGCACATTGCAGAGCGCACCTCAACCGCTCAGCGCGCCGGGTCTGCACTACCGTCCACTGAAATCCACTGGCGATCGCATCGAACTCACCCACTCGAATAAAGATTACCTCGGCGTGCTGTACCTTGAAGCCAGCGATGACACGCAGCTAAAACAGCTCACGAACCGCACTCTCGCCGCGCTAAAGTGGGAGATTGTCTGATGAATCAGCATGACTACATTACGCTGCGTATCATAAACGCCTGCCTGCGCGAAAACGTCAGTGGTTTGATAAGCCAGGGGCAGATTACACAGAATTCTCAGCATCAGTGGCTTACCTGGCAGTCGGCCAGTCAGACATTGCGCCTGCAGGTGGATGCCTGTGATTACATGCAGCCATGGCGGGCGGTATCCCCTGAATGGCAGATAAAAACCGCGCAAGGATGGCACTCGCAGTCTGGCTATGCTAACTGGCTGGCGGCGTTAATGCCGGATCAGCAACCAGAAACGCGAGAGCTCTTTGCTACCTATAAAGAGGAAGCCGACAGTGCCGTGGCACAAGGCGAACTCTGTGCCCTCGCTTTTACACAACAGCGCGCATCACTGTTACGTTCACCGCATGAGATGAACTGGGGTGAGCGCCTGCGTCATGCCGATCAACTGGCAAGCTTCCTTGATCATCCTTACTACCCTACGGCGCGCGCTAAATTTGGTTTTAGCGAAGCCGACCTGCGCCAGTACGCGCCAGAGTTTTGCCAGCCGTTTCGTCTGCGCTGGCTGGCTTTACCCCACCAGCAATTAACCCTTACGGTACCGGAAGCCAGACCGGACTGGTGGCCATTGCCGTCACAGGTAGGCCTGGATCCACAGCACTTCGCCCGGCATGCATTGATCCCTGTGCATCCTCTTACGTTGAGCCAATTGCATGACCTTCCCGAGGGAGCGGTAATCGCGCCTGATGCCTGGCTCGATGTCTACCCCACCTTATCAGTACGTACCGTGCAGTTAGCGGACTACCCGGATCAACATCTCAAAGTGCCGCTCAGCATGCGCACACTGGGGCAGAAAAATATCCGCCTGATCAAACCCTCAACACTGTATGACGGCCAGTGGTTCGCTGAAGTGCTGACCATGCTGGGTGAACAGGACAACCTGCTGCGCGGCAAATATCGCCATGTCGATGAGCGTTTTTGTGGCCATGTTGCGGAGAATAAACAGTTAGCCTTTCTGTTGCGGCGCTACGCAGCGCCCCGCACCGGTGAAACGCTATTACCGGTTGCGGCACTTGGCAGCAAACTGCCGGACGGTCGTTATTATCTCTCTTCTCTGCTTGAACAACCCGGTATGCCAGACGTCGCGGAGTGGTGGCGTGATTACTGCCAGTTGATGGCGGATGTTCACCTGACGCTGTGGTTACGCTACGGCATTGCCCTCGAATCCAATCAGCAGAATGCCGTGCTGAGCCTTACGCCAAATGAAGCCCTGACACTGGTGATGAAAGACAACGATGCGGCGCGCATTCTGCCTGAGCGTTTTAAAGCCGCCTGCCCGCACCTGGCAGAGCGCCTCATCACACTGCGCGATCCGCGCATTTGTGTGTCTGATGAAGCCGCGCTGGCACAGATGTTTATCACCATCACCCTGCAACTCTGCCTGGCAGCGGTGCTGGAAAGTCTGACCGCAGACGCACTGCTCGATCGTGAAGCGGGTTATCAAACGTTACGACATGCGCTTGAGCAGAGTCTGGCGCGTCTGGAGAGTGAAGGCGTCGACACCGCCTTTGCACGACAGCAGTTGTTTGTCTCCCCCACGCAGCCAGTGAAATACCTGTTGCTGAGCGGCAGTCTGTTAAGCAAACAGGCGTCCGGCGCTGCAGATATCAACAAATTCTACGGCCAGAGTGGGCCGAATTTCCTGCTGCGGGAAAAACGCTAATGCGCAGTACGTTGCAGGTGGTTCTGGCCTGCCACTTCCTGGCCGCGTTTACCGTACTTGGCGTACCGCTCTATCTGCCACGGCTGCTGGTTTCATTTGGCATCGCTGAACGCAGCCTGTGGGCAGGCGTGCTGTTCAGCCTGCCTTCAGTGATGACGGCAATTTCTGCCGCATGGTGGGGACGGTTTGCCGATCGCTACGGGCGGCGGTTGTCGCTGCAGCGGGCCTTGTTCGGGCTGACATGCGCATTTTTACTGGCCGGCGTATCGCCCTCGTTACCCTGGTTGATCGTCGCACTCGCGTTGCAGGGCATAGCGGGAGGAACCCTGGCTGCGGCGAATGGCTATCTTTCCACGCATCTGCGCGGTGAACAACTGGCGAAAGCCCTTAACTGGACGCAATCATCCGCCCGGTTGGCGCTGCTGAGCGCACCGCCACTAATAGGCGGGATCCTGATGTGGCTACCCGATATTGGGCAGCGTCTGTGGCTGGGGCTGGCAATGTTATCGCTGTGCGGCTTGCTGCTTAGCCTGCGGCTGCCCGCCGATCCGACCATTGAGCCGACACACCGTGCAGTGCAGAACAACGGCATCCAATCCACGTTTCATTATCTGTGGGCGATGCAGTTCCTGTTCAACTTCGCCATGGTGGTGACGTTCCCCTACTTCCTGCCCTATGCCGCACACTGGCTACCTACGGAAGTGCTGATCGGTACGTTCTATAGCTGGCCGCATCTGATCTATCTGCTGCTTTTGCCACTCTGGCACCGTCTGGCGGGACGCAGCCTTTATTTTGTGCCAGGCATGGCGCTGATTGCGATAGCGGCATGGTGGCACAGCCAATTAACCGGAGCGTCATCGCTGCTGGCGGCTCGCACGCTGTTTGGTTGCGGCATGCTGCTGGCTTACAGCGGCGCCAATCAGATGCTAAGCGACACCATTCGCCAACACAGCGCCGGAAAACAGTTCGGGCAGATCGATGCCGCTGGCAAGTGGGCTGGAGTGGCTGCCGGTATTGGTGCGGGCTGGTTGGTTTCGCATGTGTCATTACAGGCGCCTTTCCTGGCTTCAGCGGCGGCGGCTTCTGGCGCCGTCTTACTCTTTGTTATTTCCCCTTTACGAGGATCAGGTTATGTCCGTATCACTCGCCGTTCGTGAAAACCCACTGCTGACAGTAAAAGTCACCCCGGAAAGGGAGCAGGCGGAATTTGCCGGGCTGACAGCACTGCTGAACTGCTATATTCGCGAATTCGCCCGCCCGGCGGGACGCGTTAAACAGGTGCGCCAGGGCAATATTCCGTTGTCGCTAGCCAGCCGTATGGTTTCGGGCAAAGTGATTTTGCTGCAAATGGGAGAGGATGACAGCACGTTACTCGCCATCCGGGCTACCCGCTGGAGTTTATTGGATCGCGGCGACTTTATCGGTACTCCGTTTGTGAAAGAGTTTGGTCGCCCGTGGCGGGCCGTCCGTTGTAGTGAAGCAATGGCGCTGCTGGTCAATGATATGGTGCGGCAGACCGGGCAATTACCCGATTCAGAACTGCTGGATCAAATTGAAAACAGCGTCCAGGTGACGGCCTCTTTCCTGCAGCATCTGCCAAAGCAGGCCAGTGAGCATAGCTACATTCAAAGCGAAGAGCGTCTGCTTTGGGGCCATCCGATGCATCCGAGCCCGAAAAGCCGTCAGGGTGTGACGCCAGAGGCGCTACTGGCTTGCTCGCCCGAAGTCGCAGCGCGCTTCCCGCTGTTCTGGTTCCGCATTCATCCCTCGCTGTTACAGGTTCGGGGCAGTGCGCCAGTTAAGGCAATGCTGGATAAGCTCCATGGCGAGCACTGCTATCCTTGCCATCCATGGGAGGTTCGCCACATCATGCAGTCGCCGCTTTATGCGCGTGCCGTTAGCCGTGGGCTCATCACGCCGCTTGGGCTTACGGGTGCAGAATTCGCGGCGACATCATCGGTGCGTACGTTGTATCGCGCCGATCTGCCCTATTACCTTAAATGCTCCATTCATGTGCGGCTCACCAACTGTGTCCGCAAGAATGCCTGGTATGAACTGGAAAGCGCAGTTGCGCTGAATACGCTACTTGAGGAACGTTTTGCGCGCCTGGAAAGCACGGTGCCTGGCTTTCATATCATGCGCGAGCCAGCCGCCAGCAGCCTTGATTTCTCCGCGCTGGCGCAAGCAGACGAAGCGGAAGAAGTGCGCCATTTACAAGAGTGTTTCGGCATTCTTTATCGTGAGAATCTCACCGATCAACAGCCCTGGCTGGCGGCATCGCTGTTTGCACTCGACCACCTGGGCCACAGCCCTCTTCACCTGCAAATTCAGCAGTTGAGCGCCGCGCAGGGGCTTTCTCTACAGCAGGCGAATTTATTGTGGCTCGACAGGTATCTTTCGGTGCTACTCCCTGGTGTGCTGGAGGCGTTCTTCACGGAAGGAATGGTGTTTGAGCCACACCTGCAAAACGTTCTGGTTTCCATTGAAAATCATCTGCCGACGCAACTGTGGGTACGCGATCTGGAAGGCACAAAACTCACCACCGAGCGCTGGTCAGCCTCCGATTTGGCGATGATGTCCGGACGTGCCAGAGAGTCCGTCTGGTACAGCCGTGAACAGGGCTGGCGTCGCGTCGCCTATTGCCTGCTGATCAATCACCTGTCGGAAGTGCTGTTCCGCCTCGCCGATGACGATCAGGTAATGGAACAGCAATTGTGGGATTTACTGGCGGCGCAACTTGGCCGTTGGCGGCATCAGCCGGAAATCGCTGCGATCCTCGAAGGCGGCGCTATCCCGTCAAAAAACAATCTGAAAACCCGCCTGCTGCGCAAAGCGGATAAACACGCGGATTACACCCTGCTGCAACACCCAATGAGGAGCGCGCAATGACGCCGAAAGTCAGAGAGGCGCTGCAACAGTTGCAGCAACAGCGCTCAGAGCCGTTTTGCGCTTATGTGTATGATCTCGTTGCACTACGCCAGCATATCCGCAGCATGTGTCATGCATTGCCAGCAGGTTGTGAACTGTTTTACGCCGCAAAGGCGAATCCTGAAGCCCCCATACTTCGTACATTATGCGAATACGTTGATGGCTTTGAAGCGGCATCCGGTGGCGAACTCAACTGGTTACGTGAGCAGGTGGCTGGCAAGCCGCTGATTTTCGGCGGCCCCGGCAAGCTGCAGAGTGAACTGCGCCAGGCGGTGCAGCTCGGCGTGGACGTTTTACACGTGGAGAGTTTAACCGAGCTGCGTCGTTTACAGGCTATCGCGCTTGATGAGAATCGAACGGTCTCCGTACTGTTGCGGATGAACATTGCGCTGGAGGGGATCGGCGGTACGCGTCTGATGATGGGAGGCAAACCGACGCCTTTTGGTCTCGATGAGCATGATCTGCCCGCGGCATTACGCGAAATCGCCAGCTCTCCGCAAATCAATCTGCGCGGTTTTCACTTCCATCTGATGTCTCACCAACTGGATGTGGATAACCATCTGGCGTTGATCCGTCTGTATCTGGACAAGGTTCGCAGCTGGTGCGATCGCTGGTCGCTGAACATTGACTTGATTAACGTCGGTGGTGGTATCGGTATTAACTACCTTGAACCGCAGCATCACTTTGACTGGACATCTTTTTGCCAGCGCCTGCCAGACGTGACGCAATTCAGCCAGGCGCAAGGCTGGACGCTGCGCTTTGAGTGTGGTCGTTTCATTGCCGCTGCCTGCGGTTATTACGTCATGGAAGTGCTGGACGTCAAAAAGAATCTCGGCGAATGGTTTGCGATTGGTCACGGGGGAACGCACCATTTTCGCACCCCGGCGGCGCAAAGCCATAACCACCCGTTCAGCATATTGCGACGTGAACAAAACGCTGAATGGATAAAAGATGAACGTGTGACGCTGGTCGGGCAACTCTGTACGCCAAAAGATGTACTGGCGCGCCAGCAGCCCGTTGCCGCGCTGGCACCGGGTGACTGGCTGGTGTTCAGCCTGGCGGGCGCTTACGCCTGGAACATATCGCACCAGAACTTCCTGATGCATTCCCCACCTGAGTTTATTTGGCTCGAAAACTGAAGAAAACGGTTTACCTTCTGACACGACAGGCGGCCCGCTGAAAAAGAGTCAGGCCGCCCTTATTTTAGCGATGGCAGTGTTGAGAGGGCGATGATGAACGTTAAGCCTCTTGCTGCAATGCTCCTGCGACGGGAGTGATTTCAGCAAGCAGCCAGCGTTCAAAATCCGCTAATGCCGCTTCATTCATTCCGGTTTCCGTCGGCTTGATCAAACAGAATGTTTTGCTCAGGCTGGCGGATTCTGGCCAGGGTGAAACAAGCAGACCGCGCCTCAATTCATTTTCGATATACATACGCGGCACCATTGCCACGCCTTGCCCTGCCATAACGGCTGCGATGGCCATTTCATGCAGGTCGTAGCGCACTCCCAGCCCTGGATTATCCAGGTTTATGTGACTTTCTCGGGCATAGAGATGCCACGCGTCCGGATTCTGCCGTCGGTGAATCCGTGGCAGCGCGTTTAACTGTTCCTCAACGTCACCTTGCACCAGCAGCGCGGGGTGGCACACCGGAACCAGCTTTTCCTGAAACAGAAACTGCATGCGCATGCCGGTCCATGCGGGATGTTCAAAATGGATCACAGCGTCAAAGCCACTTCCGCTCAGAATAAAAGGGTCGGTACTGGCCGCAATATTTAACGTTATGTCCGGATGCAATGATCTGAAGCTGCCCAGGCGCGGGATCAGCCATCGGCTGGAAAAGGTCGGCAGGACGGCAATATCCAGACTCTTATTCCCCTCTGGCAAGCCCATGATGTATTGGGTATCCCTTTCGAGCCGCGCCAGCGTTTCGTGGACATGACGCGCATAGCGTGCGCCTGCAGGATTAAGCTTTACGCGGCTTCCCGTACGATCAAACAGCCTGCAGTTCAGCAACGATTCAAGGCGTGCAATCTGACGGCTAATAGCCCCTTCCGTCAGGGAGAGTTCTTCTGCGGCGCGGGCAAAACTGCCGTGCCTTGCGGCGGCATCAAAAGCCTGCAGAGAAGTGCTGCTGGGTATTTTTCTGCGCATAAAAGAGCCTTTCCTCTGTGCTGATAACGCCATCCAGTGAGTTAATGTCACTGAACAATGAAATATTGTCGATTTTAAGGCCGGAATACACCTTATAGCATGATCAAAAGTCATTAAGCGGATTATTCATTGTCCGCTGTTTATCATGCGGAGGCAGGACAATGTTGTATATCGTGGAATGCTCATATACCGATCCCCAAAGCGAGGGAGAATGGAATGCATTTTACAGCCTGGAAAAATTACCAGCGCTGGTCTCTGTGAATGGGTTCCGTACTTCTCAGCGCTTTCGCGCCGTAACCCCCGGCTGCCCGGCTTATCTCGCCCTTCACACTGTAAAAGATGCAGAGGTACTCAGCAGTGATGATTATCGGCGCAAAGGGGGCGGTAATTTCTCCCGTTGGCAGGCATATATCACTGACTGGCATCGTAATCTGTATGCATGCGAAGCGCCGGCTCCGGCCGTCTCGTCAGATGAAATTCTGCTTCTCAGCGCGCAGCCGATAAGCGCTTTAGCCACAGCGCTGGGGAACCCGGCGATGGAAATGCACGCGGCAGGGCTGGAACGATCCCCGGAACATCGCGTTGCCTGGGTTCTGCCACGTGAAAGCGCCTTGCCGCTGGCGGAGGTGCCCGGCGTATATCTTTACGAACCGCTGACATCGCAGCTGCAATGTCCGGTTGAGCGCCACCAGCAGGGGAGCCATTAAATCATGCCTAATCTGACGTTTTACCTTTCGGAAGAATACGCTGACAGGTATACCGATCTTCCCGATTTTACCCGCACCTGTAGCGCCCTCTGCACTGACATTCTCGCCGCAGAGCCGGACAACGTGCATATCATATTTGTCACGGTAAAGCCGGGATGCGGGCATCCGGTCTATGCCGAGCTCTTTTATCGGCTGACACCCAGGCGCACGCAGGAAGTGATGGAAAACTTTATGCGTGAACTGGATCTCGCCACGCAGCAGGCCTGGGGGCTAATGGCGCGTATTCGCTGCTTTGGCTCCCCTGCTCCGTACCCGTACGCCAAAAACTAATCCTGAGGTATGTATGAACCCACTTACCTTTCCATCACGCCAGATTGGCGATTTTCAGGTCACGGCGGTGAGTGATGGCAATATGTCCGCCAGCCTGGAGTTACTGTCAGGTATTGCCACAGAGGATGCCGCATTCATTCAGCATCGCGCCGGAATTGCTGAACCCGGTAATATCCATATCAACGGTTATCTCATTCGCGGGCGGGGGCGAACCATTCTGGTTGATGCCGGTACCGGAGGGCTGAACAACGCGGGCGGGCAGCTTAAAGCCAACCTCGCAGCCATCGGAATCAGCCACAACGACGTGGACACCGTGTTATTAACGCACTGTCATCCTGACCATATTGGCGGCCTGCTTGATGCGGAAAAACAACCGGTCTTTCAACATGCGGAACTTCTGCTGCATCATCGCGAAGCGGACTACTGGCGGGATGATGAAAAACGAAAAATAGCCAGCGAACGCGGCCAACGTAATTTCATGCTGGCGCGCCAGACGTTAGAGGCTTATGCACGGAACGTCCGCTTTTTTAGCGAGGGCACCATAACAGAGGGCATTTCTGCGGTATGGCTACCGGGCCACACGCCAGGGCATACCGGGTTTCGCATTGACTCGGAGGAAAAAAGCTTACTTATCTGGGGAGATATCGTCCATTACCCGCATATTCAGACGGCACAACCGGCGGTGAGCATTCTGTTTGATGCCGATCCCGCGTTGGCCGAAGCAACCCGCAAAAAAGTTCTGGCGCAAGCCGTCCGGGAAAAACTGCTTATTGCGGGCATGCACCTGGGCCAGGCTGGGTTTGCGACCGTTTCCAGGGCCGATACGGGATACCGCCTTTCCTGCTCATGAGGATTCCGCTCCTCAGCGCCCAGCTCTTTAATCGCCTGGCGCAGGCGCAATGTCCTGCACCAGGCGTCATCAGTAAGAGAAGGGGGAATGCTGCTGTGCCTCTTTCAGCCAAAGCCCGGCATCTTCACCCGCTGCGGTGTATAGCGGCGCATTTGCATCGTGAGCAATGGCGAAAATGGCCTTCGCGACATCATCAGCATGCGTCACGGGTGAGTTGCTCTCGCCCACCATCTGGATAAATTCCTTCACCATTTGTCCGTAGGCGGGATCGTCCATCCCGGCAAAATGCGCGCGCGCATTCTCGCCAAACTTCGTTTCCGGAGAGCGCCCCGGTAATACGACATGAACACGAATACCAAAAGGCCTGACCTCAATGGACAAAGACTCGCTCCATGCATTCAACGCCGCTTTACTGGCGCGATAAAGCCCAATCATCGGCATCGCTTTAGTCGTCACGGACGAAGAGACATTGATGATGACGCCTGATTTTGCCTCTCTCATCAGCGGCAGAAACGCCTGCGTTAATGACAATGTTCCCAGGACATTGGTGTTCATTAATTGCTGCGCGGTGGCAAAAGAGGTGAGTTCGACCGGTACAGGCGCGCCAAAACCTGCATTATTCACCAGTACATCAATCGCGCCCGCTTCTTTCACCACATGGCTAATGCTCTGCGCGGAAGTAATATCGAGCGGCAAAATCGTCAGTTTGTCGCTTTCCGGCAAACAGGTCGGGTCAGGCGTTCTCATCGTGGCAATCACTTCCCAGCCCTGGTGTAAAAAAAGTTTTGCGGCGGCAAGGCCAAAGCCTGAAGAACAACCGGTAATCAGTACAGTAGGCATATTTGATCCTCTTTCATGGCAAGAACAGTGATCATAGCCGCCGCTATCCGGACAATATATAATCAAAAGTCCCGCAAACTTTAGAGATCGTCCAATGTCAGATCCGTTGACCGATATCGTTGCCCTGCTCAATCCCAAACCTTCGCATTCAAAACTCGTTGAGGGGCGCGGAGAGTGGCGTATTGTTCGGGAGTCTGGCGGAGAGGCTTTTTACTGCGCCGTGCTGGAAGGCGAATGCCTGATTAATGTGAACGGGCAAGGACCAAAGTTACTTGTTGCCGGTGATTTTATTCTGATACCCGCCGCTTACTCTTTCGAGAACACCAATGCGGGCAGATGCAGCCCCACGGAAATCACGATGCCAACAATAATCAGCGAAGGGCACGTGAGAATTGGCGCAGCAAGCGGGCCAGCCGATCTGGTCATGCATGTCGGCCATTGTGAATTCGATACCCCGGATAAACAACTCATCGTCTCTTTACTGCCAAACGAGATCCTGATTAAAGGACAGCGACGTTTCGTCACCTTGCTTGAACTTCTCCGTGAGGAAAGCCGGGCCAGGCGACCCGGCCGTGACGTGGTATTAATGCATCTTTTACAACTGCTGTTAGTGGAATCGTTACGCAGTAATCCTGAACTGCCGAAAGCGGCGGGCATTCTGAAGGGGCTGCAACATGAAAAGATCGCCGTCGCGCTGCATCTCATGCATGAAAAACCGGGGGATGAGTGGCAAATCGCGCAGCTCGCCCGCCACGCCGCAATGTCCCGCTCCGCTTTTTTCGCGGCTTTCAATGAGACAGTCGGCATGCCGCCAGGGCAATATCTTCTCTTCTGGCGCATGTCGTTAGCGAAAAAAGCGCTGGTGAGCAGCAAAGAGAAAATCGAACAGATTGCTTTTCACATCGGCTATCAGTCAGCGAGCGCCTTTAACGTGGCTTTCACGCAATATGTGGGCGTTCCGCCGGGCGTTTTCAGGCGTCAAAATGGGGCCGCTCAAACGCATGAGCCTGCGTTGAATGAGGATCGGGCTTTTCCATAAGCCTGCGCCGCACGTAAGCCAGGACAGTAGTCGAGGGCTTTTCACGAGATAACCGACAAATTTACAGACCCAGCTCCGACAGACCCGGATGATCATCCGGACGACGCCCCAGCGGCCAGTGGAATTTGCGTTCACTTTCTTTAATCGGCATATCATTGACACACGCGTAGCGGTGATGCATCAGCCCATCTTCACCAAATTCCCAGTTTTCGTTGCCGTAAGAGCGGAACCAGTTACCGGAGTCATCGCGCCACTCATAAGCGTACCGGACAGCGATACGGTCACCGTCAAACGCCCACAACTCCTTGATGAGACGGTACTCCAGCTCTTTTTTCCACTTACGCTCAAGGAATGCTTTAGCTTCTTCACGATTATTGGCGAACTCGGCGCGGTTACGCCATTTGGTATCCAGTGAGTACGCCAGGGATACTTTTTCGGCATCGCGGCTGTTCCAGCCATCTTCGGCGAGCCGGACTTTCTCAATCGCCGACTCGCGAGTGAAAGGCGGAAGTGGTGGGCGAGTTTGTGTAGCGTGCATGGTGAAGCCTCCTGTAAAAATGGATATATCAGTAGAAACAGTTTTTGATACTCAGGCCTTAAGAAGAGGCCTGTTCCAGCAATAGTTTCGCAACGTCCCTTGCACTGTCGGCGGCGCTACAATCGCCCATCACATAGGACATGGTGATAGCGCCCTCGATCAGAATCAGCAGCTGTCTGGCCAGAACGGCCGGTTGCTCAATGTTTAATTGCTCAGTGAGTTCCAGCGTGTAATCGAGCAATTTTTGTTTATGCAGTTTTGCTATCTGGCGAACGGGGTCTGCCGGGTCCCCCACTTCTCCGGCGGTGTTGATAAATGCGCAGCCCCGAAAGCCTTCTGACTCAAACCAGCCCTTGAGCACCGTGAACATATTCAAAATGCGTTGCTGGGGAGTTGCGCCTTTATCAGATTCCGTTCTGAACCACTGCATCCAGCGTTCATCACGTTCATTCAACGCGGCGGCAGCCACGTCATCTTTGGTCGCGAAATAGCGATAAATACTTTTCCTGGCTACGCCTGAGGTTTTGACCAGAAGGTCCATGCCAGTGGCATGAATTCCATTCCGATAGATCAATTGCTCGGCAGTGGTCAGGATTTTTTCTCGGGTATCGGTCGTTTTCTTGTTCATGTGATGATGGTAGAACGATCGTTCTCCCTGGTCAATAATTATCTTAAAGAGAATGGTCAAAATGAAAAATGCAGTCCGTGTGTATTAACGGACTGCATTTTTATGAATGGAACGTATCGCGTTGCGATGAAACGCAGAAAACGGTTCATCATGTTATCGATACCGCGCAGGATAAAAGGCGCAGGGGCTATAAGTTCCAGCCCCTGCTTATTCCTCTTCGCCGTTAACGGTGTTCACTCAGGGCGGAAACATCCTGGGGGGTAGTCCGGCAGCATCCGCCAATCAGTCTTGCGCCAGCCTCTAACCACTGGGGCAAATGTGCCGCTAAGGATCCGCAGGTATCGCCGTGCGCATGCCACGCCTTGGTGACTGCGTCGTAAGTTTCCCCGGAGTTAGGGTAGACCACCAGCGGCAGCGCACTGAGGCTTTGCAGATGTTTGAGCGCGGCGGTTGTTTTGCTCAGCGCAATACAATTAATCCCCAACGCGACGATTTGCGGATAAGCAGACAGCGCGTTCACCACTTCAGCCAGCGGCGTACCATCGCTTAAGTGCTTGTCGTCACGTAAGGTAAATGAGAACCACGCCTGCGCATCGGGATATTCAGACAGCAGGTCAGCCAGTGCTTTTATTTCAGCGAAGGAAGGTAACGTTTCGCAGGCCAGCAGATCGGCACCGGCATTGAGCAACGCGTCAATCCGCGGGCGATGAAATACCTGAAACGCCTCGTGGCTACGCACATAGTCGCCGCGATACTCAGAGCCATCGGCCAGATAAGCGCCGTATGGCCCAACAGAACCCGCCACCAGCAGCGGACCGGCGTTGGGGTTTTCTGCGCGATAAATGTCACTCGCCTCTTTTGCCAACTTCACACTCTGTTCAATCAGCGCTTTCGACTGCGCCTCCGTCAGACCGCGTGCCGCAAAGCCTGCGGGCGTGGCCTGGTAACTGGCGGTAATGGCTATCTGTGCGCCCGCGCGGAAGTAATCCAGATGCACATCCCGAATGATTTGTGGATTTTCCATTAATACTTTGGCGGACCAGAGATTATCAGCAAGGTTGCATCCGCGCGCTTCAAGCTCGGTAGCCAGTGCACCATCAAGCACGACAAAGGGATGACGTTCAAGCAGCGCGGCAAGGGAGTTAATCTGCGGCATAGTCCGCCTCCTTCAATTTGGTTTTGTGGGTAAGAAAATAGGCACCATAGCAAAGGGCGACAAACGGCAGACCGCAATAGAGCGCAATGCGCTGCTCCGGATCGAACGCCAGACCAATGCAGGCCATCAGACACAGCACGAATCCAAGTATGGGAACCAGCGGATACCAGGGTGCGCGGTATTGTAACGCCGCAGACGGCTTGCCCGACTGTAAGTGGCGGCGGCGAAAGACAAAGTGGGCCGCACAGATGCTGAGCCAGACAGCCACGACGGCAAAACCAGAAATGGCGCTAAGCGCAACGAACACCGTATCAGGGGCAATCACGCTGGATAACAGCGCCAGCAGGCCGCCGATCATCGAGACAGAAAGGGCTATCAACGGCACGCCATGCTTATTGACGCGGGCAAAACAGCCCGGCAACGTTTTTTCGTTTGCCAGTGACCAGAGCATGCGACCCGAAGCATAAAGCCCGGAATTCGCCGCTGAAAGGATAGCGGTCAGAATGACGAAGTTAAAAATATCCGCCGCATACGGAATGCCTATTTTTTCAAAAACCAGTACAAACGGGCTCTTCTCAACCCCCGCCACATTTGCCGGAATCAGCGCGGCAAGGACAAAAACGGTGCCGATAAAAAACAGGATTAACCGGGCAATAGTGGCGCGGATCGCGACCGGGATAGCGTGGTGCGGATTTTCCGTTTCGCCCGCCGCAATACCGATAAGCTCCGTCCCGGAAAAAGCAAAATTGACCGCCACCATGGTCATCAGAATCGGCAAACCGCCGTGCGGGAACCAGCCTTCGCTGGTGAGGTTAGAAAGCCCCGGCGACGGTGAACCATCCTTCATCGGGATAAACCCGAAAATCACCCCGCAGCCGAGAATGATAAAGACGACGATGGTCGCGACTTTAACGAGCGAGAACCAGAACTCCCCTTCAGCAAAGAAGCGCGTTGAAATCGCGTTAAGACAAAAAATCACCACACAAAACAGGGCGCTCCATATCCAGACCGGAACATGCGGGAACCAGTACTGCATACAAAACCCGGCGGCGGTAAAGCTCGACCCCAGAGCGACTGTCCAGGTAAGCCAGTACAACCATGCCACGGTATACCCTGTCGCCGGGCCAATATAGCGCGCCGCGTAAACATGAAAAGCGCCCGTGACCGGCATCGCCACGGAAAGCTCACCAAGACACTGCATAACCAGCCAGACGACCAGCGCCCCAATCAAATATGCCAGCAGAGTACCTGCCGCGCCGGTGGTAGAGATGATGTATCCGGTATTAAAAAATAACCCTGTGCCAATGACGCCGCCTAATGAAAGCATGATCAAATGGCGCGTTTTCATGGTGCGCTTAAGCTCTCCATTCTCTTGTTGTGCGTGCATATCACCTTCTAAACGTATAGATGTCTAAATGTCCATGTCCGGGTTATTTATATCTTTATTGTTAACAAAAGGCCAGCATTAGGCTGACATCTGGCTGGGTTGGGCTGGGAATGAGCAAGAAATACGCAAAGAGCCGGCAATATCTGTGGCTACGGTCAATGGCGAATCAAGACCCATGATTACATATCAAACATTTCATGCGGCGATAAAAAAGCTGAGTCCGGTTTAATACAGGACTCAGCTCGTCTGCCTGGTACGTATAATTTCTTGCTCAATAAACAATTAAAGAATTTTATGCTTGTGATGGTTTATCCAGCCATCGCTTCTTCAGCAGAAAGGCAGCGGCTTTTGGTTTCCGGTCCCGAGTAAAAACGCCTTTTTTATTCCCGCCAACGCGTATGATTCCCTGCGAGGTCGCAAAATCGGCAAAGTTCCAGACATGCTCGCCCACAACAAACGATAACCGATCAAATACTTTATGGTACATGTCAAGAAACGCGCACTGGTATTCTTCAGACCACATTTCGTTATAAACCGAATGCAGTCCGGCCAACGTATCAGTACCGTATTCCGTAATAATGATGGGCTTTTGATGCCGCTCATGCCAGGCAACCAGCTCATTTTCTAATGTTTTCTCGGCAGCAACCAGATCCGCAGGGTTTTCATACCAGCCGTAATAGCGATTCAGGCACAGGACATCAAAAAGATCGCTTATCTTGTCTTCATTCAGCGATGACTTGGTAATGTTGACACAACAAACAGGACGGTGAGGATCCAGCTCCCTCGTCGCCTTAACGAGAGGTAAGAAATAATCCCGGCTGGCTGGCTCACGAGCGTCCGGCTCGTTGGCAATGCTCCACATGACCACCGAGGGATGATTTTTATCCCGCGCAATCAATTCGCATATTGCATCAAGATGCGCCTGCTGAGTCACATCGTTTATGGCTTCCGGGCAAAAAAGTTTCTCTGGTCGGGTAAAATTGCGGATCATCGGCAACGAAACGTTAAACCCTACAGCCGGAGTTTCATTAATGACGACAATACCGTGCTCATCTGCCCAATCCAGCATCTCTTCGGCATAAGGATAATGAGCAGTCCGATAGGAGTTTGCTCCAATCCAGGACATCAATGCATGATCGTGCACCAGCAGAACATTATCAAAGCCTTTGCCCCGTAAATCGGCATCCTCATGCCGGCCAAATCCTTTAAAATAAAACGGTTGGTTGTTTATCAGGAAGCAATCCCCGTCGACTTTGACCGTACGAATACCCACAGGCAGCGTATAACAGTCTGTACCAGCAGTGATGAGCAATTGATAGAGGAAAGCGTTACCAGGTTGCCAGAGTGTTGGTTGCGTGACCTCAAGTACCCCCTCCCGGCCCGAACTTTGTGCAACAATATTCCCTCCGCGCCCGATGAGCTGACATTTCACCTCACCGGGAGCATTGATGCGATATTGCACATAGCCTGTACTGAGATCCTCCAAAAAATGAGTGTCAATATCAATATCACGAATAAATTGGTGCGGGGTCGTATAAAGCCACACATGACGATGAATGCCTGAATAATTAAAAAAATCATGAAAATAATGCTGTTTGCGTACGCCATTCTCTTCCGCGATAACGCCAGGCGGAATGGTATGCCAGGACAATTCGTTATTAACACATACTGTGACACGTACCACGCGTTTCTCACCGACCAACGCGCTGATATCTACCTCAAACGGTGTATATCCCCCCTGATGAAACATGATTTGTTCATCATCCAGCCATACCGTTCCGCGGTGCGTCACGGCATCAAAACGAAGCACAATTCGCTGACCATCCCAGCGTTTGGGAATACGAACGTCAGTTTGATACCATACATCGCCAACATGTGTACGTACGGTCTCATCGGCGAATTGATCATTAAAACTGGCAGGGACAGCTATTTTACGCGCGCCATCAAGGCGGTCTTTCCACCACGCTTGCGAAAATCCGCAGCGGTCCGTATCTATTTTAAAATCCCACAGACCATCAAGTAATTTACATTCCCGGGATTCGGTTTCAATTGGTTTTAACATCACAAAATCCTTCTATCTGCATCTATATATGGGAAAAAAAACAACATTTATTTCAACATGAAGTCATATTGTATTCCCGCTTTAACATCCCAGTAGTGCAACTCATTACCAAGCGTGCTGCCATTTCTTTTTTCTTTTGCAATATCCGATGCTACATACATTTTCATTCCTGCAAGCGCCCCGTCAGTTACGTTGTAGAAAACACCGGTGAGGATACCTTGACCATTAATTTCAATCGTTCTCTGGGGATCTTCATATCCGTGGGTAATTAGTGGCGCGACCATGACGCTAAGATTTGGCTGGAAGAAATATTGCACTCCCGCCTGCAAAGAAAACATATCCTCTTTATTTCGATCAATACTCAGAGAGTTGGGGTAGCCAATATCCGTATCCACGTTCGATCCAATATTATTCATCGCATGCGTCACCATGCCGGCTGCGCCAAAAAAACTTATTTTCGGCATACTGTAGGTTACCTGCCCTGAATAGACCTGAGTATTATTATGAAAACTACGGGAGCGTGAAATGCCGTCCAGCAGGGCGTGAAACGCCAGAAGCTCAACTTTGATCGTGTCTTTATTCTCAAGTAAGATTTTTTTCTCAACAATAGCTTCATATTGAGACGAGACATCATCCTGCCAGGAGCCCCCCAGAGAATAGCGACTGCTATTGTCATGCCAGCTACCAGCCAGAAAAGAACGTGCGCGTTTCGTATCATAATGACCCGTTGTCGGGTTATAGATCCCTTCATTACGCACGCCTACGGCGGCATCCGGCCAAAGAAATACGCGGGTACGGTACATAGCCCATAAATCGATATTATTGCTGGGCTCGTAACGGCTGAGCACGCCCTCAGAAAGGGTTGGCATCGTTCGCGTTGAGCCGGATGCAATAAGCGGGACCCGGTATGGCAGACTACCGTAACCATTATCTGTCCCAAATCGGCCAATTTTAAAATGAAGGTTATCAGTGGGTTTGAGTTTAACCGCGCCGGAAACAAGTCCAAAACTATCGTGATCGGCAAGATAACCGCGCGTACTCCAGCGATCTTTTGCGCCTAGCTTATAAACATAATACGCCCCGGCTTCCGCGCCAATAAAATCGGAATAATAATGTGTATTTACGTCAAGCATGGCCCCCTGAACCCAGCCATAAATATCTCTTGCCGATGCCCCCGCGCTGGGTCTGTCTGCACGACGAAAATCATTTTTAAGACGAACTCTTAATACATCCTCATTATCGTTAATTTCTGCGGCCTGTGCTGTTAATGCGCTAAACGCCAGAAGTAAAAGCGCAACTACTGTTCTTTTATTTTCCATCATAGTTATTCTCTATAATAGTACATGGGAAGGTTGTTCTTTAAAAAAAGAAATATATAGATGCTATAATTTTTATAGGTAAAATTCAGTGCGCGGCGACTTTAGCGATATCTGATTCAGATAGTAACTTTTTATTATCGAAAGCCGCCTTATATTTACTTATTATTCCCCTCGCCATTCATTTCCAGCGCATAGGATTCTTTATCTGCCTTTTTAAAGAATGGATACCAGACGATGATTTGTATTCCCACAAGGAAAACCTGCAACACAGCGATTTTCCAACTTCCCTCCATAATACCGCTTAGAATAATCGGCATTCCGGTTATCGGTGTAATCCCTGCAACTCTGGGGACAAGTCCTATGTAGGTTGCGAGATAAGCGATGCTCAGGCTAATCGCATTCATAAAGATAAAAGGGATGGCAAAGCGGAAATTAAAAACCATTGGCGTACCGAAAACTAATGGTTCACTAATACCAAACAGCGCCGGTATGGTAGTCAGTTTCCCCAGTGTCTTATATTGTTGACTTTTTGCAAAAAACAGCATCAGTAAGGTAAGACCTATCGCGCTGGCAGACATTGTATAAGTGCTGACAAATGAGCGTCCGGTGATATTGGGCAGTGCCTCACCGGCAGAATAGGCCGCAAGTTGCACTGCATCCATTGCGGTAAAAATCGGCAATACAACAGAGTAAATAACCATCGTGCCATGGATGCCCATAAACCACAGTAATTGAGCTAATGTCCAAAGTATTATGATGGAAGCAATGTTGCCCCCGACACCCTGCAGAGGTAATTGTAAAAATGCATAGATAAATTGATGCATACTTTTAAACGGAGTAACCGCAAAAAGCACAGAGATAGCAGAAAATAGCAGAATAGAGACAAATCCAGGGATAAGACTACTGAAACTACTGGAAACAACAGGCGGCACACTTGCTGGCATTTTTATCGTGAAGCCCTGCCGTTTAAAAAAAATATAAACCCATGTAGACAGTAAACTAACAATAATTGCAGTGAAAATACCCGTACCGCCTAACCACTGCATGGGAATGACCGGAGCGCCATTTTCCGAAAACGTCACTGGCGTAACAATAAAGAAATTCAGCAATGCCAATAACCCACAGAACAGGCCATCTTCATCATGTTGTTTTGCGTAGTTACCAGCAATAGCGACACCGAATATAACGGCCAGGAAATTAGTAGTAAACATGATAATGACTTTTAACGCTGCAGCAATACCTGCACTGGCGATAAATTCTTTATATGCTGGAATCGGGAGGTTCAGAAATAATGCAGCAAATGCTCCTAAGATAGTAATAGGCATAGCCCCCATCATTCCACCTGTAATACCATTCACCAGTTTGCTGGTCTGAATTTTATTAACTATAGGATGAATTTTATTGGCTATCGTTTTTCTGTCAAATTTGGACATAGGGATCCCCTGCCAATGTATATTGGCTATACAAGTCAACGCTTTTCTTATGAATTTTTAGCTCAATAAGGCCAGTGCATCAACCAGCACTTTTTCGCCGTTCATCATGCCGTAATCAACCATGTCGATGACAGCAACTTTTATTCCATGAGGTTCATATTTTTCTTTTAGGTCATCCTCAAGATACGAAATTTGCGGACCTAATAGTAAAACCTCTGTTTGCCCTTTATACGTTTTGAATTTTTCTTCAGGCATTGCGATAACAGTGACATCGATACCTTTGCTTTTAGCACTTTGCTGCATTTTAGCCATCAACATAGAGGTAGACATACCAGCAGCACAAACAAGAGTAATATGTATCATATGCATTCCTTATTATTATTTGTTTTTAATAAGTTTGTACACTTCAATCATTTCCAGGGCAATATCTCTGGTGGTCATGGCATTCATTAGATGATCCTGCCCATGAACCATAATAAGTGATACTGCGGCTTTTTTTTCTCCTCGCGCTTCTGCCTGAATCAATTCCGTCTGAAAGTAATGTGCCTTCTGCAAAGAGGCATTTGCTTCCGAGATCCGCACCTCTGCTGTTGCGAAATCACCCATCCTGGCGGCTTTCATTGCCTGCATTGCTTTACTTTTTGCGCTTCCGCCATTCACCACCAACTCGGTGATAATATCTTCCAGGCTAATTTCCGTCACTTGTACCACTCCTCACTATGATTATTTCAGATGATACTAACCATCAGTGTTCAGGTTCTCCAGCGGGAAAATTACCATCTTTAATCTGGTAAAAATTGCCATATCTCACGATATGACACCCCCTTTCAGTAACGTCATGAGCACTTCAAATCGTTGTTCCTTAAGCAGTTGCTGTAAGGCCTCACTATCAAACAGCAATTTCGTTGTCAGCTGGTAAAAGCGCCCGATCTCCGTATCTTCTTCAGAAGAAATAGAAATGAGAAAAATAACCTGTACCTCATTATGCCCCCACCATATAGGTTGCTGTAATATGCCTACCGTGACAAAACTTTCTCTGGTCATGACCTGAAATGGATGAGGAATAGCGATCAGGTTCCCAAAATCCGTTTGCCCCAGCACTTCTCTTTTCATTACCGCATCTAAAAAACCGTCAGGCAATGGAAAGTATTTTTCCGTATGCTGGCAGAGTAATCTGAGCGCTTCCTCTTTATTCTCTGCCACAATATCTGTTAGAAATAACTCTGGTAGATAATATCTATGCAAAAAAGCGTTGCTGCTGGCTTCAAAGATTTCACTGCAGGTGATAATATCTTTATTTTCCAGGAATAAATTTACTTCGAACACTGGTACCGGCACGTCAATATTGATCGGGATGGTTGTAAATATATATTCAATATTATGCCCAGCAAAATCAAAGGAATTCAGCTCCCAGGCAGTGCACTCATAAATATTTTCAATGTATTTACCAAATGCTTGTTTATATTTGTACATAAAAAGTTGTGTGGTACCTTTGCCTGACACACACACAACGATGATATTCTTTTTGTCAATTTTTTTATCTTTTTTTTCCAGCGCAAGCTCAAAAAGAATAGCGAAATAAGCAATTTCATCTTCCGGAATATTGGTAACATAATGCTCTGACAGAGCAATGCATGCCGTTGCTGCCATTGTATAGGCAAAAGCGTATTCTTTCTTTATTTCATGCAGTAATGGATTACTGAGTGGAATACCGTATTGCATCCGTATATCCAGCGGAACCATATGCTGATTTAATGACATACGTAATTCCAGGTTATCCATAAAATCGATGTTAAAGCTTTTATGTACAATCTCCAGCATCCGCCAGGTTAGTTCATCAATTTTTCGGGAAATAACAATATTTACACCGGGGTGATTATAAGAGCCAGACGATAATTTAGCTCCCATATGCAGTGCTATATAGAACTGTTCGCTTTCTGGCATGAGGGTCTGGAGTTCTTTCTGGGTACGCAGCACAATCTCTTTAGTTGCCTCCAGAACATCCGGTTTCACCAATTGCACGATTCTGTTACCGTCAATATCTACGGATTGTTCGTGTTTAGATCTATATGATGCGATGAAAATATGAGAAATAAGGTTTTCCAGTGAGACCTCTGATATACGATATTCATTTTTATGCAAAACGGATAAAACGATATTGCCAATCGCCTTTAGCTTTTCTTCTTTTTTTCCATCAGAATTCATAAAGTCATCACGTTTGATGAGATTATTTGCTATGCATACCCTTTTATTGAATTCGCTGCCGTCGATAATAATACCATAATTAGGCCGTCTTTCTAAAACCAGATTGTGTATGTGCAGAATATACTCAACTTTTTTTAGATCTGCAGTCATCGTATTGCGGGAAACATAACACTGCTCGCATAAATCATCTAGTTTGATATAGCTGTGTCGATTTAATAAAAAAGCGAGAATAAAAGTAATTCGTTCATTCGATGTCGTTGGCCGGGAAACCTTATTTTCTTTATTATCAGAAAGAGTAAACTGGTTAAAGCAATCATAATCGTCAACCGTTAATCTATACCCCATATTCGATTTCGAAGCGATCATGGCACCATGTGATATTACGATATCATTCAGTTCTTTCAAGCGGACACGAACTGTCTTTTCACTAACATTAAGCCTTGCGGCTAGTTCGCGAGCGGTATGATATTCTTCATCCATCAATTCCTTAAAAAGGACTGATAATTTGCTATACATCGTATCCCCTTGATGATAACCATCATCTTTTGCCTTATCAGACTTTATCATCGAAGAATAAGGAACTCCACCCAGGCAACCGCCATTAAGATCTGGTAATGGACTGAGTTTTCATTCTTTTTTTTTGACATCCGTCACAAAAGAAGCAATGATTTTATTTTTATTTTATAAATACATTGAATTAATTAATAAAACGCTAAGCATTTTAGAATTCGAAAAAAGCAACGTTTAATAAAAATATAAGACTTGTTATTCTGATGACAAAGAAAAATTCGAATGTATGTAAGCACACTGAATTAAAAAATCATTAAACAGTTTATGTCAGAATAATGCACAGGTGATATTCAAATCTGCCAGAATATTTTCTGGTCAGATAGGATATACCTTATTATATTTAAGATTGTGGAATAATCATTAATCACCTGAAGACTTCACTCTCTGCGGATCATCCTTTGCGCCACCGGGCAAAAAAGCGAGTCAACGCATGCACAGGAAAAACGGTGATAAATAGGGAATTCTGGCTCGCGTCCCTCACCGGGCTTTTCCAGTTCAACGGCAATAGCGACACGCCCTTGCACCTGCTGGTGTAACCCGGTGAGCCAGGTTTCAGATGCCTGTCAATCACAGGGAATAGAGGCTCAGGTGAAGTCAGATAATTTTTGCCCGGAAACGATCAACTCTTTCAGCAGCATCTGACGGCGCTCCTCCGGCGTATCGCGACTTACCATAAAGCAAATAGCGGCGACTGCCTGCCCGCTACGGGAACGAATCGGCGCCGCCATACAGCAGGTAAAACTCTCTGACAAACCTTCGGTCAGGCAATATCCCTGCTGCCCGGCACGATGAATATCTTCGAGGAATGCCTGCTTGTCGAGGACTTGCCCGTTCGCCAGTCGGTAATCCTCTTCGGGGATAAGATCGAGAATGGCGCTGTCCGACCAATTACTGAGCAGCAGACGACCAGTGGCCGTCCAGGTAATCGGCACCCGCACCCCGATATCAGAAGTGATTTTGAACGGGTGAGCATTACTTTCCGACAGCACAACGGTGTACTTATTCCCTTCCAGCATACAGAGCTGCACCGTCTCGCCATGACGGGCCACGATCTCAACCATTAACTGATGCGAGCGGCGGATAAGGTCGTTATGCGCCATGTAGTCCGCACCGTAATAGTGCATTTCACGGCCAAAAAACACCGCGCCGTCGGCATCCAGTTCAAGCAACCCTGCCTCACTCAGCAGGTTAACGAGTTCATATACGCTGGAACGCGGTGCACCGGTAGCGTCGATCAAATCGCGCATCGCCATAGGCTGACGAGCGATATGCAACTGGCGAAAAATGTCGATAACACGGTCAACACCGCGCGCCCGCGATGGCTTCTCGTCCGGCATAAGCAAATTCTCCTGATGCAGTCGGGCGGTCGCGCCAGACAGTAAAAAAGAAAAGCATCATACACCGAGCATCGCCGTTAACCCATCCCCGTTAATTAAAATTTCATTGCCAGAGTTTATATTTCTTTGTTCTATTTTGGGGCCTCATTTTAGCGCATTGCATGCAGGTTATTTTTTTAAACCACGACAGCGATAACATTTTCAGGCAGAAAATTTCGGCATTCCTTTTTTATTTTGCGATCGCAACGACATCACGAGAAATTAAATTCCTCGCGATATATTGCAAAAATAAAAAACCTGTGCAAATCTTGCCATATCCGGTATTACAGATAGCAGTCTGATATACCAGACAACTATCACCCGGTACTAACGGGTATTCTCAGAACAAAAAGGAGCAGCATTGCATGACGATTAAGCGTTATGGCATTGAAGGCGGCACCGGTACAGGTGGGCAGAAACTGCCGTTCGCGCGGGCCGTTGAGGCCGATGGCTGGCTCTATATCTCGGGCCAGACACCGATGCGTGAGGGCGAAGTTGTGGAAGGCGGTATCATCGAACAGACGCAACTGGCGTTCGACAACTGTCTGACCATCATGCGGGAAGCAGGTTACCGCGTGGAGGATGTGGTGCACGTGACGGCGGTATTAACCGACGCACGCTATTTCAGTTCATTTAATAAAGTATTCAGAGAGATATTTAGTGATAATCCGCCCGCGCGTATTTGTAGCGTGCAGGATTTAGTGGTCGACTGCAAAGTGGAAGTGGATATGAAATGTTTCCGCGCCGACCGTAAATAATTAAAACCGTTAAAACAGGCTGAGCGTTTCTATTTCTTCTTCGCCAACACCAGGACAGCCTGTTATTAATTGATGCTTTTGCTTGTTCATTAAAATATCCCGAAATAATCAGCGCTGCCGCTGCGCCGGTGATCGTCTGACTTATAACGGATGACACGGTATTACACCGTCTCGTTAAACATTAAAAGAGAGCATAAAAATGAATGCAACATCGCTGAAATTAAGTGCCAAGGCACTGGCGGGCGCGCTGGTATTGCTGGCTGTTGCGGGCTGTACGCCGACCGAAGAGAAAAAAGAGGCGGGTGCTGCGCCACAGTCTGCGCTGCAAACCGTGCTGCAGCGCGGCACGCTGCGCGTGGGTGACTGCCTGAGCTTTGCCCCGTTTGGTTTTTACGATAAAGACGGCAATCCGGATGGTTATGATGTCGATCTGGCTAAAGCGCTGGCGAAAGAGATGGGCGTCAAACTGGAAATGGTCAATACCACCAGCGCCAACCGCATCCCTAACCTGCAAACCAATAAAGTTGACGTGGTGTTCTGTAACTTCACCCGCAATCTGGAACGCGCCAAAGAGATCGGTTTCACCAACCCCTATGTCGTGGCGAGCGAAGCGATGCTGGTGCGCAAAAACAGCGGTATTCAGTCCGCGCATGATATGGCCGGAAAAACCATTGCCACCGTGAAAGGTTCCACTAACGGCGATGAAGTGCGCAACCTCGGCATCGACGTGAAAATTCAGGAGTACGATTCCTCTCAGGCAGCAATTCTGGCGGTGAAACAGGGCCAGGCGGATGCCATGATCGAAGATAACAACTTCCTCGCCTATCAGGCGAAACTCGATCCGTCGCTGACCGTGACCAACGAAGCGCTGGTGCCGCTGGAGTACAACGCCTTCGGTGTGAAACAGGGCGATCAGGTATGGACCAACTATCTGAATGAATTCCTTTTTGAAATCAATGCTTCCGGCGAGAACGCCCAGTTGTATGAGAAATGGTTCGGCAGTAAACCGCGCTACCCGCTGAATCCGCAATACTGATTGTTCGCCCACGGCGCAGCCGCCGATGCTGCGCCGCCTGAAGGAGTCACACCATGAGTTATCAATGGCTAACCCTGTGGCGCTACGCCGACACCTTTCTGGAAGCCGCGTGGCTAACACTACAGGTCACGCTGCTGGCGTTTGCCCTGGCGGTGGCGCTCGGTCTGCTGGCCGCGCTGGCGAAATCCTCGCCGCTGGCGCCGCTACGCTGGCTCAGCCACTGCTACGTCGAGTTCCTCCGCAACACGCCGGTGCTGCTGCAAATCTTCATCATCTTTTTTGGCCTGCCGTCGCTGGGTATCACCATGAGCGCCTTTACCGCAGGCGTACTGGCGCTGGGGATTAACGTGGGTGCTTACCTGGCGGAAACCTTCCGCGCGGGCATTCAGTCGGTAGCGAAGGGTCAACTGGAAGCGGCGTATATCCTCGGTATTCCGCGCCGACAAATCTTCCTCAGCGTGGTGCTGCCGCAGGCCGCGCGCGCAGTGTGGCCAGCCATTATCAACAACCTGATTCAGCTACTGCTCGGCACTTCGCTGCTCTCAGCCATCGCGCTGCCGGAGCTGACCGGTACCGCAACGGTGATCAATGCGCGCACCCTGCTGTACATCCAGACCTTCAGCGTCGTCGCGCTGGTTTATCTGGTGCTGAGCAACTTGTTCTCGTGGCTTGGCAACATGGCAGGACGCCGGATGTTCCATCCGCCGCTGGTAACGCCAGTAAAAAAGCCCGGCTGGTGGTGGGCAAGAAAATGGATTAACCCAGTGAAACGGGAGAATGCGCTATGAGCGAACTTATCATCGGCTCGCTGCCAATCCTGCTGAAAGGCCTGGTCGTCACTTTACTGCTCTCCATCGCCGCTATCGTCGGCAGTACGCTGCTCGGTTTACTGGCGGCAGTGTTACGCACCAGCCGTTTGCCGGTCGCCAGACAGATCGCTGTGTTCTATACCGAACTGTTTCGCGGCACACCGGTCCTGATCACACTGATGTTTATCTATTTTGGTGTGGCGTACTTCGGCTATGAAATCAATCTGTTCGCTGCCGGTATCCTCGGCCTGAGCATTTATCAGGGCGCTTACATCGCCGAAGTATTCCGCGCCGGTATTGAAGCCGTACCTAAGGGCCAGTGGGAAGTATCGTGGATCCTCGGCCTGTCGAAGCGCCAGACGTTTCTTAGCGTGATCCTGCCGCAAACGCGTGGCATTGTGCTGCCGCCGCTGGTAGGCCAGTACCTTTCTCTGATTAAAGATACGTCGATTGTCAGCATGATCGGTATGTCGGAATTGATGCACCAGGGCCAGGCGATTGTCGATCGCATCGGCCAGCCAGTGGTGATCTACGGCCTCGTCGCCCTGCTCTACTTCGTAGTCTGCTTTCCGCTTTCCCGTTGGGTTCAACATCATCAAACCAGGAGCCAGTTATCATGAGCAAATCCGCCATTACGCTGAGCCGGATTACCAAATCCTTTGGCTCAACCCAGGTGCTGAAAGAGATAAGCCTTGATGTTTCGCCCGGCGAAGTGCTGGTACTGATTGGCGCATCCGGCTCCGGCAAAAGTACCGTGTTACGCATCATGAGCGGGCTGGAAACCGCCGATGGCGGGGAAATCTGGGTTAATGAAGTGCCACTGCATGACCGCAAACGTAGCAGCGAAATCTGCGGCCACGTCGGCATGGTGTTTCAGCAGTTCAATCTGTTTCCCCATAAAACCGCGCTCGGTAACGTGACGCTGGCGTTGATTAAAGCGCAGAAACTGTCCGAGGCCGAAGCCAATAAACGCGGCCTCGCAGCCCTGGCGCGTGTCGGGCTGGCCGAGCGCGCGCATCACTACCCGGCTCAGTTGTCCGGCGGTCAGCAGCAACGTGTGGCGATTGCTCGCGCGCTGGCGGTGGAGCCGAAAATTATGTTTTTTGATGAAGCGACGTCAGCGCTCGATCCCGAACTGGTCGGCGAAGTGATGGAAGTAATGCGCAGCCTGGCGCGTGAAGGGATGACCATGGTGGTGGTCACTCACGAGATGGGTTTTGCGCGTAAAACCGCTGACCGCGTGGTGTTTATGGATCAGGGCGTGATAGCCGAGCAGGGTTCGCCGGAGCAGATTTTCGTTAATCCGCAGAATCCGCGCACCCAGCAGTTCTTATCACGCGTACTTGAGCACTAACAGGAGGCATGATGTCGATTCACTTTCCATTGCAGGCGGACGGCGCGCTGGATGCGCAGCAGCCTGCACCGCGTTTTAAATCAGTCGCAGGTTCCGGCAATCAGCCGCTGGCTAACGGCACCCCGATCTTTAGCAGCCCCGAGGTGTTTTCCCCACTGATGCTGATGAAGCAATCAGCACTGGAGAATAATCTGCGTCAACTGGCGGATTTTTGCCGCGAACAAGGCGTGATGCTGGCAGCACACGGCAAGACATCAATGTCTCCGGCGATCCTGCGCCGCGCCGTCACGGAAGGCGGTGCCTGGGGATTGAGCGCCGCGACACCTGCGCAGGTTCGCGCGTTGCGCCAGTTCGGCATTCGTAACGTCTTCCTTGCCAACGAACTGGTCGATCCCGGCGGCATTCGCTGGATCGGCGAATGGCAAAAACAGCATCCCGATCATGGCTTCCTGTGCTACGTCGATTCGCTGCAGGGGGTTCGTTTGCTGGAGCAACATCTCGGCGACAGCCGCATTGCGGTACTGCTGGAGATGTCGGTCAGCGGCGGGCGTACCGGCTGCCGCTCATCTTCTGAAGCGCTGGAGATTGCCGCCGCGATTGCTGCCAGCCCTGTCCTGCAACTGGTGGGCGTTGCGGGGTATGAAGGCGCGCTCGGTGCCGGACGCGATGCCGCAGGCGTGCAGCGGGTAAAAGATTACTGCCAGATGCTGATCGCCACGGCGGCGCTGCTGGCCGAACATCAGCTGTTTGCCAGCCAGCATATTATCCTCAGCGCTGGCGGCGGCGCGTGGTTTGACGTGGTCTCGGCCTGTTTTACGGCCGCGAACCTGCCGCTGCCGATGACGCCGCTGATTCGATCAGGTGCCTACATGGCGCACGACAGCGGGCTTTACGCGCGTATCGCGCCTTTCGCGCAGCCCGGTGCCACACATCATTTCACCGCCGCGCTGGAGATCTGGGGACGAGTGCTGTCGCGCCCCGAGCCAGGCCTGGCGTTTGTTGATTTCGGCCGCCGTGATGTGCCGTTCGATCAAGATCTGCCGAATCCGCTGTGGGTGCGGAATGTCGATGGCAGCGCCCCGCGCGCAGCTTCTGGCATGCGCATCAGCGAGGTAAATGATCAGCATGCGTATCTGTTGCTGCCGGAAGAGGATGCGTTAAAGCCCGGCGACTGGGTAGGCTGCGGTATTTCACACCCCTGCACCGCCTTCGATAAATGGCGGTATTTGCCTCTGGTGGATGATGATTATTGCGTCACCGATTCACTGGAAACCGCATTCTGAGTGAGATATGAGCTCGTAACAGCGCGATGTATCGCGCTGTTTTAGCACGGATACTTCTATGAATGATGGAGTGAATTGCGCCCATCCGTTCTTTAAATGCCACAACGTCGAGGCCGAAAAAGGGTTATTCCGGCCAGTACGATTCAGCTTTGACTTTTAATAAATGGCGTAAACGGTGAGCTTCCTTTTGCGGCGGACAACCAAAGAACCGGCTAAATTCTCTGCTGAATTGTGTCGGGCTGACGTAGCCAACCCGAAAAGAGGCTTCACTGGCAGTAACATTACTCTTTACCATTAAAAAACGCGCCTGATGCAGCCTGATGGAAATCAGATACTGTTTTGGCGTCGTACCGGTGAATGCCCGGAAATGGCGATGAAAAGAGGGGGCGCTCATTCCGGCCTCTTTCGCCAGCATGTCAACGTCAATAGGATCCATAAACCGGGTATGCATCGTGCGGATAGCACCCGCAATTTGCCGGAAATGCCCCTTTCCGGAGAGCGCCGCTCTGATTGCCGCCCCCTGAGTATCAATCAGTACACGATAATAAAGCTCCTTCAGAATACCCGGCCCCAGAATTCTGCTTTGCTCTTCATCAGAAAGCGCCACCAGCAGGCGATAAACCGTATCGGCCAGCTCTTCTCCCAGCGGAGTGGAAAACAGGATCCCTGCCTTCTCACCTCCTTTTCCTTCGCCCATTTCAATCAGTAATTCGGCAATAGTGGCGACATCAAGCGATACAGACATCGCCAGCAGAGGTTCTTGCTGGCTGGCCGTCGTCTGGCTGGTGAACGGCAGAGGTGCCGAGACAACCAGATAGTGCCCGGGATCGTAGGTAAATTCCGCCCCACCCATCAAACCGGTTTTCTTTCCCTGCAGAACAATAACAATGCACGGTTCATAAAGGACAGGCGTATGGGGCATCGACTCATTGACCCGCAACAGTTTTATCTCCTTCATCCCGGTGCGCGTGTAGCCTTCATCAGGCGCCAGCGCCAGCAAAGCAGGGATCATTTTCCGCATAAGGCTTGAGGTAACGCCGGACATTGCGCCTCCTGTATATGAAAAGATAAATTTCCCCGCCATCAGCAGGTTGATAAACCGAATTCTGACAGAAATAGATAATCTTTGTACAGGAACCTTCATTGTTGCATTGCGCTGCTTCTCATACCCTTTTGCGGACAACGTGACACAGCATGTGAGGAACAAAAAATGGCAGATTTTTTGGGATTAGCGAACCGCGTGGCGATTGTCACGGGAGCCGCAGGGGATATTGGCAAAGCCACTGTAAAACTTCTCGTCAGCCATGGCGCGAAGGTAATCGCGCTGGATATCAACCCGGCGGTTCATGCGCTGGCACAGCGCAATCAGGTGGCGACGCAACGTTGCGACGTCAGCCAGGAAGCGGAAGTCATCAGCGCGGTCGCTCTCGCGCAGGCTGAATTCGGCGGCGTGGATATTCTCATCAACAATGCGGGCAAGACCCTGAATAAACTGGCGACTGAAACCTCCGTTGAAGAATGGGACAGCATTATGACCATCAATGCCAGAGGCTATTTTCTCCTGAGCCGGGAAAGCCTGAAGGTGATGCAGCCCCGCAGGCAAGGCGCGATTGTCAATGTGGCGTCCGTGGTCAGCATGGTGGGCATGAAAACCACGGCGGCTTACTCGGCCTCTAAAGGCGCAATTGCCCAACTGACGAAAGTGCTGGCGCTGGAGGCTGCTGAGTATGGCATCCGGGTTAATGCCGTCGCTCCCGGCGTCGTCGAAACGAATATTCTTTCCGGCATCGTGGAAGACAGCCGCGCCACGCTGGCCAGCTACGGCCACGTTCATCCACTTGGGCGGGTGGCTCAGCCGAAAGAGATTGCTGAAGCGATTATCTGGCTGGCATCGCCGAAAGCCAGCTTCGTGACGGGAACAGTATTAATGGCTGACGGCGGTTATACCGCACAATAACCGGGAGACAATGATGAAAAAGCAGAGCATTTTGATTGTCGGGTCTGAGAAAGGGCTGGGGCTGGGGCTGACAGAAGCCTATCTGGAGCGCGGCTGGGAAGTTTTTGCCACCCACTTACCGGCGGCGGACACCTCCTCACTGCTCGCCCTGGGAGAGATTTACCCAGGCCATCTCACCACCAGCGAGATTGATGTCACCGATGCGTCCCATATCGGGCCCCTTATCGGCAAGATGCGTGAACGGCGTTTTGACGTTATTTTTATGGTTGCCGGTATGTACGGCCCTTTGCATCAGTCAGTGTTACAGGCTTCTGACGCTGAATTTCAGCAAATCATGATGACCAATGCTTTTGGCCCAGCCCGCCTGGCCCGGCACCTCCTGCCGATGCTTAAGCCGGATGGAAGCCTGGTTTTTATGTCGTCGCACCGGGGCAGTATTGCCGGCAATACCGAACCGGGGATAGGTCTTGAGCTTTACCGGGCCAGTAAAGCGGCGCTGAATATGCTCGCTCGCTGCATTTATATGGATATCAGCCAGGGAGCGCAGACGGTTCTGTCCATTCATCCTGGCTGGGTGACGACAGCGATGGGCACGCTGGACGGTACAGTGGATGCCGAGATCGATGTGAGCACCAGCGTCAACGGCATGGTCAGTGTGATTGAGCGACACCGGAACGCCAGAAGCCATCTCTTCCTCGATTACGAGAACAACAGCTGGCCCTGGTGATAACGGACAACGCCGCCTCTTTTTATCATTTTGAAACCCTGCGTTCGCATATGAAAATGACTCACTCCCCCAGGCCAACCGGTATGTTGCCCCGACGGGCAAAACATCCCTGAATAACGCCTTGAAAATGGATGAGAAAAAGGCGCTAAAGCTTCTGGAGAAAATATTTAACGGCGGGTCTTGAGGAGAGGGATTTCTTCGCCTGCTTACAGAATAAATAAAGGCCTCACATCATTATGCTTATTGCATCAGTACGGGCGCGATAATTAGCGCACTTTCATGAGATATATTTCGTTCAGCCAAACCGCGCTTTATTTCCAGACATAGTTTATGCGGGTATTATATCGGGCGTGATGATAAGTGAGAGCGATTCCACCGCGCCAGCCTGAAATAATGTGAAAACCATCACACCGCTTAGCGCTAATTCATGTTAAGCGGCTATAAGTATTTCGTTCTTATGGCCGAAATGATTACCGTGAATACGTTTATCTATTTGCTAAAGTTTAACATGCCAATGATTTTTCCGGAGAATAACTTTATATCTATCATGGCGTTAACCTCTCAACAACAAAAATGAAATATATAATTTCACATATATCAATATTATCGATTAATTATTTCTCTTACCTCTCCCGATAAAGAAATTAAGCGCAGTCTGATACCCGCAGACCTGCGCAATACCTGCCCTATACAACAACAACAGGTTAGCATGCTATGAAATTATCCTTTGCGCATAAACTGTGGCTTCCACTTGCTGTCGCACTGCTAAGCCTTGCCGGGTCATTATTCTTTGGCTCAGTAAAAATTAAAGATGACCAGCTGGCGCTACGAAAAAAGGAATTAATGTATGTTTCCCAGTTAGCCCTTAGCGTGGTGAAAACGCAGGCTACACTTGTTGATAAGGGGCTGATATCAAAAGAGGAAGCACAACAGCGTTCAATCCAGATCATTAAAGACTTACGCTATGGCGACACAGGATATTTTACTATTCTGAATAACCAGGCGCAGGTCATTATGCATCCCATTAATGCCGCGTTAATTGGCAAAGGGCCGGATATTGCCGATGCAAATGGCGTCTATATTTTCAGGGATATGGTCAAGGTGACGGAGGATGGCCATGATGGTTTTACCGCCTATGATTTTCCGCGGCCGGGAGACACCGTACCAAAACCCAAAATTGCCTATAACATTCCATGGTCTCCCTGGGGATGGATTATTACGACGGGTCTTTATGTTGATGATATTCAGGACGTCTTTCTCAGTTCTCTTTACCAGAATATCGCGCAATTTATCGCTATCAGCATTCTGCTCTCGATACTGGTTTATCTGATTAACCGCAGCACGCTGAAAACACTGGGCGGAGAACCGCGTTATGCGGCTGAGGTCGTGTCGCGAATTGCCGCCGGGGATTTATCGCAGAGCGTGAATAAAAAAGCCAGTGATAACGCCAGCCTGTTACATGAGATGGGGGTGATGCGCGAGCAACTGACTTCCGTTATTGAAGAGATCCGCGATGGTGCTGAGAGGATCAACACCAATACCCAGGATATCGTTGCCGGTAATCAGGAAATCGCCGGGCACACCGATCAGCAGGCGGTATCTCTGGAAAAAACCTCCTCCAGCATGGAAGAGATCACCGCAGCCGTAAAACAAAATGCTGAAAACGCAGGACAGGCGCGTGAACTGGCGCGTGGCGCGGTGGATATTGCCTCACGCGGGGGTGTGATGATGCAGAATGTCAATGACACCATGAACGGTATTTCTGAAAGCGCAGGTAAAATTGCCAGTATCATCGATGTGGTAAACAGCATTGCTTTTCAAACCAACATTCTCGCGCTGAATGCGGCAGT
>NZ_QODH01000017.1:15483-72151 GCF_009935945.1 Kosakonia sp. MH5 | reverse complement strand
TCAAAGCGCGAAACTCGCCCTTACTGAAGCCATAAAAAGCTTGTCGAATGTCTCAGGGCGTGAAGCGGAAGTTCGCATTTCCCATAGCAGACAAGTGTAGGACTAACATTGGCATCTGATAATCAATCGGAAGCAGGTCACCCAGGGCGCAAATCAAGAAGCTGTACATGTTTCCACCTCCCAGCCTGTTGAACTCTGTCAGCCTCTGCAATCAGCAGCGACAATAACTCATCAGATGCTTTTCATCTGGATGGTTCCCACAGCGGATATCGAGAAAGTTATGGCACAAAGCTGACATCAGTTTTTTCAAAACATGGAAAACTAACCTTTTGGCTAAAAGCAAAGCTTCTGGCTACAGCAACATGGCGGTTATTGCTTTCAAAATGACTCGCGGGACAGCCAGGGGCTATCGACCAGTACTCTCTCCTTCCTGTCATCGTCTTTAATAATATGCAACGTACTCAGCCGGCCAATTTCGTAATGTGGTAACTGAACCGTGGATAACGGGGGTAAAAACAGGTTGCCGATGCCTACAAGGTTGTCGTACCCAATAACCCCGATATCCCGCGGGATAGATATTCCTTTAGCCAAAAGGGTCTGATACACCATGAATGCAATACGGTCATTCCCGCAAATAACCGAATCAAACTGAGGTATCCCCTGATGAATATGCGCTAGCAGGATGTCAGGAATATCACGGTAATGTTCATCGCCAAATTGCATATAGCAATGCTCCAGCTTATCTGGATCAATGCTTGCCTCGCGGCAGGCGCGTTCCAGCCCTTTTCGACGACGGGAAGTTGCCAGATGGTTGATCGGTAAATGCAAACAGATGGGGCGACGATATCCTGCCGCCAGCAATGCCTGAACCGCAGTGTACTGTCCCTGTTCATCGTCAGGGATGTAACAGGCAACCGGCTCCCCTTTATTTTCACAGTTTGCCAGAACACAAGGATACATCAGCAACTTAGGCGGAACGTGCACTTCACGTAATCCCATGGTGGTGAAAATAATGCCCCCCGGCCGGTGAGCGAGAAGGAGATCGACAATGTCGTCAGGGTTATCATCAGAGAACATGTTAACCACGAAACTATTCCAGCCGTGCGCGCGTGCAGTCTCCTCAATTGACAGCGTGATTTCTACCGAAAAAGGTGTCGTTACCGTATCCAGTGCCAGTACGCCAATCGTTTTATTTTTAGTACCGACACTCCGGATCTGTTTTGCTGACAAATCGGGTACGTAATTCAGATGCAGAATAGCCTCCTGCACCCGTGCAAGCGTCTCAGGCTTCACGCGTTCAGGGCTATTCAGTGCCCGCGAAACTGTCATTAACGAAACATTGGCCATTCTGGCCACATCTTTTAAAGACGCCATAACCTTCCATTTTGCGAAAACACGGCTACATCCTCGTTGCGCAAGCGAACCGCTGCAGTAAAGATTATCCGTAAAATGAACCCATTATTCTAAGCATTGAGCCCGTCATTTTGGGAATTTGGAACAGAAATTTGACGCAGATCTCACATGAGAAATGTTAACGTTAACTTTTGTGATTAACATCGAATATCGCGTCAAAAAGCGATGTGAGTAATAGATGTTAACGTTACCATAAGCACATATAATCCGCTATGAGATTGCTCAGATGAAAAAAAGGCCTTCCCGCAGCTATTTGCTGCTCAGTGCTTTGCTGTTCTTTTTCTTTGTCACCTGGTCTTCGTCCAGCTCACTTCTTTCTATCTGGCTCCACCAGGAAGTGGGATTAAAAGCATCGGAAACAGGCATTATCTTTTCTGTTTTATCGGTATCTGCCCTTTTTGCTCAGGTCTTCTACGGTTTTATTCAGGATCGTCTTGGTCTGCGCAAAAATCTGCTGTGGTTTATTACAGCATTGCTGATCCTCTCCGGCCCTGCTTATCTATTTTTTAGCTATCTGCTCAGCCTGAATATCCTGCTGGGGAGTGTTTTTGGCGGCCTGTTTATTGGGATGACGTTTAATGGCGGTATTGGCGTGCTGGAGTCTTATACCGAGCGCGTTGCGCGTCAGAGTACCTTTGAATTTGGACGAGTCCGCATGTGGGGCTCTCTGGGGTGGGCCGTAGCCACGTTTTTTGCGGGGCTGCTGTTTAATATTAATCCCGATCTCAACTTTCTGGTGGCATCATGCTCTGGACTGGTCTTCTTCTGCCTGCTGGCCCGATTAAAAGTTGCCGCACCGGCGAGCATGGAGAAGCTGGAGATTGGCGCGAAAAAGGTTTCTCTGGAAGATGCCCTCCGTCTGCTAACGTTACCGCGTTTCTGGGCACTTATTTTCTTCGTGGTGGGAACCTGTATTTACGGCGTCTACGATCAGCAATTCCCGGTTTATTTTTCCTCACAGTTTCCGACCTTACGGGAAGGAAATGCCATGTTTGGTTATTTAAATTCCTTTCAGGTATTTCTGGAAGCGGCAGGCATGTTCTGCGCACCGTGGCTGGTTAACAAAATTGGTGCCAAAAATGGCCTGATATTCGCAGGCATGGTAATGGCGTTGCGTATGATCGCCTCCGGCCTGGTTGAAGGGCCTCTGCTTATTTCGATCACAAAACTGCTGCACGCCTTAGAGCTGCCGGTATTGTTGGTGGCTATTTTTAAATACAACAGCCTGAATTTCGACAAGCGTTTATCTTCCACGATTTATCTGGTGGGATTTGCCTGCACGAGTTCGGTTATTGGCACTGTGTTATCGCCATTGGCGGGTTTCAGCTACGAAAAATTTGGCTTCGCCCAGTCCTATCTAATTATGGGCATTATGGTGTTCTGCACCACGTTTATTTCCATCTTCCTTTTGCGCCCCAATAAGCCCTCAACTGAGCAATCCTTTTTACAGCCAGGTGCTGTGTAAATTATCGGGAGAAAACACAATGACATCCTTATTAAAACAGGCCGAAGAGACGCTTGAAAAAGCACATGCCAGGATTAACCTTCGCTGGTATCCGCGCTATCACCTTGCCGCACGAGCAGGCTGGATGAACGATCCTAACGGACTGGTATGGTTTGACGGCTGGTATCATGCGTTTTATCAACATCATCCGTATTCAACGAAATGGGGACCAATGCACTGGGGGCATGCCCGGAGTAAAGACCTGGTTCACTGGGAGCATCTGCCTGTGGCACTGGCACCGGAAGGTCCGGCAGACAAAGACGGCTGCTTTTCCGGTTCCGCAGTGGTGGATGGTGATACGCTGGCACTGATTTATACCGGACATAAATTCCGCGGTTCGGCGGACACTGATGACAATCTCTATCAGGTGCAATGTCTGGCAACCAGTCGTGACGGCATTCATTTTGAGCGTCATGGTATGGTGCTTGATACCCCTCCAGGACTGCATCATTTCCGCGATCCAAAAGTATGGCGCGAGGGGGAATTCTGGTACATGGTTGTGGGTTCACGCGTAGGCGAAACCGGCCAGGTACGCCTTTACCGTTCAGCCGACCTTCGCCAATGGCATGACGAAGGTATTCTTGCCGAGGCTGAAGAAGGTATGGGTTATATGTGGGAATGCCCTGATTTCTTTAGCCTTAACGGCAGTCGTGTGCTGATGTTCTCACCACAGGGACTGGTGGCTGAAGGTTATCAAAATCGTAACCTTTTCCAGAGCGGATATTTACTCGGAGAATGGCAGCCAGACCAGCCGTTCGGCCATGACGGGCAATTCATTGAGATGGACAGCGGTCACGATTTTTATGCCCCGCAAAGTTTCCTGAGCCCCGACGGACGCAGAATTGTTATTGGGTGGCTTGATATGTGGGAATCGCCGATGCCGGAGCAACAGGATGGTTGGGCCGGAATGCTCTCCCTGCCGCGCGAAGTGAGCTTAGGTGAGAATAATCGCCTGATGATGAAACCCATCGCCGAAGTGGCCGCCTTGCGAGGCAGCTATTTTCCTGTCCCTGCCCATTGCCTGAACAATCAGCAGGTATTTGTCGCTGCAGAGGCCGAAGCCGTGGAGTTATTACTCGAATGGGAACGTAGCACGTCTCTGGCGGAACAATATGGCATGGTGTTGGGAGATGGGCTGCGTATTTACGTTGATAATCAGGCTCAGCGCTTAGTGTTGGAGCGTAACTACCCTGATTTTTCGCTTGTAGGAACGCGCAGCATTCCCCTGCCCGAGGGCAATATTCTTTCACTGCGAATTTTCATTGACCGCTCATCCGTGGAAGTATTTGTTAATGAAGGCGAAGCCTGTTTAAGCAGCCGAATTTATCCGCAGCCGGGAGTGCGTGATATAATGCTGTTTGCAAATAGTGGAACCGCTGCATTAAAAGAAGCCGGATACTGGTCTCTGGAAAAATAATTCCGCCAGATATCATCTCACTTTTTATATTGTCTGTCTTTATTTCTGCCAGTCTCTGGCTGGCATTATATTGTCTGAATAACGAGATAGAAAAATGGATGAAAGAGCAGAACAACCTCAAGACATAATTAACAGCAGGACAAACTCGTCTTACAGGGAAACAACCCTGGCACTCCTTTTGTCTTTTGCCTCTTTTCCCGCCATTGCTGAAAAAAAAGCTGAGATACCGGATGATTATACGGGGAACTATCAAAGCTATTTTCAGGATGAGACTGAAAACCAGCAGCACAGTAATTCCGCCGCTAAAAACGGATCTCAGGATGTAACTGTGCGCGAACCTTCCTCTGCTGTAGCTGGAGACACAGCAGCCGTACAGAGCCTAACTACCCCCACTGTGGCGCAGCCTTCAGAGAGCAAAAACACTCACCAGAACAATGCGGTGGATGATTCTGAAGATGTAAGCCTGTTACGCTTAAGGCAGGAAGCCCCGCCGGTTCACTGGAACAGTATCGGACGGAATATGGAGGCCGGCGGTCTGCACGGAAACGTCGGCAGCCAGATTGAAATTGATGATGTGCGCTGGAGTAATTCAAAGAAAAATAGCGGGAAATTTAAACTTGCCACCATTCAGGCCTTTTTAAGGCATGATGAATTACCAAACTGGTATTTCGGTTTCTGGAATGCCAGGGAAGATGACTATAAAGGGCAGTTCAGCAATCAGGATTATAGCGGCACCAATACCATTAATGAGTTCTTTGTCGGGCATATTTTTGAAACATGGCGAGGGAATATTGGTACAGAAGTCATGGTCGGATCCGAAACGGCAACCAAACGCTGGAAAAACCGTTTTAAGATCTGGCAGGACTTACGCTTGTCCAATAAATGGAGCATTGCCGGATATGCTTATGGCGAATATCAGCCGCAGGGTAATCAACCGGGTAATGGCGACCTTGAGCAGTATATTTTTGAGACTGAACCTGCAATCCAGTACCGAGTGAATCCGGATCTCGGTTTGTATTTACGTCCTTACTATTACTATAACCGGCAGGTGCGTGAAAGCTGGGGCGATATTGTTGAGCAGGAGTGGAAAGTGACTGCCGGGTTCTGGCGAAACTGGTATCCATTGTTAACGTCAATGTATATCGGCTTCGGACAGGACAAAATTGAGAACGCCAGTAATGCCCAGGAGCTCTTTTACGATGGCCGCTACAAATTTATTGGCGGCACCATCAGCTATCCCGTCTTTGGTGAGGTTCGCCTTTATGGCGAATTCAAAGCGTCATTTACTAAAGAAGCAGGGCTCTGGACGTATACAGGGCACTCCTGGAATCCGTTCACCGTAGTTGGTGTTACTTATAACTTCTGATACTCAGGGGATAGCATGAGAACCTTTATTTCAGCGACTGTCGTTGCTTTGCTGGTACTTTCTGGTGGAAATACACCCGTATATTCACAGATGTCTAAAGAAACATTACAGAACAAAAGTATCACCCAGGTTAATGGCTTTTTCCCTCGTGTCGAGGGGTCATTTGTTGGCGATCCAATGCCTGTTTATAACGAAGGTGTATTTAATATTTTTTACCTGAATGACGTGCGCGGCGGCAGCGATTTAGGGGTCCATGCGATTCACCTGCTCACCAGCGCCAACTTATATAATTATCAGAACCATTCTGAAGTCATTCCTTACGTTAATAACGTCAATAATCCAGAGCTGCTCCTGGGTACCGGCTCCATTATCAAAGTGGGCGATACCTGGCACGCCTGGTATACCGCCCATAATGAAAACGTCTTTCCGGTTGAGTCCGTCATGCATGCCACCAGTAAAGATCGTCTTCACTGGGTGAAACATCCACAGGACACTATCCTCCCGGGCGATAACTATCGCGGTAATGACTTTCGCGATCCTCACGTTGTCTGGGTTGAAGAGAAGAAAGAGTACTGGATGCTGATCACGACCCGCAGCAACGGTCGCGGCATTATCGCGCGTTATAGCTCAACGGATTTAAAAAACTGGCAAGACCGTGGTGTATTTTTTGACAATGACACCATTACCAGTAATTCAAATCTTGAATGCCCGACACTTGTCTTCTTTAACGGGCGCTGGTATCTGAGCTTCAGCGATCAGTGGCCACTGCGTCTGACGCAGTATCGCGTTGCAGATAATCCGGAAGGACCGTGGCATAAGCTGGATAATTATGTTGTCGATGGCTCCGGTTTTTATGCCGGTAAACTGGCTATTAAGGATGGTCGTTTATTTGTTTTTGGCTGGATCCCAACTAAAGCGGGAAACAATGACAGGGGGAATATCGACTGGGCAGGAAACCTGGTCGTACATGAATTGACTGCTGACACAAAAGGTCAGCTCAACAGCATTATGCCACGAGAGCTTCAGAAAGCGATAAAAGATAACCGTGGGCAGGTTCAGACGATACTGCCTGTTAAAACGCTCAAAACGTCAACGCAATTTGGCCCATTACATTCATCTATTTATCCCTCTTTACCGAGGCGTGGAGAGTTGTCCGCAACGGTGGATATTCCCTCTTCGGGAATGGTCATGAGCTTTGGGCTGACAGATGACCAGGTGAGTGACGCGACGCTGAATGTTATGTTCAACAGGAGTAAAGGTAAAGTCTATTTCTTTAATTCTCCTTTGGCATCGATTAACCAAAGTAACGCTGAATCCTGGGTTGATATTCCGCTCGGTGAAAAAATTAATTTCCGCGTGCTTATACAGAACTCAATTGCCGTTTTTTATATTAACGACAAAGCGGCATTTAGCACCCGGATGTATTCCATGCCGGACAAACCCTGGAGCATCAGTCTGCCTCAACAAGATAGTCTCCACGCAAAATTGCAATTTAAAGAAATGATCTAAAGGGATATTATTATGAAAAATCATCATGCCCTGGCTGTTATTTTTTCACTTATGCTCCCGACGCTGGCAAATGCAAGCATGAGCATCATGAAGGATTTATCGGGCAAGGTCATTGCCGTTGATCCGTGGTCCTATCTGGATGAAGACGTCATGTGGACATCAACACGCTCCTCTAATCCTGCAGGCGGACGCGTTCATGGTCAGCTTAAAATGAAATATGCAATCGAAGATAATAACTGGCGAAACAATCATTTCCACAGCGGAAATGATTCTCTCACTTTCGTTCAGGGAGTTATGCGTAATGACGCTTTACCCGGCTGGTATCTGGCATTTTCAGAAGGCAGAACCACAAATTATAATGGAACATGGGAAAACCAGACCTATCTCAGCCAGAACCAGTGGACACAACTCATTGTCGGCCATGAATATTTCTACAAACGTCTGCGCTATGGCTGGGACGTTATGGGAGGAAGTGCCTCAATTGAGGATCGCTGGCAGGCACGCGTCAAATTCTTTACCGATCTGCGTGTAACAGACAATTTTTCGGTCTTCAATTATCTTTACCAACAGATTGATCATCGTCGTAGCGGAGGTTCACAAAATGACCGTGACGTCCGTTCATTTCAGGCTGAGCCCGGGATTCAATATATTATCAACAACACTACCGGTATCTGGTTACGTCAGAAATTTGCCTCCTCTGTATTAGACAGAGCGCAGTGGGGTGATATCGATGATAAAACCTGGACGACCTCAATGGGTATTTGGCACAACTGGGGGAAATTATCAACGACATTCAGCGGGGGATATGGACATTATAAGAAAAACAATGCCCGGCGTGAAGATGGCGAAGTCTTCCAAAATACGAGAGCCCGTTTTCTTAAAGTTTCGGCAAATTACCCTCTGACTTCCCGGTTTACTGTTTCTGGAGAAATAACTGGCTCATTAATTAATCAGAGTGGAAGCTGGGTAACTAACGGTGATGCCATCACCACCGACTATAAACTCATGCTGGATTACAATTTTTAAAATCATTTTTATTTAATTCCAGTGCAGTAAAGGAATCGTATATAGCCTTGCCGGGATATACGTTTCCCCATCGCTGTTCATTCCAGGGTAAGAATAACTAAATACTTTTGAGGTAATATCATGAACATTTGGACTCTTGGTGATGCGGTTGTTGATCTTTTACCGCTTTCAGATATGCAGTATCAGGCCTGTGCCGGAGGAGCCCCCTTCAATGTAGCGATTGGAACTGCTCGTCTGAACTGTCAGAGTGGATTTATCGGCCGGGTCGGTGACGACGATTTCGGTCATTTTCTGAAGAAAACCCTGTGCTCAGCGGGAGTGTCTGTCCAGAGTATGCAGATGGACCCCCACCACAGAACCAGTACTGTACTAGTTTCCCTGAATAATCATGGTGAACGTGGATTTACATTTCTTACAAATCCTTCTGCAGATCAGTTTTTAACGCCTGAAGCACTCCCCGATTTAAGTGCAGGAATATTGCATTTCTGCTCTCTGGCGCTGGTCGCTGAAGCCTGTCGCAATACGTTAGTTACGGCGATCAGGAAAATAAAGCAGAGTGGCGGCTTGCTGAGTTTTGATGTGAATTTACGTGAGCAAATGTGGAGTGATAAGCAGAAAATGCGCGATGTTGTACACCATTTCGCGCGACAGGTTGATATCCTGAAATTATCTGAAGAAGAGTGGTATTGGCTGGCAGACACGCATGATTTTAGCCTCGCACTGGATTTTCTTCAGACGCTGCCAGCACGTCTGAAAGTTGTAACCTATGGTGCGCAGGGTGCCATGATCCTCCGTGACGACATGGTCATTCATTTCAATGGCTACCTCGTCGATAGCGTCGATACAACGGGAGCGGGAGATGCGTTTCTGACGGGCTTGCTTGCATATGTGGCACGCACTGGTATGCCGCAGAACCTTGACCAAATCAAAGACGCAATGACGCAGGCCAGCGCCTGTGGCGCACTGGCGACAACCCAGAAAGGTGCCTTGACCGCGCTCCCGGATAGCCAAACGCTGAAAACATTTATTAGACAATTTCCTTTGCCGGAGTATGAGATAAAAGAGTTGTCTAATTGAGCGCCAGCCACGTCCCTGCATGTAACGTTCCGGTGTCAGCCACCGGGACTGATTTTTTGTCCTGTCCTCATACTTTGAAATGACATAGTGATTGTTATGTCCGTTCCTGGCATTTAACGGATAGTACCAGAAGAAAGGATGCTCGAAGCTTAATGTCGTACAAACACCACGGCCGCGGTTATATCAGCTTATTTCAATGAGTTATCTCTGAGGCGTAATTATTGTTGATAGCGTAGAGAGTGCATTTAGGCGCCCCTTTCCGTTGTTGCTTTGTACAGATACTAAGTGCCGTTGCGGCAGCTTCCTGATTGTTCCTGGCCCAGTATACAGCGCCCCAGTCCCCGTCCGGATCGGTAGCAAATGCTTTTTCATATCGCTGCGTTGCTTCATACTCGGAAAAGGATTTTTTCCCGGCAGCATTCAGGCCTGGCGGTTCAATGAGATTTACGACTGGAAGCTTGATTATCTCCTGAAAAGGCTGATGGTATTGCTCAAGAAAAGTGGCAATGGTATTCCACCAGAAACTCTCTGGCGCAGAATCCATAAAGACATGGCCGTCCTTCCCATAAGGAGGCATGACGATAAAATGGGCCGGGCTTTTACTTTGTTGATAGGCATTAAACATCTCTCTGCCTATATCCGGGGGAAACGACTTATCATTTTCTGCGTAAAGCCACAGCGAAGGGAGCTTCGCTGTTTTTCCGTATTGTGCATAAGATTTCATTAGCCCTGTCTTATCACAAAGGGATTTCCCGTCGATAGCCCCTCTACCACCATCAAAATTTATAACCACCTTTACGCCTCGCGGATTTGTTGCACCCGTTGCGATAACAGCAAATCCACCGGCGGACATACCAACCAGCATCGCATTATCAGCGGATGCCCATGAGTTACGGCGTACGGCGTCAAGCGCTGCAACCATATTTTGGACGTCCTGCTCTCCAGCCTGAAGATGAAAGGGCTGGAGGCATGAGTGCCCTGTATATTCTGCTGCACCACTGGACTGACCATATCCCTGCCGCAGGACAACAACTGCAGCATATCCGTGACGTGCAAACGCAATTGCTGTTGAGGAATAACGGTTTGGGTTAAGCGACCAGCGGTCAAATTCGGCTGTACCGGTCGTTCCATTGGTGATTAGCACAACTGGCAAAGGCTTGTTGCTAACCGGCCGTGTGACAAAAGCATCAAGTATTGCAGGCTGGCCGTTATTTAAAGTGACGGACAGCGTCAGTGGTTCCCTGATCAAGCCGCTTATCTGTTGATATTCAGCTATGTCCGTTAAAGATCCTGCGTATCCTGGTAAACTTATGATGAAGCCTGTTAATGACAAAAAGAAAGATGCTGAGTGAGTTATAAAACGGCTGAACATCAGAAGATATCCTTAATTGGGATGGAGATATACCGCTTTGCAATTGTGTACTGGCAGGTAAAAACGCTAATGCTGACAATGCCACTGTATTAATGACTTAAGATTCTTAATCCACCAAGTGAGATGAAGTACATTAACGTAAGTAAATATTTTCGGTAGATATCAGCACGTAAAACAGGTGTAAATGAGATTTCTGCACGCAATCGTACAACAGCTATCTGACAGGAGTAGCGTCAGCCACCTGGTCTTATTGCCCCTCGTCTGTATATCCATAAGGTCCGCTCCTGGCACGAAGCGGACCGCCTAAAGCGCCGCGAGGTCTGCTATGAGCGAAGATCGGACATTGCTAACAGCATTCCGTGTGAATCAACGGGGAGCAGGTCAGTGGCAAATGCCGAAAACATTAAGAATAACGACCTAGATCCTGTTACAGGACGCAATGAAGATACACCGCATATTATAAATGTTGCTGATTTATCCCAGCAGAGGTATCAGTAATGTTAAGAAAATGGTTTCTTTTAATATCATCTTTACTTTTTTGTATACAGGTTCAGGCATATCCGGGCTTCCGACAGATAACATTGTCCGACCAGAAGGAAGAACCGCTAAATGTGGCTGTATGGTATCCGGCTCTTTCAGGTGGAGTAACAGAAAATGTAGGAGACAATGCCGCATTTACCGGGGTTTCCATCATCCGGAATGCACTCCCTATACCAGGGGAACATCCTCTTATTGTGATCTCACATGGTTACAACGGGAACTGGCGGAATCTGTCGTGGATTGCTGAAGCCATGGCAATGCAGGGATACATCGTTGCCGCCCCGGACCATCCGGGGACAACTACTTTTAACCAGGATCCTGCTGATGCTAAAAAGTTGTGGAGACGTCCCCTAGATATAACCCGGGTAATTGATTCCGTAATTCACTCTCCCGGATTATTCGGGAAAACAGACAAAGGCCGGATTGCAGCTTTGGGGCATTCTCTGGGGGGGTGGACGGTCATGTCTCTGGCAGGTGCCCGGTTTGAACCACTGCGATTTCTGCATGACTGCCGGCAACAGCCACATCGTGGCGACTGTAAGTTAAAAGATAAGCTTGGCATCGATAACGAAGTTGCACGGGCGAAGCTGTCTGCAGACAACAGGGATGCAAGGATCAAAGCAGTCGTTTCCCTTGATACCGGGCTGGCTCCTGGCTTCACTCCCCAGAGCCTGCGAGATATCGACATACCTGTACTGATCCTCGCAGCCCAAAATGACAGACTGGCTGAACTGCCCTTCAGGCAGGAATCAGGGTATATCGCTGCCCACATGGCTCCACTGCGGAGCCAGTTTGAAGTCATTGATGGTGCGACACATTTCAGCTTTATGCAGTTATGTAAAACAGGGGCAGAAGAACTCATCAATGAAGAATCTCCCGGTGATGGTATAGTGTGCCGTGACGGCATTGGAGCAAACCGGGCAGATATTCATAAGAAGCTGGTTCGTGAAATCAGTTTATTTCTGAACTCAGCACTGAATTATCACCTGCCTGCCGACGAAACAAAGTAGGGGACAGGCCAGCAACCCGCTGGAACTCCCGGTTAAAATTTGATTTGGTCATAAATCCGGACTCCAGCATTATATCCGTAACGGGCAAAGAAGTGCTCCGCAGCAATTCCTTCGCCCGTTCAATCCTGAACCCGTTGATCCACTGCGAAACATTGCACCGCATCACAGTGTTTACCGCCCCTGACAACTGGCGTGCAGGTATACCAGTTTTCCTGGCGAGGGTACTGAGTGTCAGGTCGGGGTTAAGGTAGATTTGGGTTTCACGAACCTGCGCCTCAATCCGTATATACAAACCAGAGATATCTTCTGCAGAATCTACCAAACATACCGGTGACGACTTCTCTGTCACATCAGGTACGGCCATTGCTACCGTTCTTCCTGCACCAATGACAGCAGCACCTATAACTGGCAAAAGTATGATCTGACCTATAACAATAATAGCGGGAGCCAGCTTTCCCCCGTTAATACTGAAGTCAAATGCAATCATAAGATCTGTCAGTGCAGACATGCACAGAAAACAGCCTGCGAAAAATGCCATCTTTGTAGTTTGTGATAATTCTCCCAGTCTGCTCAGTGTCAGCAGTTGTTCTCCCTGGCAGGCAATACGAAGCAGGCTGCATCCGTAGCCTGCAAATAAAACAGTGAGAATAAGATCAGTCGAAGATGGCCAGATTATCCGGATACATAATGAAACTGCTGCGGGCCAAAATAACAGCAACCGATGGCGTTGTCTGTCAATTTCGGTCATTGAGACGAAGCTGTGCCAGGCTACTGGCGGCAGGAACATGGCCAGCCCTGACTGAATATTCCTCAGCAGGGTGGAATCATATTCCCAGCGGAGTGTGCTTATAGAAAGGAGGACTATGCAGGAGACGAGAAAATACAGGGTACCACGGTGACACTTTCTTCCAGACAACATCGGCATTGAAAGTAAGAAAAGCATGACCAGTAAAGTAATTACAGGAAAGGGAACAGAGAACATGACCACAAACCAAGAATCAGAAAATTATCGTGAATAATTACACATATGACTGTGCATGTCTTCTCTGGCGTAAGTACGCTGGGATATGGCCGTCCGGTTCTAAACCTTAACGTACAATATTTTTCGATATCCAAACTGACCCCTATATCATCACCCTGTACCGGAATCCGGCGAATACCGTGATGTTTTCGGTGGTTAGCTCTGGCCTGGGAAAAACGGATATTGCGGGCCGTATTCGTAGTCGTGCGGGCGTGGCTCAACCTCCCAGAATGGACGCCCGTTAATGGTCTTAGGGCCGCGCTCATTTACGATGTCCTCTACGTCCTGGATATGAAACGGCATCATTGCCAGTAACTGTTGATCTTCGGTGGTCAGCGTCACGGTTGCACCATTGAGTCGCCTATAAAGATCGGCAAACTGTTTACCCGCGCCGTGTAATCGGTGCTCTGCTACGCTGCGGATTGCGTGTAAGTCCAGCTCCACCGCTTCCATGCGCTCCATGTATAACTTCATTTCCTTGCGTAATGCGATCAGTTCGCGGGCTTTAATAAATCCGTATGCATACCCGCTCACGGCGATAACTGCGATGATTGCTAAAACTACCATTTGTTTACTCTCCGGTGGTTGCGGCCTTTTCGGCTCTGCGTCTCGTCGCTGTGGTAATAGGGGCAGGCAGGAAATGCGCTAACCGTACAATAATTTCCGATGTCCAGGCTACCCCCAATAGCGCCAGGACTGACACAGACCGGCACGATGCCGGTCTGCTGCACAGGATCGTTGGCTATATCATCACCCAATACGGAAACCCGGCGAAGGTGGGGAATTATCCCGCCTTCGCCGGGTTGGACAAGCCCGGCGGGACCGGGCGCGTTCAGTTCTGTGCTTTTTGTATCGCGGAAAGGATCTGCTGTGGTGATGCCAGCCCGGCGAATACCGTGATGTTTTTCGGTGTCGCGTTCTGTGCCGGCATCACAATCAGACCTGGTGTCCCGGTCAGCCCCAGCGCCTGTGCCAGCGCATCATTTTTTTCCAGCACTGCCGTGTAATCGACGGGCTTCAGTTCCGTCACGCCGGCCGCTCTGGCCGCCGATTCAATATCCGCCGTGGTCAGTTCCCCTTCGTTATGGCCAGTGTGGTAGATAGCGTTGTGGTATTTCAGGTAGCCCTCAGCGCCTTTCTGTTTCCAGACATCGATTCCGCGCCGGGCGGCCGTGGAAGAGGCTTCCCATTTAGACGTAAAAATCGGCCACTCTTTGAAGATGAAACGGACATCCGGGCGGGATTTCATTACCTGCTCCAGGCCCGGCGCCAGCCGGCTGCAGTAAATGCACTGATAGTCAAAGAACTCGATAACCGCGACCTTTGCCTTCTCCGGTCCGACCGACGGTGTGTCCGCATCCTGCAGCAGCGCTGCCTGGTTATCCATGACCCTGGCAGTCAGCGCCATCTGCTGGCGCTCCTGCTGTTGCTGCTGCAGTTTCTGGCTGACCTCCACCAGAATTTCCGGATGCTGTACCAGATAATCGGCGGCTATTTTGCCGATTTGCGCTTCCTGTTCCGGTGTGAATACCGGCGCAGGGGCTGCATGGAGGGGGGTTAAAAAAGCAAAGGTGTATGTTGTAACTAATAAAGACACTACTTTGTTCAGTTTCATGCGAGTGTTCCCTGATTAACGTTCTTTCTGAATGGTACGTGTATGTGCGGGTTCCTGATGCCCGATATCCCGGCCACGCTCTGCGGGTTCACGCGGCAGCTGCACTTCCCGCTGGCGTTCAGCCAGGTCTGCTGCCACCCGTTCTGCACCGGCGCGTTCCCCGGCCTGTTTATCCTCCGGCATGACGGGAATTCTGGGCGGTTGTTCCTGCCCGGCGCGGCTCTCCCGCTCCTGCCCGGCAACCCGGCCAATAATGCTGTCGTCCGGTTTAACACCGTCGGGTCTGGCGGTGTCCTCTTCCGCCCGGATGCGGATATCAGGCACCTCAGCAACGGGCAGAATAATGGCGTTCCGCCGTTCTTCCTCCTGACGCAACAGCGCGCGCTGCTGTTGCGCCTGCGCGCTTTCACTTTCCTGACGACCTGTCAGGAATTCAACGGCCTGTTCAACCGCCCGTGCCGGTACGGCTTTCTCCGTACCCTCCGCCACAACCGGCGGGAGACGGATGTCATTTTCTCCGGTTTTCACTGCCTGTGCCCGCATTTCCTCAGCGGCCTGCTCTGTACCCCGGCTCACCTTAATCATCCAGGCGGAGGGTTTCTCCGTACCGGTCTGCCAGACAACCCCGTCCTCCGGATGCTCCCGGACCGCCTTCAGCGCTGCGTCAACCGTACTGACCACATGGGTGTTGCCGCTGTGGCTTCGCTGCACCACCGCGCCGCTGGCACCCTGTGTGGCCACCATGCGCATCTCTCCCCGCGCCAGCCGTCCGTTGTCGCCATTTACCAGCGAAACCAGCGCCAGACCGGCACTTTTTCCGTTGTTATCGTACAACGGCAGCGCGAGCGCCGGCTCCGGAAAGCGTTTCGTGGACGGGATCACGCGGGCTGTCAGGCTGTGATTGCCCAGCGCTTCATGTTTTGCCCATGCCCGCCCAATCGCGGTTTTCCCGACCGGCTGCCCCATTGCCCAGATGACCTTCGCCTGCCGGCGTTCTGTCTCCGGCGTCAGGGCATCATGTGCGGTTTTGAAATCAAATTCCCGCGTTTTGACAGCCTTCACCCATTTCTCCAGACCGTCGGTATAGACCTGAACGTGTTTTTTGGCACGGGATACAGAGATGTAGAACGCGCGCAGGGTGGCCATGTACGCCCGCCCACCCTGCGTCCCCTCCAGGGAAATAACGGCGTCCTCACCGGCCCCCTGTGAACCGTAGCCGGTGATCGCCCAGGCATAATCAATATGTTGCTCGGCGCGGATATCTGACGGGTTAATGGTTTTCTGTCCGTCCCGGCCTTTCAGGACCACTTCCCCGTCCGGCCGGACCTGCTCAACCGTAAATTTCTGGTTGGCATTCTGCCCTCTGTTGCGGTCGGTGGCGGTAAAGCGCACCACGGTGCCAGCGCTCAGCACCCTCCCGCTGCGGTTAAAGAGCTCCACATCCCCGGTCAGCAGTTCTCGCGGGGAGTACCAGGCGAGCCTGCCGCTCTCGTTTCTGACGGAGATCAGCGAGCCGTTTTTATCCACGGCCACCACATCCTGATAGACATCGCCCCGCTTCACCACCATGCCGGGCTGCCACGCCTGGAGTTTGTTGAACTCATGGCGGGTGTGCTGGATTTTCTCCAGCACCGGCACCCTGATTTTCTCGCTTCCCAGCTCACCGCGTGCCTCAAGCGCGGCATAAATGCCGTTATTGATGCTTGCCCTGTCCTCGTTCAGCTGCGCGATGACCAGCGTCCTTTCGCGCGCCGCCGGCGTGCGGCTTATCCAGTCATCAACGATGGCGGCAACCGGGTCGGCAGACTCCACCAGGCCTGATGCGGGAACGGCCCATGAAGGATCCTGCCGTTCAACATTGTCCGCCGGCTGTTTCTCCAGACGCTGCAGCGCGGCATCAATGCGGTTATCAATGATGTCGTGTACCGCGTCCCGCAGATTGACCTCCTTCTGGCGGACAATCTGTTTCATGATGGCCACATCCATCGGGCTGCGTTCCTGGGCCAGCCGGAACGGCGCACCGGATTCAATCGCCTCAAACTGGTCGATGTCGCCCATTGAAACGCCCCGCCCGCCCCCGGCCTGGATGGCCAGATACGCGGCCGCCGTATCCTGGTTACCCAGCATAGAGGATTCATCGATGAGAAACACCCTGTTGCGGTAGTCAGGTTTCTCGCCGGCGGCGACCAGTTGCTCGTGCTCAACCAGCCAGGATTTCAGGGTCTGCGCCTCCAGTCCGACATCCCTCAGCTCCCTGACGGCCTGGTGGGTGGGTGCCAGTCCGTAAAGAAGCGGCCTGTCAGACGCAGGCAGGGTATCGATGGCCGCTTTTACCGCGCTGACCTGGGTGGTTTTCCCCACCCCCGCATAGCCCTGAATCCCCGTGAACTGGTCACGGGAACCCAGTACCAGCAGAGCGGATCCTTTCTGCCCGGACGTCAGGCCGGCAAGCAGGGCCGGATCAACTTTGTCCATCAGTGGCTCCTGGGTATTTTTCCCTTCCGTGATGACACTGATGATGGCCTTTTCCATTTCCCAGGTCGCACGGGCAACCAGTAAGGGCGCCGCCTGACCAGGCACACGAATGAGATCGCCATTTTTGACCATATGGCTGATTTCCCGGTCAATACCGGCGATATCGGGATAAAACTCAGCGGCCCGCTCAGCCAGATGTAACGCGTTGAACGTCACCGACTGCTGGTCAGCAATGGCACGCTCAACGGCCACCGTGACGTCCGTTTTCACATTGCCGTGCAGGGTCGTCAGGGCACTGTCCAGCTGGTCCCGGCCACTGAGTTTGCGGACCAGCTGGACGGGGGAGTTTTCAGTCCGCATACGCTGCAGGCGTGCTTCCGCCTTGTCTTCCGGCTCTGCCGTGAAGATTTCGGCGCGGTGTCCTGACTGCGCCAGGGAATTCATGGTCTGCGCGGTGATATCGCGGGAGTTCAGCGCAGCCAGCACCACACCGCTGTCATTGTCGCGATTGCCGGGTCCCGCAACATACCCGTGTGTGAGATAGAGTGGCCTGTCTGCCGGCAGGGTCAGCTCTTTGCCGTCCCGCTCCACCGTTATCCCTTCCTGACCAGCTTGCGTGACGGTAAGCCGGTCTTTTGATTTCAGACCCGCATCGCGATCCGCTGCCAGCGCAATCAGTCTGTCACCGGCGGCGACGTGCAGCTGCTCGCTCTGGTAAAGCCGCCAGTCTGCGGTCAGATCGGCAATTTTCATGCGGACCAGAACGCCATCACTGTCAATCAGGGAGAGAACCCGCGTGTCCTCATGCACGCGGTCAATCACGAAATGCCGCGTTTCGCGCTCCGTGCGGTCTTCCAGTACCTGTCCGGCGCGGTAGGAACCGCTCATCCGGCGGGTTTTGCTGTCCAGCCAGACCGGCGTGCGTGCTTCCACCGTGACACCGTCACGTTCAAGCTGACCGGCATTCTGCAGCGCATCCCGGATAAGTCCGGTCAGGTGTTTCTGTTCACGCTGTCCGACCACAATGGCGGTCACCGGCTCTGTCCCGGCACTCAGCTCTGCAAAGCGGTCAGCCAGGGCGCTGTACCGGTCGCGCTTGTCCCGGATGCTGACCACTTCCGCTTCCAGTCCCGGTGACGGTTCAGCCCGCCGGCTGCGCACCACGCCTGCCGACTCCAGCACCGACATGGCGTTCCCGTTCGCCTGGCGGCCCGCACTGTCGAGAAAAACCAGCTGCGCGCTTTTGTCCCGTGCCTCACCGAGCAGGACCAGCGTTTCCTTGAGGCTCAGCCGCTCAGCCCCCTCGACAATCAGGGTGCTCTGCGGCCGCAGCTGAAAATCCCCGCTGAGGACATGCTGGCGACCTGTGATGTGTTTCCGCAGGGTGTCCGATTTTGCGAGGGACACGGCGCGTTCGGCTGAGCTGGCCAGCACCTGCACCTCCCGGCCATGTGACGCCGAAATGCCGGCAAGCTGTTCCGTCAGTTCCCGTATTCCTGCCACACCCTTCGGGGCATTCATCAGGACAAGCGCATCCTTTTCCACCACCTCCAGCGCCGCCGGCGCATACTGTGCGGGACGCTCAAAACTGACGACGCGGGTTTCACTGAGATGCTCCCGGCTCAGCGCCTGAATGGACAGTTCATCCAGCAGATGGATACGCGATGTGAAGACCCCTTTTTCCGCATCCAGCGGCACAATAACGCCCTCACGCAGCGCCTCGTCCAGCGCGGCTTTCATTTCAGAAACCGGGGGGATTTTGTCGCTGAATTCCGCCGTACTCAGAAGCAGTTCCCCCCAGGTGAAGCGGGTTTTGCTGTCACTCAGCTGCGAGACAGCCATACGGACCGCGTCCGTCACTTCAGCCGGCACATCCTGAGTGGTTTGCACAGCCAGAGGAGGCGTAACGGGCTGTCCTGCCACCGGCATGCTGTCAGCCGGCTTTTCCGGTCCGGTATCCTTCTCCACTCCGGGCTTGCCCGGCGGGGGGATTTGCGCTGCTGTTCCGGGCTGAACCTGCCCGTCACGTCCGGCAACCGCCGTTATTACCGGTGATTCACCCGGAACAGGCTCCCCCAGGATATCAGCGCGCTCAGGCTGCGCTGAGGGCTGCTCCCTCTCAGCCGGTTGTTTCCCGTCCCGGTCTGCCGTTTTCTCCTCGGTGGCTTTTCCGGGCCGTTTTTCCGGCTCATTGCGCAGTTCCCCTTCGCCGGCTTCCGGTGCATCCCGGAGCTGAATCACCTCCGTCCGGGGTGGGGGTGTCACAGGGGAGGCTGTTTTTTCTTCCGGCCCGGAGCGGGTCTGCGGGCCAGGCTCGTCCCGTGCTTTCCCTTTCGCCTGTTCTGGCGCTGCCGGCACGTCGCTCCCGACCGGTGTTTTTTGCGCGGCGGCCGGTTCAGGAGCGCGACGGGCAGGACGGTCACCGGGGGTTGTCCGGGGCACCACACTCTCCTGATAGGCTTTTATGTCCCATCCCTTCTCTTTCATCTGGGTCTGCCAGCGCTCCATCAGGCGCAGCCGGGAAGGATCGACTTTCGCTTTACGGGTATTTTTGGCCGCAATATCCAGGCTTTTCAGGGTGGCTTCGGCTCCGACCGCGCCCCGGACTTCGCGACCGCGAGAGGAATACTCCTCGCGGACCTCTGACGGTACGCCGCTGATTTCCCACATCCCGTGAGGTCCCACTTCCTCCACCTTATGCCCCAGTTCTTCCACACGCTCGCGCAGCGCCTTGCGGTACAGTTTCCCCAGCGTCACCTGCATCTTCATCACCGTCTCGATGAAGCCGGCATTGTGGATGGTGTCGGTGGCCAGTGCTTTCCATTTCCCGTTCAGCTCCGTCATGTTGGCAACCAGCATATGGGTGTGCAGTTGCGGATCGAGATTGCGGGACGTGTCGTGCGTGTAGAGCGCGGCGACCATTTTGCCGGTGTGGACAATGGAGGTTCTGCCGTCGACCGTCTCACGGGCAGAAATGAGTTTCTCCACGTAACCGGCTGCCACCCGGACAGCATGCTGATGGGCTTCCAGCAGGGCTTTATCGCCGCCAATCAGGGCAAGGATGGAGACACTTTTCGGTGCCGAGAAGGTCAGGTCATGCCCCGGCCGGTGGGTGTGGTTGCCGTTGATTTCCTTTCCCAGCCGGGAGCCGTCCGGCAGACGGCCCTCAAGCACTGCCGTCAGCTGGTCGCTGCGGACTTTACCTTCCAGACCCAGCTGGCCCGCGCCCTCGCCCAGCCATTCACTTTCCAGCTGGCCGAGAAAATAGTAGTTATCCTTGTTGCTGTAATAGCCTGCCGCCTCGCCGGCGGACACAATCGGTGCGGGTGACATCATAGTTCGTGTTCTCCGTCGTCATAGCGCTCAAAATCGGCCTGGTCATAGCCCGGATCATCGTGATGGCGGTGGCGGATAATGTTCCCTTCTTCCTGCGCCATACGCCGGTTGGCAGCGTTATCGTCTTTCGCCTTCTGCTCCGGGGAAGCTGCATGACCTGCCGTGGTCAGCTCCAGGCCGCCATCGGCCAGCTGAGTGACATTCATCACCAGTTCCTGTGCCTCACCCCCGGACTCAGCGTTTTGCGCATCCTCCGCCCCGGCAGTGGCCGGTTTCAGACGTGCGCGGTTAAGCAAATCCAGCGCGCCAGCCGGTGCGGGGGTGTCCTGTGGCCGTGATTTACCGGTGACTTTACTGAGAAGGCTCATTGCATCTTCCGGGTTACGTGCGGTCGTAGCCGGTGGCTCAGGGGGTTGTCTGACGGCTGAGACTGCCGGCTCCACGGGAGGCATTTGCGGCAGGTTTGCGCCGGCAGTACGTAACGGCACGACATTGCTGCGTTCCGCTTCGGGTCGGGGTTTCTCTGGCTGACGGACCGGCTGCGGAACCGGGGTGACGGCCTCCGGCGCCGGGGTGGATTCACCCGACGAAGCGGTACGTTCAGTGGCTGTCCTGCTGGCAGCAGATTGCTGTTTCGCGACATGCGCGCCTGCTTCAGACGTGGCTTTTGCTGCCGGTTCTGCCGGTTTCTCTTCTGACGTTGCAGTGTTTCCTTTTACCGGCTCGTCATCACCGGTCGGAAAATGCATCCCGGCCATCGCAGCAGCACGCTCGTTCTCCTGGATCACTTTTTCCAGTTCCGGACTGAGCGCATCCCGGATATTCCGCTCTATCAGCCCCTGATTCAGTTTCCTTAATCGACGGTACTTCAGCGGCAGGACCACCACCGGGTATTCACCGGGCAACCGGACGTAAAATTTCAGGTTCGGCAGCTTCATGACATCTTCGTAGTCAACCACCGCCTCATGGACCTTATCCTTGCCCAGCGACACGCCGTCACGCACGGCGTCCATCCCGTAACTGTTCTGTTCTTTCGCCTCTTTGCGCCGCTGTTTGCCCAGTTCCTCTTCCACTATCTTCGCGACTTCCGCACTCGGTGAGCGCCCGTACATGCGGGTGTTCAGCAGGTCAAAAATGGATTTGGCCAGCTCGCGACCGTAGACGTTAATCAGCTGCGGCATGTTCTGGATACCGATGACAAAACAGCCACCGAATTTACGCCCTTCTGCCAGCGTCTCTGTAAACTCAGGTATCCGCTGCAGACCGGGTTTTTCATCGATGATGAACCACACACGGCGATCGGGGTTTTCCCCCATACTCTGCAGAAAGAGTGTGGCCATCGAGAGCCACATGGAAATCAGCGACCGGACGCTTTTACGGTGACGTGCCTGGGCTGAAATAAACAGCCAGCTGTTGCTGTACTGCTCGCTGGTCATCCAGTTACGGATGGTGAATTTTGGCCGGCTGCCATCGTCGAGCCCCTGCAGAAAGCGCAGGGATTTGGCGTAGTTGGTGACCACGGAACGGATGGAGATGGCCGTCTTCTCGATTTTCTCTTCAACGAGGTTTGCTGAGGGTGTATTGGCCAGATACTCGCGCAGGTTCTGCATACTGAGCGACAGCAGCGTTTTCAGGAACTTCTCGATGCTACGATCAGGGTCAGCTGACATGCGGATGGCCAGGTCAGCGGCGATGGTCCGGGAACTGGACACCCAGAAGGGATCTGACTCGCCCTCGACCGGGATAAGGCTTGCGGCAAAGTTCTCATAGTCAACCACATCCACGCACTCATCCCACAGCTGCCAGTTGGCACAGCGCTCGTCATGCGGGTTCAGGATGAAATCGGTTTTCGGATCGTAGTGGGTTTCCGTGAACGTACAGCCGGAGTCGTAGATGATGGCGCGATCGCCACGCTTACGGATGTAATCCAGCAACCAGCGGATGAGAGTGGATTTACCCACACCGATGGTGCCGTGGATCAGGAAATTCATCACCTCGGCGTTTTTGACCATATGCAGGTCACCCACGCGCAGGTCAGACATTTCGCCGTTTTTACGCAGCAGCTTATTCACTTCGGCGGGTTTGTCCGTCAGCTGCATGCCGGAGATAAACTCATCCTCACTTTCCCGCTTACCAATCCGGGCGACATACCATCCCACCGCAAGAAACGCGACGACACTTATCCCGCCAGCAACCAGTGCGGAAGACTGTAAATGGCCAGCGAGTTGCTCCCCCATAAACTGCATGTACGGGTCAGTCAGCATCTGCTGCAGCGTCATTTTCAGTGTCAGGGTGGTATCAGTCGCCGCGTAGAAGTAATGAATGTCGTAAAACTTTCCTTTGCCGGCGGGCATCAGGTCGATAAAGCTTTCATTGAGACGGGCAAACCAGTACCAGCTGCCGTTATCAATCATCTCCTGCGACGTGAAGGACAGGAATAAAGCGCCCGCGATAATGACAAACAGGACAAGTATCCAGAACCCAATCCAGTTGTTGACCTGAATAAACATGCGCCAGCGATAGGCAGTCATCTGACCGCCCTGTGTAAGATTTTTTCCTTTAAAGCTCATAGATGGTGTCCGGCCGTTATCACACCACCGGGGCTACCCGGTAGTGTGCTGTTGATGTGTTTTAGGACAGGAGGACAAACGCCGGTAACGGCGTGGCGGAATAAACGGAACGGTTAACGGGGCAAGGATGATTAACGGCTCATGCCCTTCCAGGGCTGGCGTCGTTTTACGTTCAGGCATGCCTGTAGCATATCCATGCCTGAACGGATGACCATGCCCGTCAACAGTGTGGCCAGCAGCCCACCGGTGACAAAAACCAGCAGCCAGCAAATCACGTTAAGCTGATTTACCCAGACCATGCCGTTTACCGTGCTGAGTCCCAGCGTGAAGGTATGAAGAAACGAAGTGGAAATGAGCCATTTCAGTACATCCGAACCAAAATGCAGCATCAGCCAGGTAGTCCAGGCTGACAGGATGAGAAGAAACAGGCAGGCAGAAAGACAGGTACTGATTGCAGATCTGTTCATTGAAGAGTCCTTCAGGATTTTCGGTTTTAAAACCCGCAGCGCTCGCCGCAATCCGGATATCGACGCAGGCGATGTCCGGTGAGGAAGCGAAATATCCACTGCGGGGGAGGATGGCACTTACGCGCCGGGTAGAAACCGGCAGTATGGATGTTTTACAGGCACGTTATATCAGGCTAAAGTTATGCGCATATTTAATGCTCATACCGGAGGTGCTATGCCCGTATCACAGCCCGCGCAAAAAAAACGAAGCACAAATATTTCTCTCAACGCGGCACTGGTTGAAGAAGCCCGGAAGCTGAATATCAATCTGTCAGCCACGCTTAACGCCGCGCTGGAAGAGGAAGTCAGACTGCAGAGGCAGGCCAGATGGCGTGAAGAGAATAAAACTGCCATTGCTGCAATGAACAAAATTGCCGATGAGCATGGCATCCCACAGAGCAGCGATGGCCTGCGGGTCTTCAGATGATCCAGGGTACGATTTACCGCCGCCCCGGCAACGAGGACTATCCGTATTTCATCATTGCCCAGTCCGGGCAACTTGATGACCTCAACACACGGGTGATCATCCCTTTTATACGCGCGCGGCCGTCCGTTCCGGGGATGACAGTGGTGAACCCGGTCATATCCATTGAGGGAACAGACCACATCATGATGACGCACCTGATCCAGACTGTTTACGCGCATGAACTGGATGAGCGGGACATTCACAGCTATCGCCCGGAGTTGCGTGATGTTCTGGTAAAGGCTGTGGATTTTCTGATAACTGGCAGCTGAATCACGCAGGGTTAATCCTGCCTGTTGTCCTCCTCTGCCAGTGCCCTTTCGTATTTCGCCTGACTGATTCCGGCGAGCCACTCATTTTCATCAATTTCAGTGGCCATACGCCGCACAGACATGGCCACATCAGCGCAAGCCGTCGACACCCACAACTCAGCATCCAGTCCATAAAGGGCACATATGTATCCGGCACTGAACGCGAAAAAGGGCAGCGTTTCGTTTTCTCCGGTTATACCGAAGGTACGGAAACAAGCCAGCGCATAAGCAAGGTCATTTTCCAGAGAAATCAGTGACCACAGGTCTTCTGAGCCACCTTTACGTCGGTAAGGGATATACAAAGCCAACCTTTCACCTCACGATTTGCCTTGCCCTTCCGGATACAGCAATGCACCGGACAGCGAAGCTGCGCGACCGGGAAAATCTGAACCGGAAAGGCGTAATGTCTGAGAGTCAGGGCGGGATGCCCGGAAAGGGATCGGGTGTTACATAATGCCGGCGATGGATTTGGCCAGCTGGGCCTCGAGGACAGGCTTTGCCTCGTCGAATTTGAGGTTCACTTTGTTCGCGTTTGATACCACGCGGGTCTGGTATTTCGCGCGGTTGCCCTGCTCTGTGCTGGTCTGGACTTTCATGCCGGAAGTCCCCTGTTTCAGTGCGGCGACATTATCGGTCGTGACGGTGGTTTTACTGCGCTCGGAAATCTGCAGATCGGTCACCATCGTGTAGTTCACGTCCTCCACCATTGCGTCGGCGGCCAGCCCCACCAGACCGGATGCCAGCCCCACGCCCAGCGTCGCTCCTGCAGAACTGGAATTATAGGCAGTGATACCGGCTCCCAACGCAGCAGCGGTGGCAGCACCCTCATAGCCGGAGCTGAGGAAGCCCTGAGTCTGACGCAAATCCATCTTGTCCGCCTTAAGGACATTCGCCTGCACCCAGAAATACGCGGCATCAGGCGAAGACGTCACGTGGTAACCTTTCGCGGTTAATTCCGAAGCAATTTGCGACTGCAGTCCGGACATATCTTTATCAGAGGTATTTCGTACCTGAACGAAAACCGTTTTGTCTGATGTCGGCTCCAGCCAGATGGTTTCGCTCATCTGTGTTTTTACGTCGAGATTACGTTTTTTGACGGCCGTGCTCATTGCACCGCAGCCGGTTAACATAAATACCGACGTGACAATGCAGACTGCGACTGCTTTACGAGTGCATTTCATTTTCTTTTTCCGATTTGATTAAAAGTTGGAGGGCTATATTTTTTACTATTCAAGGCACAAACAAAAAAGCCATCGATTACGCGATGGCTTAAATGCATGAATAAAGAATGTCTTAAATTAAATTTTCTTTACCAGCTTACTTAACTTGCCCATTACCGAAGCTATTCCATAACGAGTAAGCTCAGCACTGAGGACACACTGCATAATAATAAAGGATATCATCAATACAAATGGCGAAGCTGCTAAAAACTCTGGTCTAAAAATAGAAAAAATTGCCAAAAAGAAATTTATGACAATAAAGAAAAAACCCATTTTTAAAACAGATTCTTTCACTCTAGAAATTATCAAAGAGTTTTTCCTGACGTTCTCATCGAGAGAAAGATACGCTAACATGGGGCCATAGAATATGGCACTGATAACCATAGCGAAAAAAACACTAACTGCAACAGCTGCGAATGCAAATCCATATTCGCCTGTTAATGTAGTGAAGTTATCGAAGTTATCTTTCTGCGGTTTGAATTGATATACAGTCCAAATCGTGGCTAATGCATATCCAACCACACAACTCATTGGCCAAAACATACTTAGTTTGAGTGCTTTCTTTGCACTAGCTAATGGCCTGTTTTCACGCTCCATACTCTGCACTAACATATGAAGATCGTCATTCACATCTTTTTGAGTAATAACCATATAAACTCTCCATTAACCGGCCCGCTTACGCATTTCTTCTAGTCTGGTTTGTATATCTTTTTCTTCAGCGCTTTGGGGAAGAAGATTTTGCTTGGCTTTTTCTGTTTCATAGCCTGCTGCAAATGTGCTCTGAGCGTTTGAATGTTCTCCTTTTAATATATCACTGGATGTCTGAACAGTGGATCTATTTTGCTCAATTTCCCCAGCAGATTTGTTGATATTTTGCTCGTTAGCAGATCTTTCTTCTGCAACCTTCCTTGGCACATCGCTCTGTTCACTGAAGCTCTGCCCTTTCAGGCGATTCTGGTTTTCCCTGAAGTCATTCTGCATATCGTCCCCGGGTACGCGATTCCCCCTGAGATGATTACCTGCAGTTTCGCCAAGTGAATGGGAAGCAGGCGCAGCAGTTTCATTGTTTACTGTATGCCTTCCATTAGCAGAATTACCTGAAGACACTGAAGTGGTTTGACTTACCGCCTCGCTGGTCATATCGGATGACTGGACTATATGGTTTCCGCTGAATGCAGCATGTTCGTTGCCACTGGTCAAATCGGTGCGCCCCTGCTGATAGTCCCCCATAATTTCTGGTTTGAGGCGTTCGTTAACAAATTCCATCGCAGCTTCACGCGCAGTAGGGGCTGAGGTCAGCATGGCCTGCGCCTTATCGCCATATTTGTTCGAGGCCCAGTCCACAAACTCCTGGGTGTAATTGGTATCGAGACTGGCGCTCTCGTTCTGTGCCAGTGTAGCCATACGGCTGAATTCATCACTGTTGGTCGAACTGGTAGTAAACTGATGGTACTGACTTTGAGCATCGTTAAGCGTGGCGGCAAATTGCTGAACTTTGCTGGTTCCGGCACTGTCCGAATGGCTGGCGGAATCGCTGACGCGGCTGCTTGTAACCATATCCATACCTTGTTTAAAGTCATGGACCGCCTGCGTATTTTTATCGTGCCGTGTATCCAGCGAATTGGCACTTGAATTTTGAGTTCCGTGAGAACTTCCATCAGTTCCTTTATAATCAACCCCCATATGGGCTTCAACACCGCCACTGGCTCCGACAGCCCATTTGCCAATTTTACCCCAGGCAGCATCGCCTGTATCAAGCTTGCCATAAAGCTTGCCTCCAGCGTTGAAACTACCTTCCTGAGATTTTGACATTAAGTCGTTGTAAGCCTGTTGAGTTGATATATTATTCGCCTTCGCATAGCTTTCAGCGGCGGACATCATCATGCTGGCACCGCGTGAGGCATTCAGCGTCTGGCTGTTGTCCGTGCCTTTGCTCAGGCTGTCTGTGCTGCCGGTCTGGCTGGAAAGCTGTTGCAGCTGTGACCAGCCACTGGTGACGCTGTGGTTATAGCCATCCAGAGAGGATTGCGCCTGCACCTGCGACAACCGGGCCTGCTCCTGGAATCCGCTGCTGGCCAGCTGACTGAGGCGCATATTCACCGGCAGATTCGACATCGCGCCGGAGCCATCTATGACATTCTGGCCGCTCGCCGTGACCGTATGACTCGAGCCATTATCCGCCTGCCAGGTCTGCTGGCCCTGCCGCTGCATCAGGTTGGTGTCCATCTTGTTCTGGTTGACGTTATCCATCGACATGTTGTTAAACGACCAGTTGCCGTCGGCTGTGGTCGAGGCCACGCCGGCTGAGCCGAACGCCATCGAACTCATCACACTGCCGGCCACCTGAGAGCCGATTGCCGCCGCACCTTTGGTCAGGAAAAAGGACAGCACAGGAATCGACATGGCGCAGTAACCGGCCAGATTAGCCACATCCGAATGCTGCAGCGCCACCGCATCCTTGTTGGACAGCACAAGGGGTGTCCCCCCTGTTTTAGTCTGCAGCCAGAACGTGGCGGCATAGTTCAGGATGGCGAACATCACCGGCCACATCTGGAAGTAAAGGAACCCGCAGATATAAATCTTCAGCGTGTTCAGGCCAAAGATGGAGTGGTTGGCCGCCGCAAGCGCGATAACCAGCGGAAATAAACAGACCAGAATCAGCATCATCAGGGACTGCAGGAAAGGCAGTTGCCGGGTGGCCAGCGTGCTGCCTGCCGCCCAGCTGATACGTTGCTTGGTGGCCGCGTTCTCGGTCGCGAGGTTCAACAGGTTGGCCGTGTCAGAAGACCGGGCAGCAAAGCCCCGGATGCCCTGCTGTATCGCGCTGTTGGTCACGTTGTTTTTCATGATCTGCGCGGCACTCATTCCACCGGCATAGAAAAAGCCATAGCTTTCGCCCATTGAGTTGGCCAGCAGCGTGGCGCCGTTCAGGCGGTTGCCGAAGATTTTCTGCGTCAGCCAGGCAAACGTCGGGCTGCTGACCTGCGCATCCTGCCCGGCCAGCGTCTGGATTTGCGCGGCCGCCTGCTGGCAGGTCAGAAATTCACGCGTGTCACTGGTCGTTTTGAAAATGCCGCGCAACGGGCTGGGGTTACTGGTGATCAGCCCCAGTGGGTCGGTGGTGTTGAGCAGCTGGTTCACCGTGTACTTGTGGTTCAGCAGAATGTCGCCAATCACGCAGTTTTCGACATAATCCGGCAGCATCTGCGCCAGCTCCGGGTTCTGCGTCTGCATGTCACTGCTTTCCGCCACAATCCCGGAGCCAAACAGCATCCCGGTTTTGGTGTAGGTCACCGAGTCCGGGCGCGCCATCATGTAGTCATACAGCTGTGCCACATGAAAACCGATACTGGTCGACAGGGAGGCAATCCCGGCCAGCCCCACCGGGACGTTATCGGTCACCCAGACCGTCGCCGGATCCGTGATGTCGATAATCTGCACTGACCTTTTGGGAACAATGAGGGCTGAGGTTATCAGCGTAAACACCGCCAGCCACTGCACAAACACCATCGGGTTCCTGCTTTTGACAAACGAGGCCACAATGCCCAGCACGGAGAAGGTGCCGACAATGCGCAGCAGCGTCCCCCATGTGCTGGTACCGAGGATGCCGACAACGGCGTCAAAGGCCGATTTCCACATCCCGCCGCCGTAAATGGTATAGACTTCAAGCATCAGGGATTCCCCCAGTGATAGTTGCTCTGGTATGAGCCGGAAACAATCGTGGATACCTGCTGCTGCAGGTACTGCATATTGCGGTCGATGCCGTCCAGCGCGTTCTGGTCTGCGGCAGACTGAAGCTTCATGTCGGCCAGAAGCCCCTGGGCATGGATGACGTTATCGCGCAGTTTTGAGGCGGCCTCTTCCGGCCAGTTTTTACCGGCCATCGACAACGAAGCCTGTTTGACCAGTTCCTGCAGGTACTGAATCATCAGGTCCTGAGCAATGAAGTCACTGACCTGAATCAGGTAGGTGGCGCTCTGCCCCATGCTCTGGGCGTTAGTGAGGTACTTGAGCACTGGCACGGAGGTGGTGTTTACGAATCCCTTTTCCTGGTCGGTCAGCGCGGTGTCATCCACCAGTTTCGACTGCATGGACAGCATCAGGTTTTTGACCAGCGTGACCAGTCCGTTACCTTCGTCGATGGTGACGTCCTTCACCACCGGAGCAAGGCACAGCGTTGCCTCATCGCAGCCGTACACTTTGGCTGAACCGCCCCGCATCAGCACCTTTATCAGGTCACGGTTATCAACCAGCGGCGTCAGAATGGTCACCTGCCCGGCATTGTTGAAGATGATGGAGCCGACGGTACTCATGACCAGCTCCTTCAGTTCCCGGTTACTGTCGAAGAGATGGTTACGACTGAGTGCATCCCAGATCAGGTTTTTATTTTTCAGCACCTGGTCTTTCTGGCTGTCCCCTGCCCGGCTGGTCACGCTGTCGCTCTGGCCACCCACGGTGCAGCCCTGCCGGGACGCTGCCCAGTCCGAGAAGAGATTGCTTTCGCCGGCAATGTCCTGACAGATTTTCTGCTGGGACACCTGCGTTACCGGCCACAGGCCGCCGATGATGCCCTGCGCGGCCTGACAGGAACTCATGTTTGCTGAGTTCACATCACTGGCCAGTTTCTGCAGGAAGTCTTTCGCCTGCTTCAGTTCCGGCACCATCGTCTGCAGGGCAAGATCGAAGGCGTATCCGGTAGCGTTACTCATGATTTGTTTAACGAAGCGCTGAATTTCCTCGCCGTTTATCATGGAAAATGCCCCGAGATACGCATCAATACCGCCGCAGCCGGCATTCAGTGACGGCACCTGCATCGAGATAAGCTGGACGTTCTTGACCGGATTGCGCAGGTAGACCGAGCCGCCGGTGAAGTATCCGGCGGCCTGTCCCTGCCAGGCCTGAGCCTGAGTCACATTGCCGCTGTAACCGAGGCTGCCAAAGAATCCGTTCAGATCCCCGTTCACATCCGCACGGGCGGGAAGAGAGGCCATCCCGGCCATAAAGACCAGGGCAGCAGTCAGAAACGGTTTAAGCATCGGGCACCTCCGGTGTTGTGTCTGTACCCGATTGCAGAGGCGAGGAACGCCACGGCAAACGAAGGCACGCGCGCCCGGAACGCGTTAACGCATACATGGATGTATTCATTCTGTAGTCCGTCTGTATTACTGCGGCGTAACCTGTGCGTTCGCCGGCATGGGAGGAAGTGAACGGGGGTCGACCTGATCCATATCTGCCTGAATCAGGCTGGCGTAGCGGTTTTCCAGTGTGGTGATATCCATCACCCCCTGCGTAAGCGGGTACGCTTTCAGGGTGTGGACATTCACCATAAAGGCCGTCGGCGTGGCTATTGGCAGACCGTTACCAAAGAACGTCATGATTTCATCCGCCAGCGGCGATGCCGGGTCGGTTTTACGCGGTATCAGCGGCACCGGGAACGATGCATCCCCGCCGCCGTCCAGGGTGTAGGGGTACACGCGGATACGATGCTCATCCGCCCAGCGCTTCAGGTCGGGGTCAAACTTCGCACTGTACTGACAGTGGGACTGCATGAAGACCACCACCGCATAATCCGCCATATCGGCCCGCCGCCCGTCCGGCAGCTGCATCAGTACCGGTGTTGCCGTGGCGGACTGTTTCACTGTGCCGGCAGCGGGCTGTGACTGCGTAGCCTTGGCAGCATCGATGGCGGCGATTTCTTCCCGCGCGCCGGCACTGGCCAGCAGGGGGAAAAGGAGCAGAAGAACGGAAAGGGCGCTACTTTTCATCTGACGCCTCCGGGGGAACGTCGTGGCGGTGTCGCCAGTACCACCAACGGTTACAGGCGAGAAGCAGACCCGCGAATGCCATGAGAAGATAGCTCCCCCACAGGCACATCAGCTGTGACAGATGGGGGTACACACCGGTGATATCGCCGAGGCATTTGAACAGGATGCCGGCAAAGAAGATGACGACAATTTCTGACAGGGAAAGAGGTTTCATCATTTCCCCCCTGCCTGCGCGGTGACAAAACTGAACCAGACGGCACGACGAAGCGAGCGCAGGGTGCGCCCGGTACTGATGTTATTCATGGAGAACCTCAGAAATTAGGTTTGAAACCTGTTGATACGTTCAGGAAGCGTCTGGCCAGGTCATCCTGCGTCATGAACCCGTAAACCAGCGGCTGGTAATCACGGTTACGCGGGTCAACGAGGAACAGCGCCGGGAAATGCGTGATCCGCATCGCCTGTACCTGTCCGGTGTCCGGACGGGAATCCGGCAGAGAAGGCGCCACCTGCCCGTCAACCGATACCGGGATCAGCGACAGATGGTTTGCTTTCGCAAAATCTGCCACCACCCCGGCCATCTGCGTGTCAATCGGATCACTTCCCCGGTAAAAGTAAAACATGCCGTACTGCTGCCCCAGATCTGCAATGGCCTGCTGGCGCTGTTGCTGGTCGCGGGTCTGAACCAGCGGAGCCATGCTGTTGTAGTGCGGGTATTCCAGGTTGTAATCCAGTTCCGGGTGCGTCAGCTGCGCAGCGGCAAAGGACTGACTGAACATCGAGCTGCGGTCAGTCCAGAACTTCTGCCACTTCAGGTACGTCGCCGTGTTTTGCCGCGTCGGGTACAGGATGGCGCGGTTAAGCGCCTCCCTTGTGTAAGCCTGCAGCACCTTTGCCTGCTCGACCGCTGACATTTTGCTGAAGTCCGGAATATCCGGTTTTTCAGGCTGTTCACGCGAAGGGGCAGGTTCCGGTTTCGGAGGCGTTTTCGGTTCGTTGTACCAGGACCAGCCGGTGAACGGTGTCGCAGGCGAAATAATTTCCTCGCCGGTTGCCGGCAGTGCCAGAATCACCATCAGCAGAGGAAGGAGACGTTTGATCATTTTGTCCCTCCGCTGCTCTGTTGCTGCTGTACCTGGGCGGCGATTTTGTCCTTGATTTGCTGAACCATCACACCGGAGTCCGGTATTTTCTGGTTGTTTATCAGGTCAGAGTAGAAGTCGGAGAAGTTGATCAGGTCAAAATTGATACTCTGCAGCTGTGGCACTGTGATACCGCTGCAGTTGGGGCTGTCTCCGCTGCCGAAACTGACACCCAGCTGGTCGCGACGCCCCTGCTCCTGAATGATGCGCGCCAGTTTGCCGCCGAAGACGCAGTACACCTGGCTTTTCTGGACGCACACACCGAGGACCTGGTGATCACAGCGGTCACCCACACTGACGGTGACCTTTTTGGCCTTCGCCTTGCCCAGCGCCATCTCGTCACTGTTACAGGAGGCCAGCCCGGCATCGGAACCCCACCCGGAATCCTTGCAGCAGTTGGAAAACCCGGCAAACGCCTTGCGGCAGCTCATGGCCTGGCCCGTAAATGCCTTAACGTTGACCTGGTCTTTGACGATGTCGTCCCCCGCAGAGGCAAGGCCCGCCAGTTTGGCGACCGCCGTATCAAAACCGCTGTCGCCGGTACCGTTCGTATCACTGCAGTCCCCGGTCTTACAGAAATACTGCCCCCCGCAGACCAGACCACTGGAGGAATATGTTTTCTGGCACTGGTACGTTTCTGACTCGTGAGTGCAGACGCCCGATTCTGTTGTGGTGCAGGTATGGCCGGAAAGCGTGCAGGCCGGGTCACTCATCAGCGACGCGCAGTTGCCTTTTGAATCGGTGGCCGTCACATACGAATCGGTATACGCCCAGCAGCTGTTGGTCTGGCTGTACTGCTTACCATCCACAGTGACCGTCCGCGTCCCGCCAGGGTCACTACAGACACTCCCCGCGCTGGAAAGCGCTTTCGTTTTGTCAAAACCACAGCTTTCTGACCAGGTTGTCTGCGGAACCCACACTCGGGTGCCAGTGCGAAAAACAAGGGTGATGACAAAATGATATATCTGATAAGGCCTTCCCTGCGTCCATGCCGCCGGGATGACGTCTTTGTTATTATCATGATTGCCAAAGGTAATGGTCAGATTTTGACCCTGCGTGAACGTCTGACCTCCGGGAATGTTGTAAGATCCCGAGTTGTCATACATGGTCATAAACTGACCGAGCGCAGTGATATTCAGATACAGTAAGCCATTACTGTGCACCTGGTCTTTTCTGAAGGTGTAGGTCATGCTCGCGGAGTAAACGGTGCCCGCAGGCATGGGCCAGTTGACCTGATAGCTACTGACATCCAGGTTATCGGAATCAATAGTGACGGTTTTATAGGTGTAATTATCCTGATAGGAGCCGGTAATGGATGCCGTGCGGCCACAGGTCTGGATCACCGCCACATCCCGGTCGCAGGTGTAGTTTTCAAACGTCGATTTGGATACCGTTGTTGAGGTGCACTGCGAACCGGTTCCGTCCAGTACGCTGCCAGCCGTGCTTTCGGCACCCTTTCCGATGGTGATATAAGGCGCATTCGGATCAATAACCGGTGACGGGTTTTTCGTCCCGGAATCAATAACAGTCTGTCCGGCATCGTTGTTCTGTAGTGCCTGCTGTCCTTTGTCACTCAGACCGCCATCTCCCCCGGTGACACCGCCGTAATAGCCACTTTCAGGCGGACTGCTGGTATAGCCGGGAATGCTTCCTGTCACTGCGCCGGGATTGCTGAGCGATGACGTGCCCTGTGACGAATTGCCCTTACCAAAACCTGCGCCGGCATTAAACGCATCACTGTTTGCATCGGCGAGCACGCCGCCGGCAAACAGCAGCGCCGCAAGAATAATGAATCGCTTCATCGGGATGCCTCCAGCAACTGGCGCGCAGTGGCTGCACAGTCGCCGTGCTCCGCCACTTTTTCCAGCGCCTGTTTAAGCGGCAGGCTGCCGCGAATCACATCGGAATGGCCCGGACAGTTCACAACCAGCGCCGGAATTGCGGTGATGTGGTAATCGCTGAACAACGTCGGGTCGACCTGCACCCCGATGTTTTTATCCTCTTTGGTCAGCTGAAACATGGCGTTTGCCGTCTGCCGCAAATCGTTGTTAAGAAGCCCGCGAATCGTCGCGGGTATGCCGTAGCGATGCGCATCCTGCAATATCGGCAGAAGGCCTTCGCGGGGCAGTCCCAGGCTGACAAAGTAGATGGCAGGAAACGTTTTCTTCTCTGTATCAGGCTGGTCTTTTGCAATCCCCTGCTGCAGGCGGGTTACCCGATCCTGCTGCGCGGGTGGCAACGGGAGCGACGGGTCTTTCAGACTCTCTTTAAAGGCCTGCAAAGCATCCTGCTGTTGTTTCATCCAGGCCCGATCATTCGCGGACACACCGGCCTGTTCACTCGCGGCGGCGGACAGGCAAATCACCAGGCTGCTGGCCAGCAGCGCCCGGAAGAGTAGTTTTTTCATCGGGGAACCTCACAGGTAAACGCAGTTACGCTTTCGCCACAGCAGCCATCCGAAGTTTTTCTTCGATTCAGGGGAGTTATGCGGTGTCCCCCACGTCTGGGTGCTGGCACCGAAAGCGTGGCAATTGGATGTTTCGGGATACATGTTCACCATCTGGTAGCGCCACCGTTCTTTGGGAACGATCGGGGACGGGTATTCGTAACAGACGGCATAATCCGCCCCCACGGTGTTCATCACCAGTCCTTCCCGGTGTAGCTTGAATGCCATACGCTCACTGACCAGCAGGGAGGACTCCAGGGGTGAGAATTCGCCGCTGGTATACCCCGTAAAGGGATACATGGAGCCCTGGCTGCCGGCACACCAGAAAAGCGGAGCAAGCGGATAGCCCACGGAACTGGATACGGCATCAGCCGCGCAGGCCGCCTGGGCGACAAGGTTGCCGAACAGTGCGGCCTCCGGGTTAATCAGCATCGAGAGCGTGCTGTCGTTCCAGAGGGGGTCAACTTCGGACAGATAGGCGATATCCATGTCGCCCCCCTGAAAGCAGCCGATACTGGTCATGATGTTGAGCCAGGAGATCAGGGGGTACTTGTACCAGTGCACATGATAAAACGCGCCCGCTGCCGGTCTGTCACTTTGCCCGGCGGTGCCTGTACCGGTGCGCCCGAGATCGATTTTGAACCCGCCCATGTTGACCATCACGCCCGGCTCCCGCGTCACATCCGTCATGGCGGTAGGCTCCCAGTACCCGATGGCCAGTCCAATCCGGTAAAGCACGCCATAAGAGCATATCTGGAGGGGAATGGACGGGTTTGATGTGTCCGGTTGAGGCCCGGAGGCAAGCTGGATGCTGCCAAGCGTCATGGGAAACAGGCATTTCCAGCACACATCGGATATCGGGTTGACCCAGCGGCCGTCACCGGCATTGCTGGATGCCGCACTGACCGGCAGTGCCAGGCCAGCAAACGCGACACCGATAAGAAAGAACAGGATCCTCAACTTTCGACGCATGGTGCCTCCTGCAACCGGAACCAGATACAGGTGGGACCGTAGTCTTCGCCATCGAAGATGGCCCCGATGAACCAGCCATTCCCGTCAGGAACAGGGGGTTGCCAGCGGGTAAACGAGGCTTTTTCTGCATATTCCCTTGCGGCCGGTGAGTCCTCGTCGTCGTCAAGGTACACCAGGGACTCTTCAAGACCGTGCCTGGCCAGCCAGTCATGGTATTCAGAAGGCCGGACGTATTCCCGGCCTGCGTAAAAATGGTCAAGCGCGGGATGGCACCAGTAACCATCAATCGTGCGGACGACCGGCAGCGGCCCGACAGATTCAGGATGTTTCATAGTTAGCCTCGGAAAGAAGATTGCCACGGCCGCTGGCTGGCGGGAGGGCGTTAACAGGTCAGGACTCAGCGATCGGCAGCTTCAATGATGAACTGCGCGCGCGTTTCTTTATCCATACGGTGCAGCGCCAGAAGTGCGCCACGGATAACAACAGAAGTGGTGTAGAGCGGGTTATCTCTCAGAATGTCGTTCAGCCAGGAGTCTGAATCCGCATTGTGCCTGACAGACGAGATCATTTTTGTTTCTGCCCCGCCGTGTACTTTTTGCATAGGGCTACCTTTAATCATGTGATCGGTCAGTCGAAACACCTGCCCTGGCAGGCGAAGGCATAACCGGTGTCGTCATCCTCATCCACGGCGGATGTCTTTCTTTCCTCCAGTTTGCGAATGGCCTTTTCCAGCAAAAATGCGAACATTTCCGGTTCGGTTCCTCGGTGACACTGAAGGATCATCACAAGGTGGTTTTCCAGACTTGCATTGAACGCTTTCATCATCCCGGTAAGCGCCAGTGGTGGCGAAATCTGGAGACTCTCCGGAAAAAATCCAGGAGGCGAATCGCACAGCGTTCGGGTAACCGAATAGCGAACTGCGGTACGTATCTCCGGTGTGCAGAATCGCCCATCCTCATCGGGGATGCTGACGTCAGCAGAAGGGATATCCACACTGATGGTCGTGGCCAGATGCTTAAGGCACTTGATCAGATCATCCTTTCTGGCGTCATAGGCGCCGGTAATTTTCACCACCACCTGCTGCAGCGGGTAAGCCTCCAGCTCCCGGTCCGGTCTGGTTGTTTCCAGTCTCCACTTCCGGCTTATCAGGGTTATGAGAATATCGTCCAGCATCTTTTGTCCAAGCCCTGATTTCAGGGCCTGCCTGACCGTATTCTCCACATCCGCGTCAGACTGATGCGGTGCCCAGAACTGTTCACGGGCGCGAAGTAACGCCGAGGCGACCATCTCTCTGCGGTGCGGATACATTTTTTTCGGGTTTATGATATTCCGCTCACCGGATACGTCCTGTGTCAGCCGGTATCCGGCCTCGCCAAGCGCCGTTTCCAGCGTCTCAAGCAACACTTGTGTGCACCGGATGCCGTGCTGCTGCCACAGATACGTCGCGGTAGCGATATCTGTCAGGTTTGCATCTGGTCGTTCATCAACCGACATGCCGTGTTTGCCTTCCTCCTTTTGCTGGCTCCTGCGTTCCAGAACCCGCTGAATCACAATGGTGGTCAGAATCGTCACGGCATAGATGACCAGTGCGGTTCGACTGACCAGAGGCGCCTCCATAATAATCTGCGAGAACACCCCAAACATCAGAAGCCACAAGGCTGGCACTATCAATAATGCATTCACTGGCAACTCTCCTTGTGCTTATCGAGCATCACATTAAGCAGAAAGGCAGGAAACCGCTCATCGCGCTTGTCAGGTTTGTCAACGGTCACCCCGGTGGCGCGCTGCCAGCCGATAAAAGCTTTGGTGACCAGTGGGCTGGCCCAGCTGTCCAGCTCAGGATAGATTTCCTTGAGACGGTTACCGCTGAGCCGGAGGGGCTGAGGCTTTCTGCAGGTACCAGCGGACAGGGGAACACGGGCTTTTTCTGTAGCCATATTTTCTCCGAAAATTTTTCTGACGAATAAATTGATTGAATGCCCACAGCGACAGCAACGCTGTTACTGGCTGAAAGAGGCGATAACTTGTCTACACAGGCGCTTTGTTAACAATTGACACCACACCTGACCACATAAGAAGCGTGTCTCCTCAACCTTCAGCCCGGCTCCGCTTACCCAGTGAGGTTTGCACTGACTCAATGAGGCCATAACTATTGCTGTCATTTTCTCTCCAACAATGTTTTGTAGTAGATTGAATATCAACACGATACACATATGGCTGGCAGGAATCTTTCAGGCTATTAATACAAGGCGTTGATAAAATGCACTTCCCATTTCGATTTAGTGATAACCTATTTCTTGATGCACTCAGGGATATACTACGTGACACACTAACCACAATATCCATAATGACTATTATTGTAGTTTCCATAAAGCGATTATCATCTCACCCTGACATGTTCGATATAATATTCCTCATATTATTATCATTAATTGCATTATTAATTTGCTGTTGGAATGTCTACATAATAAACAGAAGCATATTGACGCTGGAAAGCATGTTTGACGGCTCAAAGTATAAAGGGGTAGGGGGTTACATCACCGGAATATTTGGCTGTGTTATCACAATCCTGCTGGCTTTCAGTATCAGTAGCGTGCTGGTTACTAAGCCAGTTTCTTCAGAGCCCACCCAGCAGCAAACCACCAGGGAACAGTGTATAAAAGCGCACTAAGGGCAACAGAGAACAACGGGTGGTTATCGCGTAAAAAAGGATAATGCGCTTGCAGCCCCCTGATTGTTCTCACCTGAAAAATAATAAAAGACTGGGCATACATTAATGGTATGGAAAATAAAAACGGCTCTGCAACGAAGGTCTTCCGAAATATAAAAAAGACGATCAATTGAAGACTTGATGTTACCAGTGACGCGTATACAGCCAATAGCCTGTCGTGCTTTTTACACACACAAATTGCAATCCATGTCGCCAGTATCATCAACAGCGATACTCCTGTTACCAAAATAATATTTGAGTTCATTTTCCGTCCTTCTTAACTGGTATTTCCTCAACCTTCAGTACCCGGTTATCGCGGGTGATCCGCACCGGCGTGTGTTCAAAACCAAACTTCGTTGTCAGCACACCGGCCTGATCGAAATAAATGCGCTCATCAAGCGCATCGCTGGTTTCCTTGATGTTTCCCTTCACCAGAATGACCTTAAAATCGCCCGCGCCGGGTAGCTGTTTTTTCATCCATGCCACTTCATCGCGGTTGTCGCCGTCGATGAAGTACAGCGTCTGGCTGTAGGGTACACGGTCGAGCGGATTCACCTTGTCACCCTTGCGGGCAATGATGTTGCCCTTCATATCGGTGATGGTTTCGTTGACGGTGAAGGTGGGGTCAAAGCTGAAGGTGCGGTACTGACTGGCGGGGGTCAGCCCCGCCACCGGGGGAGGCCGGACCGCGTTGCGTTTAACGCGCTCAATGGCCTCGTTTTTGAGCGTATCCAGTTCACCACTCTGCTCCATCGCTTTCAGGCGGTTCCGGATAAAGACCAGCATGTCCTGCTCTGCCGGCTCAAAAACATTCCCCCAGGTGCCGAGGTCTTTCGCCCCGGCACCAGTGGCCAGTGTCATGATGATCACGGCCAGCAGTCTGCGGGAAAGCGTCATTTGCCCTCCTGCATCCGCACGGCAATATCGTTGCGGATATCTGTGGTAATGTCCTGCTGCGCGCTGACGACTGCAGGCTGCACCAGAATGATGACGTTATGCTTCTTCTGCCAGTCCGTCAGGCTGTCGCTCATGGCCAGGTTGAACCGTGTAACGAGTGCTTTCGCCTTTGCCTCATCCAGCTTCTGCTGTGCAGACTGCTGCATAAAAATGTCCCACGTTCCCTTCATATCGAAGGTCACCACTTCCGGTGTGTCGGCTTTAATAACAATCCAGCTGATACCGGTCATGATCATCTGCGAGACGAGCATACAGACCCCTAACCGCCAGCGGACCGGGGCCAGCCAGCCGGGCCGGAACACCCCCTCCCGTACAACATCCCCGCTGTCGGGTTTTTCGTTGTGTTCATTCATGCTGCTTTCACCCATTCTTCAAGCGCCGCAAGCTCCGGCCCGTATTTCACCCTGGCAAGCCGGTAAGCCGCCTCTTCTGAACTGGCTCCCTTCTTCTGCTCCTCCTGCATGAAAGCAAAGTCCTCACCGCGTGAACTGAACATGGCCCGCGTCACCGGGTCGACAAACAGCCGGTGGAATGAACTGCGCTCCCCTGCCGTGATCAGCAGCGAACTGAAGCCGGTATCAAGCGCGGGCTGGAAGTATTTGATGACTTCTTTTTCAATCTCAGAGAACTGATCGGGATATTCCGTCAGGTACTGTTTGAAGGCTTTAGCGTCCTGCAGAAGCGTAATTTTTGTGGAACTGTTGTTCCATGCGGCTTCCGCTTCCTTACTGGCGGTAAAGTCCTTAATCCCCTGTGTGATGGTGATAAAGCCGCCACGGTGACGACGCACGGTGCGATACCCGGTTTCGATGAACTTCGCGGCATGCGGGTTGGAGCCGCTGAGCAGACGCCACGCCTCATCGATGATGGCCACTTTCTTGAGGTTACGCGGGCTGTGGTACATCTTTTCCTGAATCGCCAGAATGAGCGAAAACAGGATGGCGCTGAGCAGCTTCGGTTTGTTCTCGAGGCTGAGCAGCTCCAGCACCGCAAAGCGGGTTTCACCATTCAGCGTTGGCTCGTCGGCGTTGAAGTATTCCCCGTAAGGTCCCCACGTACAGTAAGGCTCCAGCAACAGTGCCAGCTCGGCCAGTCGGGAAATGATGGTGGGTTTGTCCTCGAAGGCGCTGTTCACTTCCGCACTGGTAAGATAGGTGTGGACATCGTCAATGCGGGCTTTCCGGGCTTTCTGATCAAACGCCCAGACCACCGCTTTCAGGAGAATGGCTTCACACACGGCATCGAGCGGTTCCTGGGGGCTGGCCAGCACGGTCAGCAGCCGCATAATGTTTTCGCCCGACACCTTGCTGTCCACCACGTTGGCAAACGGGTTAAACCGCAGATCTGCACCGTCGAGATACACGCCGCCGGCCTGTTTGCAGTAGTTTTTGTAGCTGTCGCCCATGTCGATGACCCAGGCAAATCCCTCCGCGTTCAGCACATCGCGCAGAACCCCCTGGGTAAAAAACGATTTCCCTGCCCCGGATGTGCCGGTTACGGCAATATTGAAGTTCGTGCTGCCGTTCTCTTCACCAAACATGTCAAAAAAGGCGACCTGGTTACGGTAGGTGGGCAGCGGCATCCCGCGTCGGGAAAGGTGACGTTCCCCGACCACCGGCATCAGGTTAGTGGCGTTCCAGCTTTTCGCGCGCAGTGTGGCGCCGGTCGTATTCAGATCGGCCCAGAGACCTTCCTGCATCATGAAGGGCATTGCGGCCAGCCAGTTACGCATCTGCTGATACTGGATGGTGGTGAGCTCCAGTTCGTTTTTACGGAACACGTTGATGGCGGCCAGTTCACAGGCAAGGGAATCCTGATCGTTATCCGGTGTGAACAGCGTCAGATTGAAATAAAACCGGCACAACGCCACTTCGTTGGTACCCAGTTCCATCTGCATTTTTCGCCACTCTTCGGCCTGTTTTTTGACGCCGGGAAACAGCAGGGCGTAAGCGGAATTCGCTTTTTTAGAGAGATCCATGTTCTTGCGCATCGCTTCACCCTGGCTTCTGGTTTGCTCTTCCAGCTCCACCGTCCAGGTGAGCATAAAGGGGCAGGGGATACCCAGATCGGGGAAACGTAAATTCTGGAGGTTATCGGCTCCCTGCCAGAGCGCAAAACGGGTGGGGCTTTTGGTGAGCTGCATGTTCACCAGACGGCAGGAGGACGCGGGAAGGCGGACCTGTTTTGTGTCTGAGACCTGCTCCTGCGAAAAGCTGACCGGCACTTGCGTGACATTTTCCGGCAGTTCCAGCCGGAGATGTGAAGGCCGGACCTTAATATCTATCCCCTGATCGACGACCTGCCGGTTCAGCTCTTCCACGCTGTTCCACTCGGCACTGGCGGGCATAACCTGAGCGGAACGGTAATTAACCAGCTCACGCATCAGCGAAAGGAAATCACTGGCGGAGGTGTTGATGGAATCAATCCGGGCGGCTTCCAGCGACACGCGGATGGTGTTGCGTATCTGCTTGAGTTCGTCCATTAACCGGGTGGTAAACCGGCCTTTTTTTCCAAAAACAATGAATACCCGGTAATTGCGAAGAAAGAGCGGGTACTCACGGCGGTTGGCCATTCCCTCAAGGGATGATTTTTCCCAGAATGCGCGGGTGATGCTGTTAAGGTGGGAGGCCAGCGGGCCTTTCCACATATCGGTACTGACCCCTCTTGCAATGCGTTCGCCGACACATTTGCTGGCCACCATAATCACGGTGACCGGCGTCCTGCGGGGCAGTTTTTTGCGCAGCATGTCATCCAGTGCCGCCACCACCTGCTCATTGGCTCCGGGCAGCGGCGCGGCCTCCAGAATAAAACCGGCCGTACTGTTGTTGATAAAGAGGTCGTTGGTGTCATCGTAATAACGCCAGGGAAGCGCCGCCGTCAGGGAAGGATAATCCCAGGCCTGCTGCAGGTTAGCTCTGGCTGTGGCAGCACCGTCTTTCTCGCCCCCTTTCTGAAGGAGACTCACAAGACTGTCGAGAAATTCAGACATTATTTCATTCTCCCGTGGGGTTGCAGCCGGGCTGCAATATCACCGATGAGTTCAAGGCGCAGTGCGTGCATGTTTTCCTGGGCGATATGTCTTTCCAGCAGGTTGCTTCGCAGATGGCCCAGCGTGTCTTCCAGCAGGCCTGAGAAATCCGCCTCCGGAGCCTCATCGGCGAAGCGGCAGCCGCCCTGCCAGTTGAGGGGTTCGCGCTTCGCTCCGGTGCGACGTTGTGTTTTCATCATTCGCCGCCCTCCCCGATCACGCGAAATCCCTCGTCCCAGTGAGATTTGTTTTTCACAAACTCCACTACTGCCGGCTGATGGAAGTTGTCATCGGTGTCCACCCACGGCGCAATCCACAGGCGCTGTGTGGCATCCGGGATGCGCTGCGCGGTCACGCGCCCGGCATCACTGACGGAACGGGACGGAGAGACATACGGCAGTGGCTGAATCGGCGTTGTCAGGGGCTGACCGGTCAGCGCGCTGCGTGTGGTTGAAATGGGAGTAACCGGCGTGGGCGAGGCCACGATCGGACGCGGCGCAATGGCTTTTGGGGTGATTCCGGTTGCTGCGACAGAAACGGGGCGGGAAGGACTTACAACCGGTGCCGTGTTACGCAGTGCCGGCAGGGTTTCACCCGCAGGCTTTTTTACGTCTTTTTCGGCACCGATATCGTCAATGCTTTTACCCTGCGCGGCCAGTTTATTGGCTTCAGCAGTGGTCAGGCATTTATCAGTGGCCGTGGCGTTACAGTCAAAATCTGAGTTCATACCGGCGCAGCCGGTTAACGCGCCGCACAGCAGTGCAGCACCCAGTAATTTATGCATGGATGTCTCCGGTTTAAGGGATTATTAAAAGTGACTGGATTTACATTTTCTCAGGAGGATGCTGCGCATGGCATACACAGCGGTAACGACTTAGCTGGCCCGGAATGACTGAAGAGTCAGTTCCGGGTATTAATCACCGACAGTTAAAAGCCGCATATCTGTCCAGCCATCAGCGGTGCAAAGTACGACCGCGCTGACAGCTGAAGCAGTTTTCCACTCAAGCACTGTATTCTGGTCTTCCGTATGCCCGTGCTGGCCGTTAATTTCGCAGTCAGGGATTAACGGCTTTTTATCTTCAACCGCTGCGGCTTTGATAATGACATCCTGACCTGCAGCGATTTTTTCAGGCAGTACCCAGTTGAAGATGACGTCGGACAATTCAGGGGGTGGTGGTGCAATATCTTCACCATCCTTGCGGGCTTCATCTATCCGGCTTTGTACCCATTCCCTGTCTGAAGTTGACAGGTCGTGCTGGCTCAACAGCCAGACAAGAAGCCCTGTGCCAACCCATCCCGGTCCACTGCTCTCCTTTTCCCGTATAACCGTCTGAAGTCTGTCAGAAGGTTTAATACTGCTGCGATCAAGGACAGAACCCCGGCCCTGATACATTCCCCGGCCTGATGGGGAGGCGCTGGCTGAAGCACTACCGGAAACAGGCTTAAAACTCTTGTACTGGACATTGCCTGAACCGGAAGATGCCCCTCCGGAAAGTCGGGAGGGGGCGCTGCGGATCCCTGTTCCCTTTGATGAGGAAGAGAACGAGCCGGAAGAACCGGAGGATTTTCCCGCCGTTGCGGGTGTGGAAAACGCCATAAGGATGGCTGAAACCAGAATGGCCAACAGCGCCAGTATGGCGTTATGACATGAATAGCTTTTCACCGGATAACCTCCTGAGCGCCCAGCCCATTTACTGTCAAAATCCGCGAGTCGCGCGCCAGTACCTGAATGGAAGTAATCTGCCTGGGTGTTAACATCTCCCGGGCTTTATGATCTTCATCCAGATGGCACTTCCCGGTGCACCGCAACGCCCACAAATAGGCACTTGCAGGGTCTTTTATTGACATAAACAGTGCATTCAACCGGGAGGCGGCCTCATCCGAACCAGCATGCCAGGCCCTTGCATAGAATGCGGCAGCCCTTAAGCTGTTCTGAACAACCAGTATTCCGTTCTGCAGAACATCCCCTGCTGCGGTCAGTATCCCGGTATCCCCGGCAGTTCCGGACGCTTTTTCCGCAGCCGTTAATAATGCATTTACCAGCTGCGGTCTGGCAGACCAGAAGTCCAGCACATCGTAACGGGTAAAAACCAGTGTCAACGCATCCGGATTATTAGCTCTGGCTGCTTTCAGAACCAGAGCAGTTGCCAGCTGCCGGTACTCATCGCGAAGGCTATTACTGATATCCGCCGGAACTGAACGGGTGACGGTTAAATAGGCCTGCCACGCATCCGGATCGTTTTCCATTTTTTGCTTCAACGCCTGGAATTTTGCCCGCGATTCATCACTTCCGCTGGATACCCCGGCTTCCAGTGCCATCAGTGAGGTCATTATTTCCGCATGAGCCGGAATCTGGAAAAACAACACCATCAGCACAGTTATGCACAATGGTTTCATGATTGCCCCTCGCAGGTATCCTTTGACTCGCTTACCATTGAAGCAGGGTATGTGGCAGCAAGGGCCTCCCGCTCCAGTTCAATCCATTGACCCAGTGCTTCTTTCTCCAGCTTGCCGGAAGATATAACGACCGCCTGCAGTGCATGAAAGGCACCGGCATCAGCCGGTTCGTAACTCTCAAGCTGGCCTTCACAGAAAGAAGACCATGTTTCACAGGAAAACATCTCCGACAGCGCAAAGATGAGAACAGCAGGCCCGAGCAAAACCCCGGCCAGTATCATTCCGTCCTGATGCCCGTGGTAAATCTCCCGAAGTCCGCAACCTGTCACTATCGCACCGGCAATAACCAATACCCGCATATGTAAATCTGTTGCCGGTCGTGGTGGTTTCCGCCCCTGCAGCCACTGCTGATGGCAATAACAAATAATTGTAAAGCGGCTATAGCGTTGTTCATTGTCCACGACTTTCCTCCTCTTTTTTCTCCGGGGTGTTACCCAGAAAGCGAAGCGGCTTTTTCACCCGAGGGCAGACGGTAATGGCCTCGCTTTCATACCAGCGCTCCAGGTCATGCACTTCAAGCGTCATTTTTTTCCTGGCGGTTTTCTGTAGATACTCCCAGGCCACCAGGTTCTGTGGCTGGTATGTGGAGAGCCGTTTGTCCAGAGTTTCACCCCATGTTTTTGGGGCGGCCGCAGTGACCACTCTGGCAAAAATCAGGGCAACGACGGAGATAAGCGCGAAGATAAGCGCTGACACTGTCGGTTTCGCTGATATATTCATTACCAGCCAGAATCCGCCAAAAGTGGGAAGCCCCCAGACGAACAGAAATAACCGCTTACCGGGCGGAAAGCCGCCTGCGCGCCACTGGCTAATATCACTGCGTATTTGCCGCAGAACTTCAGCGTTACGGTCTTTTTTCACCGCTATCCCCCTCAGTTGATGGTGTCGCCAAGCTGCAGTCCTTTTGCCTGACGCAGCACTTCATCCGGATCGATGTTGCCAACAGAGGACGTTGAGGAGGTGCTGGCGACCGGCGTGTTATTCCCGGCCACGGCATTCTTCGCCGTTTCACTCGCACTCTGCGCGGCGGCTCTGGCTTTCTCCTCTTCGCTGTCCTGCCGGGTTTCGAGCTGGAAGCCCTTCTGGAACACCACGGTGACCTTATTACCGGCACCGATATCGATGATGGGGTGGTACTGCTCAGCCCGTTTAATCCAGTACTGGCTCAGCGTGTCAGCGGCTTTGCTGGCTCCCCCGCCGATACCCTGCCCGAAGACATCACCGGCGCTGACGTTTGCCGTGGCTCCAAGCCCTACTGAAGGCGTGGCAGCAGATTTGATGCCCTCGCCAAATCCGGATAACAGGCCGGCCGCACCGGCATAGCCGATGATTTTGCCGTTACGCATCACCGGCGTACCTTTGATGCCGCCCTTACCCTGGTAGCTGACATGGCCCTCAAACTCCATGTCGACGTCTTTGCCGTTTTTCAGGTTGCAGCTGATGCTGCGCGTCCTTACTTCGCCGCGCTCACTGGAGATGTCGCCCCAGATTTCCCCGACTACAAAGCAACCATCCGTGTCGTACTGGCGGTTATTCGGCATGGTGGTCTTGCCCTGCAGGCGGAATATCACCGGCCGGCTGTTCTGCTGACCGGTGACGCTGGCGTTGGCGTCGGCACCTTCAATCATGATGGCGTCAGAGAAGGAGCCGGAGGATATCCAGGGCAGCTTAGTGGGTTTCTTTTTCAGGCTCTCGTAGTTAAAGGTGGTTTTATCGATACCCGCAGTCATGCGATTACCACTGCCGCCGGGATAAAACCCGGCCCCCTGATTTCGGGCCGCGCCAATGGCGGCTGGCGCGCCGTTCACCGGAGTGACAGTGTACTGAGGGGGTCTGGCCTGACCGGCAGCAACCGGACCCGGCAGTGGTGTGCCGTCCTGAGAAGCAGGTGGTGTCTGCTGCCCGGTGGGTTGTCCGTTGCTGCCGGTGGCACCCGGCTGCTTCGTCAGTTGGTCAGTCAGACGCTGAATCTCAGCGTCCTTTTTTTGCAACTGAGTGGAGAAATCAATCTGGTTTTGCTTAATCGTCTGCGCCAGCCCGTCCACTCTGGCTTCCAGCGCAGAAGTTTTTGCCTGCTGCTGTGTCATGGCGGACTGCTGGACCTGCTCGTCAAAGGCAGGACCGATAACGCCGGTCATGTTGGGTGCGGGTGCGTTCGGCCTGGGTTTATGCTGGCCACCAGGACCTTCGCCACCGAAGGTGATGACGGCAGCAGCTGTCACGCCGGCCGCTATCAGCACGCCGACAAGGATGGCAATCTGTGTGCGTCGGGTCTTCACGTTGATGTTCATGGATGAGGTTCCCCGTCTGTTGAGAACACCACCCACACATACCCTTCCCCGTTCGCATACAGCTGATTCGGCGACAGCATCACGGCGCGTACTCCTTTGCGCCAGAAATCGCGCTCACGCAGCTGTGTGGTGACCACGCCGGCGTTTCTCATGCGGTAACGGACGATGCGCAGGTGGGTGCCGACCAGCTGGCGCTCCGGGGTCAGTTGCACGCTGACCGGCGGAGCGTAAGCCGGCAGGCGGCTGACCGGGATATCCTGATATCCCTCCGGGACGTCGCCCTGCGCAATGCTTCGCGACAGGCTGACGAGTGTTTTCTCGTAGCTCTGGCCTTCTTCCCAGGCCTTTGCGTCGTCATTACTGACTCTGAGGGTGCTTACCGGGGTGTAGCGCAGTGTGCGACCGGGACCCGGTTTCGGCTGAACGTTCAGGCTCAGCGCCGCGCCTCTGGCGGTTTCGATAAACACAGTGAAGTTCTGTCCAACCAGGGGAGACAGAATCAGTGCCCCGTCATCGGTTGGTTTCTTGTCATAAGCCCCTTGCGGCCCGCTGATGCTGGTCACCATTTCCCCGTCAATGACGATTTTGTTGGGGTTGGTGTTACTGAGGGTGACGGTAAAGGACGCGTCATTCTCAAACGGTGTGGCGCCGGGAATGATGGCGGCCCGAAGGCCGCCCGTGAAAAATCCCGTTGCCAGTAACACAGCAGCAGCTGCCGGTGAAAAACGTAATTTCATTGGCAGTCCTGATTCAGTTAGTGGTGGCCGGCACGAGTTCGGTCATATCAAGCAGTCTGATAATGCCGTTCTCATAACTCATCCGGAGCTGGTAGGTTCTGGCCTGCTCCTTGAGGTCAGTGGTGATGTTGCCGTTGGTGGTTGAGGGGTGGAGAACGACATCGGCGTCAATCACGCCGGGTTTAATCATGCGCAGGGCGCGCGTGTCGTATCGCCAGGTGATGCCTCCTTTTTTAATCCGGTCAGCTTCCACATCGAGGGCTTTTTTGAGTGCATTCCGGCTTTCTGCCGGAACATACCCGAGAAGCAATTTTTGCTGGCCATCGATGTTTTCCGGACTGACGTTAAGCCGCATATACAGAAAAGAGAGTGCGAACATTGTCATGGCTGGAGAATCAGCCGACGACGCGTCAGAACTGAATGGCTGGTTGAAAATCATGGGCGTGGTGATGGTTTTCTGGTGGGTGGCAAAGTGCCACGCCAGAGAGCCGCTCAGTATGTTGCCGAGAGTGCCTGCAATGCAGTACGCAGCCATCCCGAGGAATGCGTAACGGAGATATTTATCCCGGTTACGTTTGATATCTAATTTCACGCGTTCACGCCCTCCAGTGACGGAAACTGGATTCAGGAATTAACCTGAAAGTCACCCTGAAAATTAAGGTGGGGAGGTGCCAGTAACAGAAATTCAGTAACCAGTACGACCCCTGCCCTTTTTTCAGATATCTGACTATCCACCAGAGCACACCCGAAACTATCCCCAGGGCGGTCGACATATTAAATGCGACACCTAATAACGTAAGGGGAGCAATAACAATAAGTTCGTCGAGGGGAAGGCCGAAGTATCGGGACTGGTGATTTAACGTTTCCGGGAAGTAATATTTATCATCTTCCCCGCTCATCATTAACCTGCCAGAGAGAAACCCAGGCGGGTAAAGATAATAACCATAACAAGGCCAACAAAAACCAGCGGGGAGCGGGCTTTCACATACAAAAACACAGCGATAAATATTTCAGCGTAATATAAATATTTTTCGAGTGAGGAGCCGTGACCGAATGTGCCGGTTACGGTTGCATCCTGGGGGGCCAGTAAATCGCTCCCGCTTGCCAGCGCATAATGACTGACCATAAGTGAAATTAAAATTAATCCTCCGTTTTTTAAAAACTGCCGAAACTGAATATATTCGCGGGCTTTGCGAAATAAAGACGCTACCGCCCATCCCTGTCTGACATTAAGGGCATTGTCCTGCTTGAACATGCTTGTTTCTCCGGATGTAAACAAAAGGTGATTGCGTAAGTGGTTGTTTACGCGGGCATTAGTGTCTCATGACCCTAAAAAAAAAAAACTGTGAGCCGCATCACACTTTTCAACAATATTAGGAATTATCTGAGCATGGGCAGAACATACCCTAGGTCATGCAGGTATGACGCCTGTGTTGTCAGGGATCTATCCAAATGAAAGTAAAAGAGAAAATGTGGGACCATCGTGGGCGACCGCGTAAGTTCATTGCGGGTGAGACAGTGGAGTGGCGACTGCGCGCGCCGGACAATCTGTTAATGGAGTTGCGGGTTTGCGCCAGAATAGGTGAGCGAAGTGTTAATGATGAAATTATCGCGCGCCTGTTAATGTCCCTGAATTATCAGCCACATGTACCGGTAATAAAAACAGCGGAAGGGGAAAGAATTATTTCTCTGGCTGTGAAGTTCGAAGAATGGCTGGGTTTTTTATTGGGAGTGAGTGAAGGTGAAAGCGTTCCGGCGGTAGCGGTTTCCGAACAGCCAAAGCTTTCATGGATGTGGCGTGATGGTGAGCGGGTGTTAATTCCGGGCAAAACATCGGGCTACAGTATGCGAATCCCGGAGAATCTCGCGAGCGAAATCAGAATTATGGCACGGGTGCACAAACGGAGTCTTAACGATGAAATGCTGACAAGGTTGATGAATTCTCTGGGTTATTTTACGGGGCGTGTTCTTGAGCAGAATGAAGACGCGCAGGCGCTGAAAGTGCTCTGTATGGCTTTTGAGTGGTATCTCAGGGGAAAAATTTCGGAAGCAGAAGAAGTCCCGCTTCCGTGGAATAAACCGGAGTAACAGGTATGACATGGCCGGTGCTTCTGCCGGCCATAGTGGTTATTCTTCTTCGACCAGAAAGTGTTGTGTTTCCGCCATGTTTTCGGCTGTGTTAATCGCTGAAATGTTGTTATTAATCAAATTCTCAAGGCTTATTTTCGCATCCGGACCTTGCATCTGAACGTACATCTCAGAAATGAGTGCGGTCAGAATCATAATACCTTCTCTTGAGCCAGATACTTTCTTGATGAGGTCCCGACGGAAACCTTCGAGGTCAAATTTATGGCCATCATTTTCATTATTTTTGTAGACGAGAAGCCCAAGGCGGATTAGCTCATTACATGTTGAAGACAGGCTAACCTCTGATGACGTGGCGCCTTTCTGAATTTCCTGCTGAACAATGTCACGTACTTCCCGTTCAATTTTATCTTTCAGGTATATACCTAATCTTCCCATATTTATTCTCACAGTTAGTTGGTGTCGTGAGCGACACTACTCGTGTTGATTTTTTAAGCCTGAGCCGCACACAGAAAAGTGTGAGTCCGAATGTATGGCTGGATACTGTGTCATTTTTAAGTTTATACAGGTAGTCGTTGACGACACTCTGTTTAACACCAGTGTGACACTGTGCGATATATATCGCAATGGTTTTTAAGCATATCCACATTCCTGCGATAAACCTACTACTTAATAGTGTCACCAGTTATCCTAATCCTCCGATATATGTATTACAAACCTCCTACATGATGGTGTCGGATTGTGTGATGTTTTTGATTTTATTCCAAATTTTGCACAATTTTTACAGGATAACCAACTGATTTAAAAAGCAAAAACTGCAAGACGAAGTCTTGCGTGGGGTGTCATGTTTTATATGTGTAGTAAAGAGCGGCAAAAAATAAAGCGTAAGAGGATCTAATTGTTATTCAGGATCGAGATGAAACGCATCACAGAAGCGCCCTCTGCGCATTTGTAAGAGGTGTTCTTGATTTAAATGATCGCCGGGGGTATTTTTTAAATGAGCGCTCTATGGTCACTACCGTTGCGTATACTGCAAAGGCACAGAAAATGAATAAACTGCTGTATCTTCTGCTCAGCATGACAATGTCATGCAGTGCAGCACCCCAAATGTGTTTTGATAAGGCTGGCCATGATTATGGCATTGATCCACTGTTGCTCATGTCAATATCGATTAAGGAAAGCCGCTTACAGCCAGGGGCGATAAATAAAGCCAACAGAAACGGCTCTGAAGATGTCTGCGGAATGCAGGTCAACAGTTCGCATTATGGGAAACTGCGTGAATTTAATATTACGCGATCGGATTTGCTCAATGATCCGTGTATTTGTGTTTATACGGGCGCATGGGTATTAGCACATAACTTCAGGTCATACGGGAAAAACTGGGACAGCGTCGGAATGTATAATACAGGCCCGGCGAAAAAGCTGATCGCCCAGAGGCGTTTCTACGCACAATCGGTAAAGAACATTTACCGTGTTTTGCTGGCAAGGAGGGATATTCTTGAGCAGCGTTCTGCTTTACAGAAAAAAGATGAGCTGGCAAAGAGAGACACTTCCCCTTTGCCAGTGAAGGATTAAAAATAAAAAACCCGGCGAACCGGGTTTTTTATTCAGCTTTTAAGTTTTGCAAACTCTTCCGCCATTTTCCAGAGTGCCTGATTAAGTTTGATGTCGCCATCGATGCCGGTCACCGGTCGCGTGGTGGTTCTTTTTCCTTTTGCGGTTCGCCCGGAGATCCCACCTTTGACCAGATTCTCCTGCACGATATTAAATGATGTCCACAAATCTGTTTCCTTGTCATACCATGCGCGCGGCTGGATAATTTTCTCAGCCGTCACCGGCGCTTTACCTTCACCATATTTATAATCGAGTGCCATCTGTCCGAGCAGCTGCCGTTCCGGGCTGTTCAGCTGGATACTTTTCATCTGTTCCATGTTGTCTGTAACTTTATCGAACACGCCAAGCACTTCATAAGCGCCTTCGATAACCTGCGAAACAATATCCCCTTTGTGCGGGACATTTATTTCCCCGAAGGATTTCCAGCACACCAGTCCATTAGTACAGACCTGACGGAAAATACCGGGGATCATTTTATAGCTGCTGCTGCCATCGTGGCTGTTCAGCAAAACAATTTCCGGAACTTCTGTCCCGCTCATGTTATTACCGCGACGCAGGCGGATCATGTGTTTGGTATATTCACGGCGTTCAGGGTCACGCACGCGGGACTGGCTCGCATAAAATGGCTGGAACCCCTCATTCCGTAATTTATCCAATAGTGTAATGGTCGGAATATAGGTGTAACGCTCTGAGCGTGACTCGTGTTTTTCAACAGAAAACGCGCTGGGAACAACGCGCAAAAGCTCATCATTGGTCAGCGGGCGGGTATTACGCATAAAAGTCGGTGCGGCATAACGGGTGGATAAACGAATCATAGTCATCTCCTCAAAATAATTATTCAGGTAATACACGAAATAAAGAATCGAGTGGCAGTGCAGCAGCTACTGGCCAGCCATTTCGGATCCAGACAGTGCTGTAATCCGGGATGCATTTTTCAAATACGTTGAACTCTTCCGCGTCTGCTGGCGGTGTGAAGTCGTGGCATTGCGCGGCAGGCATGTCAGCCGTTACTGCGAAAACCCAGTTAAAAGTTTCGATGATCTGCGCATCAGTCAGGGGTATGTCTTTTCCCCCTATCTTCCTGGAAGATTCTTGAGCGGCGGTTTTGACGTTGACGTTTCGTGTGTGCATTCTGCTTTTCTCCTCGTCGATGGTTAATCCATCTCCCTGGTGAGTTCTCTCGCGGCAAAGGGCAAAGTGGCGACGGCAGACGACTGAAGGACGGGCGTCACCGGAGGCCGCAGCGCAAGCGAGCCGGGTTTTCGGCGAGTGCGAACGGGCGAGGAACGGCGAAGCGTACCCTTCCGGAAGGCGGATGACGGTGCTACGACCAGCCCTCCGCGTGAGAACGTCAGGGTGATGGCCACCGGCGAAGTGACAGAATGCACACACCCGCAACGGCGGAACGGCGTTGCGCCCTTAAAGCACCGGCACCGCCGGGGCGGTGACAGCGGCGCGACCGGCAGGTCGCAGCAAGCGCGCCGTTGACCTTCAGCCATCGGACCCTGGCCGTGAGGCCCGAAACCCGCAGGGGTTCGGCGGAGACTGGCGGGCGCCATGCGGCCGCCTGGCGGAGCAGGGCCGACGACCCGGCCGGAACGGACGGGGAGCCGGAGGGGGCCATGTTCCGGCTTTTATCCATGAAAACCACCGGAAACCAGAATCTTCGGAACACCCTGAACAGCAGAAACAGCCGTTATCCCGGCAGGATGAGGGACTGTCACAAAACCGGGGAGCAGGGGAAGGGAAGGCGGAGGGGAAAAGCGGGCGCGCCGCAGGCGCCCCCGCCCTCCCCGGCTCCCCGGAGGGGAGCGCCCTTTCCGGCATTTGCCGTTCAGGGCTCGGGCATCAGTCGTCCGGATACGCATCCGATTCATGGTGCATCTCTGCGATGGCCATCAGCTGCGTCATGTCGTCTGCCATGTTTGCTGTGATCCCGACATGGGAGCAGAGGTGCAGCACATCTGCCAGAAAATCGACCAGCAGCGTATTCAATGTTTCACCCTCCTGCGAAAGCCCGGTACGCTGCGCAAACAGCCACAGCGCTTCCGCAGCCAGCGCCGCGCACTGCGACCGGCTGGACAGCCTGACCGGGAATTCGTGCACAGGCAGCAGCGCGGCGATCTCCTGCAACGCCATAACGGGTATCGTGTCCGGGGTTTTGTGTGCTTTCATGCCTGCCCCTCACTGCGCCGCATTGACCGCATAAAGCCCGCAACAAACCCGCCGCATACCAGGCGAAGGCGGAAAATGCTGCTGGCCGTTTCACCATAGTGATGACAGGCGTGCTCATCACAGGCAACGTTGTACTGTGCTTCATTCACCCCGGCGGCAAGATGCTGACGGAAGGAAGCTATTGCCTCGCGGCACCACCGGCGGGGATCGGGACCACGGCGCATCGGTTCTGTATTCATACTGACCTCATTTAAATGGCCGCCCGGACGGGCGGCCCGCCTCCGTTATGCCAGCCCCAGCGCCGGGTAGACGCTCTGGCTGTTACCTGCGTCCTGAGACGCCCCCATCCCGCTGTAAACCGTGGTCATAAATTCCTGCCAGCGGCTGAACGGCATCGCCGGAATACGGGCGGGCTTTCCTGCCCGGATGGCATTTACAAACGCCGTCGCCTGTGCGACAGTTTGCGGGTCAAATATCATGGAATTCATCCTCCATCAGTTTTGATAAGGACGGCACCTGGTCCGTGCCATCCGTGATTAAGCAGGGCTTAGCCCTGCTTTTTTACTGCCCGGAATTCACCGAATCTCCGGCAAAAAAGGCGCTCAGGATGCTTTCATAAATCTCCTGCGGCGTCAGGGTGACGAGATCGCGGCACTCAAAGAAGCGCCCCCGGAACCGCGCAAAAATGCGTGTTACGTCTGCGGAATACCGTTCCGGTGACTTGAAGGATTCACAACTTCCCCACGTGCGCCAGTGCATTGGCGGCAACATCTCCAGCTGATCGCTGTAACGCTCTCCGGTGATTTCCTCCCAGGGCAGCCGGTGCCCCTCGTTCCGTCGCTTCACCGCCTCGGCGGTGGGGATAAGCTCCATATCGGGCATGTCCTCGCGCATCTGCGCCAGCGTTTTGCCGCCGAATTTTGAGCGCCATTCCCCGCCGGATAACACGGCGTAATCCTGGATACGCGACAGAGATACCCGAAAGAAAGCCATTTCGGTCGGCCGGAGTGCTTCTTCAAGTAGTGACATCGGTATTTCTCCTGCAAAAGGCGGCGTAATGCCGCCGGGTTAAGTTTTCAGGGCTTTTCAGCCCTGCGCTGTACCGTCTTAAGCGACCTTATTGCCGGTAAAGAAGGCGCTGCGGATACCCGCCAGGATCATGCGGGTGTTCAGCGAGGCATCATCCCGGCACTCAAAAAAGCGCCCCTCATACTTCGCGCAATATTGAGCCACGTTCCCGGCGATCGCTGCCGGAGTCATAAACGCTTCACACCCGCCGACACCGTGCCCGATCTGCAACGGGCAGGCGCTGGCGGCCAGTTCGCTGAACCGTTGAGCCGTGATTTCCGTCCACGGCAGGTGGTGCGGTGTTGGACGCAGTGCCTGAGCGGCGGATTCCGGCATCAGCACCAGTTCCGGGATACGCTTTTGCAACTGGCTGAGTGTTTCAAAACTGCTGAAAGAAACAGGCTCATTAACGCCACCAATGGCGATGGCGTAACTGAACTGTTTGCAGGTGGTGGCGTTCACAAACACCAGTGGATCGTTATCGATGAACGCCTGTTCAGCGTCGGCTGCGGTGTATGTAGTCATGGTCATTTTTCCTCTGGACTGAGGCGGCAGATAACCGCCACAGGGGTGTTAAATCTGCCGCCCTTCCGGGCGGCACTGTGTTAAATGCTGATCCCCATGCGCTCTGTCTGGCGCACGAACTGTTTAAAATGGTCAGCCGCAACCACTTCCACATGGTGAAAGTCTTTATCCACACCCGCACTGACGATGTAGTGATAAAGCCCCTTCATTTTTTCCGGGAAGCTCCGGCGATAGTCTTTAAGCGCAGCCAGGGAGCCGAACTCCATGACGTCCATTTCCTCCTGTGAGTGTTTCTCACCTTCAGCGAGCAGGATGAGTAAAGGTGACGGGTATTTAACCCCCATCTTCCTGGAAGATTCTTGAGCGGCGGTTTTGACGTTGACGTTTCGTGTGTGCATTCTGCTTTTCTCCTCGTCGATGGTTAATCCATCTCCCTGGTGAGTTCTCTCGCGGCGAAGGGCAAAGTGGCGACGGCAGACGACTGAAGGACGGGCGTCACCGGAGGCCGCAGCGCAAACGAGCCGGGTTTTCGGCGAGTGCGAACGGGCGAGGAACGGCGAAGCGTACCCTTCCGGAAGGCGGATGACGGTGCTACGACCAGCCCTCCGCGTGAGAACGTCAGGGTGATGGCCACCGGCGAAGTGACAGAATGCACACACCCGCAACGGCGGAACGGCGTTGCGCCCTTAAAGCCCCGGTCGCGCCGGGGCGGTGACAGCGGCGCGACCGGCACGGTCGCAGCAAGCGTGCCGTTGACCTTCAGACATCAGACTCTAGCCGTCAGGCCCGAAACCGCCTGCGGGTTCGGCGGAGCTTGGCGGGCGCTGCGCGGCCGCCTAGCGGAGTGAGGCTCGACGACCCGGCCGGAACGGACGGGGAGCCGTAGGGGTCCATGCCCCGGCAGTTATCCGTGAAAACAACCGGCAACCAGAATATGTGAAATATCAC
>NZ_QODH01000017.1:7311-15425 GCF_009935945.1 Kosakonia sp. MH5 | reverse complement strand
CAGCAGGAACAGCAGGAACAGCAGGAACAGCAGGAACAGCAGGAACAGCAGGAACAGCAGGAACAGCAGGAACAGCATAAGGGTGAAACGGAGCACAACAACAGGGAAGGAGCAGATGAGGACGCGGAGGGGAAAAAGCGGGAGCGCCGCAGGCGCATCCGCCCTGCCCCGTTCTCCGTAGGGGAACGCCCTTCCGGGAATTTGCGGTCGCGCCGGAAGGAAAATGGGACTGCCAGCGGATACTGACAGCCCCATTGTAAAGGCGCTTTAGGCAGACTCCGACGCCATCAGCCCTGAAAAGGCGGGGTTTCCCCCGCCTCCAGGTTGCTACTTACCGGATTCGTAAGCCATTAAAGCGGCCACCTCCCTGCTTCCGTCTCTGTAGCGAATTTCGCAAAGCGATTTTCGCGTCAGCCAGGTGAATATCAGCAGTGTGAGACACACTATCAGAACGCACCATATGAAAGAGTTGGGTGTCAGCTTCATAGCCTCTTCTCCTTGCCTTACGGCGGGTAAACGGCTACTCTGATGTTGTCGAGACATAGAGTTGGCCCTGTTGGTTAATTGAAAAATTACCTTCGGGGCTTTCTTCTTTCTGCCTCACAACAAGGCGACAAACCACCTGAACATCATGAGGCAAAAAGCCTCAAGCGCCACCGCCATTATACCTCAACCCGCATCACTCCCACCAGGCTCAGGCAATCAGTTTCGCTGATTTTTCATACCTTTTCCTGACAGATTGCTCCCGATTCGTGTGTGTCGTTGACTCTCCGGTTCCAGCGATTTACAGCTTCCTGTTCACTTTCCTGAAATGAGGCAGTGGACTCGCAGCCGCAGCATGATGCCCGGAAATACCCGGACAACCTGCGAACACGGATAACATTGCATCCGCAGAACGGGCACGGCCTGACATTATCGTGTCTCACCGGGTGCTTCCTCAGCGCTTAGTACCTGGTACTCCATGACATAATCGGGATACGTTCCGCGAATGCGGGATTGCACAACTCCCGCACTGACCAGACGCTCAAGCCGCCAGGCTGGCCGGTTAAGCAGGGAAGGCACATCCCGGAGGATAAACCAGCCGCCAGGCATCTTCTCCAGTGCTTCTCTGTCAGCAAGGGTCAGAGTTTTAGCAAGCATTTGCGCACCTCCCTTCTGAGTGACTCAGCTTATCGGGTACACACCAGCGTTCAGCCGCACGCAGGCCGTCTGGCTGCGCCCTCACCATGTCCCTAAGGACGGAGAACACCACCCACAGAGGGTCGCCAGCGTCCCGGTGCCATAGGAGTTTGTCCAGCGAAGCAAAACGGTAACGCCACTGCCAGAACATCGATGCCAGTTCGTATTCGTGCAGTTCTTCCGACCAGCGCGAATACCATGCCCCCACCGTTTCCGGGGACTGAAAATTCAGAGCAACCCGCGCGCGCGCAACCAGACTCTGATGCAGCATGGCCGCATGGCATTGGCGTTTATCTTCCTGCCGCTGTACCTTGTGCCAGCGCAGTTTCGCGCGTTTTTCCGCGCGGGATGTGTTACGCCAGACCACGTCCGGGAACAGACACTGCTGCACCGCCTCCGACAAGGGGGGAAAACAGTGCTCCCCCTGACTCACCAGAAGCCGCTCCAGCGCATTTTCCAGTTTCCTGAGTGTCCAGAGCTTAAAGGATGGATCCCATGCCAGCCCCGGAATCAGTCTGGCCGTCCTGTGCGTGAGACGGCTCTGACCTGTCAGCCGCCGCATGAATGCCCGTGTCACCGGGTTATCGTCAGGCAGGCGTTTGCGTTCCTCACGGCGTTGCTCCACCTCAGCAATGGCCTGAAGAGCAGCCTGCCGGGCCGGATTGAGGGTAACGAGTGAATGTGAGGCGGGGATCATGCTGCATCCTCCCCGGTCAGCAATTCAGCAATTGTTGCCGGTGCGCAGTTAAAACTGCGCATAACAGCTATCTGTTTAAGAATGTCGCTGATGAGGTGAGGCTCAAGTACCCCGGCATGATACAGCACGCGGTTCACGCTGCCGTCATGAGCCACAATAAACAGCGACCAGGTTAGCGCCATTTCTGACGGGCTGCACAGACAGAGACTGAAGTCGCCGTTTTCATCCGGCGTCCAGCGCACCTGTACCGGAAATCCGCCCCCAAATTCGCCACGATATTCCGCATTCACGCGCCAGCCTGTGGGCATGGAAATGAGGCTGATGACGGTATCACTAAGCTGGCGGCGTTCTTCGTCATCACCATCCCGCACGCTTTCCAGTTCAGACGGGAGCATGCCATTCAGTACAGCGAGAGTGTATTTTGTCATTGTTTTTTCCCGGTTGCCCCGGCGGGGGCAACCGTCTCCTGTTTATGCGGCGTAGTCAGTGTGGGTGACGTTGCTGGCGTCAGCGGTGTCCTGCTGTGCCGCCGGTTCCGGCCGTTTCATCCAGCCCGGAATCCAGCGGGTTTCGGCAACCGTTTTTTCGGCCAGTAAGGCGGCCTCTGTTTTTTTCAGTTTCAGCGCTTCACGGGCGCGGTCTTCGCACCCGGCTTCGGCCAGCGCATCGCCAATCTGGTCTTTGCTGATCCTGCCGAAATAGTTCTCAGCGCCCGGCTGCCACCAGTCGCGCAGGTCGAAGCCCATCGCGGCTTCAAGGTTGTCCAGCTTACTGGCGCGGGTGTAACCCATTTCCCGCCCCTGCTGACCACTGATACCCGTGGCGATGCAGAAACCGAGCAGGGCATGAAGGCGGTCAACCGGCCAGGTCAGGAGCCAGGTGAAATCTTTCTCCCACTCAGGCGGCAGTCCGGCTTTCAGGTCGCGTTTAATCTTCAGCAGCGTGCTAAATCCCAGCCCCTTTTCACCGGACGGTGCATCCGTGTGCAGTGCCCACTGCTGACGCAGGGTTATATCCAGTGGCAGCTTCACCAGGTGATTGTGTCTGGCACCAAAGACCTCGCGACACAGCGTCCAGACCAGCAGGGCGACGGCAATGTCCGGTTTTCCGGCAAGCTCCGCCTGTACCGCCAGGGTACGTTCTGACGACATGGCTTTGACCAGTTTTTCAGAGTACTTATCCGCCTCGATACGGGAGCGGGTTGAGGTGTATGCGAGGGTTTTCCCGGTGGTTTCCGGCAACCGGCTCTCCGTTCCTGCATCGCCAGTGTCGGTGCCACTGTCCTCCGTGGCGTCCACATGTTTCACGCCGCGCTGGACGTTGTAACTACCGCACTCACAGGACACCACAACACCGTGCGACGCCTTAAATTCCGGGGTGAACATGCGCATCATGGCCGCTTCTTCAATGTCCTCGATCTGCTGCTGGAGGCTGTTTTCATCATCCTCCGTCTCACACACCTCGATCTGTTCGTCCAGCTTCTGGATTTCTGCCTCTTCTTCAGCCGTCAGTTCCGGTTCCGGCAGCCGCCATTCCGCGTCTTCCCGTAATTCGTCCATCCGGCTGTCGCACCACGCCCAGCCCTCTTCCTGTTTCAGACGCTCAGCCTCCGCCGCCAGTTTTTCCCGCAGCAGCCGTTCGGTCAGGAGACGGTCAGCAAAGCCCTCCCCCTCATCGCTGAACAGGTCGCGATCGATAATTCCCCCCGCTGCCAGATAGGCTTCCTCACCCACAAAGCGAAACAGGGCGGTAGTCATGTTAATTTTGATATTGCTGATCTGCGATTTCAGCCATGACACATACGGCATACCACTGCCGAACGTCTCTCTGGCTTTGTTCCAGATTTCAAGCTGACGGGCCTGATCGTGCTCCAGTGTCATCACCTGACACAGTTCCAGGGTAATGCGGTCGTGGGTCAGTTCCTCAAGCAGCTCCGGCGCGAGGTTTGCCAGGCTCAGGATGCGCTGGACGTGGCGGGGGGAAAAGCCGAAGAGGTCACCAATCTGCGCCGGGGTGCTGCCTTCTGCGGCCATTGCGCGAAAACCGATGATCTGCTCTGCCGGGTGCATGGCTTTATGGCTGTCTTCCGCAAGGGAGGCCGCCCGCGCCAGTTCTTTCGGAATGACTTTGTAAGGGATAAACGGCTCATCGGCTCCGATCACGTCCTGCTCAACCAGCAGCCCGGTGCCGCGTCTGCGTCCGTTGCCGCACACCACACCCAGGGTGCCATCGTCGTTTTCGACCACAATCAAGTTATGCAGGATCCCCAGCGCCTTGATTGACGCGGCGTAGGCGGCAATTTCCTCGTCGGTGTGTTTAATGATGCGGGCGTTGAATTCAGACTCCACAAAGCGGGAAAAAGGGGCGTAGCCGACCGGAGCCAGACGCAGCGCCTCTTCGGCGGCAAGCACCTCCGCGCTCACTTTTTTACGGGTGGATTTGGTGGCGGGTTTCGCCGTAGTATTCGTACTGACCATTATTGTTTCCTCACAGTTACGGTGGTGGTTATGCCGTAGCCGGATTGCCCTCCGGTTACGGCGCTTAATCAGTTAAGGCGATCAGGATGTTTCGCCAGCGCGGCAAAGGACGGGTATTTGTCCAGCACTGCCAGTAACCTCTTTCCGGCTTCCGCCTGGCGCTTGTCTGAATCAGAAGAACTCCCCTCACAGACATCCACGGTGGCAATCACACCGGACTTCATATCGGAAAAACGCTGGTACATGCGGGTGCTGAACAGAACGCGCTCGGAGCCGTTCATCACCTGCCAGTTGCAGCAGTCGTTAAAACGGGTGTCCACATTGTCAAACTCGGCAGTCCAGTTATCCGGCAGACGGATGCGCAGCAGCGGCAGCATATCGGCGGACTGTCCGACCGCGTTTTTTGTGGCAGTAAGGGACGGTTTCATCGTATTTCTCCTGTGGTGATCGGGTTTCAGTTCTGCTGAACGCTCAGCAGGTTCGCTTCGAGATGGCTTAAAAAATCTGGTTCAAATGACCAGGCATGCCACACCAAGACGCCAAAGCGACGGATTTCAATCTGCACATCGCCTTCTGCTGACACAGAGGCAGTAAATACAGTGATCCCGTCCTGCAACCTGTTCAGCTTTCTGATCAGGTTCCGCGCCTGGCGCGCATTTTCTTCAGGCGTGTCTTTTTCTCCCATCTTCCTGGAAGATTCTTGAGCGGCGGTTTTGATGTTATGTGTGTGCATTCAGGTTTTCTCCTCGTCGATGGTTAATCCATCTCCCTGGTGAGTTCTCTCGCGGCAAAGGGCAAAGTGGTGACGGCAGACGACTGAAGGACGGGCGTCACCGGAGGCCGCAGCGCAAGCGAGCCGGATTTTCGGCGAGTGCGAACGGGCGAGGAACGGCGAAGCGTACCCTTCCGGAAGGCGGATGACGGTGCTACGACCAGCCCTCCGCGTGAGAACGTCAGGGTGATGGCCACCGGCGAAGTGACAGAATGCACACACCCGCAACGGCGGAACGGCGTTGCGCCCTTAAAGTACCGGCACCGCCGGGGCGGTGGACGCGGCGCGACCGGCACGGTCGCAGCAAGCGTGCCGTTGACCTTCAGCCATCAGACACTAGCGAACAGCCCGAAACCGCAACGCGGATTCGGCGGAGCTTGGCGGGCGCTGCGCGGCCGCTTAGCGGAGTGTGGCTCGACGACCCGGCCGGCACGGACGGGGAGCCGAAGGGGGGCCATATTAAGAAGGGGTTGACAAAGAATGTGCTTATTATGGCGTTCAAAGCATATAATATTTTTATATATTATCTGTATGTGGTGTCATTCTTTTCAGAAACCAATTTATACTCAAGAATATCTGTAGTGAAGTCCATACATTCCAGTCTTGTGTAATATTTATAAGTACCGCTTTTGTATACCTTGCTAATTTTATTTACACATGTGTACGAAATATCTAGCTCGTCCGCAACATTTTCTCTAAAACTGAAATTCTCACCAAAACGCTGTTGTAATGATGGGTATTTAATTGCGTCAATATATTCAAACTCGGTAAATATTGCGTCTGAGATTACCGAGGATAAGTAATACGCAATTTCACGAGACTCCTCTACCGCATACAGACCATCCATCAATCCTGACTCCAGCGCGGCAAATCCACGAATAGTTGAATCTGGAACGTCATCCATATTGAAAAGCCCCCTTACCTGATCCTTGAAAAGTGTAGAATCACGCGGAGTAGAAAAATACAACCTAGAAAACAAACCTAACTCAAACACTTTTATGGGCTTTAGGGATTTGAACTTTGTTAATTGGAAATCAGCATTTTCTTTCAATTGGCATTCGGCTATGGCTGTATATTCATGGTACGAAGCATACATAACGTTGAGCGAATGATTATTCATTCTGCCGTATCTACTCCCATTGCGCGGGTATTTTAGTCCAGAAATATTATCTACTCCATTTATGTTTTCTGAATCAAGAGGTCTAACCCTATAAAAATACGTACCCACAGGAATTTCACTTGAATATTGAAGAAATTTTAACCAACTTTGGAAATATTCCTTTAAATGCCTATAATAATGACTATCTTCAGAGATATCTCGCAACGCATCCTCATTAGTTTTAAGATCATTAAATATTGTTACAATAGCGTCCGAAACCAGCTCAGCCTCATCCAAGTTCACTCCCCATATAGCCATAACAACTCCGTATTAAGATTAATCAATTTCTCAAGATATTGAACAAGATATCATGGCTTGACTGGAATTTTCACCCCGCAACGCCGGCTGGCTGCTGAGCAAAAGATGGCTTTTTCCAGGGCAATGAAAGCGATGACGGCAGCCATCAGCAGCCGTTGATTTTCGCCATCAGATTCCAGCCGTCAGGCCCGAACCGCCTGCGGGTTTGGCGGCGCCTGGCGGGCGCTGCGCGGCCGCTTAACGGAGTGAGGCTCGACGCCCCGGCCGGTACGGACAGGAAGCCGGAGGGGGCCATGCCCCGGCGGTTTACCTGTCCTGAACGGCATAAACTCACCAAGACACACATCAGAAGCCGTAAAGCCGCATTAATCCCGACAGGATCTGCAACAAAACCCGTGACACTGCATAACCGCACCGCCGCGCAGCGGCAGGGTTTTCAGGCGGCCGCAGAACGGCTCCGGGCGTCCCTGCCCGGTGTGTTATCGTCCCAGGGTTTCGCGCAGTGCCCGCAGCGCGCTGGCCTCATCCGGGTAGAGACGCTGCGCCGCTCCCTCCCCGCCCTGAATCTCTTCCATGCGCAGAAATTCCCCCGCCAGCGCCATCACTTTTTCCAGCGCAACGGCAGGGACGGTAATCTGGCGCTGTCGGGCTTCTTCCGCGCGCAGGTTCTCCAGGAGACATAGCAGGGTTTCCACGCCCACGCCGCCCTCGTGAAGTCCGTCCAGTCCGGCAATCAGGCCGACAATCTGCGCGGCGGTGTCTTCCGTCACGCTGTCATCGTCCAGACAGGCCAGCACGTCCTCTTTTGACCAGACAATCAGCGCCAGCGGCTCGTCCGGGGTGTATTTTTCAGTCAGTTTCACGCACAGCGCGTTCACGGTTCCGTACATGTGTTTGTCTCTCATCAGGGGGCGGCAGCGCCGCCCCGGTGGTGTTCAGTTAAGGGCGCGGAAAATGGCGGCAGCTTCCGGGTGGGTTCCGGCATACGTCATTAACTGACGATGGCGGTGGCAGCACAGGCGACACATTTCCTCTTCATCGTGGCGGTCATACATCCAGCTCCGGTGGTTCAGCACCAGGGCAGTGATGACAATCCCCGCCGCCTCACTGCCCAGGCTGAAATCAGCGCCATTGAGCGGGTTGATGAAATGCCAGCGTTCTTCCCCCTCCGGTTTCATAAAGCCGCCGCCCTCCGGCAGCGCAGCGTACGCCCACACACCGCCGTCATACCCGTCCAGATAACGGCTGGCGTAGAGGTATACGTTGTTTTCGGCGCGGATGCAGTCGTCACCAAACAGGGCGGGCAGGAAACTCAGACACACGTAGCCATCAAGGACACGCGCGGGCTGAAAGTCAGGGGTTGAAGTGTGCATATACATAATCTCCGCTGTTAAAGATGAATACAGGTTCGGCCTGTGCCGTGACTGAATGGCAGCCCGGCGGAAAGCGGAGTGTTCAGGAGCGACGACGAGGCCGCAGCGCAAGCGAGCGCGAGGCGGGATTACGCACGGCGGTGACGCGAAGCATGAGCGGAGACGCGAAGCATGAGCGGAGACGCGAAGCATGAGCGGA
>NZ_QODH01000017.1:0-7280 GCF_009935945.1 Kosakonia sp. MH5 | reverse complement strand
AAGCATGAGCGGAGACGCGAAGCATGAGCGGAGACGCGAAGCATGAGCGGAGACGCGAAGCATGAGCGGAGACGCGACGGGAGTAAGCGCGCAGAGGCGAGTGCGAACGGGGGAGGAGGCGAGCTTGCGATCTCTTGAACACGCAGCGGCCGGGCTAAAGTGAAGTCACGGCACCGGCCGCAGACCGCACGGACAGGGTTTTCTGCCCTTCCCGGCCGCAGGCGGAAAACAGCGGCGCGCAGCAACATCCTTTTCCACAGCGCGGCTGCACAGTGCGGGCATAACCCTGTGGATAAAAGCCCGTCGGCCCTGGTGACAGAGGAAAAAACGGGGGTGGTCATAAAATAACCACCCCGGCCCGATCCTCACCGGCTCAGGCAGCGCCGCAGCCGGGCGACACGCCGGGATGCATCATGCAGGGCGTCGTTAATGTCCTCCACGGCCAGCATGGCAAGCCGGGCTTCAGCACAGTCACTGTCGCGCGGCCAGCGCTGGCGCATCGTATGAATACGCAGATACACCGCCGTCAGCGCATCATCGATGGCGGCCACATCGGCCGCCAGTTCATCGCCGGCCCTGTCAGGGGTCTGTCCGTTCATGGTGTTCCCCCTCATGCGGCCATCAGGTATCTCAGCGCCGACAGGGCAGAAAGCCCCCGTGCCACCGTCTCCGGCGTGGACTTCCCGGCATCCCAGGCCGCCGCATCCTGCTCATTCAGACCGCGCTCAGCCCAGCAGCTCACCTGTTCCAGCAGTGCAGCCGGTACGCTGACCATCTGCGGCGCCGCCCGCAGACCGGCCAGCAGTTCCAGTACCGTACCAAAGGAAATCCCCTCTTCCGCATGGTCACCGCTGCCGGCACTGCCAATCTCCGCCAGAATGTGGTCGGCTTCCTGCTCCGTCATGTCCTCCGCCGCCCCCATAATGGTTTCGCGGGTCCAGACCAGCAGGGCAAGTTTTTCGGTGTCGCCAAAGGCGCGTTTCAGTTTTTTATTCAGTTCCTTACGGGTTCCGTACAGCATGATTTTCTCTCTTCTTAATCTGTATTCGCGTCGCGGGTGGCGAACGCCGCCCGCCGTGTCGTTGTGTGCGTGTGGCGCCGGGGCATCACGCCGCAGCCGGGTGCATCAGGGCGCGCTGTTCGCCGAGGCGGCGCAGCCCGGCGGCGTGGTACTGCGCCATCAGCTCGATACCAATCCAGCGCCGGCCGCACTGGTCGGCGGCGACACAGGTAGAGCCGCTGCCGGCGAACGGATCCAGCACAAGGTCACCGGGCCGGGTGAAACTCTCAATCAGCGGGCGCAGGATGCTGGCCGGTTTTTCTGTCGGGTGATGGCGGTTGCCGGTGTATTCCCAGGGCATCACGTCCGGGAGCGGGTTCTGCGGCAGTGCCGGGCGGCCTTTCGCCAGGACATAGGCGCTTTCGTGCTGGTAGCCGACAAAGGCGGATTTCGAGGCATAGGATTTGGTGAAGACCAGGTGGCCCACGACGCGGAAACCGGCCGCTTTCCAGGCCTGCATGAAGGTATCGACGCGGTTCCAGCCATAAAAACTCACCGCCAGGCTGTTATTTTTCAGTACGCGGTACATCTGCTGGCTGGCCGGCAGTACCCATTCGTCGTTAACGTCGTTGGCGATCGAACGGCCGGACCGGTCCTTAAAGCCGACGAGGTACGGCGGGTCAGTGAGAATGAAATCGATGCTGGTATCCGGAAAGGTGGCCATCAGCTGCACGCTGTCACCCTGCATGAAACGGGACATGTTCTGCTCCTGTGTATGAAGGGGCACCCCTGTGGTGCCGTGACCGCCACACAGACGGGCGAACAGCTGAGCAAACAAGTGCGGACGCGAAGCCGCACGCGCCGCCGGAGCGGACTGAATGTCCCGCGCACGGCGGGGAACGGGTGAGCATGACGACAGGGTGAACCCTTCCGGACGCAGTGGCCGGGCTAACGTGATGGCACGGCGTGCTGGTTGTTACCGGGGGAATTTAATTATTTCAGGGTCTGCTATGTGCCAGGAGCAGACGTTGGCAGTTCAATCCTCACGGGCGTCCTGATGGAGAAGACGCATGCGGCACACATCCAGAATTTCATCAGCAAGAGCGGAATTATCCGGGCAGGCTCGGGATAGTACCAGGGCACCGACAAGATGCGCTATGGTATCTATCAGGTCTGCACGCGTTTCATGTTCATTTTCTAAAACTGCCAACTGACGTTCAATTCCGGCCGCAAAAGTCTCCCTGATTGATTCAGACTGCCGGGCTGTATCAGCACCAAGTGCCGACATCACGCAGCCCTTTCCCATATCATCGCGATGGGGTCGGGAGAGGTAGTATTCAATAAATCTTTCCCGGTCCACACCTGCCGTGCTTTCTGCAGAACGCGTAAAACCGCAGTTCATTGCCTCCGCCATCAGATCAGCCTTAGAGCCAAAGTGCTTATAGAAACCGCCGTGGGTTAACCCTGCCGCTGACATCAGTTCCGCAACGCCCACGCCGTCAAAACCGCGTTCACGAAAAAGTTCTGAAGCCGTTTCAACAATGCGTGTCCGGTTTTCCCGAACCTGCTCTTTTGACACTTTCATGCTTTGCTACACCTCTCAAAAATAGGGTCTAAGTATACATTGATGATGATCATAATCAAACCAGTTGACTTTATAGATTATGAACATCATCATTAAATTGACCTTTGACCCACCACTTAGCAAGAGAATAAACATGACGACATTATTTCAACCTTATGATCTCGGGCCAATAACACTTGCCAATCATGTCGTGATGGCACCGCTGACGCGTAACCGGGCCGGAGCCGGTTTGGTTCCCAACGAACTGGCGGCGACCTACTATGCCCAGCGCGCAACAGCAGGCTTGTTGATTACTGAAGCCACGCAGATCTCCGCACAGGCGCAGGGCTATCAGGATACGCCGGGTATCTATACACAGGCTCAAATCGATGGCTGGCGCAAAGTGACTGATGCGGTGCATGCCAAAGGTGGGCGCATATTTGTACAGTTATGGCACGTAGGACGAATTTCGCATGTCGATTTACAGCCGGGTGGCGCGGCGCCGGTCGCCCCGTCCGCCATCCGTGCCGGGACCAAGACCTTTGTGAACAACGGTTTTACGGACGTCTCTGAACCACGTGCGCTCGAGCTGCAGGAAATACCGGGGATTATCGACGATTTCAGAAAAGCTGCCGCCAATGCCATTGCCGCCGGGTTTGACGGCGTTGAGATCCACGGTGCAAATGGTTATCTGCTGGAACAATTCCTGAAAGATGGCGCAAACCAGCGTAATGATGAATACGGCGGCTCTGTCGAAAATCGTGCGCGCCTGCTGCTGGAAGTCACGGCGGCCGTAAAGGATGAGATCGGCGCAGAACGCACTGGCGTACGCATTTCACCGGTTTCACCTGCTAATGCGATTTCGTGCAGTGATCCGCAGCCACAATATGACTACCTCGCTGAACAACTCGATGCATTAGATATTGTGTACCTCCATGTGGTTGAAGGTGCTACGGGCGGCCCGCGAGATGTATCACCGTTCGATTACGACGCACTACGCCAGCGCTTTAAAAACACCTGGATCGGCAACAATGGCTATGACCTGGCGCTGGCGTCCACTCAACTTGCGCAAGGCAAAGCCGATCTGTTCGCGTTTGGTCGCCCGTTCATCTCCAATCCGGATCTGGTCGAAAGACTGAAGACGGGCGCGCCTCTGGCCCCACTCAATCCTGAAACACTTTATGGCGGTGGCGCGCAAGGCTACACCGATTATCCGTCGCTTGCCGAGACCAGCAAGTAGATCTGTGGTGTCACGGTTCTACATACATCGCGCAGTGCGAATTCTGTTTACACATTATTAAAGAAGATCAACATGACTAAAGTTTCAGTTCTCATTACAGGTGCCTCCACGGGTATTGGTGCTGTCTACGCTGAACGGTTTGCCCGCCGGGGTCACGACCTTGTTCTGGTTGCACGTGACAAAGCGAAGTTAGAAATACTGGCCGATCGTCTGCGACAGGAAAATGGCATTTCTGTCGATGTTTTGCCTGCCGACCTCACGCAAGCGAGTGATTTAGCCCAGGTCGAAGCCCGCCTGCGTGAAGACACGCAGATTGGCATTCTTATCAATAACGCGGGTATCGCGCAGTCTGGCAGTTTTACAGAGCAGACGCCTGAATCGATAGAAAGCCTTATAGCGCTTAACGTCACCGCCCTGACGAGGCTTGCCAGTGCCGTGGCGCCACGGTTTGTGCAGGCGGGTGAAGGCTCGATCGTTAATATCAGTTCCGTCGTAGGCCTGGCCCCGGAATTTGCCATGACGGTTTACGGCGCAACCAAAGCCTTTGTGCTTTTCCTGTCCCAGGGAATGAATGTAGAGCTGTCGTCTAAGGGCATTTATATCCAGGCGGTGCTCCCTGCCGGCACTTACACGGAAATTTGGGACCGTGCGGGTATCGATATCAGTAACTCGACAAAATTCATGGAAGTGGGCGAGTTGGTGGATGCCGCACTGGTTGGCTTTGATCGCCGTGAGCTCGTCACCATCCCGCCGTTACATAATGCTTCACGCTGGGACACCCTCGATGCTTCGCGTCAGGCTCTGCTTTCTGACATCAGACAAGATGAAGCTGCCGAACGATATAAAGCACTTTAGTCAATGAGGTGCACTCTGCAGAACGGTCTTCCGGCTGTTCTGCAGAGAAGTAAACCCGATATAAATCCCTTATAGCGTTTCCTCTCAGCAGCGATGAGAAACCTCAAACAAATCATGAAGGCCTTATTCAGCATGACAAAAAAACGAGTAGCGTTGGTTACCGGCGCGTCCTCAGGTATTGGCGAAGCGTCGGCAATTAAACTTTTAGCGGCGGGGTATACGGTATATGGCACAAGCCGGCGTGGCGCCCTGGCGGGAAAGCATCCGTTTCCGTTACTGACACTTGATGTGACAGACGACGCTTCTGTCGGGGCCGCCATTGAGGAGTTGCTGCGTCTGGAGGGGCGGATAGATCTTCTGGTGAATAATGCAGGCTTTGGGATCGCTCCGGCGGCTGCGGAAGAAAGTTCTGTCGAACAGGCCAGGCATATGTTCGACACCAACTTTTTGGGCATCGTCAGGTTGACCCGGGCGGTGATCCCTCACATGCGCCGCCAGGGCAGTGGGCGCATTATTAACATCGGCTCGATACTTGGGGTCGTTCCGTTTCCGTATGTGGCACTTTATGCTGCCAGTAAGTATGCGGTCGAGGGGTATACGGGGGCACTGGATCATGAATTACGCACGCAGGGTATCCGGGTTTCTGTCATCGAACCTGCTTACATGAAAACACAGTTTGGAGCCAATACTATAGAGCCGGACGCCAGGCTTGAAGAGTATGACCTGATCCGGGCTAAGCTGGCGAAAGTGCTTGGCAAGGCAATGGCCGAAGCGGAAAGCCCTGAGATAGTAGGTGATGTTGTGGTTAAAGCCGCTCAGGCTTTACATCCAAAAGTGCGATACACGGCAGGAACGCTGGCCGGTAAATTGAATTTTCTCCTCAGGTTCGCGCCTGCCTCATTCCTGGATAAGGTCGTGCGTAAAAGTCTTCAGCTGGATGCGAAAGGTTAAAAATGAAATTTTCTCAACTGGCTGTTCTGACTGCGGTGTTGTTTTTCATCCTGGCCACGGCATGGATGTTTTTCCCGGAACAGCTTTTAACGCAATGGGGCATTGAGACCACGCCGGGTACCGACGTTATTTGTCGCCGCTCGGCTGCATTTTTTGCAGGAATAAGCGTTATGTGTTTCCTGGCCAGAAATGCCGGGCCTTCCCCGGCCCGTTATGCTCTGGCCGCGGGTATCAGCACAATAGCGATTATTTCAGCCGTGCTGGGCATCGCTGAATGGCGCGAAGGGCATGTTAGCGGGCAGATCCTTTTTGCCGTGTTAATCGAGCTGTTCCTGGGTACCGCCTTTTTACTCAGCAACAAGACCCCTGTGAAAAATGTTACTGGCAAATACTAAAGGGTAAAGAACAAATGAAAAGCAGGACGATGAAAGCCTTTACGTTTAAACGTTATGGTAAATCCCCTGACCCGGGATTCGATGACGTGGATTTTCCTTCCCCCGGTGCTGATGAAATCCTGGTGAAGGTACACGCGGTTGGCCTTAACCCGATTGACAACATGATCCCAACCGGAATGTTTAAGCCGGTATTGCATTTTAAACTCCCTGCGACGCTGGGCAGTGATTTGGCCGGTGTCGTCGTTGCAGTGGGGGCTCGTGTGACCCGTTTTATCCCGGGTGACGAAATTTTTGCCAGTATTTTCGATACGGGAATGGGCTCCCTGGCCGAATTTGTTGTGGTTCCTGAAAGTCTCGCGGCTATTAAACCGGCAAATCTGGATTTTGTGCAGACAGCTTCACTTCCGATGGTGAGCCTCACATCCTGGCAGGCGTTCACAGAGCGAGCGAATCTGCAGCCTGGACAGAAGGTTTTCATCCCGGCAGGTTCCGGAGGAATTGGGAGCTTTGCGATCCAACTGGCTAAGCACCTTGGTGCGAAGGTGGGAACAACAACAAGTTCAGTGAACGTCGAGTGGGTAAATCGTCTGGGCGCAGATGAAGTGGTCGACTATAAAAATCAGGAATTTGAAAACGTACTGAGTGGCTACGATATTGTTCTGGGCACTGTCAGAGGGGATGCAATTGAAAAGTCCACTCAAATTCTTAAACCTGGCGGAAAGATTATTTCTCTCATCGGGCCGTTAGATGCCGCGTTCGCACAGGCCCGGGGATTGAACTTTTTACTGCGTTTTGTGTTCCGGCTGATGAGTCGTAAGATTATACGTCTTACGAAAAAACGAGGCCTGACCTATTCATTTCTCTTCGTTCGACCTGACGGCGCTCAATTAACTCAAATAAGCAAACTCACAGAAGCGGAACACATCATCCCTGTGATCGACAAGGTTTTTCCCTTTGCAGCGACAAAGGATGCTCTTGACTATCTTGCCCGGGGACATGCGAAGGGCAAAGTTGTTGTTACGATGCAAGAGTGACAACAACGACGGTTTGCGTCTGCCCACGATAAGAGACAACCGCTAAAGTCTGTTGCCTCAGGAACTAAATCCGCTGCCTCATGGAAGAGATGCGGCATGTCCGCTGTTCGCTCTTAACAGACATGCCGGTCCACTGACTGGCTGCTGCCTGCCAAAAGCGGAGCTCTATAAGAGCCGTAGAAGGTCAACTACCACGTTGCTTCTCTAATCGAATAAAAGCGCCATCTAATGTTGTCTTATT
>NZ_QODH01000016.1:0-77667 GCF_009935945.1 Kosakonia sp. MH5 | reverse complement strand
TAACACACCTCCAATATAAGGGCTGACAGCAAGTGCAATTTTAGCAAGTTGAGTGGGGGCGAACCATTCCATTAGCTTTAAAACCAGCGAGAAAGCGTGAGCTGGTCAGCTATCTGATCGCGCAGTTTGCCATGAGCTTACGCCAGGCCTGCAGGACATTGTCGCTGAGCAGGACGGTATTTCGTTATCAGCCGGATACGCGACGTGATGAGCCGGTGATTATGGCGCTGACCGTGGTGGCTGAACGCTATCCGCGATACGGATTTAAAAAGCTTTTTCAGGTACTTCGCAGGCAGGGCAATAGCTGGAACCATAAAAGAGTTCACCGTATTTACTGCCTGCTGAAACTGAATTTTCGCCGTAAGGGAAAACAGCGCCTGCCGGTACGTAATCCGGCGACGCTGGCAACGCCGGAGGCGATAAACCAGAGCTGGTCCATCGATTTTATGCACGATGCGCTGGTCTGCGGCAGACGCTTCCGGACCTTCAATGTGGTGGATGACTTTAACCGCGAGGCCCTCGCAATAGAAATCGATCTGAATATCCCGGCACAGCGGGTGGTCAGGGTGCTGGACAGGATCGTGGCAAACCGGGGTTACCCGCTGAAACTGCGGATGGACAACGGCCCAGAACTGGTCTCGCTGACGCTGGCGCAGTGGGCTGAAGAGCACGGTGTGATGCTGGAATTTATCAAACCAGGGAAACCAACGCAGAATGCCTTTATTGAACGTTTTAACCGGACGTACCGGACAGAAATACTGGATTTTTATTTATTCAGAACGCTGAATGAAGCACGGGAAATTACAGAGCGCTGGCTGGCTGAATATAACAGCGAACGGCCCCATGAATCCCTGAATAACCTGATGCCGGAAGAGTACCGGCTGATGACTGAAACTCCGGACATCTCAAAAAGTGCGTGGAACTAAAACCGGTGTGCTTACATGGTGACCTGCCCCCATTGAACTCACAGCCAAAAACGGACGTTACTAATTGATAAAAATGTTCCTTGAGGTCTTATAGGTAGTCATAAGATGATTGAGGTACAGAGAATTAAATTTTCAATAGCTGGTACAAGACTTACATAAATTCAGAACCTCAGGTATAACGATGATATATGATGTGGAAATATTACCCAACTGCCAAATGATTGGAGTGATTGACGTATAAAATACGTTCACCCTCAATGTTTAATGGAGTGCTTAGAATTTCAAGCACCCCATGTTCCGATGGAAAAAATGCATTAATCACTAATTTGGTTTTTATATCTATTTAAAGCTAAGAGAGTCATTTTAAAGAATTTTTCAACATTTTCAATGCTTACGTCGCCAGGTAAATTATGGCAAACAAAGTTCCTTAAACTTAGGAATTCTCTCGAACGTTCAAATTCTTGATAATCAAGTATGCCTTCAGAATAAGCTGAGTTTAATATGCTTAAGTCAGATAATCCTGAAGTTTCAACTCCCTCATTTTTTAAATGCATAGATAAAATTGAAATATAACAAATCCAAATCTGAGGAACTAAAAAAATAGATAAGTTTGAATTTTTTAAATTTTCCTCTACTAAAATAAGGGTCTGTGATATTTTATCAATATCTAATTCTGGAGTTGGTTTTTTGAATTCATTGATCTCATCTTCATTTATCGTCACTACTGAAAACTTCCAACCAGGATGAGACTGGACTATCTTGCTAATTTTAAATAGTTTTTCGGTATTCACTCGTGCTTTGGATGTTTTAACTTCGATTAAGATATTTTCATCACCTCTGGTAGCCAGAATATCTGGAATATATCCCTCTAAATTAAAAGGTATGAGATCTTGTTCTGGGTTACGTACAACAGTGTAACCGTCGGCTTCATACTGCTTGGCGATATGAATTTCAGCCATTATTGCAACACTTACGTTCATACAACCTCACTCAGTTCAATTGAATCATAGATAGCTACGTACACGCAGGGGTTCCCATCGATAATTGCTTTTCCTAGCATATCTGGAAGTCCGGCAGGATCATTAGGTTCATTTAGAAAACGCATATGAGCTGATACATCTTTGATTAAAACATCATCACTATATATTTTTTCATTCAGAGCATCCTGAACCGGCTTTACAAAATTATTGATATCCCCTGGCATTGAAAAATCAGCAAGGTAAACCATCAAAAATTTCAATTTCTTATCAGTTATAACCGCCTGCCCATTCCAGGCGATTACTCCCACGGATGAAACGTACTCCATCCATTCTTTTTTGTTGATTTTATTTTTACATTGATGCGATACAGGCATTCTTGGCATCAAAAACTCTACAAGCTTAGCCATAGGCGTCTACCTTAACATTTTGTAAGTAGTCCAGAATACTACATAGCATCTGGAGTTTCCTCCTATATAACTAAGGTGAAATTGTAATGCCTAAAATTGAGACTATTGCTAATTTAGCCCAAATCATAGAGCACATTACATGTCCGCCCCTCGCTCTAAGCTGCCGTTCAGTTGTCTCTGAAAGGAGGCCGCCAATCTCTGACCCGGGCTGCAGATGGGTATATCATCGAACCTATCTGATACTGGACATAATTACAGATTATCCCAGAGCGCTTTTCTGACAGAAGCGGGTCTGATCCCCATTAGTTCAAGATTACGGGATTTCTCATCCCACTCCTCTTCGCAGCGGCACGCTATCACCCATTGTGCCGCTGCAATGGATTTCTGCAGAAAAAGAGCCTGGAAATAAGCCGCATCAACTTCAGACAGAGAATGGCCTAAAATCACCACCTGCGTAACCTCGCTCAACTCCTCAAAAACAAACCGGTGTTTAGCAATAAGCTTCTGTGAAGGCTTAAAAGTCGCGAAGAAATAGTCATCAATGATGCTGTTCGCTTCCATGAGCCGGGTATCAATCTCTGCGATATCGGCTCTTTCGTTGAGAGAGGGGCGGGATCCCGGCTCCCAGGCATGCCCCAGAATCAAATCATCATCCCTCGTCTCCGCAGAACCGTGGATGTGAAGAACACGCTCCGGTTCGACTCCGTAGACACGACTAAGTGTATTGGTGTAATTAAAGCTCAGAAAGGTTGCCTGTGGATCCAGCGTAGTCAAGCGGTTAGGTGTATTTGTACACGAGGGTATCGGCAACTGACGGATCCACAGTCCGAATTGGTAACGCAGGCCCTTAGAAATGCGTCTGACTACCTGCTCCACCTCATACTGAAAATCATGATGACTTGCATCACTCCAGTCTTCATCGCCGTAAGAGCTCATGAAATGGCCAAGATTGTTGATAAGCATGTCGGCATCAAGACCTGCTAATGCAGTTTCAAGATCACACCAGTCATCATCCACGGGTAGATATTCTTCAACGTCCCGGTAGATATCCGAATCCCTCGCCCGGAGGAATTCCTTAAAATGCCACAGGCTAGAGGGGATGCAATGCCTGAGATCGAAGCCATTCCCGATGACATAGAGTGTTGTTGTCTGCATAGATCCTCTCACGACGCATTGCCAGTTTGCGTTGAAATAACTGAACATCTCCTGTTTTATATCAGTAGATACCCTAACCACACCGGAACATTATGGAAAAAATCATCCCGACAGTAGTTCAGTTTATCAAGCTTGGTGAGGCTGGTGAATGGGAGCGGCAGTGTCTGTCAGATGGCACACTTCGGTTTGGTTATCATCAAACCCCGAACAGTCTCTGTGTTGAGGAACGATGGGAAGATGTTCATGATATTTGGCTTAACATCCGTGATAGGCGTCAAGCCGTCGCGACCAGTGACGTAAGGCAGATTAAAACTTTCTACACGGCAGGAGCAGAGACAGTATTCATCACCTTTTGGGGCGGGTTTCTTTACTGGTGTCGCCCCACAGGTCAGGTAGAGGTCCTAGAGGATGGAAGTCGACTCCGAAAGACGGTTGAAGGGTGGAAAAACACCAGTATTGGTGGTGCACAGCTAACGACAGATCATCTGAGCGGTGACCTTTTAAGGGTTCAGGGGTACCGGGGAACGATATGCAACGTAAGCGCACATGATTATGTTGTTCGTAAAATAAATGATGAAGATCTATTTGCCGTTTCAGCTGCGAAAAAGGCTGAGGAGGCATATCTAATCGCGATAAAAAATCTGTGCCAATTGCTGACTTGGCAGGATTTTGAACTACTGATTGACCTTATTTTTTCAACCAGTGGGTGGCGACGCACCAGCATTGTCGGGAAAACACAAAAAACGCTGGATCTTGAGCTTGAATTGCCCACCACCGGTGAGAAAGCGTTTGTACAGATAAAATCGTATGCAAATGCAGGTACTCTAAGTGAGTATGAAAAACGTTTCAGGGAAACTACTGCTTATAAAAGAATGTTTTTTATCTGGCACAGCGGGCCTTTATCCGAAAGTATCAAAGCCGACGGCATTACGTTAATCGGCCCCGATAAGTTAGCCGGGCTCATTCTGGACAGTGGATTAACAAGATGGCTTCGTAAAAAAGTTTCGTGATATTCCGACCTTACCGTTGACGCATATGCAAAGCATCTACGTGACAAAACCTGCAACGCCATCTTACGCTACAACACCATTAGCCCCAGCCGTCAGACTCGAAACGCATTCCTTGGCAATTCGGCGGCGTGCCTGTTATCCATATGTTAATCACCTACGGAGCACTACGCCTGCGATGTCTCCCACCGTAAAACCCAGTGTCATAATCTCATCAATACTCTGTAACAGCTCACCGGTCATGTTCATGGCCGGTGGCTCGCTATTTCGGAAATACAGACCTCTATAGTCGGGATACGGATGGCGTGTAAAGCAGAGTGAAAAAGATGATCGATTAAACCGATCGATTGGTGATAATTGATCTGCAAAATGAATTATCCGGCCCGGTAGTGCCTGTGATAAATTCCCAAAAACTCATTTAACGTATTGTTTATTAATTTATTTCCTGTCTTCTGGCGGGCGGCCTTCTTTTGTCCTGCGGGCACGGCATGGGAATGCGACAGCAGGTGATGGAATGAAAAGATGTGCCAGATGTAACAAGAAAAGAGGCGTTCTGGACCGGATTTTCGGGCTGGATAAAGAATTCTGCGATGACTGTCTGATGGTGGTTAACCAGGAAATCAGAGAAAAACGAGTGGTATCCACACCAGCACGGAAATCACCGGGACGCTCTTCCTGATAATGTTTCATACCCGGCAGGTTATTGCCCCTTATGGGGTGACAACTCTGAACCTTTCCTCTGTTTACATTCCCTTAGTGCAATGAAAATCAACATTGATATCAGCGTCATCATTCCTGCCTTCAATGCAGCTGACAGCATCGGAGCTCTGGTCCATACACTGCTTGGCGAAACAACGCTCAGTGCTGAAATCATTGTTGTGAATGACGGTTCAACCGACGAAACATGGACGGTACTCAGCGCCATTACAGATGAACGGCTTATTCTCATTCGTCAGGAAAATCAGGGTGTGTATGCTGCCCGTAATACTGCACTGGCGATTCACCGTGGCGAATGGGTGGTGTTCCTGGATGCGGATGACCGGGTTTCGGTAGATTTTCTGCAGGAACGACTGCGCACAGCCCGCGAAACACAGGCCGATGTCGTCCTTTTCAATGCCCGGCATACAGACAGCGCCGGACATCTGCGGCATACCGTTCACCGCAGACAGCCTTACAGTCAGACGCTGACGGGTCAGCAGTGGATACGCCATTGCGTCAGTCAGAGGGAATGGCCGCATTATCTGTGGCTGCAGATAATCCGTTCATCGTACATTCGCGAGCATGACCTGAGATTCCAGGAAGGGAAAAGCCACAAGGACATTCTCTGGACGATACAGCTTGCCGCCGCAGATGGCCGGTTTTATTTCTCTGACAGGCAGGATTACCTGTGGGTGAATAACCCGGCATCAATCACACACCGGCCGGATTATTACGATATCCGCGCGTTCAGCTATAGCGACGTGATTGCAGATATTCTGGCACTCAGTGCACAGACGCAGTACCGGGCAGTCAGACGAGCGCTGGTCAGGCATGCGCTGGTGGAAAGCCGTCACTTTCTGGGCCTGTACCGGCGCAGGGTGAATGACCGGCAGGCGGTTCGGGCGCGTTTTCGTGCGCGGATAGCCTTTTGCCATCTGGTACCCGGCGTGAGCAACCTGAGCGATGTCTTTTTCCTCCTGAAGCTGGTCCGCAATATTTATTTGCCTGGTGTCCGCAATACTCCCGCAGCCGTTTCGCAGGTGCGGCGTTAATCCATGGATATCTCAACGCTTCTGGCGCGGTCGTGGCAAACTGCGACAACGGGTGATGACTCCATTCGCTCCGCAAGGGATATCGTCGAACACTGGTATGATAAAGGCGGTGACCTCACCCAACGGACCCGACGGTTTATGCTGCGGGAATGCCTGTGGATAGCCGCACATTACCGGGACACCGAAGCGGTACTCACCCGACAGTTCCGGCTGCTGGCCGTGTTACTGTATCTGGGCGGTTATTTTCCGAAAGGGAATGCTGACGGTATGCTCCCGGAGAAATGTTTCATTTTACTGAACGCCCCGGAATTAAGCTCCCTCCTGGCAGATGATGCGGCCCCTGGTGTTCTGGTGGCGTCCTGCCGCACTCTCTTCTACCTCAGACGGATATCTCCGTTAAGGTGTTACCGCCATACCCGCTGTCTGAGCGAACATCTGTATCAACTGATAGAGATCTGATAAAAGCACCCGTCGTTGTGCTGGCGTCTGAGGGGCTGATCGCTGACGGTGTCGGCGTCAACGATCAGGGCTAACTTCCTTATTTCCCTTCGCTGGATCTGCCACTGGTAATGTCAGTAACGGTTTGATAGCCCTTGCGGGGCATCAGCCCGGTAGCCTTGCGGGCGCGGAGCATATCAATGCTGCCGATAAACGGAGACTGCTCTTTCACGCTGAAGCCGTGACGGTCAGTACGCACCAGGTCGTACTTTTCCACGATAAAATTCACCGCGTCACACAGTGAGATACCCGCATCAATGTGCTTCTGGATCACACTGTCGTTGCAAAACGGTGTGTCGTTGAGGGTAAGGCCGTAGTGTTGCTCCAGCAGATACTCCAGTAATTTTTGCCAGATTTCGACTGATGACAGACGTGACGATGCCGCCCTTTGAGGGGGCCGGGATTGTATTTGCATGGTTTGCGCTCTTTGTTGGCTGGTTTGACGAAGGAAAAGCGTCTGTGGTTTATGCGGTTGTTGCAGATGTCGGATAAATTACGATGTACAGATAGCCACAGGAGCCGAGCGTATCGGCTTCACATATCAGCCCTTTTGCGTGGAGCGTGATGCAGCGCTGAATGTGGGGCGTGAGTTCGTTGCTGGTCAGCATAAGCTCCATCTGCTTCATCAGTACCGGAAATGCCTGGTCCAGATGGCGTAAATCTGCGTCATTAAATGTCCCGGCAATGCTGGCGCGGTCAGCAAGGTAATGCAGGTGGTTACCCTCCTGTACCAGCCGGGCACCAAAACACGGCGTGATGTTGCGTCTGAGGCCCCACCAGGGTTCCGCGATATTATGGTTGGTTGCACTGGTTGCTTTCTTCATGTAAGTACTCCTTAACGGTGAATTAATTCAGGGTGACGCTGCGCAGGATCACATACGGACCGTTGCGGTCCTGTCGGCGTTCAGCAAACACGGCCAGCACACCCCGGATATCCTGCACTTCCCTGCCGTGGTAATGGCAGATACTACCGGACCACTTATATTTCCCGGCACAGAAGCGAAACAGCCGGGACTCAGAATGCTGGCGGTATATCGCCATTGCCTGACGTTTGCTGATGATTTTCATCGTTATTCTCTCCTTAAAGCCAGCCACGCTCGGCAAACGAGACGATGTCCATGCCTCCCACGACCAGGTGGTCCAGCAGGCAGATATCCACGAGTTTAAGTGCCTGCTTCAGATGGTCAGTGAGCAGTCGGTCGGCATGGCCGGGTTCCGCATAACCTGACGGATGATTGTGTGAAAGCACGATGGCAGCCGCGTTGTGTTTCAATGCTGCCTTTATCACTTCACGGGGATGTACCTGTGTATGGTTGATGGTGCCAGTAAAGAGCGTTTCATGAGCAATAAGACGATGCTGGTTATCGAGGAAGAGCGCCATGAAGACTTCGCGCTCCAGCGTGGCGAGCTGCAGACGAAGCCAGTCGCGAACCGCCTGGCTGGAGGTAAATGCAACGCCGGGCTCGCGTAACTGGCGTTCCAGTAAGGTCAGTGCACGTCTGATGGTGCGCTGTGTAGTGGGAGATATTTCCCCGCTGCCGGGAGGACAAGTGGTGGTATTCATTTGCTTTTCCTGTCTGCTGACGCGTCGGGAGGGGATGTGTTGTACAGTTTCACGGCAACGACGAACCCGTCGTGCAGGGATTCGAACCATGCCCATATATGGAAGAGAGGGGTACCTGTCGGGAAATGCAGGAAGGGTTCGTCGGTCACAAAGGTCACCGTCCTCATCCCTGACCGTTGTTTTCCCCAGCGCATCCCACAGGGCATTCAGGTGAGACAGTTCATACGGCATGGCGGAACGCTCAGTCGATAATGCGCATGATGGCGTTACATTCCGGGTGATGCAGCGCATAGTCACGCAGACGCCAGTAATGTTGCGTCATGGCGTCGCATTCTGTGCGGCAAGAGTGATGACTGTAAGCGATAAGACAAACTGCAATCCCGGCGGCTTCGGCGCTCATATCTGCGGCGTTGCCATTCCTGGTGTTGAACAGCGACCAGAAGGCATCGTTGTCCGTTTCCGGAGCCATGAAGGCCCCGCCGTTGCTGAGAGAATAAAAACTCCAGATACCGCCGCTGTAGTCAGCGCAGAACCGGTCCATCCACGCAAAGACCTGCGGTTCAAGGGTTATCCACTGCGGGATGTTGCCAAAGTGCTGCGGCCAGAATCCCACACGCTGTTCGTCCGGTACGGGCGTGGCTGTCAGTGCCGGTGCAGAACCGTTATCGCCAGCCTGCAGAGGTAGCTGATGGTTGTCGTTAATATTAATAATGTCGGTCATGTTAATTTTTCCTTATGCATGAGTGTGTTGAATGGAGCTGTCGGGCCGGAGATTGATTTCGGTGGCGGGGCGCGGGTGATTACCTGCCCAACAGGTCCAGCATGTTTTCCGCCATCGCCCAGAGCGCACGGTTTAACTTAACGTCGCCATCAATCCCGTTTACTGCGCGGGTGTGGGTACGTTTACCCTGCGCGGTACGGCCACTTAGCCCGCCTTTCAGCAGGTTTTCCTGAATGCGCTGGTAAGTGGTCCACAGGTCATTGCTCTCGTCCTGCCAGCGACGGGGGGCAAGAATTTGCGCTTCGGTTACTGGCTGGTAATCCTCCCCAAAACGATATGTGAGCGCCGCTGTAGCCAGTGCATGTTGTGCGGGTGACGGGAGTTGCAGGGCCTGCATGGCGTCACGTTTTTCTTCCACCCGGTCAAAGACGCTGAGAACTTCATAGGCCCCCTCAATCACCTTCCCGACGACATCGCCTCTGTGCGGCACGCGGATCTCGCCAAACGACTGTCCGCAGACGAGCGAATTGGTGCAGACACTTCTGAATATCCCTGGCAGCAACTGAAAACTCGATGCGCCATCGTGCGAATTCAGGATGATGATTTCCGGCATCTGCTGGCCGTTTATCTGACCGGCACGACGCAGGCGCAGCATATGCTTTGTATGTTCCCGTCGGCTCTGGTCGCGCACTCGTGACTGACAGGCAAAGAATGGCTGGAACCCTTCGCGTTTAAGGTTCTCCAGCAGGGTAATGGTGGGTATGTAGGTGTACTTTTCGCTTCTGGAGTCGTGCTTGTCTTCCCCGAAGACGCTGGGGACATACTGCATCAGTTCTTCGCGGGTTAAGGGACGGTCACGGCGAATCTGGTTCACCCGGCCAAAACGGCTGGCTAATCGCATGGTTGATTCCTCATCTGATTAATCTGATGGCATAAAAGCAAAAGCCCCTGCTCCGTGAGGAGGCAGGGGCTGGATGTGTTGTTCTCAATGAACGGATCGGTCGGGCGGGACTACTGCGTATCCAGAATCTTCAGTATCTGCGCCATCAGGGCGGTGATAAGTGCAGTGACCAGCAACGTGACCGCTTCCCGGGCTGTATCAATACTGCTGTCATCGTAGCCTGCCTGACGCAGGCGAATTTCAATAAACTGCCGGGCCTGATGGCCGCCGCACCAGGTCAGTGCCTGGGCCAGGGCCGTCACCAGCATTTTCAGAAAGGTCATAGAGTTTGCTCCGGACTGCCCGGTGGCAGCCCGCTGGTGGAGTGAAAATTTATTTGAGGAAGTTGATACAGAAAGGCGGTTCAGTGGTAGGTGTAACGCCATCCCCCCTTATCCGTGGTGACGACAACTTCCGAAGCCACGCAGTTATTATAAAAACTCACTCTGACGGACTGCCCGTAGCGCAGGGCGGCAGGCAGAATGGTTTCCTTATTTTTTGAAGACAGGTACTTCTGGTTATCAATACGACAGTTACCGCGGTTAACGTCTATGTTTTCAACGTTGATACTGTCATCCAGGGAGGTGACCACAACAGTGACGTAGCGTGTTCCGGCAGGGTGAATATTGTTACTGGTTTCCACTTTAATCGGCGGAGCTGATGCAGCCATCACAGGGATGGAGAAGCAAAACAATACGGGCAATAAGCTCAGGTTAATTTTCATATCGGGTTCCTTGTTCAGACGGAAAGATGCGGGAGAGAATGTGTGGGGGACAGTAAAGAACAGTATCTGCCGCGGTCAGAGTGACGCTTTCGAGACGCAGCCATGAGTGCCGAATTCTGGCAGGACGTTGCCTGCACCTTTTAGTGTGAACAGCGCGGGCAGGACGCCATTCCCGGTGACCTGCACCTGCTTACCGGTTCTCAGGGCATTCCAGGCCTGCGCGAGATTGTTATCCCCGCCCCGACTGTCGGACTCACTGATATCAATGGGGTCACTATCGTCAATCCGGACCTGAAGCGTTTTGTCACTGTCCATGCTGGCCTGATGCCCAGTGGTATCAGTGAAGATGACTGTGGCGGGTTGCGTGCCGTCGTCCTCACAGGCCAGATAAGGCTGAGACTTGCCTTTCCCCTTGATAACAAACTCTGATACTCCCTGGCCCCAGCCCCGGGTCCAGGTGGTTTGATTTCCGAAGGCCATTGCCACTGCTGGCACCAGCGCACAGGTCAGCAGTAAAGGGTGAATCATTTTTCTGTTCATTTTTAAGCACCTCTGGTTTTCGTATAGCGCTACCCGGAAAGGGTATCTACATGATTTTTAATAGAAGACTGACAGCCATAAGCATCCCATTGGGATTTTATAGCTGCAAAAATGAAGGGGATAACGATGAAATTCGATCGAACCGATCGACAAAATAGATCGTGGTTCAGCAAAGATATTTACCGTAAACCTTGCCCGAGTTTATCGATGGCCTGGTTTCACTTCAGAAGGGTGATATATACCTGAAATTTTATTGAACAAGGACTGAGTGAGCTCCTCACTGAGGCGGTATGGCGCAGATGCCATATTCCGTGACAGGGGGAACACTAAAAAAACGGTTATAAAAGCAATTGCAGGCTCTATGGTCACTGATGTCCGTATGAAAATATCGTGTCATGTACTGACTGAATAGATACTGAAATTCACGGTAGATTTGTTGAGTCTCTCGCTTGTGCTTCACCTTGATTTCATTGACTAAACGATAGCATTGCTCCAGCAGACAGTCAGCGTCGCCATTCAGTAATGCATGAAATGCGGCAACGACAAATAATTCATTCGCAGGCCCGGCCTGTAGCCAAGTGCTGGCCTCAGTGCAGACCAGTATTTCCCGTAGTGATAACAAATCTAGGCGTAAGGCTTCCTCTTTCAACAGACGTGCCAGTGGGGGAAATGCGTAAATATCTGTACCAAACAGCCTGCGTGACAAACTTAAATCAGCAAAAGCAAGATGCTTAACCCCGGACAGCGCTTCCTGTACGGCATACGAGCCGTACTTATTCGTTAGTGCCTTCAGTAATGTGGATTTGATCGGTTGAGGTGTTTCCGTCGCCTTTATACCACTCAGTACGCCTGACTGGCTGCAGGGGATAAAATCCTTCATCATCCGATTTATAGCGGCAGGCGCGATGATAATGTTCCTGGCGGTATTAGCTCCTCCTTTGGAATTAGGGTAAATATGGCACAGTTCCAACTCCAGCCAAGGGATTAACCGTTTTGTCGTATCGGTAACTCTATGCCCGTTTAGTATGTTATATGCTTTCTGATGGCCTGCCTTGCGCTGATATAACAGGATGAGGTCTGCAATGTCGTCCGGACTGTTAATGCTCCCCAGTCCCAGTGGATTATTTTTCAGAATAGCCTCCACATTGAGCCAGTAAGAATGCTTAACCAATCTCACAATAGCATCGTCATCAATTAACCTGCGAGCTTTATCCCTATGCTCTTTACAGCAATAATGCTGATTACGGGTATCAGAGATACTGATACCACAGGCGGGATACTGGCATATTAATGTCGCTCTTTTTGCTCGTCTTGCTGCATTTACCTGCTTACGTTGATAATGTGCTGGGCATAATCGTAATATGCGTTCAGCAAGTGAATTACCTGTCCTGATAGTGCAGTTATTTCTTTTGCATATAGCCATGATTAAACTCTTATTAAAATATAGAAATAGTATTATTGATTTTATTGGTAATAACGGTGGTGATGTTTTTATGTATCGTTGGATATATTTATTGATTGGTGTTGATTAAATATCAATATGTTTGTCTCAAATGAGTAAGAAATACACTAGCAGAATTATTATATTAAATTACAGATTTTGGTAGCTGTTAATGATTAATTTTCATAGAGCTTTCCACCTGTCGTCATTATCTGTTTGTTTATCACTGCATTCTGAGAAAACCCCGCGCGGTTCGCTACCAGTAGCGACTGGCGCGGGGTTTTTACCTTTGTGACTGTTTTTCGAAGACGTTTAACCAATGTACGTTCTGGCCATCCGGGCCTCTGCAGTTAGATGCCCTAATTAATATTCCAGCCTGTTAAAGTCAAAGTATTCAAAAGTATACCTGCCAGTGACATTCTCTGACGATGCAATAATCGGGTTGTGTCCGTTCTCCCAGAATTCCGGTGGAATACGCCATGAGTTACGATTTTCCAGGGAAGGCATGGCAATATACACCGCAGAATGACGGCCAGGACTAATAAAACAAATCAGACCCAGTGCGATTAACTGCTCCAAAACAGATTGTGATTTACTGGCGTCACGCAGTCGATTCGGGCCGTACCGGTTTACCTCATTTTTCCTGAGTGGATATCCTTTACTATCGAGAAATTTCTCTTTAAGCCACCCGAACATTTCGTAAACGTCTTCCATAAATGCATTCCGTTCAGAAGAAGGGAAAAAAAGCCTTTCCGCTTCTTCAAGGTGCCATTCCACAATTTTGAAGGCGGCCTGTAAAACCCCCTTCGAAATACATAAAATGTCAGGTGAATGTATATGCGTGAGAACAGCTGCAACCCTGAGAGCATTAGTCCCCGCTTTGGCTGCAATTTCACCGATATGCTCCAGTTGCTGTCCGGGACCTATTTTACGGCTGAGTTCTGACTGTTTTTCTGTCCAGTAAACGGTCGCATCATCAGTTAACCTGAGCGTTTGTTTCTGCGAGTCGTTTCTATAAAAACGAGCCTTCTGCTTATCAAGCAATTGGTTAATTTTCCGGTGGAATACATTTAATGCTTCATCAGACTGAGCGTGACCAGTATTCGCGCGGCGACGACCCAGCGTGCTGATGGTATTGATGTAAAGAAATCGTGACAGAAAACCGCTGCCCTTGCTAAGTTCACCGTGGTTACAGAGGTAATTTTCAAATACCGGAGGCTGAACCATTAATGACAGGGTCAGGCAGGCATTGATATCGTACTCTTCGCCGCCCGTGCGGCGGTATTCATAGGTCTCCCCATCCCAGGCTTTATTAAGTAAACCTAGGTTGTTTTTCAGATACCCCTTAAAAAAGGTAATCGCTTCATCTGAGACCACCCCGGCTTCAGAATACCGACTCAGGCCTTCAAGGAGCGCCTTTGCGGTGGTGTCATCATAAAGCATCGCCAGACGGGCCGGAGGCTGCTTCCGGGTTTCTGCATGCTCATTTAACAGCCGCTCTTCCTCTGTCCCCTCAGAACCGTTTTTGATGGCAGTGTACAGATTACTGGTCAGTGCTTTCTGATGTATTTTCCAGATATTGTCAGCACGCAGGTGTGCCTTCATCAGACAATCGTGCTGCTGCTTCATTTGCTCAGAGAACCGGTAAAAAGGCTTCATCACCTTTTTGCTGATACTGGTCTTACCTTCTCCTGAGACAGCCAGAGCCAGTAAATACAGTGCACAGTGCATCGGATCCGATGAGTGTGGTGGTACTACTTCAATATGAGCCTGACAGGCGAGGGAAGCTGCTGCCAGTACGGCACCCGCTATCAATTCCGCCGGGATACCCGTCTCGTTATAAAGAGCATCAATGACACCCTGCATCACCGGCGGGAAAGCACAGACAGGGTAACTCTCCGGGATCCTGTTTTGTACGGGAATATAAGGCGCTGGCATTTTCGGAACGACCGAGTTTGGCAATAAATTCTGCATGTAATATCCTCCTGGATTACTATTTTTTAGTAATAGGTTAGTGTTGTGTGTAATAAAATAATTAGACGTCAAAACTCTTATTTAAAAATAATGGGCCATGCTAGCTAAATAATTATTTTCAGTTTGTTTACAAATGGTGGAAATATGGTGTAACGAGTGCGTATTTAAACTAGCGCCTTGTTATATAACCTGTGTATCTCCCTTTCATTTTTATACCAACACTATCTGATGGCTTATGATACCCGTTGGCGTTCCAGCAGCCATGCATCCAGCTCTGACTCAAGCCAGCCGACAGACTGCATTCCCAGCCTGCGCTGTTTCGGAAAGGTCGGGTCGTGGCGCGGCGATTTTGGGTTGATCCAGTCGTATATGGTAGAGCGGGCGATGCCCGTTTTGTTAACAACGGCGCGAATACGCAGTATCCTGATGTTTTGTGCAGACATATCCGTTTACTTTACCCCCTGTTCTTTCGATATGGATGTAATTGTATGGCGCCGGAAGAGGCAATGGCACCCGTCTGGTGGCTGTAGTGAAAAAGTCCATTTATAACAATTGGATAGATGATTATAGAGAGCGTTTTTTCGCTTTTTTTATTGATGGCAGATTGTTTTTTTTGCGCAAGTGGTGCTGGTCACGGGTAAGCCCGATGTTGTGATGTTGCAGGCATCTGGTTAAGAGCAGCAATGTTCTTTGTTCCTGGTTTGCATGTTGTGTCAGACAGAGCAATTTGTTTGAGTACAAATTATTCATTCAGTAAAGAGGGACTTTATGGCTGATTTAGAACGGGATTTTTCCCCTGATGAGTTACGCACCGTCTTTCGTAAAAAGAGAAAAGCGTTACGTTTTCATCTTGGGATCAGACAGAAACATATTTTCAGAATATGGAGGAATGAAGATACTGAATTCATTGTAGTGCTACACACCGGAAGGCAAACGAAGGATGAGGATTTAGCACGAATATTTGCTGACAATCACGGAGAGAAAAAATGGCAGCGTTATTTGAAGGCCTTCAGGCCCTCTGAATGGATGGCAAAACGGATCAGGAACGATATGTTCGAGGCTGAACAACACTGGGCGAGGGGAACATCGGCTCTGGAATCGGATCCACAACATGCCGTGCAACTGATGCGGAATGCCATCGCTTTTTTGGAGCGCGGTCTGAAACGCTGTGAATCCGTAGCAGGTAAAATGAACAGAGAGCAACATAAGCTTAATTCTGCTTATGGCGGAAAAGTCAAAGCGACACGTTTTGATGGCATTAAAGAAGAAGTGATAAAACGGCTGGAAGCGCAGCCCGGTGCCTGGGAAACTAAAAGGGAAGCCATCGACGATATTATTAAAGCATTACGGCCCTATATTGGGAAGCATGGATGGCCTTCCGTACAGGATAAAAACGACACACGGGACGCGGCGATGACGGAGGCAAGCCAGAGCAGGTTGCTGGAAGAGTGGTCAATTAAAGACAAGAGAGTGAAAGCGGCGTTCTCGAAGGCGGTACAAAAACGTATCGGGGGGTCGTAAAATCGATAGTCCGGTACGGGGCTTGAGATCGTGTATACGATTCAGTGTAACTGCCTTTTCTCAGAAGTGGCCGTCCAGAAGAGCACTGAGCTTGATAATAAAACGATACGCCATCTTTTCAGCGGCATCGTACATTTTTGTGATGCCGACTGGATAGCCAGCCATACGACTTCTTTCACTTATTCATCTGTTGAGAACATCTTGCGCTTTTTGATGGCACGCCGGATCACGCTGTTCATCGACTCAATGGAATGAGACTTGTAGATGATTTTGCGGATGTCTGCCGGGTAAGCAAAGAACGTCGCAAGATTGGCCCAATTTGCCTGCCAGCTTCGGCTTTTTTATGGGTACCAGCTGTCCCACGTACCGGAGAATTTATCCATGGCCTGTAGTGCCGCCTCTGCCATCACAGGTCACTGCTTTTAATCCTTAAAAATTCACTTCTGGTTAAGTTCATTATTAAATGATTTTTATCATTTAAATCAACTGGTTAATTTTGATTGCGATTTGCTTTTAACCCTAGCAATTTAGAAGTATTATTTTGAGATTATTCCACTTGCCCTGCTTTCTCTCGCCATTCTGTTGGTGTCTGTGAGAAGTCATTTTTAAGGTTTATGCTCATGGAGTTATGGATATTTTTAGCAGCGATTTATGTCATTTATTTTTTGTTTTTCAAAAAGAAAAGGCATAAATCTGCAGGGTCTCCTGTTTCCAGAAGCGTCAAAGCACCACCAAAAGCAGCAGAATGGAGCGCTGACACCAAGAAAAAAGGGACGGTTGTGCAAAAAGATGATAGCGAAGATGACAACTTGGCAACTTTTACACTGAGCAGCGGTCAGGGTGTCGAACTTCGGGTGACAACCAATCATTACCGGAATACCTCAAAGTCAGCAGGCGCATTTGCTCGATGGGTACTTCCGGGTGAGATGATAACTGTAGCTGGTGTAACAATTACCGGTGGTCACATTTATCTGGGGCAACGTATGAAGCCCACTGGACAGGAGCTAAACGGTTATTATGACGATGGAAGTGAGGCATCATTAATTGATGACACGTGTAAAATACAACCCACTTCTTATTTTTACGAAGACAGTTCATTAGGATACTGGCCCAGGTTTTCCTCTCTTTCACCAGAAGCACGCGGTGCGTATGTCAGTTGGCTTGCCAGTGATAGGTCCGACTCATCGTGTCCTATAGGCTATGTCTTTATATATCTCTACGGTCTGGAAAGAAAAGCGCTTGTAGATTCCGCTGACCAAAATTTCCCTGATGCTGAATTCTGTAACCTGTTCAATGAAGTCGGTCGGTTAAGGTCGGTATTCAGCGAGAACCGTTCCTTCCGTGGATATTCGACACAATTACTCGAAGCCATGTCTATTCTGCGCCCGGACATGGATTTGGCCACAGATCTCGATAGTGCATCAGGTTTCAGTAATGGCATGCAATTTAAGCTGGCTTTGGCTAAAACTGTACATGAGGGAATGCCTGTATCAGCCGAACTGGCGTTGGCTTGGGTAATAAACCATACCGAATACGCGCTGCGTACCCCCTCTCGCCGATGTGCCAAAGAATTTGCTGCGCTTTTCAAACGGCGTTATACCCTCAAATATGGTGAAGGGATGGTCGTTAAGGCGAATAAAACACGTCTGCGGTTAGATTACACACCTGCAAGCCCCAGTTTGCGAGGCATTCGTCTTCCTGTTCCTGACTTGCCTGACCCAAGTGCATTGAAGGGCCCGGTTCAGAAAATTATTGCCCTTGCCGATATATGTACAGATGAACTTGATGCATATAGTCGCTACCTTGGTAGGAAAGGCACCTCAGTAAATGATACTGCTGCAATTATGTTGCTGCCTTCAGAGATCGTTAATGAAAGTGCAGAAAAAATATTAAGCTCATTCAAACGCTGGGCTGATGAGGCGATCCTCAATAAGGAGGGGGTAGTCTCAGTTGCTGATTTTTGGGCCCATATGAATGCCAGCTGTCCAGCGAAGATTAATAAAAAAGAGGCCGACTTGATGCAGGCCTTTGCACAGAAAATGGGTTACTGCCTGGCACCTGATCCGTATTACCACCATGTGAAGGCAGACGTCGATGGCGCTCTTGTTCTGTTCCCTGCCGGTGAAGATGGACGCTTCTCACCTTCTCCTGAATTTATCTCAGCAGTAATGACGCTCAGATTAGGGGCGATGGTCGCCTTGATTGATAATTCTCTTGATCAAGCCGAACAGAAAGTGCTTGAGAATGCTATCAACAACAATACTGGCTTCACTGATGATGAAAAGCGCTCTCTACACGCATATTTAACGTGGCAGTTACATACCCCAGCCAATATGACGGGAATGAAAAGCAGGATTGAGTTGATGGGGGCTGCGGAAAAATCAGCAGTGGGTAAAGTTATTGTTAGTGTTGCCTGCTCGGATGGCACAATAGCGCCTGCCGAAATCAAACAGCTTGAGAAGATTTATTCAAGCCTGGGTCTGGATCCATTATCTGTATCAAGCAATATCCATCAGCATTCCGCAACTGAACATGATCTCGTTTCGTCTGTACCAACTGAGCAGCCAACGGCAGGGTTCAGACTGGATGCTAATGTACTTGCCCACCACGAATCTGCCACGGATGATGTTCGTAAATTACTGAACACGATTTTCACCGAAGAAGAACCGGAAGAACCAGAAAGCGCTCCAGCCTCATTAACGGAGGAGGGAGGCCTTGACCCCGCACATAGCCAGCTTTATCGCAGTTTGCTGGAGAAAGAACAGTGGTCCCGAAAAGAGGCGACAGAGCTGTGCGGAAATTTGAATTTGATGCTCGGCGGTGCGCTTGAGGTGATCAATGACTGGTCCTATGCGGTGGTTGATGCTCCGGTGTTGGACGATGCCGATGATGATATCTGGGTTGATCTGGAAATTGCCAAAGAATTAGAGGGATAGTGAATGTCTGTAACACGTATAAGAGTGAAAGAACGCGACGCTATTATTCAGTCACTTAAATCAGGTGTAACGCCAAGGATAGGCATTCAGCATATCCAGGTTGGCCGCGTGAATGAGATAACCGCTCTCCATCAGGATATTGAGAGGATTGCTGACGGTGGCGCAAGCTTCAGACTTATCATCGGTGAGTATGGTTCAGGTAAAACGTTCTTTCTGAGTGTTGTGCGCTCTATTGCGCTGGAGAAGAAACTGGTGTCAGTCAGTGCTGACCTTTCTCCTGACAGACGAATTCATTCATCGGGAGGTCAGGCTCGTAATCTCTACTCAGAGCTTATGAAAAACATGTCCACCAGAAACAAACCGGATGGTAATGCGTTACTTAGCGTGGTTGAAAGGTTCGTTACTGAGGCACGAAAGGAAGCTGATATGGATGGCTCCCAGGTTTCGTCAGTTATTCATAAACGCCTGGCTGCTCTGTCAGATATGGTGGGCGGATATGACTTTGCGAAGGTCATTGATGCATTCTGGCGCGGGCACGAGCAGGATAACGAAACGCTAAAATCCAATGCCATTCGCTGGTTGCGGGGAGAGTACACCACCAAAACTGATGCCCGTAACGATCTCGACGTTCGGACTATTATCTCAGACGCTTCATTCTATGATTCTTTGAAGCTGATGAGCCTTTTTATCCGCCAGGCAGGCTATGCCGGTCTTTTGGTCAGCCTCGACGAAATGGTGAACCTCTTTAAACTGAATAATACGCAAGCAAGAACCGCGAACTACGAACAAATTTTACGGATACTGAACGACTGCCTGCAAGGCTCAGCCGAGAACATTGGTTTTATCCTCGGGGGTACGCCAGAATTTCTTTTCGATCCGCGTAAAGGTCTTTACAGCTATGAGGCGCTCCAATCGCGTCTGGCAGAAAATCGGTTCGCGCAGAAAGCAGGAGTGATTGACTACTCGTCTCCCACTTTGCATCTTGCCAGCCTCACTCCTGAGGAACTGTATATTTTACTGAAAAATCTTCGCCATGTTTATGCAGGCGGAGAGCCAGAGAATTATCTGGTACCAGATGATGCACTGACTGGATTTCTGCATCACTGTAGTAAAACTATTGGAGACGCTTACTTCCGTACCCCCCGTAATACCATAAAAGGTTTCCTGGATATGTTGGCCGTGCTGGAACAAAACAGAACGATGAACTGGCAAGCACTAATAGAGGGTGTGGCGATTGAAGAGGACAGACCCAGCGATATGGATGATGCCATTGTGGAGGAAAGCGATGACGACGACGGCCTGGCGAACTTTAAGCTATGAGCAGTGCCTACGATAGTCTCGATCCCCGCGTCCGTAAGTGGGTTTACAAGCAGGGTTGGTCTACATTAAGGCCCTTGCAGGAGAGTGCTATCCCGGCAATTTTAGCCCGTGATCGAGACGTGCTAATTAGTGCAGGTACAGCAGCGGGTAAAACAGAGGCTTTCTTTCTTCCTGCCTGTTCGGCGGTTGCAGATCTCACTAATGGATTTGGTATCGTCTATATCAGCCCGTTGAAGGCATTGATTAACGATCAGCACCGTCGTCTTGAGAGCCTTGGAGATGCATTGGAAATGCCAGTGACTCCCTGGCACGGGGATGTACCACAAAGCAAAAAAAAGAAGGTACGGGCGAACCCGGCTGGCATTTTACTTATTACACCTGAGTCACTTGAGTCTTTGCTCATAAACTCAATGGGCTGGCTCAAACAGGCGTTTTCTTCAGCTGCATACATTGTTATTGATGAGTTTCACGCTTTTATTGGCTCAGAGCGTGGCGTACAGCTGCTTTCTCTGCTCAATAGAATTGACCATGTGCTAGGACGCCAGGTAAATCCAATTCCCCGCGTAGCGTTGAGTGCCACTCTGGGGGAACTGGAGAAAGTGCCCGAACTGTTGCGCCCGGACAAACGACTACCCTGCGTAACTGTTACAGATAGTAATAGCACGGCCACTATTCAGGTACAGGTCAAAGGTTATCTGGAACGAGTGCTCCCAAAAGGAGAAGAACTTCAGAGTTCAGCTGAAAATGACGTCTGCGCTGACATTTTTAGACTTTGCCGTGGTGATTCCCATTTGGTCTTTGCAAACAGTCGAAAGCGTACTGAAAGTATTGCGGCAACGCTGAGCGACATGTGTGAAGAACATATTGTTCCCAATGAATTCTTTCCCCACCATGGTTCCCTTGCTAGGGAATTACGTGAGGCGCTTGAAACTCGTCTTCAGAAAGGAAATTTGCCCACCACAGCTATTTGTACAATGACGCTTGAGTTGGGTATTGATATCGGTAAGGTTAAATCGGTTATACAAGTTACGCCTCCACATTCGGTTTCCAGTTTGCGTCAGCGTATGGGGCGTTCTGGGCGACGCGACTCCCCATCAGTGCTGAGAATGCTAATTACAGAAAATGAGCTTACCGCGACTAGCAGCATCGTTGACTACCTACGGCTGCAGTTGGTCCAGTCGATGGCAATGATCAGACTGATGATCTCTAGACAATGGTTTGAACCAGCTGATGCTCGACAGATGCATTACTCCACGCTGCTACACCAGATTCTTGCTATTACCGCACAATGGGGCGGAGTTCGTGCTGATCAGCTCTGGTCACAACTATGCCAGACAGGGCCGTTTAGAAATGTAGATTTAAGCGATTTCAAAAGCCTGCTTAAGCATATGGGAACATGTGGCCTGCTCACTCAACTTGCTAGCGGCGAAATGGTTGTTGGGGCAGAGGGGGAAAAACTGACTAACCATTACACATTTTATGCCGTGTTCAATACACCAGAAGAATTCCGCATTGTCACAGGAAACAGAACCCTTGGGACAGTGCCTGTGGACTCACCACTGCTACCAGACCAACACATAATCTTCGGTGGGCGGCGCTGGAAAGTTACAGAGATCGATACAGAGAAAAAAGTTATCTATGTAGAGGCAACCAAAGGCGGTCAGCCACCACAATTTAGTGGGGGAGGAATGTCTGTTCATGATGCCGTTCGTCAGGAGATGCTCGCTATCTATAGGGAAAATGATTACCGCATAGCGATAGGTAGCAAGAGAGTAGATTATGCCGACGCTACCGCCAGAGGACTCTTTGCAGAAGGCTGTAGTAACTTCCAACGTTATAACCTGCAAAATGAGTACTTTATTACGAGTGGGCAACACTGTTACGTAATCCCCTGGATGGGGGATAAAGTTGTGAATACGATTACAGCCTTGCTCATACGTTGTGGCTTTAAAGCCAATTCATTTGCTGGTGTTATAGAGATCGACAATTCAAGTGTAGCCACCGTTCAACACGCGCTGAAAGAAATGCTGTTGTCAGGCTTACCATCTGTATTTGATCTTGCCAACGATGTTCCAGAAAAGTACCTGGATAAATATGACGAGTATTTACCAGAGTCCCTGCTTGCGAAAGGGTATGGGGAAAAAGCGTATGATATTGAAGGTACTTGTATTTGGTTGAATCAGTACCTTCAGTAAATTAGCTACGTAATAAGGGCAATCTGCTCTCCCGTAGATCGGGGCCGATTGATGTTAGCAATGTTCTCACTTGGCACGGATCGGACCAACCAGCTGGTTGAACTCACAGCGAAAAGCGGAAGTTTGCAACTCCAACAACATGACTAACATTGAGGTGTCTTAATCAATCGAGAGCAGATCTGAGTTACTTTAGTTGCTTCAATGGATAAGAGTTAGTGGTATTGGAACCGTCACTGTAGAGCTCGGTAATAATAATTTTTTTACCATCAATAGCATATTTGACCGTACTATCTGCAGGATCATCCCGCCAGCGACCGGTGCTGTCAGGATTGTCAGATGCCCACATAACTTGATCACCTATAAGTTTGCACTTGATTGCCCAACGGGTGCCATCGTTCTGTCGGATATAATGTACGTAGGCAATGCCTGATTCGACTTTATCCAACTGCATGATCTTATGGTCACGGCCAAACATCGCAGCAGAAGCAGCCTTGCAAACCTGACCTACCGTGACTTCAGAAGCCTGTACCGGCACAGTAAACATCAGTGGAACAAGAAGTAAGAGTTTCTTCATACGGATCAATCCATTTTGTTTATTTTCAGGAATAACGCTAAATGTATATTTCGGCAGCCTAAAGCGTTTCTTGACGCTAATTTAGCTTTGCGATGACAGGACTGCTTAACTTAGTCCCTAGCGTAATCTCAAACTCTGCCTGACTATCAGATTTGCTCTGACCTGCTCCCCGTTGAACAACACAGATTGTTCCACACCTGGACACAGAAGGAGTTCATGCTCGGCAAGGTCTGTAGTGAGCGAGGAGCTGACATCTGCCACCTCAAAAAGACCGCAAATATTCAAAAATTTAATGGTTGATTTTGCTGGGATACTTCTCTCATTAATGAAGGGCACATAGAGATTTATATGGCGAGCCTCTTTCTGGCACTAGACTGGCAAGTTTCTCGCCCTAGTAGTCAATGCTTCAATTTCGTTTATGCTGTTCTGAAGCCTTTCCAGTTCAGTCTTCTCAATGCCGTCCCATAGCTTCAAATGACGCTGATATAAGGACCACTTAAGTGAGTGAAAACCATTCCAGGCTAACCCCATCCAGGACGCGTAATTGGCATTAAGAATATTGCCGGTGATATACATTTTACCTGCATTAACAGCACTGGAAGTTCCGTAACCCAAGGCAAGCATCATCCTGAAGCGTGGATTTAGCCGCATTGGCATGGTATCCATTAAGGTCTCTCCAAAAGCTCCTTTACCCAGCGATACCTGTTTCGCTACATAGAAAACCCGCATCAAAATTTCCATTATGGTCATCGGAATACTCGTCACGATAAACTGACGGAAGTCATACCCGTTGACGTACATGTACTCGATTTGTTTTCCAAAATTAGAACTCCCTACAGGGATGCCTTCAAGCATACGAAGTAGCCCCATAAAGGGGGCCGGTAGACCCATGCCACGGTTTCCGTTTGCGGAGGGGGCATTTACATCCGATGCAAGGTGTCCAAACATTCTGGCAATGAGTCTGAAAATATTGGTTTCGTCCGTTACGCCTTTCTTAGAGGGATAAACCACTATTTGACCATCCTGAACCACCGTACACGTCCCGTTCAGCATATCCTTTATGCCGAAAATAATGCCCAGTATGGGATCATGCGACAAAGCACGTAAGCGATGATTTATTGGCGACAAAACGCTACCGCTTGCGTCCACTAAATCACTGGTAACCGAACTGTCTGGTGCCCCTATTCGGAACATGTCGGATAGTTTTTTACTGACATCCTCCGGTAATATGGCATTAAAGGCTTTCTGCACCTGTTTATTGAAAATACCATCAACTTCTGCTGTATAGCTCACGGTAGGCTTTGGCGGGGCTCTGACGCATAGTAAATCCAGCATGGATGCTATGATCCCGCAACTGCAGGCAATAGCATAATCCCAGGCGTCAAGCGCGTAGCGGTCATTAAACTCTTTAATGTGATTCTGGATCCGGGCATCTACAACAGCCAGATCATCTGTGGCAAGTATGTTGGCCAGACCGATGTCACCTGAGACACGCTGAGAAGCTTCGCTATGGATAGTCTGCAAGGTAGTAGAATGTATGGCGGCATCAGAGGGGGTCATTTCTCGCAAATGAAGCTCTTTGAGCGCCTTATGCTCAGATTCATCAAGTTCAGAACCGCTAATGAGCCCAGACAGTTGCACCTTAAGGCTCTCTATATCACTGTTTATTGTTTCGTGAACGCTCGAGATGTCCTGGCCACGAAGCTGAATATAGCGGATGGCCCTGAGTTCATCATCATATTGAGACTGACTCATGCATTTACCTCACCGCGACTAGGCTACCTTTGGGGGCTTTTTTAGAAAGCATATCGATCGTCGCCTTGATGCCAGCAATTTCTGCCTTAAAATACTCAGCGTTCGACATTAATCTTTCCTGAACATCGTAGAGCTTTTGAATGGCCTGACTCAGTGCGGCTGTTAGTTTCGCATTTTTTCTGTGTTTGAATACCGCGTACCCGCCAATTCCTAAGATTGCTACAGGCGCGGCCAGAACCCCGATTCCTGCCACCATGCCACCGCCGACGATAGAGCCTGCGGTCGCAAGTCCGGAGGTTATACCTGCTGCTGAAACGCCCGTTGTTCCAAGAGTATAAAGAGCACCAAAGGAAGCCGCAGCGCCGACGCCTGAACCCGCTAATGCTGCAACGCCCTCAGTAATCCCCGGGAACTTATTTTCAAGCGCCTGAAGAGCACCCTTTACTTCATTCATTGCCTTCTGGCGAATTTTTTCGAGCTCTTCAGATTCAGTAGCGTCCACAATAGGCCTCACATTTAAAAATTGCTGTGTATTTGGTGAAAAATGCACCATAAAAGTGATGCAGGAATCATGACTTACTATTGGCGTACTTTCCAGTTCACGATTGTGAGTTCTAATGAGTTTTGTTGATAGTGAATGCATACGCCTTCAAGTGTTTACCCGAAAAAAACTACTTCGAAAACAGACAGTGCTAAAAATCAGCAGATGATTGAACAGACAGGGTTGGACATGAATGTTCTTTTTTGCCAAACATTTCACCAATCAGGCTACCGATTACATAATACTCGTCCCCGTCGGATATGATATAGGGTCCACCTGAGCATCCTTGCCTGTTGTTATGTGAAATTACAAAGCGAGATGTGTAATGCTGGCCACGGTGATTTTCACAATCTTCGGTAAAAATACTTTGAATTTTGCCAAAGACTGTTGAAAGTACAGTCTGATCCAGTGGATATCCCACACCGAATGTATGCATATTCTCTTTGGGATTACGCGCTTTAAAATACTGGGATACAGGCTGTTTGATATCAGCTGGTAACTTCATCTCAGCACTATCTACAAACGGATAATTGTCTTTAAAGTTGTTACTGTCATTACAGTTATTAAGAATGAAATCGACAGGAACGGGCACAGTATTCACTGGTCCGAGATGATTATGGAATATGACATAAAGTTTTTGGGTATTGCTACTGGGGTACTCCTTTCCAAGAGCATCAGTAACAACATGGGCTGCGGTGAGGACTTTTAGCTGTCCCTTATCATTGAAACCAAATGCAGTTGCTTCGAGATTTTTACTAAAGCTAGGATCTTTACTCACATAGATTTTGCAGACGTAGTTTTCAAGCATTTTGCTTCCTTATCAAGATTCAGATACCCAACAAGTCATACGGCTGAAGATGTTAATACAACGAAATCCAGTGACAAAAATTTCTGGATTTACCTCACACAGATTGTGGTTTGTCTGTTCTGCTTGGCGCTGTAAGTATCCCTGCAAAACTAATCATCAACCTTTAGAGAGTCTCTGGCAACCCCAACTTCCGCTTTTGGCACACAGCTGTCGGCCCGTTACGGAGATAAGTTGAAGATTAGTCGCGATGCACCCTCAACAGCGAGGGTCGCCTCGGAGATTGTTAGGTTGATTGCGCCAATTGCCGCTGCAAGACCTGCAGGCTAGTTCCCGCCCCTGCCCATGCTGCAGCAGAGCCGATCACATATAGGTTTTGCTTGGCGCGTGAGACGGCTACATTGATTATGTTTGGCGGGCTTGCCGCCCACTGACGCGCCCTTTGTTGGCTAGCTTTCGGTGCACCCAGCAACAGGATGACCGTGTCCGCCTCTCGACCCTGGAACGTGTGGATCGTGCCTATACGATCGCGGCTCCACTCATCTAATTTTACGCCGAACGCCCGCAGCAGATCAGTCTCAATGTCGAGACGCCGACGCATGTTCTGCTCCACGATCTTGAATGGTGTGATGATAAAGACGTCCGGATTTGTAATGCCCGATGCAGCCAAATCTTTGAGCAACTGCACAACCGTGTCGCCCTCGTCAGGGCACCACTTTGTCTCGGCATCGCCATTGACGTCGATCCAGCGAGATCGCCTCAACACCGAGCCGATAGGTCCAGGCCTTTTGGGCCCGACAGCATGGACCATCTGCCCGGCATAGGCGATGGAGTTAGAGACATCGAACATTGGGTTCTGACAGCGCCTGTGAACGAGGAGTGGTAGCCCGACTTCTCGATCACCTACGTCCATGACGAAGGTGGATTTGAAGCGCGATGCCTGATCAGCAAGGGTCTGCGTAGATGCTGCGGGAGCAGACCATTCGATTTGGTCAATGTCGAAGAACTTGCAGATTTCGGCATTCAGCTTTTCAGGAAGTGAAACCACAGGTGGGATTTGCAACGGATCGCCTACCACGATGGAGCGCTTTGCCCGCATGATAGCTCCAACTGCTGCCTGAGGAACGGCCTGGCCCGCTTCATCGACCAGAAGCCAGCCAATACTCTCTGGTGGCAGATCCCCGAACATCGTCCGAACAGAGGCGAACGTCGTGGACACAGTCGGCACAACCATGAAAAGGCTCGACCAAAGATCGGGGAGAAGTTCACGGTGAGCGGGGGATTTGAAGGCACCAGCCACCATGCCCGACATCAATAGCCCAAGATTGTGTTGCAAGCGGCTGGCCGAAGCATCGATGAACGTTTTATGCACAGTCAGGGCAGCGGCGAAAAGATCCTCCCGCAGGCGATGAACCTCATCGGGAAGCCATGGCGCAGTCAGGTGGATAGCCTCGTGCTCGCGCTCGAAGAATCTCTCATCAACGACCCTGTCTCCCATGCGGTTTCGTGCCTGTGCCTCGGTTGCCTTCAATTTCGAGACAGCCTGACATTTGCTGGAAATTTCCTGGTCGAGTTGTTGCAACTGGGACTGAGCATTGCTCCACTCAGTCCTTGCAATCTCCAGGGCATCGTCCGTATCCTTCGCCCGTAAGACTGATTGCTGCAAGGTTGCCGAGAGCTTCTGCAGTGTCGATCTCCACGATTTCCAGCTCGCAGTCCCGAACAAGCGGGAGAAGAACCCAGGACGGCCAGCAAGATGGCTATCGAGCAAGGTCTTGTCCTGCTCGATCTGCGACTTTGCCTTCTCATGCTCCCGATGGCAGGATTCAGCAATCTGGTGTGCCTGTTCGACGGCTTCAGTCAGACTCGGACGACGCTGTTCCACCCTTTGAAGTTCGGTGGTCGCTCCCTTGAGCTCCTGTATATCCCGTCGCATCTCTTCGATGCTGGCGATTTCGGCGTCTACCGTCTCCTTGAGTTTAAGGAATGCGGTTCGCGCTTTCCGCCAGGCCGCAGCAGCGTCCGCTTCGTTGGTGCTGGGCCGCTCATTGACGACCACGCTGGGTATCACGCGATCAATGATTGCGCCAGTTCGTTCGTCCTTGATCTCACGGATAACGTTTATGCCGCGAGCTGCTTTCAGGTAGGTAAGGAAACCGCCGTCCTCATTCCACCAGAAACCTTGCTGGAACGCGCCTCGGTTGCTGCTCTTACCGAGTGCAGCGGCGATCAATCCCCAGGTTTCGATAGGATCGGAGAGGGTGTCTCCCTCGGCTTCGAAATAGCCAGCGCGTTTAGGGTTCGCGATCAGGTCGCTGATGGACCGGAAGTAGGCGATCTGTTCATGGCGACCATTGGCTTCCTTGAGGGGAAGTTCTTTGCTGACGTTTTCGACCGCTTTATTATTGGAGGACGCTACGACGATCTCATGGCCCTTCAAGGATGCATGTAACCTGTAGAAGTGCAGGAAGGCATTGGAGCCGAATGCCAGCTTCTCGCCTGTTGTGGAAAAGGCATCCTGAGGCTTGTCGAAGCCGGACATCGCCGTAGCCCGATCGAGAATGCAACCAACGACGATATCCCGCAGAAGAGTGGTCTTTCCGGTACCCGGTGGCCCATTGACGCCGATGATACCTGGAGCATCATTCAGCTCAGAACGCGCCGCATTCACGGCTGCCTGTTGAAGCAGCACCAATGGATGGCCGCCTTTCGAAGGCCAACGAGCCTGCGGCATGAGCGACGGTGCGACGAACGGCTCAACTGCGGAAATGGGCGATAGCAGGTCGATTTTCTGGTCAGGCCTGCCAATTCCCATGTAGCGGCGCAAACCGGTTCCAGCTTTGCCCGTCTCAAGCAATTTGGTCGCTTCACCGAGATCTTCTAGATAGAAGGAATTCAGTAACGAAGGTTCAGGCGGCGCCTTTGCCTTGAAATGATGAAACACATTAATCGCGAATGTGGGTGGCTCAACCAAATGCTCGGGTACACCGAACTGAGATACAAGCCATTTGTAAGCGTTAAGAACGACATCCAAATCGATCGGTATGGGTTCTCCATCCTCGTTGTGGCGGCGAACCATTCGATCCAGATGCTCGATAATGCGCGGCTCAACATTAGGCCAATTCCCTAAGCTCCCAAGCTTCAGATCGAGAGCCGGCTTGAGTGCCCAGGCAAAACTGGAAACGGCGATGCCTTTGTCCTCAAGCACATAACCTTCCTTGTCGATCAGGATCGAGCCGATGGCCGCTTTCTTGCCGTCCGGGCGTGAACGCTCCTCATCCTCGCCAAAAACCTTGACCAGTTCGTCCGTCGCCTTGTCGAGAGCGATAGCGCCGAGGACAACCTCGAAATAAAGCTTATGGTTGGGCTTGCTACGGGCATTTGGTCCCCACGGAACGCCTCGCTCCAATAGAGCAATCCTGGAGCGGTCGCCGGTTGCCATATCTTCTGGGCGCTTATAGCCTTGAGGCGACAGCGCCTCGAGGGCTGTCCATGCTGCCAGTATCGCGCGCGTATCATTCGCCTTACCTGATGGAGAGAAAGACGGGAGCGGACCCAGGTCGATTTTGTCGTTGCCGAATGGCTGTCGCATGGCAGAGTCTGGGCTAGTCTTCGGTTGCAGTTGCAATACCGCTGCAGGCGCATCGCGGGGCACAACCTGGAAAGATTGCGTGGACGGTGAATCGGGATGACGCGCTGATGGACTGGAACCTGACATGGAGACCACGCTGTGACCGCTAAGTGCGATTAGGGCTTGCTCGATTTTAGTGGTCAACGCTCGTGCCTTGGCCGTATTGCGGAAGGATAGCTCGTTTAACAGCCGTTCAAGTTCACTAGCATTGTTGCGCGACCGCTCGAAGATTACTTCCAGATCGAAGATCGATTTTTGTGCATACAGCCTTGTCGTCATTTATTTTTGCTGCTCCATATCCCATCAGTTGAGTGATTTTATGCTAATTAGCTTGACTCCAAAAACTGTTAACTTCTGCTCTTGGCACTTATGGGGCTGAAATTTAAAGCCTCATTCAGCGCAGTACTAAAGTAGGAACTGTCATTAGTTATCCGTCACACCGCTAAACGCATTCCTTTCATACCTCCCTCAATCATACTTCCGCGATCAGCAGCCATAACGAAGTCAGCCCACCATTGCATCATTGGGCGACGTTGCTCAAGATAATCACTGCGATTGTAAGCGCGACGTACTTCATTTTTGTCCACATGGGCCAGCGCGGCTTCAATAACATCAGGTGGGAAGCCTTGTTCATTAAGGGCTGTACTGGCGATAGATCGCAGACCGTGTGAAACGAGCACTCCACCAAAACCTGCACGTTTTAGTGATGCGTTAACGGTTTGGCTATTCATGGGCTGGTTGGGCTTGATACGGCTAGTGAATATAAATTCTCGATTTCCACTTAACGGTTTCATCATCTCCAGTATCGCAATTGCTTCATCTGACAATGGAACAGTATGGTCGCGGTTCATTTTCATGCGTGCAGCAGGAATCTTCCACTCTCGCGCTTCTATGTCTACCTCTTCCCAGCGAGCTTCAGCCGCTTCGGCAGGGCGGGTAATAGTAAGAAGTTGCCACATGAAAAGGCAGCGTGTGGAAAGGCTAATGCTGGCTGTTCGCATTGTCTGCATCAGTTGAGGTAGCTGATCCGGTCGAATGCTGGGCATGTTCTTTTTCTGAGGCTTCTCGAAGGCTTTACCGATATTAACGCTGGGAACAGCATCAATCAGCCCTGTGTTTTGGGCATAGATCATGACCTCATTAATGCGTTGGCACAGGCGACGAACGGTTTCCAGTGCTCCTCTGGCCTGAACCGGTTGGACGGCCTGAACCAGTGTGTGAGCTTTAATATCTGTAACGCTAACGTCGCCAATTGCAGGAAAGACATCTCTTTCAAGAGAGCGCCAGATATCGGCGGCATAGTCCTCGGTTACGCTGGTTTTCTTCACATTCCACCATCGTTCAGCTACGAGTTGGAAAGTATTGGTTTTAGCTTCCAGCGAACTGCGAAGTTGTTCTTGCTGATGTTCCTGAGGGTCGATTTGTTTCGCCAGAAGAGAACGAGACTCTGCGCGATAGTTTCTGGCATCGGCAAGAGTAACTGACGGGTAGGGGCCTATGCTCTTCTTCGCACGCTTCTTGGTGACAGGGCGAATGTAGCGAAACTGCCAGATTTTACTCCCGCTGGATTTGATCAGTAGCTCAAGGCCATCGCCATCATAGAGAACGTAGTCCGCTTCCTTGGGTTTAGCAGATTCGATTTCTTTAACGGATAGAGGTTTGGTTTGTCTTGCCATTGCCGGGTTTCCATAGTTTTAGGCACCTCAAAAACAATAAAGCTTTATGAGGTGCCTAACAAGGTGCCTAAAAGGTTCGGATTTAATTAGTTGGCATCAGACTTCGCGGGACAAATCGAAGGTACAAAAAAGCCCGCAGGGCTTGCGCCGTGCGGGCTTTCAGGACTTCATCGGATGACTCTGGTAATCACCGATGGAGAATTTTGGTGGAGCTGGCGGGAGTTGAACCCGCGTCCGAAATTCCTACATCCTCGGTACTACATGCTTAGTCCAGTCTTTACATTCGCTTGCCAGCTGCGGACGGACACGCCACTAACAAACTAGCCTGATTAGATTTAACGCTTCAACCCCAGGCAGGGCATCCACGCGATCTCTTTTGGGTTTGACCTCTCTTGATCCCCGTCCTAAGAGCGGAGGCTAGGGAGAGAGGGCTCTCAGCAGGTTATTAAGCTGCTAAAGCGTAGTTTTCGTCGTTTGCGACTATTTTTTGCGGCTTTTTACGAGGCCAACCGCCCCTCGGCATGCACCTTGGGTTTCGCAAATCCCGTCGAATCCAGAATCAGCCCCAAAAGTGTTCGCTGAGTATAACAGATTTATGACGCAGCATACCAGTCCATATCGCGGCAAACGGCCTGATAATGCGAGTTGAGGATATTCTGAGCGGCATTTGTTCTATCGAAGCGTTATTCGAGGAAAAAATTTAGTGGGATAAACAAGAGAAGCCGGAAAGCCGTGTTGCCCTCTCCCGGTGTGAGAGGGCTGTGCGGGTTAGCGCCCGGCGTTTTTCATGATGCGGGCTTTATCCAGCTGCCATTCGCGCTCTTTCAGATCGGAGCGTTTATCGTGCTGTTTTTTACCCTTCGCTACGCCAATTTTCACTTTGCACCAGGCGTTTTTCCAGTACAGCGACAGCGCGACGACGGTGTAGCCTTCACGATTGATGCGGCCGTAGAGGGAATCCAGTTCGCGCTGATTCAGCAGTAACTTACGGGTACGTGTGGGGTCGCACACATAGTGGCTGGAGGCAACGGTTAATGGCGTAAAGTTTGCGCCAAACAGAAACGCCTCGCCGTCTTTCAGAATAACGTAGCTGTCGCCAATGTTAGCTTTACCTGCGCGTAAGGATTTTACTTCCCAGCCTTGCAGTGACAGCCCGGCCTCAAATTCTTCTTCGATAAAGTATTCATGGCGGGCGCGCTTATTCAGCGCAATGGTGGCTGAACCTGGTTTATGTGCTTTTTTCTTCGTCATAATGTCGTGAAGCCATCCGGTAATCTGATATCTGAAACTGACCTCATTGCGTCCTGTGAGGTTTAACGCGTTATCTTAGCATGAGTTCCGGCTTAGCGTTTTCCTTTCATCCGACGGAAATGGTATTATTTGACGATTGTGTGAACGCGGAAAACCTTATGCCTCAGATTAGCCGTACTGCGCTGGTGCCTTACAGCGCGGAACAGATGTATCAGTTAGTGAACGATGTGAAATCTTATCCTAAGTTTTTGCCTGGCTGCACCGGCAGCCGGGTGCTGGAAGCCGGGCCGACGCAGATGACGGCGGCGGTCGATGTTTCCAAAGCCGGGATCAGCAAAACGTTTACCACGCGCAATACGCTGGCTGCTAACCAAAGCATTTTGATGCATCTGGTCGATGGACCTTTTAAATCATTGATGGGCGGCTGGAAATTTACGCCGCTCAGTGCCGATGCCTGTCGCATTGAGTTTCAGCTTGATTTTGAATTTACCAATAAGCTGATTGAGCTGGCCTTTGGTCGCATCTTTAAAGAGCTGGCGGCCAATATGGTGCAGGCGTTTACTCTTCGCGCGAAAGAGGTTTACCGTGTCGGGTAAAATTGCCGTCGAAGTGGCTTATGCACTGCCGGAAAAGCAGTATCTGCAACGGGTGACGCTGGAAGAGGGCGCGACCGTTGAGCAGGCGATTCGCCAGTCAGGCCTGCTGGAGTTGCGCAGCGATATCGATCTGAAGGTCAATAAAGTGGGCATCTACAGCCGTCCGGCAAAACTGCATGATGTGGTACATGAGGGAGACCGCGTGGAGATTTACCGTCCACTGATTGCCGATCCGAAAGAGCTGCGTCGCCAGCGGGCAGAAAAAGCGGCGAACAAGCCGTAATGCGCTATTAGCGGAAACAAAAAAGGTGCTCACTGAGCACCTTTTTGCGTTTCTGCGATCTTAGCTTTTGGTCAGAGCAGGTTTGTTATCCATATTGGTTAACACACCATTGCTGTTGAAGGTCAGCGTCAGGGTCTGCTGTGTGACATCTTCGTGGCCCGGCTGCTGGCGGAACACATAGAACCAGGTGTTGGTGCCAAATGGGTCTTTCATCATTGGCGTACCCAGTGCATAAGCAACCTGCTGTTGCGTCATACCTACGCGGATTTTGGAAACATCGTTTGGTGTCAGGTAGTTCCCCTGATTGATATCAGGGCGGTAAACCACGCGTTCTAAGGTAGAGCAACCAGCGGTCAACATCAGGAGAACCGCTGCGGCAGCAGTCAGCATTTTACAGCGCATAGTGATTTGATTCCTTTTCGGGCCCGAACAATACGTGGCTCATATGTAATATGCCGATGATAATAGACCTTTAGCCAGTTTAAAACCTCTGCGGGCTGGTCTGTTGTCGATTTTATCGAGAACTCAGACCGTCATATTACCGAAAAGTTTACGCAGCCAGCAGCTCTTTGGCGTTTGCCAGCGCATTGCGCGTCACCTCGCTGCCGCCGAGCAGGCGGGCCAGCTCCTGCAGACGGGCGCGTTTATCCAGCGGTTGCATATGTGTTTCGGTCATCGCGCCGTCGGTCTCTTTGCTGACAAAAAAGTGATGATGACCACAACCGGCAACCTGCGGCAGGTGCGTAACGCACATTACCTGAGTCGATTCGCCCAGTTGACGCAGCAGCTTGCCGACCACGGCCGCCGTTGGCCCGCTGATACCGACATCCACTTCATCGAAGATCAGCGCCGGGGTTTCCATCTTCCGCGCGGTTATCACCTGAATCGCCAGTGCAATGCGTGACAGCTCGCCGCCGGAGGCAACTTTAGCGATCGGTTGCAGCGGCTGCCCGGGGTTAGTGGTGACGCGAAATTCAATACGATCTGCGCCTTCTGCCGTCAGCGAGCGATCGTCAAAATCGACATCAATGACAAACACGCCATGCGGCATGGAAAGTGCGTGCATGCTCTCGGTGATCAGTTCGCTCAGTTCCTGAGCATATTTCACACGTTGGGTATGCAGTGCCTGCGCGCTGGACAGCGCCAGTTGGTGGTGCTGCGTTACCGCCAGCGCCAGCGTCTCCTGGGAGTCGGCCTGATCGTCCAGTAACTGCTGTTCATCGAGTAGAGACTGGTGGAACTGCGGCAGTTCTTCCGGGGCGATATGGTGCTTACGCGCCAGCGAGATCTGCCGGGAGATGCGCTGTTCCAGTTCGTACAGACGATTGGGATCGAGATCTAAGCGGTCGCAGTAATGGCGCAGCTCATCGCTGGCTTCACTGATTTGAATAGCCGCTTCTTCCAGTATATCCAGCACGCCGGAAAGGCGCGAATCCATACCTGCCAGCTCCGTTAAAAGCTGGCGGGCGGTATAGAGTTGGCTTTGCAGGTTGACCTCTTCGCCATCGGCCAGCACGTTCAGCGCGTGCTGGCTGGTGGAAAGCAGCTGGCCGCTGTTGGCGAGACGTTTGTATTCTTCGTCGATCTGCTCAAATTCACCCGGTTGCGGGTGGAATTCATTCAGTTCTTTCAGTTGGTAGTGCAGTAGTTCGGCACGGGCGGCGCGTTCCTGGCTTTGCTGCTGATGCTGAGCCAGTTCGCGGCAGCTCTGGTGCCAGGTGCGGTAATGTTCAGCCATTTGCTGAGTGAGCGCATACTCACCGGCATAGCCATCGAGCAGGCTCTTCTGGTGTTCTGATTTGGTTAACAGCTGGTGCGCGTGCTGACCATGGATCTGTATGAGTAGTTGGCCAAGTTCGCGGAGTTGAGAAAGCGGTACCGCCGTTCCGTTGATAAAACCACGGGAGCGCCCGTCGCTGCTGATGACGCGGCGAAGTAAACACTCACGTCCATCTTCCAGTTGATTCTCTTCCAGCCAGCGCTGCGCAGCGGGTGTGTCTTTCAGTGCAAAGCGGGCACACAGGTCGGCGCGCGGAGCACCTGCGCGCACCATGTCGGCTTCAGCACGACCGCCGAGGCACAGCCCAAGCGCGTCAATGGCAATGGATTTACCCGCCCCGGTTTCGCCGGTAATAGCCGTCATCCCGCTGTGAAAATCGATCTCAAGCTCACGAACGATAGCAAAATTACTGATGGTCAGTTGTGCCAACATGGTTGCTTTCCTGTATGAAAAACCATAACTGTGTTTTCATACAGTATAAACTGGTTTTATATACAGTAAAGTCCTGACGGTGAATTTCAGAACAATTTTTTCGACCAGCCAAGTTTTGAGCTTAATGTATTGAAATAACTGTAATCTTTAGGGTGAACCAGATTCAGGTAATAGTCGCTGCGGCGGATCAGCACATCTTCGCCATCCTGGATCGGCAGCGCAATTTGGCTGTCACAACTGATCTCCAGGTCGCTGCGACGGTTGGAAAAGCGCAAGCGAATGGTACTGCTGCTGTTAATCACCAGCGGACGGGCCGACAAGGTATGCGGGAACATGGGCACCAGCGTAATTGCATCCAGCGACGGCGTCAGAATTGGCCCGCCGGCAGAGAGTGAATAAGCGGTCGATCCAGTGGGTGTGGAGATGATCAGCCCATCGGAACGCTGAGAGAACGCGAAGATTTCATCGATATATACTTCGAATTCAATCATATGGGCAACTTTTCCCGGGTGTAGCACCACTTCGTTGATAGCGGTGCTGATCCGTTTTTGGCACTCTGGCAGGGAACTCTGCTGGCAGACCTGTACTTCCAGCAAGAAGCGTTTTTCGGCGATATAATGCCCTTCCAGTACATCGGCCAACTGCTGTTGGGCGTTGTCTGGATCGAGATCGGTAAGAAAACCGAGATTACCGCGGTTGATGCCGATCACCTGAATATCATAGCGCGCCAGCGTACGCGCCGCGCCCAGCATATTGCCGTCACCGCCGACCACCACAGCCAGGTCGGCCTGCTGACCAATGTCCGCCAGTGTGCCGGTCCTCACATTCGTGAGCTGCAATTCCTGGGCAATCTGTTGTTCGACAATGACGTCATAACCTTTTTCGTGAAGCCAGCGGTAGAGCATTTCATGTGTGGTCAGCGCGGTAGGGTGCCGTGGATGCCCGACAATACCAATACACTTGAAATGGAGGGTCATGTTCTGGTGGTCCTTGTGGCGAATGAATGATGACAATCTGTCACGTTCCCTTGAATCCCGGAAACTGATCCCCATAATAAGCCAGGTTAGCGAGATGAATGCAAAAAAACGCGGAGAAATTCATGAGTAGTAAAGAACAGAAAACGCCTGACGGGCAAGCCCCGGAAGAAATTATCATGGAACAGCACGACGAAGTTGAGGCAGTTGTTGAGTCTGACGATTCTGCTGAGCAGGTGGATCCGCGCGATGAGAAAATTGCGAACCTTGAAGCGCAGTTAACCGAAGCGCAAAATCGCGAGCGTGAAACTGTTCTGCGCATGAAAGCGGAAATGGAAAACCTGCGTCGCCGCACCGAACAGGACGTTGAAAAAGCGCATAAGTTCGCGCTGGAAAAATTCATCAACGAACTGCTGCCGGTAGTGGATAGCCTGGATCGCGCGCTCGAAGTCGCAGACAGGAACAACGCCGAAATGGCGCCGATGGTTGAAGGTATCGAACTGACGCTGAAATCGATGCTGGATGTAGTGAAGAAATTCGGCGTTGAAGTGGTTGCTGATACCGATGTTCCGCTGGATCCGAACGTCCATCAGGCGATTGCGATGGTGGAATCCGACGAGATCGCCGCTGGCAACGTGCTGGGCGTGATGCAGAAAGGGTATACCTTAAACGGTCGTACTATTCGCGCGGCCATGGTTACCGTCGCCAAAGCTAAGGGTTAATCCCGTCTGAAACCCTCTCCGCCCGGAGAGGGTTTTTCATTTTATTCGGCCACGCTTTCGCGCAGCGTTTTCACCGGGATCACTTTTACCTGCTTAATCATGTTGTCCTGCACATCGAGAATATCGATGTCGTACTGCTCAATGCGTACGCGCGTGCCAACGGCCGGGATCTCTTCCAGCTCTTCCAGCAGCATGCCGTTAATGGTGCGGGCTTCATCTTCCGGCAAGTGCCAGTTAAAGGCTTTATTCAGTTCGCGCACGCTGGCGCTGCCATCGATTATCACCGAGCCGTCGTTTTGCGGCGTGGCTTCGTCGGCCAGCGCAGGCGACATAGAGGTGGTGAAATCGCCGACAATCTCTTCAAGAATATCTTCTACCGTCACCAGCCCCTGAATATCGCCATACTCATCGACCACCAGCCCGACTTTCTTTTTATTGCGCTGGAATTTCACCAGCTGAACGCTGAGCGGCGTCCCTTCAGGCACATAGTAGATTTCATCGGCAGCGCGCAGCATCACCTCTTTGGTGAACTCGTTCTTTTCGGTCATCAGGCGATAGGCTTCGCGCACGCGCAACATGCTGATGGCGTCATCCAGCGAATCGCGGTACAGCACAATGCGCCCGTGCGGCGAGTGAGTGAGCTGGCGAACAATCGCTTTCCAGTCATCGTTAATATCGATCCCGACAATTTCGTTGCGCGGCACCATGATGTCATCAACGCTCACCTTTTCCAGATCGAGAATCGACAGCAGCATGTCCTGGTTACGGCGCGAGATTTGTGAGCGCGATTCGTTAACAATAGTGCGTAATTCATCTTTGCTGAGCGCACCGCTGACCACCACATCGGCTTTGATGCCAACCATGCGCATCAGCACGCGGGTGACGCCGTTAAGCAGCCACACCAGCGGCAGCATAATCACCTGCAATGGCGCCAGCAGAAAGCTGCTGGGAAAGGCGACTTTTTCCGGGTAGAGCGCGGCAATGGTTTTCGGCAATACTTCGGCGAACACCAGCACCACAAATGTTAGCACGCCGGTGGCAATCGCTACACCTGCGTTACCGTACAGGCGCATCCCGACGATAGTACCTATCGCCGAGGCAAGAATATTGACGAGGTTGTTGCCGATCAGCACCAGGCTAATCAGGCGATCGGGCTTGCGCAGCAGCTTTTCGACGCGCCTGGCCGCGCGGTTACCCTGCTTGGCCAGGTGACGCAGGCGATAGCGGTTCAGCGTCATCATCCCGGTTTCAGAACCGGAGAAATAGGCTGAGACCACGACCATGATAATCAGGGTAATGATCAGCGTCGTGGTAGAGATGTGTTCCAGGGGGAACTCCTTTTGGCGTTAACTCACAAACTGTTGCAGGATACGGCTGCCAAAGTAGGCCAGCGTTAAAATACCCGCGCCCGCAACGTTGAACCAGACAACCCGGCGACCGCGCCAGCCTTCATGGTAATGGCCCCACAGCAGGACGATATAGACAAACCAGGCAATAATAGAGAGCACGGCTTTGTCGATATTTTCCATGCTAAACAGGTTCTTCATATAGAACAGGCCGGTACAGAGCGTCAGCGTCAGCAGTACTACGCCGACCTGGGTGATGTGGAACATCTTGCGCTCAATGACCATTAATGGCGGCATTTCGCTACTGAAAGCCAGCCGTTTGTTCTTCAACTGATAGTCGATCCAGGCCAGTTGCAGGGCATACATCGCTGCAATAATCAGTGTGGCATAAGAGAAGAGCGACAGGCCGATATGCACCAGCATGCCGGGCGTCGCTTCCAGGTGAGTGATGTACTCATTCGGCACGAAAATCGCGAAGGCGAGGTTGATCAGCGCGAAGGTATATACAATCGGCAGCAGCAGCCAGCCGCGGTTTTTCGAGGCGACAATGGTCATCACCGTACAGATCATCAGACTGACCAGCGAACCGACATTCAGCAAGCTGAGGTTTTGCCCGCCGTCGTCCGGAAACAGCCGTTCTTTCAGCCCGAAACCGTGAAAAATAAGCGCGATCACCGCCGAAAGAATAGCCATTTTCCGCCAGCCGCTGTTTTTCTGCAGCAAACCGGGGATGATCAGCGCGATACTGATTGAGTAGGCAACAAGAGCGATCAGAGCAAAAACGGGCATAGGGATGTCGGCAGTTGACTGAAGAAGAAAGAAAAGCAGTATAACGTCAGGCGACGTTGGCTCCAACAGTTGCATCACATACAGGAGCAATGTCTTCATGTTATACTCCGGCAAATTTCTGTAATGCGTCGCCCTGGCGGCCAACCGTATCACCTCAGGCGAGAGACAATGTTTGATAATTTAACCGATCGTTTGTCGCGCACGCTGCGCAATATCAGTGGCCGTGGACGCCTCACTGAAGACAACATCAAAGATACCCTGCGCGAAGTGCGCATGGCGCTGCTGGAAGCGGATGTTGCGCTGCCGGTAGTGCGTGACTTTATCAACCGCGTAAAAGAGAAAGCGGTTGGTCATGAAGTTAACAAAAGCCTGACGCCGGGTCAGGAATTCGTCAAAATCGTCCGTAACGAACTGGTTGCGGCGATGGGTGAAGAGAACCAGAGCCTGAACCTCGCCGCGCAGCCGCCGGCGGTAGTGCTGATGGCTGGCCTGCAAGGTGCTGGTAAAACTACCAGCGTCGGTAAGCTCGGTAAGTTCCTGCGCGAAAAGCACAAGAAGAAAGTGCTGGTCGTTTCGGCGGACGTTTATCGCCCGGCGGCGATCAAACAGCTGGAAACGCTGGCGCAGCAGGTTGAAGTCGATTTCTTCCCGTCTGACGTCGCGCAAAAGCCGGTCGATATCGTTAACGCGGCGCTGAAAGAAGCGAAGCTGAAATTCTACGACGTGCTGCTGGTGGATACCGCCGGTCGTCTGCACGTTGATGAAGCGATGATGGACGAAATCAAACAGGTTCATGCCGCGATTAACCCGGTGGAAACGCTGTTTGTTGTCGATGCTATGACCGGTCAGGATGCGGCGAACACGGCGAAAGCCTTTAATGAAGCGCTGCCGCTTACCGGCGTAGTGCTGACCAAAGTGGACGGCGACGCCCGCGGCGGTGCGGCGCTGTCGATTCGACACATCACCGGCAAACCGATTAAGTTCCTCGGCGTCGGCGAGAAAACCGAAGCGCTGGAGCCGTTCCATCCGGATCGTATTGCCTCGCGCATTCTCGGTATGGGCGACGTGCTGTCGCTGATTGAAGATATCGAGAGCAAGGTTGACCGTGCGCAGGCTGAGAAGCTGGCGAACAAGCTGAAAAAAGGCGACGGCTTCGATCTGACCGATTTCCTTGAACAACTGCGCCAGATGAAAAACATGGGCGGTATGGCAAGTCTGATGGGCAAGCTGCCGGGCATGGGGCAGATCCCGGACAACGTCAAAGCGCAAATGGATGACAAAGTGCTGGTGCGGATGGAAGCGATCATTAACTCGATGACGCTGAAAGAGCGCGCCAATCCGGACATTATCAAAGGCTCCCGTAAACGCCGTATCGCAGCAGGCTGCGGTATGCAGGTGCAGGATGTGAACCGTCTGCTTAAACAATTCGACGACATGCAGCGCATGATGAAGAAAATGAAGAAGGGCGGGATGGCGAAGATGATGCGCGGGATGAAGGGGATGATGCCGCCAGGCTTCCCTGGGCGCTAATAAACGGCCTGGCTTTTTTGCTATTTTATTTTGGTGCCGGGGGTTGCTCGTCATCCTCACGTACTGCGTGTAAAACAAGGATATAAGGCTATCTTGTTTGCCATTTTAGCTCCGGGGTGTGCCCGACAAAACACGAACGTGTTTTGAACGCCCTTTAGGGCGGCCCCGGAGGGCGAGCGGAGCGAGTAAATGCTCACGTACTCCGTGTACGCTCCGCTTTCTGCGCACACGCCGGAACTAAACTGGTTGCACCGATATATGCCTTATTCTCCTTGTTTACTTTATCCTGATTGCAATTTCCCCAAAAATCAGTAAAATTTTCGGGCTTTTAATATGACGCCGGGCTCCGTTCCTCGATGGGGCCTGGTGTTTTATTCACACAAGAGGATGTTATGGTAACTATTCGTTTAGCACGTCACGGCGCTAAAAAGCGTCCGTTCTACCAGGTTGTTGTGACTGACAGCCGTAATGCACGCAACGGTCGCTTCATTGAGCGCGTTGGCTTCTTCAACCCGATCGCTTCCGAGAAAGAAGAAGGCACCCGCCTGGATCTGGATCGTATTCAGCATTGGGTTGGCCAGGGCGCTACCGTTTCCGATCGCGTTTCCGCGCTGATCAAAGAAGCACAGAAAGCAGCTTAATCTGTCACGGTGGTCATGATGAGCAAGCAACAAACCGCAGCGGTCCTTGCTGAGCCAATTATTGTCGGCAAACTGGGGTCTTCTTACGGAATTCGTGGTTGGCTCAGAGTGTTTTCCTCCACCGAAGACGCCGAAAGCATTTTTGACTATCAGCCCTGGTTTATCCAGAAGGCGGGTCAGTGGCAGAGCATTGAGCTGGAAAGCTGGCGCTACCACAATCAGGACATCGTCATCAAACTGAAAGGTATTGATGACAGAGATGCAGCGAATTTGCTGACGAATTGCGAAATCGTCGTAGATTCCTCGCAGTTGCCGGAACTGGAAGAGGGTGACTACTACTGGAAAGACCTGATGGGCTGCCAGGTAGTGACTACTGAAGGTTACAGCCTCGGTAAAGTCGTCGATATGATGGAAACCGGGTCTAATGACGTTCTCGTCATCAAGGCAAACCTGAAAGATGCATTTGGTATCAAGGAGCGGTTGGTTCCGTTCCTCGATGGGCAGGTTATCAAGAAAGTCGATCTCACTACTCAAACCATTGAAGTAGATTGGGATCCTGGTTTTTAAACCTCCGGATATACGGTAAAAGACGGCGCTATGTGGATTGGCATAATTAGCCTGTTTCCTGAAATGTTCCGCGCGATTACCGACTACGGGGTAACTGGCCGGGCAGTAAAAAATGGCCTGCTGAGTATCCAGAGCTGGAGTCCGCGTGATTTCGCTCATGACCGGCACCGTACCGTGGACGATCGTCCTTACGGCGGCGGACCGGGGATGTTAATGATGGTGAACCCGTTGCGGGACGCCATTCATGCAGCAAAAGCCGCGGCGGGTGAAGGCGCCAAAGTGATTTATCTGTCGCCTCAGGGACGCAAGCTTGATCAAGCGGGCGTTAGCGAGCTGGCTACCAATCAGAAGTTGATTCTGGTGTGTGGTCGCTATGAAGGGATAGATGAGCGCGTAATTCAAACCGAGATTGACGAAGAATGGTCTATCGGCGATTACGTTCTCAGTGGTGGTGAGTTACCAGCAATGACGCTGATTGACTCGGTTTCCCGGTTTATTCCGGGGGTACTGGGGCACGAAGCATCGGCAACGGAAGATTCCTTTGCTGATGGGTTGCTGGATTGTCCACACTACACCCGACCTGAAGTGTTAGAAGGGATGGAAGTACCGGCGGTATTACTGTCGGGGAACCATGCTGAGATACGTCGCTGGCGTTTGAAGCAGTCGCTGGGCCGTACCTGGCTTAGAAGACCTGAACTTCTGGAAAACCTGGCTCTGACTGAAGAGCAAGCAAGGTTGCTGGCGGAGTTCCAACGAGAGCACGCGCAACAGCAACACAAACATGATGGGCTGGTGTAATACACCCCCGAATATCAGTTTACCCAGGATAAGAGATTAAATTATGAGCAACATTATTAAGCAACTTGAACAAGAGCAGATGAAGCAGGACGTACCTTCCTTCCGTCCGGGTGATACCGTGGAAGTGAAAGTATGGGTTGTTGAAGGTTCCAAAAAACGTCTGCAGGCATTCGAGGGCGTGGTTATCGCTATTCGTAACCGCGGTCTGCACTCTGCATTCACTGTTCGTAAAATTTCCAACGGCGAAGGCGTTGAGCGTGTCTTCCAGACTCACTCTCCGGTAGTTGACAGCATTGCTGTTAAACGTCGTGGTGCTGTACGTAAAGCTAAACTGTACTACCTGCGTGAGCGTACCGGTAAGTCTGCTCGTATTAAAGAGCGTCTTAACTGATAAAACGCGCGCGCAACATCCAAAGCGTGTTATAGAACAAGGGGTTAGCGTAATGCTAACCCCTTTTTTATTGGCGATGGCGGCAGAATGGCGGCAGCGGATCGCCGTGGCGACAGGCAAAAAAAAGCCTGCTGGCGCAGGCTGAGGAAAAGCAATTATCGCGTTGAATGGGGAGAGGCTTCTGTCACCGGCGGTCGGACAATGTAGCGCGCCAGCGACTCGTGGGTGACAAATGTGCAGCCACACTGGATGTTCTGACACTGATGGTAGCGCTCTTTGGTTTCGGAACTCAGGTAGCGGCTTGAGCGCGCATGCGCCGCTTGCTGGCATACCGGGCAATGCATCATGGTGGGTTCTCCCTCGTTAACATGCTGCAATAATAAACTCATAGCTTGCAAATGCAAACTTTAAATCGCATTTGCTATTTATTCTGCACATCATATTGTCCCTCCTCGATTTTGACCTCCAAATCAAGCTTGCTGACAAACCCATTGTTATCCAGGCTGTGCGTCACTTTTTTAATCGTCCATGCCGTATCGTCAATGACCGTCTTAAAGCCAGAGACCCGCACCGGCGTTTCCGGGGTGATGTCGGTACGTCCCCGCGCCAGCGTGAGGGAAAAGGTGGCCGTATTACGTTGAATGTAATGCCACAGCCCATCAGCTGCCCTTTTCGCTTCCTCTTTGCTGGCATAGACGGTCGACATGCCATAGACGTTATCGGCACTCCCGGCAACGTAAACCGGCTTTTCGCTTTGCTCTGCCGTAGGTGTCACCGCCTGGGGATGCTCTGTACTGGCAGGGGGTTGCGCAGTGGTTTTACGTTGTAACTGCACTTTTTGCGTCTGATTTTTTGGCTTTTTGGTATCAAGCCAGCGCGCCGTCACGCCGGTGTAACTTGAGCGGTCGGCAATATTAAAACTGTGTTTATCACCGTCGCTGCGCTGAATGACAACCTGCGGGAACGCTTCGCCCTTTGCATTCAATCCCCGTCCTGGTTTAATCAGCATCAGTTTGTTCCATTTCACCGTCAGTTCGGCACCGTTACGCACCGCCAGGCGGTGCAGGAAACTGGCGTCCGATTCCATCGACTGGTCGATATGCGCAATCTTAATCCTCTTCAGTGATTCGGCAACGCTGGCTTCCAGCCCGCAGCGTTTAGCAATCTCCTCAACAATGGCGCCCAGCGTGGTGTCATGCCACGACTGCTCATGTTCTTTGTTGAGTTTGCCGTTGAAATCCGCACTGCGTCCGATCACCGTCACCTTATCCGGCGCACCATCATGCTTAACCTGATCGATAACAAACTCACCCAGCCCGACCAGCGCATAGCCCTTTTCGCCGATAAATACGCGGATTTTCGTGTCGCGCTGCGGCAACTGAATATCGCCATCGGCGTCACTCAGCACCAGTGTCAGCGTATCAGCGGTGAAACCACGGTTATCTTCGATAGTCAGGCTGATAAGCCGGGGGGCAATATTTTCGGTGATATCTTTACCGTCCAGCATCAGTAAATAAGCAGGGCTGCTGACCTGCGCCAGCCCATTGGTCAGCGCATCGATCATAGGTCGATCCCCAGCGTTTTTCTTGCCCTGGAATAGAGCTCTTCGCCCTGCTGGCGAATATCGCCGAACATGGCGGCCAGCGACTCATCCACCCGCTTTAAGCTCAGTGTGAAGGAAATTTTGCGGGGCGAACCGTCGCTGTAGTACTCGGAGCCGTTGTCCTTCAGGCTTTCGATAGCAAACATGCCGTAAATGGTTCCCGTTCCGTCAATCAGCGGCCACGCTTTCCCCTGTTCGGCCATTGTGCGCACGACATCCAGCGACTGCAGGCCGCCGGTCAGCTCCGGATAGAGGTCACCGCCAAGAACGATGGTCTCTTCGCCCGGGCCAAGGTACTGAAATGCCGCGCGTTTACCGACGCGGCTATTGGAGGCCCAGTTATATCCGGCCGTGCGGTTCATGGTGGTATAGGGCAGTGTCTGCCGCATAAATACAAAAAGTCCCAGCGCCAGCATCATGGTGCATAACCTCCTAACGCGTTGAATTGCGAGAGCGCATTGTCGCGCTTATTGTTTTCGTACTGTTCGAGCAGCTCCATCAGGTGGCGGCTGTTATCGCTGCCCGGTGAAACATCGCCCTGTAGCGTTACGTTGATATCCGTTCTGCTCTGGTCAACGTAGGAACCACCGCCAGCCGGTTTCGCTGCCTGATAATTGTTAAAGCCAGGCATTGCACTGGTTGGCTGAATGTAGCTCTGGCTGCCGCTGGCATCTGTCGGCGGTTTCGGTACCTCGAGCACCGGTTTTTTGTCGATAATCCCGAGTTTTTCCAGTACCCAATTCAGGCCGCTGCCCAATATTTTTACGCTCTCAATCACCAGCGCGATGGAGCCAGAGAGCATCTGGCCGAAATAGAAACCCGCTTTTGCGCACTGGTTCAGCGTTTCCTGGCTGGCCTGAACGGGGGTAATCAGATCGCTGAAGAGTTGTTTGATGTTCTGCAAGCCGTTGCCGATGAGATCAAACAGCGGTTGTAGCGGCGCAAACAGTCCGGCGAGCGGAGCGAACGCGGCGCCAATCCCGGCCATTACACCGCTAAAGAAAGCGCTGATTGGCTGCCACCAGGTGTAAATGGCCAGCGCGGCGGCGGCAACAATGGCAATCACGCCGACAATCGGCAGCGTGAGCGAACCAAGCACCGCCATAATCCCGCCGCAGACGGTAGTAAAGACGCTGCCAAAAGTGGTCGCAATGGTGATCAGCGTGCTGATACCCGTAAAGACCGGCGCGATAACGCCCGCGACGGTGCCAATCGCCCCGGCAACGCCGACCACGACAGTGGCAATCATGCCGAAGGTTTGCACCAGCCCCTGGTTGTTCTGCACCCACTGTTGCAACTGCCCCAGATAAACCGTTGCCGTTTGCACCAGCTGGCGCAGGGAGGATTCTTGCGTACTGAAAATATCCACGCTCAGCGACTGATAAGCACTTTGCAGTGCCTGTAAATCGGTACCGAGATTGCCCGCCTGCGCGCTTACCGCACTTGCCGGGTTACTTACTTCACTTTCAGACTGCGCCGGCGCGCTATTTTTCAGCGATTGCTCATAGCCCGGCTGCAGGAGTTTTTTGCCGATGTTGAAGCCAGAAGTGGCGACGGCCATTCCGGTTTTGCCCACCGCGGAGACTTTCCCGGCGATGCCCTGAATCGTTTGCTGGCCCGCCTGGATTTTTTCCGCGCGTTTTTGCCGGGTCTTCTGTTTCAGCGCCTGCTGCTGCGTGACAAGCTGCGCGCGATGATCGCTGATCTGGCTTTGCAGTTGCAGTTTCGCCGCCGCCGGTGCATTCGGCTCAATGCCTGCGCGCAGCAGCGTTAAACGGTGGTCGATCACCGCTCCGCGTGCCGTTTCGTGCTGTTGCGAAAGCGCGGTTGCACGCTCCTGCGTGAAGTTTAGAATGCTGGCGTGGCTGCGCGTCGGCGGGCCTTGCTCCGTCAGCTTTTGCGCGCGCAACTGCACGGTTTGCAGGCGCAGGCTGAGTGCCGAAAGGGATTTTTCGGCCTGCGTTAAACCCTCAACCTGGGCAAGCTGGCTGTACAACCCGCGCAGATTTTTCTCCGTCTCTTTGATACCCGCAGCAAGCGAAACATTCGCCGTTTGCAGGTTTTTAAACGGGCGCGTCGCCTGGTCAACAGCCGTGAGCAGTGCGTCAATATTTGTGCTGTTACTCATGTGTGTTTCCGCTTCGCTGAAGCGCCTTTTCGCGCCATGTGATGAGTTCGCTCAGACTCAGGGGGTAGAGTTCTGATGGCGGCCAGTGAAAAATCACCGCGATATCCGCCATCAAATCGTCAACCGACAGGTTGGCCGGAAAACTTACTGTACCGAAACCGGCGACAAAAAACCGACCACCTTGCCTGCCAGCGCGACCATATCCGCCAGATCCAGCGCCGCCACTTCCTGTTCGGTCAGGGAAGGCGAGGTGATACGCGGCAGCACTTTAATCAGCGCATCCACTTCAGCATTCGCCACTGCCGCCAGGCTCAAACCGCGCAGGGTGCCGGCATTCGGTTTCATCAGGGTAACGGCGTTGATAAGCTGTTCGCCGCGTTTGATCGGCGTTTCCAGGGTAACGACGTTATCAGTTTCGTTGCTCATAAAATCCTCGTGATTGCGTTAGCGAAGGGAAGTCCCGGCCAGACTGGCTGACCGGGCAGGGGTTACAGGCCGATATTGCGGCGGTGCTGTTCGAGACGATCGACGCCGTTCACTTTTTCGATCATGTTGATGGTGTCGATTTCCACCAGTTCCTTGCCATCCATCGTCAGTTTGAAATAAGTACAGACGACAGAGATTTTGGACTCGGTATCTTCGCCCGGCTTGTTCTCGCCGGTGTCGATCTCTTTCTGACGACCGCGCATCACCACTTCAACGGCGACCGTTTCACCGGTGTCATCGCGCTGGTAGGAACCAGCAAAGCGGATCGGCACCGCATCGGCGCTGGTTGCGCCATACAGTTCCCAGATAGCCTCATCCGGGAAGCCGCCCAGCGACCACTCCATTGCCATGGCGTCGTCATCAAGACCCATATCAATCGGCGCGATACCGTTCATGCCTGCGCCACGGTAGTTCTCCAGCTTGCGGGTCAGTTTCGGCAGCGTGATGGATTTTGCGATCCCCTGATAGCTGTAGCCATTGAGGAACACGTTCATATATTTCAGTTTTCGCGGCATTGCCATTTATCAGGCTCCTTAATTGCTGTTGACCGAGGAGACCAGATTCGCCAGATATTTATCGGTGATGCGCTGGCGTAAGGTCAGGTTTTCCAGTGGCGGCACCGGCGTATAGTCGTAATCGATATACAGTTTCCCGGCTTTCAGGGTCTCGGCGTCATTGGCGCTCTCGTCGAACCAGCAGGTGGCATCAACGATGTAACCGTTGCTTTTCAGTTCGCGGAACTTGGCGTTGATACCGTCGATGATGTCGCGGATAAGCGTCGCGGTGATCGGTTTGTCGACCGCCCACATATGCGCATCTGCCATGGTGTCGGCGATAACCTGCGCGGTGCGGGTGTAGTTTTCAAACAGAAACAGCGGATCGTCGGAGCAGGTACGGTTGCCCCAGAAGCGGAAGCCATCTTTGCGAATCAGCGTCGTCACACCCGCTTCGTTCAGCAGGTCGGCATCGGTACCGGATTCCTGCAAATCCCAGAAGACCGGGGTGCTGATGCCGGTGACGCCATTCACGCCAACGTTGGACAGCGTTTTGTGCCAGCCGACAGACTGGTCGATATACGCACGCAGGCCAAGTGCGCGGGCGGTAGCGTAGGCAGTTGCCGTCGCGTTCGCCACCGTATCCCAGGCGAGAAAATCCGGCCAAATCACCATCAGCTCGCGCTGGCTGAAGTTCTCGCGATACTTAATCGCATCGGAAATGGTTTTGCAGCCCCAGGCGCTGACATAACCGAAGGCGCGCAGCTTCTGGCAGACTGGCGCCAGTGCGGTGGCGACTTCCTGCGTGTCATAACCCGGCACGCCCAGAATACGCGGTTTCACGCCGGTGACGGCTTCGGCGGTCAGCAGCGCTTTCAGGCCGGTGTATTTACCGTTTTCATCGGTGGTGCCGATGATGTTGGAAATCGTCTGCGCCTGCGCATCATCGCCGCTGCCTTCAGCGACGCGCACAACGACGATAACCGGTTTCGCCTGGTCGGCAATGGCTTGCAGCGAAGAGGCCAGCGTACCTTTGGTACCCGCTTTGGCGATGGCGCTTTGCACGCTGGTGACAAGCACCGGTTCATTCAGTGGAAAGGTTGCCGCATCGGCATCGCTGGCAGTACATACCATGCCGACAATGGCGGTTGAGACAGTGGAAATGACGCGCGTGCCGTCGTTGATTTCGACGACCTGAACGCCATGATGATAGTCACTCATCCGTTTAACTCCGTGGTGTTGGGGTGAGTGCTATTCTCCAGGCCGCAGCGGCGCAGCGCTATTTATCGGGGTTGGGGCGAGGATGAAACAACAGCGGGCGATAAAAAAAACGGGCCGTAGCCCGTTGAATTATGCTGGTTGAGTGGGCCAGGTGATATTGGGCGCACTGGAGAGGTCAATGGCGTTTATGGCATCGATATAATCCAGAACCTGGTCGAGCCGGTTTTTTTCTTCGTCATTCAACGTCCTGCCCGCCTGCAACTTAAGCTGGATAACGCTGATTGATGACATCGCCGTATCGATATGTTGTTGACGAAGTGCCTGCGCATCCTGAACCGCGGCTACGTGTTGTGCTTCGGCGTCCGTAATCCATGCGCTTCCGTCCCACTTGTCATAGGGCGTTGCGGGCTCAATGGCAACAAATCCGTCTTTAAGCGGGCCGATATAATCCACTGTTGAGGCGCTAAGATCGGCCGTGGAATAGACGGTTTTTCCCCGATGATCTTCTTTCTGCTCCCACTCACTCCCCGTAAAGACAGCCACACATCCCTCAGCAACGGCACCGGGAGTAATGTCTGTTGAACCGGCGGGAAGACCAACGCCGATCGCTAAAAACTCTTCGCTGGAACCCGTAAATTCGCCGGTTTGCGCAGAAAAGCTGTAAGCCGTGATGTTTCCTGCTGTGGTGGCGATTTTTGCTTTATCCAATACTGCTGATGTCATTATGCAGCCCTCACAATGTAGTTAAAGGCGATGTTGCGCGGACGGTTTTCTGCTGCGGTAGGGACGGAAAGTGATGCGCTAAACGCCACACCATACCCACCAGCTTGCTGTGCAACAGAACCGCCGCCATGCGTAAATCCACTTGAACCATATAAAGCCCCTTTAGCATCCTGCTCGTACCCGTAGGGGGCAACCATAGGCATACTGCCGGTAATATTGCGTATAGCATCGCTCTGTGCGCTAAGTAAGGTTCTGCTTGCATCAACCCCGCGTCCATCATCCCAGCCGCGAATAAATTCCCCTCGCAAATCAGGTAATACAAGGTTTGGATACGCCACAGCCAGCTTCGGGTATTGCGCTGCGGTGAATGCCGCGCCGTTACATTTCAGCCAGCCTGCCGGCGGTGTCGCCGATGACCAGGGAATGGGCACACCAATCGGCAGAGCTGAACCGTCACCCAGGTTCAGCGTTGATATTGCTGCTTTAACAAAAGCGGTGGTGGCCAGTTGCGTATCGTTTGCCGTTTGCGCTGCAGTGGGGGCTTTGGGTGTTCCGGTCAGTGTGGGGCTGGCAATCGGCGCATACTGAGTATGCGGGTTGCTGGCTGCAATATGCTGGTTCAGCAGATTATCGGCCCAGGCTTTTACCTCGATAACCTTGTCATCGACATATTTGCGTGTCGCCAGTACCACTGACGGATCAATTTTTAGCGTGATGGCTGCGGTAGAGGAAACAATCAGCGCCATACGAATCGTCTGCGTGCGCCCGCTACCTTCGCCTAACAGCGGTTTGTAGGTTTCCGGGCAGTTGGCGACAGCAATCAGTACGCCATCGTCGTCAAAAAGACCCAGCTCGCGGATCCAGTATCCCCCTTCGTTTTCCGGGATCACCTGCTCAGCGATAATTTGATTGGCGTCCTCGGTATCAACAGTCAGTGTATTTACTGCGCCGATGCGTTTCTGATTAATCAACTGGGTTTGTGCCGGGTCTGGCGTGGGCAGGCTGCCGTTGCCATCGCCAACGGCCATTTGCGTAATATGGATTTGGGTGCCCAGCGCGGTGGCGTTCGCCAGCTTCGCCACGCCCTGATTGGTCAGGATGGCAAAATATTTTACAGTCATGCGTTCACTCTCAGGTTATCGATTGAGTAAACGGTATTGTCCGGGGTACATTGGGGCGAGGCCTATCAGTTAGGGTTGGTTGCCGGGCGATACAACTCTTAGGAGAATGACCTGCTGGCGATTGCGCCTTATCAGGCCTGTGGGGCGTTCAGGTCGGGGAAGCGCAGCGCCAACTCGACAAAAAACGGGCCGCGGCCCGTTGGTATTATTGCGGCTGTTCAGGCCAGCTGATATCAGGTGCGCTTGTGGTATCGACAGCCTGCACGCCCTTGATGTACTCCAGCCATCTCACCAGGCTGGCTTTGTCGTCGTCGCTGATAATGCCGAGTTGTAGCTCGGTCTGCCACACGCTGATACTCTCTTTCCCCTCTTTCAACCGCTGCGTTTTGTTCTGTTCAGCTTCCGCTATCAGCGCGGTTTTTTGCGCGCTTTCATCGGTTACCCAAGCGCTGCCATTCCAGACGTCATAAGGCGTAGCCGGAACAAGCGTGGTGACATTCGCCGGGTAATCGCCCAGTTCGGTTATCTGTTTCCGTTCGCCGCTGTTGGTGTCATATACCGTTTCACCACGTGAGTCGTGAATGTATTCCCAGGTCTGCCCGGTAGCGTTGCGGCAGATGGCAAATCCCGCTTTCGCCGAAAGAGGCGCATCAAGCGCTGCGTTTGCCGGAATACCGACACCCACGGCGAGATATTCAACGGATGTAGAGAGGTATTCGCGGCTGGTCGCGTCATAGTTGTAAACGGTCACTTCCCCGGCACGGGTGGCTAAGCGGTTTTCATCCAGAATTGCGGTCAACATTATTGAGCCCTCACGATGTAGTTAAATGCAATGTTATGTGGACGGGTTTCCGCACCACCTGTGTTTTCCATGTAGATATAGGTATGGCAGCGGTTACCTGTTTGCCCGGTGAGATCCACTTTTTCACTGTTTTCATCGGTAAAGGCGACAATTTTCCCGGTGAGCGTGCCGTATTCATTAATAAATCGGTGGTTATGCGATCTCAACTCATCAGCCTGCGCTGAAAGCAGTGCTCGCCCGGCGTCCAGCCCGCGCCCATCATCCAGCCCGCGAATAAACTCGCCGCGCAGATCCGGCAGAACACCGGCCGGGTAGGCGGCTGCCAGCCGTGGAAACTGGGTTTTATCAAAGGACGCGCCGTTGCATTTAAACCAGCCGCCAGGCGACGGGCGAACCCACCGGTAAAATGCCGTCGTAGTCAGCAATAACATCGCGCACATATTTGGTGTTGGCGATCTGCTGTCCGTAGTTGCCAATATGCGTATCCGGCACCGTCGGCGTGCCGATAAACACCGGGCTGGCCAGCGGTGCGTACTGCGCATGCGGGTTAGCGGCTTTCACATGGTTGTTCATCAGGTCGTCGGCATACTGCCGCGTCGCCAGTACCACCGACGGGTCGATTTTCAACGTGACGGCAGCCGTTGATGAGACGGTGAGCACCATCCGAATGGTCTGCGTGCGTCCGCTCCCTTCCTGCATTTGCGATTTATACGTTTCCGGGCAGTTGGCGACCGCAATCAACACGCTTTCGTCATCATAGAGGCCAATTTCGCGGATCCAGAAACCGCCTTCGGTTTCCGGAATAAACTGCTCGGCAATAATCTGGCTGCTGTTATTAGGATCTACCGACAGTCGGTTCAGCGGCGCAATACGCTGCTGGTTAATCAGTTTTGTCTGCGTTGGGTCTGGCATCGGTAGTACGCCGTTGGCATCGCCAACCGCCATCTGCGTGAGATTAAGTTTTGTGCCGAGCGATGCGGCGTTTGCCAGCCTCGCAGCGTCCTGATTTGTCAGAATGGCAAAATATTTGGCAGTCATGCGTTAACTCTCAGGTTGTTTGGTGAAGAATGAACGGTGACGCTATTTTCCGTTCAGCCACAGGCGAACACCATTGATCGGCGTTGGTTGCCTGCTGACACAACGAGGGGGAATAAAAAAGCCGGACAAGCAATACGTTATCCGGCAAAACATGAGCCTCAGGCCGCGCGAACAATGTAGTTAAAGGCAATGTTGCGTGGACGGGCTTCCCCTGCAGTAGGTATCGTTGAAGGGATCGCAAATTTCAACGCATGTACCACGCGGTCCTGACCAGATGAACCGGAGGCATAGAAAGGCCCTGTCGCTGAATACAGGCTTGTTGCAAATACGCCTTTAGCAGTAGCTGCGCCAGCGGGACCACCGTAGATATCATCCACTGACCCGGTCATAGGCCTTATAGCATCCCCTTGGCTGCTCAGCAGCACGCGCCCTGTATCCACGCCGCGTCCATTATCCCAGCCGCGGATAAACTCGCCGCGCAGATCGGGCAAGTTCCCGGAGGTAAATACAGCCGCCAGTGCCGGGTAGAGGGTTTTGTTAAATGTGGCACCATTACACAGCAGCCAGCCGATCGGCGGTGTAGCAGAGGGATAAGGCACTGGTATACCTGGCGGTACGTAGGTGGCCATGTCTGCAACCTTGACATATTGCGCATGCGGATTGCCCGCTGCGACGTGTTGGCTCATCAGGTTGTCTGCATAGGTGCGCACCTCAATCGCTTTATCGTCAACATACTTACGCGTCGCCAGCACCACTGCCGGGTCGATTTTTAGCGTCACCGCGGCGGTTGATGAAACAGTGATCACCATGCGAATCGTCTGCGTGCGGCCGCTCCCTTCCTGCATCAATGGCTTGTAAGTTTCCGGGCAGTTGGCAACAGCAATCAGTACGCCTTCATCGTCGTAGAGACCGAGTTCGCGGATCCAGTAACCCCCTTCGTTTTCGGGGATTATCTGTTCGGCGATAATCTGGCTGGTGTTGGTGGGATCGATCGACAGGGCATTCAGCGGCGCAATTCGCTTTTGATTCACCAGCCGGGTTTGCGTTGCGTCGGGCGTCGGCAGTACGCCATTACCGTCGCCGATGGCGATTTGCGTCAGATTGAGCGAGGTGCCGATAGCGGTGGCATTCGCCAGCCTTGCGGCGCCCTGATTGGTCAGAATGGCAAAATATTTGGCAGTCATGCATATGCTCTCTGGTTGTTGGATAGTGAATGAACGGCGGAGCTATTTTCCGTTCAGCCACAGGCAGACGCTAATCAGCGGCGTTGTCGGTCCGCTGATACAACGAGGGAGATAAAACAAAACGGGCCGTAGCCCGTTTCAGCAGTGTGGCGGGTTATGAAATATAAACATCATCGATAAGATGGATGGCAGAAGCGGGGTAATACTCGCCGCCGACCACAATCTCTTCCGGCATGTAAGGATAAACCGTTAGCTCTTCACCGAGGTAACAACTGGCACCAACATAAAACTCGCCGCTGGTGCTCAGGCTAATGTTCAGTTCCGACAGATGGCGGCTCGCCGGTTTGGCATCATTGATAAGCCGCTCCAGCTCCTGGTACATCTGCTCGGTAATGCCATTCTCCTGCACGCCAATCACCAGCCGGAACGTGCCGGGTTCGGCATTCTCCTGCCACCATTCGCGTAGCTCAATCAGGTAGCCGAGTGGTTCAACAACGCGTCGTAATGAGCTAATGGTTCCCTTGTGTTGATGAACAAAAAAAGCAGAGGCGATAATTTTACGTTTGGTGGCCTCGGGCCAGCTGTAATCCCAGCGATCGACGGAGAGCGCCCACGCCAGGTAAGGCAGCAGCTCTGCCGGGCAGGTCAGCGGATCCCATAATGTGCGCAGCGGCACCGGTACGCGTTCGATTTGTGCCGCTGCCTCTGCCGTTGCCACCTCCAGAACTGAGGAGCCAACGGGCAACAGGCGGTCATCACTCATCGGTGCCTCCTGTATTAATGCTCCAGGCTGTGCAGTACGAAGCCTGGTTTTTCTCCAGCACCAGATCGCTTTGCGGCGAGCTCAGCTCCACGCGTTGTACACCTTCAACGTGCAGCGCAGCGTAAATGGCCGACTGGCGGATATCGCGGCCCAGTCGGCGCTGTGCGGAGATATAGGTCTTGAGTTGCTGTTCGGCGGCCTGACGAATCGGTTCCGATTCCGGCCCCGGGTAAAAATAGAGTGTGGCGTCAATCTGGTAGGGCACAATTTCCGCGCTTTGTACCGTTACGCGGTCGCCAACCGGGCGGACATCTTCTGCGTTCAGCGCCTTTTCAACGATGGCGATCAGTTCGTCGCTGGCACTGCCGTCGCCTTCGCGTGAGAGCACAGAGATGGTGATATACGCCGGGTTCGGGCTGATCACGGAGATATCGGCAACGCGACCATCGGCGCTGCGGCCGTGATATTCATAAGCGCCTTCCGGCCCGGCCACACTTAAGCCTTCAAAGGCCTGCTGCGCACGCAGTCGCAGGTCTTTATCTGATTCCATCACTGCGGCAGTCGGCGGGATGGTGCTGTCATCGGCAGGGGTGATCACCAGTCGCGCGGTATTGCTGTTAGCGGCAATCACATCAAGATCGTTACCGGCGGCGTACGCCAGCATCACCGCGCGGGCGGCTTCATTGACGCGCTGGCGCCACAGCACTTCGCGATAAGCGTTCTCTTCAAGAAACTTGGTCAGCGGCTCGGACTCCAGCGCCAGCGTACGGGCGATGGCCTCCTGCTCGTCGGCAGGAAACAGGGAAATGAGTGTCGCCTTGCGTTCGGCAAGAAGACCCTCGTAATCAAGTTCCTCAACCACATTGGGCGCGGGCAACTGGCTCAGATCGATAATCGGCATGGTTTTAACTCACTGGAAGGGTTAACGAAAGGGATTCGCCGGTACTGGCGAGCTGGCCGGTCAGATTGACAATCATCGTGCCGTCGAACTGACGTTCGGTTGTCACTGCGCTCAGCGTGATGCGCGGTTCCCATTTCAGCAGCGCCATATAGCAGGCGGCCTGAATCTGCAGCGCCAGCGCCGGGGTTTGTGGCTGGTCGATCATCTCAAACAGCAGTGAGCCGTAATCACGGCGCATGACCCGTGAGCCAACAGGCGTGCGCAGAATATCGCTGATGCTCTGGCGGATATGTTCGGTGTCGGTCAGGCGCTGGCCGGTGGTGCGGTCAAAACCGCTGTATTGCACTGTCATAGAGGCGCTCCTGTTGTACCGCCGCTGTCGCCGGGGTGTTGATGGGTATGCAGTACTTTGCCGTTAGAGGACAACGAACCGCCGCTGTGCGAGATATTGCCGCTCATCGTGCCGCCTTTTTGCACCTCCAGCGTGCTGGTAATGAGCTTGTTGGTACAGACTACTTCCGGGGTATCAAGCGTGATGCGGGTGGAGGCGACAACCTTCACTTCCGGCACACTGACGGTTACGGATTGGGAGGCGGTGATATCGGCGGTTTTAATGCCGCTGACTTTCAACGCGCTGTTTTGTGGTTCGTATTCGAACACCGCGCCATCGGGGAAGGCGACATGCCAGGCGTCCGCCGAAACGGAAGGCGCCGGGTTGTCGTCAGAAAAAATGCCCGGTAGCACAAAGGCGGTGTCGAGCTCGCCGCCGACCGCCAGCAGTAAAACCTGCTCGCCGACCGAGGGCGCCCACCACGTACGTGAATGTCCGGCGCGGTGGGTTAACCACTGCAACCACTGAGTGACGATGCCGCCTGTCTGCACTCGACAACGCCCGGAAGTCAGGTCGATGTCGACGATAATCCCGGTACGGATCATATTGCGCAGCGCGCGGGCCATTTCCTGGAGCGAGAGTTGTGTGTTCATAGCGGAAATGATGCTATGCGGCCCCGGCTTTGAAAAACGGACAAGGCTGTCCGGCTTTTGGCACAACGCGGGGCGCATTTGCGGGCGTTATGAAGCCCAGCGGCTCACCAGTTCGCCGTTGATATAGAGCTCAACCGGGCGGGTAACCAGCGCCGGCGGCAGCGGCTCCGGCAACGTCTCGGCGTGCAGCGCGCCATCCACTTCCGTCACTTTGGTGCGCTCGGTCAGTTGCAGGATAATCAGCAGATCCTGGGTGCCATCGCTGTTGGTCGTCAGCGACCAGCTAAAGCAGCCGCGCTGACCCGCTTCGACGGTGAGAATATCCGGCTGGTTGTCGCGCAGCCAGGCCATGATCGGCACAAAAATCGTATCGATATCGCCGGAAAAAGCGCTGACTTCGACGTTGAGGTTGAACTGTTTTTCAAACGACAGCGAAGGGGCAAACGTGGCGGTATTGCTGCCTTTGTCCACCCACAGCCGCAGCGTATCGGGGGTGTCGTGCAGCGCCGGGACAGCATCAGTCAGGGCTTTGCGCAGCGTGTCGGGTTTTAGCATTTATCTCATCCTGGCAGTGTTTAACGGTTTCGACTTGTAGCGCGCAGCTTTCCAGTGCGCGCTCAAGCTGACGGATATCGGCGCTTAAATCGCCGTTAGTTTGTGGATCGCTGCCCGGCATCGGACACAGGCTGACCTGCGGGCAGCGGTTGTAAACAGTGACCGGCAGAGGGGCAGGCGGGGCGCTGGTGCACCCGGCGCACAGCATCAGGCAACTGAGTGTTATACCAGCGGCGGAAGGCGTCATTTTCATGGAGTAACCTTGTGATGGTTTGTTCGCGGCGCACGGCCTGTTCGCTGGCGGCATTGAGCTGCTGACGCAGCGCCACCTGCGCCTGCTCGTTGTTGGCCGCCAGCGCATCAGCGGCGGCGCGCTGTGCTTTCAGTTGCGCGATGGTGTTGTTCTGCTCGCGCGTAAGCTGGGTGGATTGCGAAAGCGCGCTGCGCAGCACGTGGTTTTGCTGCACCAGCCATATTACGCCCAGCACTGCGAGCAGCAGGGCAATCAGCCGGGCGGTCATTTCACCCCCTTCAGGCACCAGGCGCGTTCGCGTTCGCGGCGGTTTTCCAGCCCGCGATTGCGATCGCCGTTGATAAACACCCAGCGCGGCAGCTGATTGCAGGCCTGTTGCCACTGTTTGTGGTTGATAAACCACACCAGCGTCGAACGGCAGGCGGCAGCGGTGCCGACGTTAAAGGCAAAACTGACTACCGCGTCATAGACCTGTGATGGCATGGCAACCGGCGCGCAGGCTGCCAGCCGTCGCTCAACGTGCAGTACATCGGCGACCAGATTCACCGCCGCCTCTTTTTCGCTGATATCCCGCGTTGGCGCGACGCCAGCGGTGTGGCCAATGCCGGATGTCCAGACGCCAGCGCTGCACTGGTATGGACGCAGACGACAGCCTTCCAGATCGGCAATCAGCGCCAGCCCCGGCTGCGAGGTGTGCAGTAAATGGAAATCCGGTACCAGCACCGCCAGTGCCAGCACCGCCGCAGCGCTGCAACGTTTAACGGGTAAGCCCATTCATCACCTCCTGGCTCATGGCGCAGGATTTCAGGAACAGATAGCTTTTGCGGCGGTAATACCAGTTCACGGCGACGGTGACGGCAACGCCCAGCGCGCCGAACCAGGCCGCGAAATCCTGCGGCGTCATCGCGCCGAAAAAGGTCAGCGCGACGCTTATCCAGTAGGCCAGCGACGAGGTGACTTTTTCGATAGTCAGGCCCATAGATTCACCGTTTCTGTCTGCGTCGGCGCCTGTGCTTCCGGCAGGTTTACCGGAGTGCCGTAAGGCAGAATCACGCCCAGATCGGCAAGGCCTGGATTGGCTGCCAGCACCGTTTCAACCACACCCTGGGTGTAGCCGTAATAGCGCAGGCAAAGGAGATCGAGCGTATCGCCCTGTTGTGTGATTACATTCATCGTTTCGCGTCTCTTACCGTCGGGAAGGATTTTTCCCACCGTTAAGTCTCCAGACCGGAGCAGGCGGACGCTATCTGTCGCCGCTGGCTGTACGCTGACACAACAGGGCGAAAGCAATGTGAAGTGGGGAGGGGCGGCCTGAAACAGTGCAGGTATGATCTGGCGCGCAGGCCGCCGTAACCGGCGGGTTTCCGGCGGCTATTCTGCCTGGTAAAAGATGTCTCTTTCCTGCGCAGTCGCGCTTTCGCTTTCCGCCATATCGGCAATCAGCCACAGTGCCATTTCCAGCTCTTCCTTTTTGCAATGGTGGAGCAGAGACAACTCGGCAATAAACCTTACGCACGCCCATTTCCGCTGGGCGCGTTCATTCCGTTCAGACACCATGAATCCCCTCATGAGTTCTTTACTGTATATTTGTACAGTATCATAGGCCGTTTATTGATGGGAAGCGAAAATTATTTCACTGCATCACTATGTTGCTGAAAGAGAAAACCATTATTCTGCTTCGCCCACGCTTTTGGTGCGGTTTGTCTCGTCAATTCCGGGTTATCGGGCGGTGGATCACTACAGCGGCTGGTGGGCCAGCGCGTACAGTTATTGACAGAACTCCAAGAGGGCGCAGGCGCGCCCTGAAGGTCAACCCCCGTTCGCTTCGGCACAATTTTCCATTTTTTCAGCCGCGTCAGCACCGGCGAACCGGCACCGACCTGGGTGTCATACACTCCGCGAATACGTACCGTGGTTTCGCCGTACTGGTTAAATTCGTCATCCGGCGCATACAGCGTGCGCACCTGCAAATCATCGCGACGAACAAACGGCCCGCCCTGAGCATTGACGTAGCCTGCCCAGTCCCCGGCATCGGCGGCATCGTGAACCAGTGCGAATTCCACGCTTAAGCCGCGAGCTGTTTTGCCATCGGCCATTTTTCTCAGCTCGCGATACACCGTCACCGGCGCGCCGCCAACAAACTGAAACTGGCGTATCCGCCAGCGTGCCGCCCAGGCGGAAACGGCGCAGGCCGTCTCCTGCAACGGTGCGCCGCTCTCATTATCGCGCTCACCTTCCAGCGCATACCCGTCAATATTCTTGGCGATATACTTCGCCACATAACCGGTGGCGCTGCCTTTTTGCGCATCGATCGCCTCGGCGTGAAAGCGGGCGCGTTTCGCCTTATCGCTGCGCAGCTCGTGGTGATCTTCTTCGCGGGCATAGTCGCCGAGAATTTCGCGCACGCGGCTGACATCCTGCGGCTGCATAAACAGCAGCAGATGCCAGTGCGGCGTGCCATCGTGATGCGGCTCAGCCACACGAATGCCGAAAATACGCAGCCCGTTACGATGCAGCCTGGCGCGGATCCTTGCCCACAGCCGGGTGAAATAGCCCTGCGTTTGCGCCGGGCTGGCACCGTTCCACTTATGATTTCGATAACCGGCGCGGGTGGTGGCGTGCCAGGCTGAAGGCGCGGTCAGGGTATAAAACTCGCCGACATAACCCAGCGACTGACAAATCGTTTCAAAGCCGCGAATGCGCGTCATCAGCTCGCAGCGGCGAATCGCCGGGTTGGCGACCGAGCCGTCATGCTTATCAATCAGGCTGATACGGTTTCCTTCCTCATCTTCCAGCTCCATGCTGTTGAGAAACTCGCGGTTACGGCGTTTCTGCTCGCGCCAGGCGCTGACGCAATCGTCGCTGGCATAGGGCCGTTTTTTCTTGCTGACGTTACCGAGTGCAATTTGCAAATGTTCGCGCCACTGGGCGGCGATGCGACGCAGATGGCCGCGCCACCAGACCTCACTGAACAGGCGGATCACCGCCGGGGCAATCTCATCAGCGCAGGCAACTTTACGGGTGACACGCTGCCAGTGCGGCGGCGTGACGTTAAATTGCAGCGCAATCATTCCGGCGTGCAGATACCAGCGGTGCAGGGTTTTCAGCTCTGCCGCTTCCGCGCTGTCGATGTTTGCCAGTTCGCCGCGAATAAAATGCGCGATGTCGGTCGCCAGCCGGTCAATCGCGCTTTTCGCCAGATCCGGTAGTTGGTTATAGCGGGCCAGCAGCGCCACCAGACGGCTCGCCAGATCCTGCTGGATGGTGGTATCAAAATGGCCATTGAACACGGCTCTGGAGAGGCGCGGGCTAAGCGGTTTGTGTTGGTAGCGCTGCGTCACCGCGTTTAGCCGTGGGATAGCGCGGTGAAAAAAGTGGCAGAGAAAGGCGTTGGCCCGCGCCGTACCGTGCGCCTGTTCCAGCACATCGATACGGCGGGTGATCGGAAAGCGGATGCACTCCGGTTGCAGCGCCAGCGCGTGGCGCGCCTGCTGCACCGCCGCAAAATGCTGGTTGCGACGGTGCAGTTCCGCGTGGGTGAGATACGGGCTGGCGATCGCTGAACGCGGCGCGTTCCACGGATAAGCCCACGAGACCGCCAATTAGCGCCTCCGGTAATGTTTATCTTTCAGTTCGGCGAGCTGCTGGCAACTGACACAGCAGGTCACGCCGGGCAACGCCATCCGCCGGGCCTGGGGAATCGGCGCATCGCAGCATTCGCAGGTAAGGCGTGAGGGCAACAGCAGGCGGTTACGCGCCTGGCGGATATAGCGCTCGCGATCGTCCAGCTCACGCTGCTGAACGAGATCCATTTCATCGGCCATCAGTGCAGCTCCTGTGCCTGGGTATCGATATGGCTGGCTTCCTGGCGCAGCAGTTCGGCGACGTCGCACCACTCAAGACGCCGGGTGGCGATAAACGCGGCCAGCGCCTCCAGCCGCCCGGAAATAATGCCGGCACAGCGCAGGCGTTCGTTGTTGCGGGCTTCTGCCAGCAGCAGCGCGATCTCTTCATGGCTGCGTACTGGATGGGGGGTAACATTTTTACGCATGGTATTTCTCCTGAAATTCGGGCAAAGGGAGGCCCGACGGGTTGACGTCATAGGTATGAAAAAGGGGTTACAGCGGCATGGTGAGCCGTTTCGGAAACAGGCTTACTACCACGCGGAAATGGTTCATCGCGGCAATCAGCGCCCGCTTCTCCTCAAGCGTCAGCGCATCCGGATGAAGCGCCTGACGCGCCGTGGGTACTCTGGCGAGAAAGAAGATCGCCGCCAGCGCCCGGCTGTTCTCTTCAAAGTGTTCATCCCGCTTGTCACGCAGCTCGTCGATAAAGCGCGCCACCTCGCGCCAGCTATCGCCCCAGAAGCGGCCGCGGATTTCCGCGATATGGTTCAGCCCGCTCAGGCGTTCTCCGGCGTTGAGCGGAAGCGTTGCGGTGGGTGAAGTGATCGCCATATTGCCTCCTGTTTGATTCTGAGTTTGCAAAAGCAAATTCAGCTAAACGAGGTGCCGGAACGACGGTCGAGATAACGACAGTCGATCGCCTGCTGGGTTAATTTGTCGCGCCAGGCCTGCACGTTGATCAGCGTGCGGCTGCGTTTACCGGCGTTTTCCGCGCTCGAATAGTCGCGGGTTGGTGCTTTCAGCAGAATGCCTTCGTCGAGCCATTGCCAGACCAGACGCTCGCTAATACCGCGCATGGCAGCGAAATCCCGCACCGTCATGGCATCGGACATCGCCGAGCGGATCAGGGTTTGTAATGTCGGGAGCAGGGCGGAGACCAGCTCATCCATCTGCCCATGGGTGAAATTCCTGGATTGCATTTGAGAGCCAGATAACGGATGCGACGGCGTTGATTTTGCATCTGACATATCGCATTATCTCCTGTTGTTTGAAATGTACTGCACTGCTGTGCATTTTGGTCGATGCACAGCAATATAAATCGCAAATGCGATTGTGTAAATCGCTTTTTTGATGTTGGTGAACATGAGTGATAACAAAATGAGTGTTCAGGATGTGATCGAGCGTATTGCTGCGTCCTATTCTGTCTCCAGCCAGAAAGCGCTTGCCGAAGCACTGGATGTCCCGGCGAACAATATCAGTAGCTGGATCCAGCGCGACAGCGTGCCCTATAAGGCAGTGGTCAAATGCGCGCTGGATACCGGCGCAGATTTGCACTGGCTGGTAAACGGTGAATTTGCAAATGCAAAATCAGCGGATAAGCCGCTGCCGAAAGGCAAGGCACTGTACGATGAGATTTTATCGACCGGCGGGCGGCCGGTGCTGCGCCGCATCCTCGATGCGTATGGTTTCCAGATGCAAAAAGATCTCGGCGACCTGCTTGATATCTCCTCCGGAACTATCAGCACCTGGGTGCGGCGTGAGTTTTTTCCCGGCGATGTGGTGGTGACCTGCGCGCTGGATACCGGCGTCTCGCTGAACTGGCTGGCGACCGGGAAAGGTGAAATGTACCCGGCTCCGGCTCCTGCGGCGTCAAATGATGCTGTGCTGAGCATTCCGAAATTCCGGCTGGAATCCGGCGAGCTGAAAGAAGTGGGCGTCTGGGCGCTGGATCGCAGCCTTGCGCCGTCATCGACGGAAGGGCTGAATTTTATCGAGGGGCTGAATGCGGCCTGGCTGGTGGATACCTCGGCGCAGAAAATTGGTAACGGGCGCTGGTTTATCAGTATCGACGATGCGCTGGATGTGTTTGATGTGGTGCGGCTGCCGGGCGGCAAAGTACGTCTGACGAATAATGCGGTCGATTTCGAATGCGGCGTGACAGAGATTGCGCCGTTCGGCGTGGTGGTTTTTACGCTGGAAAAACATGTGTAAGCGGCAATGACGGTCAGCAAACAGAAAAACGGCAAGTGGCTGTGCGAACTGTACCCGCAGGGGCGGGAAGGGCGGCGTATTCGTCGGCAGTTTAATACCAAAGGCGAGGCCGAAGCGTTTGAATCCTGGACGAAACAGGAGGCGCAGGAGAAGCCGTGGCTGGGCGAAAAAGAGGATCGCCGACGTTTAAGCGAGCTGATTGCGCTGTGGTTCAAGTTGCATGGCCAGTCGCTGGCGGCGGGCAAGTCGCGGATGGCGAAGCTGGAGATTGTCTGTCGCGGGCTGGGCGATCCGGTCGCCTCGCGTCTGACCGCCAAAGCCTGGGCGCACTATCGCGACCAGCGTCTGAGCGGAGAAATCGATAACGGTTACACGGCGGACAAAGCAAAGTGGAAGGTGAAGCCAGTCACGGTCAACCGCGAGCAGCAATATCTGAGCGCGGTGTTTAACGAACTGCGGCGGCTGGGGGAATGGTCGCTGCCGAACCCGATTGAAAACGTGCGCATTTTTCGCGAAAAAGAGCGGGAAATGACCTGGCTGACGCAGCCGCAAATCATCACCCTGCTGGCGGCCTGCGAACGCTACGGGCATGCCGATTTAACGCGAGTGGTGAAAATTTGCCTCGCCACCGGCGCGCGCTGGCGCGAGGCGGAAAACCTCAATCGCGCGCAGCTTGTGGCGAATAAAATCACCTTTATCAAAACCAAAGGCGGGCGCAACCGGACGGTGCCTATTCCGCCGTGGCTTTTTGACGAGCTGTCGCCGCTGCAAGGGCAGATGTTTCAGCCGTGCTATGGGGAATTCAGCAAAATGCTGGCCACCACCGATATCGCGCTGGCCGAAGGGCAGAAAACCCACGTTCTGCGCCACACTTTCGCTGCGCATTTCATGACCAATGGCGGCAATATCCTTGTGCTGCAACGCATTCTTGGTCATGCCAATATCCGTGAAACCATGCGTTACGCCCACTTTGCGCCCGATCATCTTGAAGATGCGGTGATGCTCAACCCGCTGTCGCAACTTAATGGCGGCAAAATGGCGGCGGAGGTTGCATAACGCTGCAATTCGCTGCATGAAAAAAGGTTTTATGCGCTGATAAGCAAGGATGAATCGTTGAATGCTGTGAGTGGAAGAAAAAGCGTCTTAACTAACTTTTTTGCTGCGTTTACCTTTTCTTTTTCGAAATAATTTAACCTGCCGGTGATGATTAATTTACAATGCCGCCTCGATCGGGAGGAGATGCGGTGAAGAACGTTTTTCATCAATGGGCAGCAAAACGCTCAGCCACATGGCTGGCGCTGTTTGCGATCCTGCTGATCGTCGTCGCCCCGCTGATTTCCGTCTCCCTGCAACAAGATCCAATGAGTGCCATGCCGGGTATGCATCACGAGATGAGCATGCCGATGCATCATGAGATGTCATCTCAGCCGGAAACGCCCCCACAAACTTCCCTGCCTGTGGATCACGCTGAAGCCTGCGGTTACTGCGTCTTGCTGGCGCATGTGCCTGGCCTGATCCTGCTGGTTGCGCTGCTGCTGATGGGGCGTGCATTGCGCATTCGCCTGAAGCCTGCTCGCCCGCTGGTCAGACAGTGGCACTTCTTCCCCTGGCTGTACCCTGATACTCGCGCGCCGCCGCTTTTCTGCTTTTCCTGACATTTATAAAAGGCCGTTCGCCCCTGCGTAACGGCATGCTTTGACTATTCCTGAGGAAAAGTATGACTTCCTGCACCCCGCGTGCGGCGTGGCTGAATTTGCTGCGGCGCCTGCACTTTTATATTGGCCTGTTTGTCGGGCCTTTTATCTTCATCGCGGCCCTGAGCGGCACGCTGTATGTGGCGACGCCACAACTCGAAAATCTCCTCTACAGCGATGCGCTGTATGGTGTGTCCTCTGGGACTCGCCAGCCGCTTGCTGAGCAGATTGCTGTTGCTGAGCAGGTGACCGGCGGCCATCTGCGTCTGCATGCTGTGCGGCCAGGCCTTGCCGACAACGCCACGACGCGCGTGATGTTTGCCGATCCGCAACTTGGCGTGTCGGAAAACCGCGCCACCTTTATCGATCCCGTAACGTTACAGGTGAAGGGCGATATGACGGTGTACGGTACCAGCGGTATTTTGCCGCTGCGCCAGTGGATCGACTATTTTCACCGCTCGCTGCTGCTGGGCGATGCAGGCCGTCTCTACAGTGAGCTTGCCGCTTCATGGATGTGGGTGGCGGCGCTGGGCGGTATTGCGCTGTGGTTTTTCATGCGTCCGAAACGGCGGATAAATAACGCGGTGCAAAACCATCGCCGCCTGCATGTGGTGCTCGGCTGGAGCCTGCTGGCCGGTATGCTGCTGTTTTCCGCCACCGGCCTGACGTGGTCGCAGTGGGCGGGCGGCAATGTCGATAGCCTGCGGGCGGCTTTTGGCTGGATGACGCCGCAGGTCAACACGCAGCTTGATGGCGCAGAGATGGCGACCGATCCCCATGCGGAACATCATCTGCATCATGCGGGTATGAACATGCCGGAAATGGCGCTGGATTTGGTGCAATTCGATGATGTGTTGCAGGTTGCCCGGCGGGCCGGAATTGCTGCCAGCAAGCTGGAGATCCGTCCGCCGCGCAGCATGGATAAAGCGTGGACGGTGACAGAAATCGATCGCGGCTGGCCAACGAAGGTTGATGCGGTAGCGATTAATGGCAGCACACTGGCGGTGGTTGATCGCACGCGGTTTGCCGACTTCCCGCTGATGGCGAAACTGACGCGCTGGGGCGTCGATTTTCATATGGGTGTGTTGTTCGGTCTTGCGAACCAGTTATTACTGATCCTCTTTGGCGCAGCACTGTGCGTGATGATCGTGGTTGGCTATCGCTTGTGGTGGATTCGCCGACCGGCAGGCGCTGCGGTTAATCCGGCTGCAACCTTGCTTTCTTGCTGGCTGAGTTTAAGCCGGGCAGGTCGCGTTAGCACGCTGGTTATTGCGCTGCTGCTGGGGCTCATGTTGCCGGTGATGGGCGGCAGTCTGCTGCTGTTTATACTGATTGATGCACTGCGCTGGAAACGTGCCGTGCAGCGTTCAGCCAGCGCGCAGGCATAAGCAAAAGGCGCTGAGTGTAAATATATAATTACACTAAGCGCCGTAATCAGGCGGAATAAATTGCCAATGTAAAGAAATCGGTACGTTTTGTGGATTGAAATCTTTACCGTATGTGGTATGGTTACGCCATCCTCTGCGGAGGAACCCTTATCGCAAAACGAGTCATACAGGATCGCCATCATGCAAAAAGACGCGCTGAACAACGTACATATCACCGACGAACAGGTTTTAATTACCCCGGAACAATTGAAAGCGGCTTTCCCGCTGACCATTGAGCAGGAAGCGCAAATCGCGCAGTCCCGCCAGACCATCTCCAACATCATTGCCGGAAAAGATCCGCGTCTGCTGGTGGTGTGTGGCCCTTGCTCGATTCACGATCCTGAAGCCGCGATTGAATATGCTCGTCGATTTAAAGCCCTTGCCGCAGAGGTCAGCGATAGCCTCTATCTGGTGATGCGCGTCTATTTTGAAAAACCCCGTACCACCGTTGGCTGGAAGGGGCTGATTAACGATCCGCACATGGATGGCTCGTTTGATGTGGAAGCCGGCCTGAAGATTGCGCGTCGTCTGCTGGTGGAACTGGTGAGTATGGGCCTGCCGCTGGCGACCGAAGCGCTGGATCCGAACAGCCCGCAGTTCCTCGGCGACTTGTTTAGCTGGTCGGCAATTGGTGCGCGTACCACAGAATCCCAGACGCACCGTGAAATGGCGTCCGGCCTGTCGATGCCGGTCGGTTTCAAAAACGGCACCGACGGTAGCCTGGCTACGGCAATCAATGCCATGCGAGCAGCGGCAATGCCACACCGCTTTGTCGGCATCAACCAGGCCGGTCAGGTTTGCCTGCTGCAAACCCTGGGTAATCCGGATGGGCATGTGATCCTGCGCGGCGGCAAAGCGCCAAACTACAGCCCGGCGGATGTTGCGCAGTGTGAAAAAGAGATGGAACAGGCGGGACTGAAACCGTCGCTGATGGTAGATTGCAGCCATGGTAATTCCAACAAAGATTACCGTCGCCAGCCTGCCGTTGCCGAATCTGTGGTGGCACAGATCAAAGATGGCAACCGTTCGATTACCGGTCTGATGATTGAAAGCAATATTCATGAAGGCAATCAATCTTCTGAGCAGCCGCGCAGCGCCATGAAGTATGGCGTTTCCGTGACGGATGCCTGCATTAGCTGGGAATCGACCGAAGCGCTGCTGCGTGAGATCGATAAAGATCTGCGCAATAGTCTGGCGGCGCGTTTCGCTTAAGAGGTTGTTATGGTTGCTGAATTGACCGCGCTGCGCGATCAAATTGATGAAGTGGATAAGGCGCTGCTGGGGCTGCTGGCGCGCCGTCTGGAGCTGGTGGCCGAAGTTGGTGAAGTAAAAAGCAAATATGGTTTGCCGATCTACGTGCCGGAACGTGAAGCCTCAATGCTGGCTTCTCGCCGCAAAGAGGCCGAATTGCTCGGCGTTCCGCCGGATCTGATTGAAGATGTGCTGCGCCGCGTGATGCGCGAATCCTACTCCAGCGAAAATGACAAAGGTTTTAAAACCCTGTGTCCTGAAATGCGGCCGGTGGTGATTGTTGGCGGCGCGGGTCAGATGGGGCAACTGTTTGCCAAAATGTTGACGCTGTCGGGTTATCAGGTGCGCATTCTGGAGAAAGAGGACTGGGCACAGGCGGGTGAGCTGCTGGCCGATGCCGGTATGGTGATTGTCAGTGTGCCGATCCACGTGACCGAACAGGTGATAGGCCAACTGCCGCCGCTGCCGGATGACTGTATTCTGGTCGATCTGGCGTCGGTGAAAAGTGGTCCGTTGCAGGCGATGTTGTCGGCGCATAAAGGCCCGGTGCTGGGTCTGCACCCTATGTTTGGCCCGGACAGCGGCAGCCTTGCCAAGCAGGTGGTGGTCTGGTGCGACGGACGTCAGCCTGAGGCGTACCAATGGTTCCTCGAACAGATTCAGGTCTGGGGCGCGCGTCTGCATCGCATCAGCGCTGTCGAACACGACCAGAATATGGCGTTTATTCAGGCGCTGCGCCACTTCGCGACGTTCGCTTACGGGTTGCATCTGGCCGAAGAGAATGTGCAGCTTGAGCAGTTGCTGGCACTCTCATCGCCGATTTATCGTCTGGAGCTGGCAATGGTTGGGCGCCTGTTCGCCCAGGATCCGCAGCTTTACGCAGACATTATTATGTCGTCGTCGAACAATCTGGCGCTGATCAAGCGTTACTACCAGCGCTTTGGCGAAGCCATCGGGTTGCTGGAGCAGGGCGACAAACAGGCCTTTATCGACAGCTTCCGCAAAGTGGAGCACTGGTTTGGCGATTACGCTCAGCGTTTTCAGAACGAAAGCCGCGTATTGCTGCGCCAGGCGAACGACAGCCGCCAGTAAAAGAAAAGCCGTTTATACTGAAAAGCCAGTGGTTACCGCTGGCTTTTTTCATTTAAGGGATGCGCAATGGCGGAGTTACAGAAGCTGTTTGATTACACCGGCCATCTGCCGGAGTGCCCGACCTGGAGCGAAGCTGAACAGGCGCTTTACTGGGCGGATATTCTGGAAAGTGAAATTCATCGTTACTATCTGGCATCTGGCGAACATCGGGTGCTCTCCTTCCCGGAAGAGGTCGGCTGTTTTGCGTTGCGCGAGAAGGGCGGATTTATCGTGGCAATGCGTAACGCCATCTGGCTGACGGATGCGCACGGCCTGCTGCGACAGAAAGTGTGCGACAACCCATCGAACCCGCAACTGGCGCGCTTTAACGATGGCGGCACCGATCAGCGGGGGCGCTTTTACGCCGGGACGTTCTGGGGGCCGGGCGATTACAACGGTGCTTTGTTGCTGCGTGTGGATAACGATCTGACGCCGAAAGTGGTGCAGTGCGATATTCACGGTGCGAATGGTCTGGCGTTCAGCCAGGATCAGCAATGGATGTTTACCTCCGACACGCCCAACGGTGTGATTTATCGTACGCCGCTGGATGCGCAGGGCGAACCGGGGCGTCGGGAAGTGTTCCGCCGGTTTACTGCCGGAGAGGGGATCCCGGATGGTGCAGCGGTGGATGTGGAAGGCTGCTACTGGAGTGCGATGTTCGACGGCTGGCGCGTGGCGCGCTTCTCACCGCAGGGCGAACAGCTTGCGGAGTACCGTTTACCGGTACGTTGCCCGACAATGGTCTGCTTTGGCGGTGATGACATGAAAACGCTGTTTATCACTACCACACGGGAAAATATGGAAGAAGAAGAGCTGGCGCGTTATCCGCTTTCTGGCGCTATCTTCACCCTGCCGGTGAATGTGGCAGGGATGAAGAAACCGCTGTTTAGAGAGTGTTAAACCGGATCGACCGGCACAACGTTTTCGCTGGGATAGCAGCCAAGCACTTTCAGCGAACGGGTGATATCGCCCAGTTCGCGCAGCGCTTTTTGCATTTCTGCTGAGTGGAGATTGGCCTGCACATCAAGGTAGAACATCTCTTCCCACGGATTGCCATGAATCGGACGCGACTCCAGTTTGGTCATGATCAGGTTGTGATTGCGCAGCACCAGCAGCGCTTCAACCAGCGCACCAGCCTGTTGGCCTGTCGCCATCAGTAGCGTGGTTTTCGCCGGAACCTGCTCTGATACATCAATGGCTTTACGCGCCAGCACGATAAAGCGGGTGATGTTCTGTGTCTGGTTCGCCAGATTCCGCTCCAGCACCTGTAAACCGTACAGTGCGCCGCCCGCTTCGCTGCCCAGCGCAGCAACGTGCGGTGAGCTCGCCTGCGCCACTTTCTCCATCGCAGCCGAGGTGCTTTCGCAATATTCGATTTTCCACTGCGGGTAGCGGTTCAGGAACTGGCTGCACTGCTGGAAAGGTTGCGGGTGGCTGTAAACCGTCTGGATCTGCTCAAGATCTGTCGAGCCGGAAACCAACACACAGTGATCGATAGGCACAGTCAGTTCACCAACAATCGACAAGCTGGTGTGCTGAAGTAAATCGTACACGTCGTTGATAGCACCAGAGCTGGTATTTTCCAGCGGCACCACGGCGTAATCCGCCTGGCCGGTTTCGACCTGGTTAAAAATATCGTGAAACTTCAGGCAACCGCTCTCGATAAATTGCTCAAAATGGCGGGCGGCGTACTGACGCGCCGCGAGGTGCGAATAAGAGCCTTTCGGCCCCAGAAAAGCGATGCGCGCTGAGTGCGGATTGATCTTGTTGAGGTGCTGCTGGAGCAGAGCTTGCTGAGTCAGGACGGAATCTTCAATGATCAGCTGGAACAGGCGGGTGATGTAATGTGCATCGAGGTGATGCGCTTTGCCCAGTTGGATCAGGCGCTCCAGTAAATCCCGCTCGCGGTCGATATCGCGCACCGGGCGGTGTGAGTCGAGCTTGGCTTTGCCGACTTCAACGGAGAGCTGGCGGCGCTCGGCTAGCAGGGTCAGCAACTGCTCATCCAGTGCACTGATCTTTACGCGTAAATCCAGTAAGGGGTTTTCAGCCGTCATGTTGTTGCCTTTTATTATTAAAAAAAAAGCCTCCCGGAGTGGGAGGCCTTATTGTTCGTCTTCGCATTCTTTATCACAAAACGAATCGCCTCCCTATTTGGGGAAGGTAAAAAAGAATGCGAAGAAGAACGGTACAAGTTTCATGTAAATTTCCTTTGAGCGACCGAAGTACAGTACCCGCACTGTTTTCGCTCTGTCAATAAAAAACGCGCCCGCAGGCGCGTTGGATATGGACTCAATGTAGAGACTACTCTTCTTCTTCCTCAACGAAGCTTGTGTCTTTCACCGATGTTGCGGCGCGACGTGCTTCACCTTTGTGTTGCACTTTATTGAGCTGCCGTTCCAGCTTGTTAATCAATTCGTTGATAGCGGTGTACATATCTTCATGCCGCGCGCTGGCCACCAGATGTCCATTCGGTGTGTTGATCGTGGCATCAGCGATAAAGCCCTGCGGCTCTTTGGAGAGAATGATATGTGGATTAATCAGATGTGTTTGCCATTTATCCAGTTTGGCGAGACGGTCTGCGACATGCTGGCGGATTGCCGGAGTAATTTCCATTTGTTTACTGGTAATGTTCATTGTCATAAATTTTACCTCTTGTCTTTCCGTCTTGGTGATTTCAGCATACCGTGCTTAATGTCAAAAAGCGTGATTTAAATCACATTATTTTGTCGGTTTTTGTCAAAGGAAAGGTTTTGTGAGGCAGGACAGGAAGAGGGGAAAATTACCTTGTGGAACTCTCCATTAGCGGTCATAGTTGATTGGATGAATTGCGGCTAAACCGCTTCAGCTATTGGTGAAATGAATAAAAAAACGGCAGCCACTGGCTGCCGTTTTGTGTTTCAGAGACTTATGTATTGCTGCTGTTGGCCGCGATAATTTTCGCAACCTTGTCTGCCTGCGCGTTCATTTGCATCTCGCGGTAGGCTTTTTCCATTTTCGGCAGCGCATCACGTGTCGCCTGCGTATCCGGATAATCACGCAGCATGCCTTCTACGCGGTTGACAACCGCAACCCAGGCACCGCGATCGGTGTAGTAGTTCACCACCGACAGCTCATATTTCGACAGACGATCTTTCAGGAACACCAGACGCTTGGTGGCATCGGTAACGTACTGGCTCTGCGGATAGCCGCGTACCAGTTTGCTGAAGTCATTGAACGCCTCACGCGCATGAGCCGGGTCACGATCGCTGCGATCCACGCCGAAGAACCCTTGCAGAGCACTGTCGTCCAGCGCCATGTTGGTCAGCCCACGCATATACATCACATAATCGATGTTCGGATGGGTTGGGTTCAGACGAATAAAACGGTCAATCGCGGCTTGCGCCAGCGGTAAATCGGCGTTTTTGTAGTAGGCGTAGATCAGATCCAACTGCACTTGCTGTGAGTACGGACCAAACGGATAACGATTATCCAGTGCTTCCAGTTGCGTTATTGCCGCCTTCCAGTTACCGTCTTGCAGTTTTTGCTGGGCAGTCGCGTAGATTTCATTTGGTGGATTATCAGGCACCTCTTCCTTTGAACCGGAGCAACCCGCCAAAGCCAGACTCAACGTGGCGGCTGCCACCAGATATTTCAAGCGCGTCATGACGTTTAGACTTTCCTCAGAATGTTTATGCGGGAGATTCTTTATTCCTGCTCCCGACTAAGACCAGCTACAATAGCACACTATATTAAACGGCGAAGCCGTAAAACCCAACGTTAACGAAGAAGCTGTATATGGCACAACGAGTACAACTCACCGCAACGGTGTCCGAAAACCAACTCGGTCAACGCTTAGATCAGGCTTTGGCCGAATTGTTCCCGGATTATTCACGTTCGCGAATAAAAGAATGGATCCTCGACCAGCACGTGCAGGTCAACGGCAGTATTTGCGACAAACCGAAAGAGAAAGTGTTGGGTGGAGAACGCATCACTATTGATGTGGAAATTGAAGAAGAAGCGCGCTTCGAACCGCAGGATATCCCACTGAACATCGTCTATGAAGATGATGACATTATCGTGATCAATAAACCGCGCGACCTCGTCGTTCACCCGGGTGCAGGTAACCCGGACGGTACGGTGCTGAATGCATTGCTGCACTATTATCCGCCGATTGCCGATGTTCCGCGCGCGGGGATCGTGCACCGTCTGGACAAAGATACCACCGGCTTGATGGTGGTAGCGAAAACGATCCCGGCGCAAACACGGCTGGTCGAGTCGCTGCAACTGCGCGAAATCACGCGTGAATATGAAGCGGTAGCGATTGGGCATATGACGTCAGGTGGTACGGTTGAAGAACCCATCAGTCGCCACCCGACCAAGCGTACTCATATGTCGGTGCACCCGATGGGTAAACCGGCGGTAACGCACTACCGCATTATGGAGCACTTCCGTGTGCACACGCGTCTGCGCCTGCGTCTGGAAACCGGCCGCACCCACCAGATCCGCGTGCATATGGCGCATATCACTCATCCGCTGGTTGGCGATCAGCTTTATGGTGGCCGTCCGCGTCCGCCGAAAGGCGCTTCCGACGAATTTATCGATGTGCTGCGCAAGTTTGATCGTCAGGCTCTGCACGCTACGATGCTGCGTCTTTACCACCCCATCAGCGGCATTGAGATGGAGTGGCACGCGCCTATTCCGCAGGACATGGTGGATTTGATTGCTGCCATGCGCGCGGATTTTGAAACCCATAAGGATGATGTCGCCTGGTTATGACCAAACTGATCCTCCCTGAGTGGCCGCAGCCGAAAGGCGTGGCGTCATGCAGTTCAACCCGTATCGGTGGTGTGAGCTTGTCACCTTATCACTCGCTAAACCTCGGCGCCCACTGTGGCGACGATGCGGAGCATGTGGAAGAGAATCGCAAACGAATGTTTGCCGGGGGAGGGCTGCCTTCAAAACCGGTATGGCTTGAGCAGGTACACGGTACCGACGTACTGCTGCTCGATGGTGGGCCTTATACCTCTAAACGGGCGGATGCGTCATACAGCAACACGCCCGGTGCGGTTTGCGCGGTGATGACCGCCGACTGCCTGCCGGTGCTGTTTTGCAATCGTGATGGAACCGAAGTCGCTGCTGCTCATGCCGGTTGGCGCGGGTTGTGTGCGGGCGTGCTGGAAAAGACGGTTGCCTGTTTTACCGACCAGCCGGAAAACCTGCTCGCCTGGTTAGGCCCAGCGATTGGGCCGCAGGCGTTTGAAGTCGGCGCAGAAGTGCGTGAGGCATTTATGGCGCATGATGTCGAGGCCGATCGGGCTTTTCGTCCGCACGGTGAGAAATATTTCGCTGATATCTACCAGCTCGCGCGCCAGCGTCTGGCGTCGGTGGGCGTCCAGCAAGTATTCGGTGGTGAGCACTGCACCTTCAGTCAAAAGGATGATTTTTTCTCATACCGCCGGGACAAGATAACCGGCCGTATGGCAAGTTTTATTTGGCTGATATAACCTAAAGAATCAAGACGATCCAGTTCGCATATGCTTTCTTTTGCATAATTCAGGTCACTCACCTTGAATAATTGAGGGATGACCTCATTTAATCTCCAGTAGCAATTTTGACCTGTTATGGGAGGAGTTATGCGTCTGGATCGTCTTACCAATAAATTCCAGCTTGCTCTTGCCGATGCCCAGTCTCTCGCACTGGGGCACGACAACCAATTTATCGAACCCCTTCATTTAATGAGCGCCCTGCTGAAGCAGGAAGGCGGTTCGGTTTTTCCTTTATTAACCTCTGCCGGCGTTAATGCTGGCTCGCTACGTACAGCCGTTGAAGAGGCATTGAGCCGTTTACCGCAGGTGGAAGGCACCGGCGGCGATGTGCAGCCTTCTCAGGATTTAGTACGTGTGCTCAATCTTTGCGACAAGCTGGCGCAAAAACGGGGTGACAACTTTATTTCGTCAGAACTTTTTGTTCTGGCGGCGCTGGAGTCTCGCGGTACGCTGACCGATTTACTGAAATCGGCGGGCGCAACTACGGCGAATGTGACTCAGGCCATTGAACAAATGCGTGGGGGTGAAAACGTGAACGATCAAGGGGCTGAAGACCAACGTCAGGCCTTGAAGAAATTCACCGTCGATCTGACCGAGCGTGCCGAACAAGGCAAGCTCGATCCGGTTATCGGCCGTGACGAAGAGATCCGCCGTACCATTCAGGTACTGCAACGCCGGACTAAAAACAACCCGGTGCTGATTGGTGAGCCGGGGGTGGGTAAAACCGCTATCGTTGAAGGACTGGCGCAGCGCATTGTTAATGGTGAAGTGCCGGAAGGGCTGAAAGGTCGGCGCGTTCTGGCGCTGGACATGGGCGCGCTGGTGGCCGGGGCGAAATACCGCGGTGAGTTTGAAGAGCGCCTGAAAGGTGTGCTGAACGATCTCTCTAAACAGGAAGGCAATGTCATTCTGTTTATCGACGAACTGCATACCATGGTTGGCGCCGGGAAAGCCGATGGTGCGATGGATGCGGGTAATATGCTGAAGCCAGCACTGGCGCGTGGCGAACTGCATTGCGTTGGTGCCACCACGCTGGATGAGTATCGTCAGTATATAGAGAAAGATGCTGCGCTGGAGCGTCGTTTCCAGAAAGTGTTTGTTGCTGAGCCGACAGTGGAAGACACCATTGCGATTCTGCGTGGCCTGAAAGAACGTTATGAGCTGCACCACCATGTGCAGATTACCGACCCGGCGATCGTCGCGGCGGCAACGTTGTCGCATCGCTATATTTCCGATCGTCAGTTGCCGGATAAGGCTATCGACCTGATCGATGAAGCTGCATCCAGCATTCGTATGCAGATTGACTCTAAACCGGAAGAGCTTGACCGTCTTGATCGCCGTATTATCCAGCTCAAGCTGGAACAGCGCGCGCTGATGAAAGAGTCTGACGAAGCGAGTAAAAAACGCCTCGAAATGCTTAACGAAGAGCTGGAAGATAAAGAGCGTCAGTATTCGGCATTAGAAGAAGAGTGGAAAGCTGAGAAAGCTTCTCTCTCCGGCACCCAGACCATTAAGGCTGAACTGGAACAGGCGAAAATCGCGATGGAACAGGCGCGGCGTAATGGCGATCTTGGACGGATGTCGGAGTTGCAGTACGGGAAAATACCCGAACTGGAAAAACAGCTGGAAGCGGCAACCCAGGCTGAAGGCAAAACGATGCGTCTGTTGCGTAATCGCGTGACGGATATTGAGATCGCCGAAGTGCTGGCGCGCTGGACCGGTATTCCGGTGTCGCGGATGATGGAAGGCGAACGTGAAAAACTGTTGCGCATGGAGCATGACCTGCATCATCGCGTGATTGGTCAGGACGAAGCGGTAGAAGCGGTATCGAACGCCATTCGCCGTAGCCGTGCGGGTCTGTCAGATCCGAATCGCCCGATCGGTTCGTTCCTGTTCCTTGGGCCAACCGGGGTAGGGAAAACCGAGCTGTGTAAATCGCTGGCGAACTTTATGTTCGATAGCGACGATGCAATGGTGCGTATCGACATGTCTGAGTTTATGGAAAAACACTCCGTTTCTCGGCTGGTGGGTGCACCTCCGGGATATGTCGGTTATGAAGAAGGTGGCTATCTGACAGAAGCGGTTCGTCGTCGCCCCTATTCCGTCATCCTGCTAGATGAAGTGGAAAAAGCGCATCCGGATGTATTCAACATCTTGTTGCAGGTGCTTGACGATGGTCGTCTGACGGATGGACAGGGCAGGACGGTGGATTTCCGTAATACTGTCGTGATCATGACTTCGAACCTCGGTTCCGATCTGATTCAGGAACGTTTCGGCGATCTGGATTATGGTCATATGAAGGAATTGGTTATGGGAGTGGTAAGTCAAAGCTTCCGTCCGGAGTTTATCAACCGTATTGATGAAGTGGTTGTCTTCCATCCGCTGGGTGAGAAACATATTGCTGCTATTGCGCAGATCCAGTTGCAGCGTTTGTACAAACGTCTGGAAGAGCGTGGCTATGCGGTGACTATCTCTGACGAAGCCCTGAAGCTATTGAGCGCGAATGGTTACGATCCGGTGTATGGTGCGCGTCCGTTGAAACGTGCTATCCAACAGCAGATCGAAAACCCGCTGGCGCAGCAGATATTGTCTGGTGAGCTTATTCCAGGCAAAACGGTGCAGCTTGTCGTAAAAGACGATCGTATTGTGGCAGTGCAGTAAGTCACAAAATAAAGAAAACGGGCCCTCAGGGGCTCGTTTTTGTATAAAAACCAGGCAAAAATTACCTTTCAGAGGTCGGTTTGCCTGGAAAGTAATCAAACGATAATTTTTTTGAATTTTATACTTGTCAGCCAGAATTATCTCCCTATAATGCGCCTCCACTGACACGGCACAACGGCATACACACCGGCCTGTCAGGT
>NZ_QODH01000015.1:0-86156 GCF_009935945.1 Kosakonia sp. MH5 | reverse complement strand
ACCTGACAGGCCGGTGTGTATGCCGTTGTGCCGTGTCAGTGGAGGCGCATTATAGGGAGATAATTCTGGCTGACAAGCATAAAATTCAAAAAAATTATCGTTCGCTCATTTTTCAGGCACAGCGCCCGTTAAACGCCCGCTTTGCTGTTTAACTGAGCTATTTCACGGGCAAAATTCGCCACTTGCTGCCAGTCGGTATAGACAACTTCTTTACGTCTATCCGTTTCGCCGCCCGTCATCTTCATAATCAGTTGGATCATCAGTCGGTCGTACCATCGATAGTGCGGGTAACGCAGCGCACCGGCAAATACGGCGCAGCGATCCGGCTGCCAGGGCGACGACAGCAAAAACTTACGCGTATAGCTGTTCGTTTGCGGCGAGCTTTTCTCCGGTTTGCGCGCAACCAGGTTGACGGAGAAGAAAGCCCCTGGCAGCTTGTTTAATTGTGAGAGGTGCTTTTTCACAAAATTGGCCAACGCCGGATGAAAGTGCCCATAGCGAATGGACGCACCAATGACCACCCGCTCATATTTACTCCAGTCAATCTCTTGTGTGCGGTTCAGGTTAACCACATCCGCACAGACGCCAAGATCGTTAAGCTCTGAAGCCAGATAAGAAGCAATCTCCCGCGTTTGCCCATCCCGGGTCGAGAAAAGAATTAATGTTTTCACGTCACACTCCATTATTCGCGCCAGAAGGTCGGGGTAAACAGTACCAGCAGCGTGAAGACCTCCAGACGACCAAACAGCATATTCGCGATGAGTACCCATTTGGCGACCGGATTCATGCTGGCAAAATTATCCGCTACCACGCCCAGCCCCGGCCCAAGGTTATTGAGCGTCGCAACCACAGAGGCAAATGCTGAAAAATCATCAACCCCCGTGGCGATGATCGCCAGCATGCTGACGATAAAGACCAGCGCATAAGCGGAGAAGAAGCCCCACACCGCTTCAAGAATACGTTCCGGCAATGCACGATTCCCCAACTTAATGCTGTACACCGCATTGGGATGCACCAGTCGTTTCAGTTCGCGGTTGCCCTGCTTAAACAGCAACAGTATGCGGATCACCTTCAGACCACCGCCCGTCGAACCGGCGCAGCCGCCGATAAAAGCGGAACAGAGCAACAATACCGGCAAGAAAAGCGGCCAGCGGGAGATACTGTCGGTCGTAAATCCGGCCGTAGTCGCCATCGAGACCACCTGGAAGAAAGCCTGGTTAATCGTCGTCAATGCCGAGCTGTAGATATTGTGGAACCACAACACCACGGTGCAGATGACCACCAGCGTCAGTTGTACGCCGATAAACATTCTGAATTCCGGATCGCGCCAGTAAACTTTCAGGCTACGCCCGCTCAGCAACGAGAAGTGCAAACCGTAGTTACACCCGGAAATCAGCAGGAAGATAGCAATGATGGTGTTGATAGTAGGGCTGTTGAAATAGCCAATGCTGGCATCATGCGTAGAGAAACCGCCAATCGCGATGGTGGCAAAACTATGCCCAATGGCGTCAAAAGCTGACATTCCGGCAAACCATAGCGCCAGCGCGCATGCGACCGTAAGCAACACATAAATAAGCCATAGGGTTTTCGCCGTCTCTGCAATACGCGGGCGCATTTTGTTATCTTTCAGCGGCCCCGGCATTTCGGCGCGATAGAGCTGCATCCCACCCACGCCCAGAATTGGCAGGATGGCCACCGCCAGCACGATGATCCCCATCCCGCCGAACCATTGCAGCATCTGACGATAGAAAAGAATCGCGTGCGGCAGTGAATCCAGCCCAACCAGCGTGGTTGCCCCGGTCGTTGTCAGGCCGGAGAAGGATTCAAAAAAAGCATCCGTTACCGTCAGATTCGGGCTTTCGGAAAAGACGAACGGCAATGCCCCCACGCTCCCCAGCACCGTCCAGAACAGCACGACGATCAAAAAACCTTCTCGGGATTTCAACTCCCCTTTCTCGCGGCGGTTCGGCCACCAAAGAATGGAACCAATCACCAGTGCGACGAAGAAGGTTTGCGTGAATGCACGGCCCGCGCCATCACGGTAAATAAGGGCTACCAGTCCAGGTAAGATCATCGTTCCGGAAAAGAGGATGACCAGCAGTCCAACGATTCGGGTTATGGCGCGAAAATGCATCTCTGCCGCTTCCTTAGGTGTTCAGAAAATCAGGTGGGGATTATTCTTCAGTTTTTAACAATTGCAATGTGCCACGACTAAAATCAGCGAGCCTTGCCGAAAATGCGTCCAGTCTGCTGTGAGGAAGCGCCACCCGCAGATACACGGAAGCCTGATACTCGCTCGCAACAATTTTCCCCTCAAATTGCTCAAGCAACGTTTCGACTCCGCTCAACTGTGCGTAATCACACCACAAAGTATATTCGGTTAACGGCATTTTGCGGGTTGTCGCGAGTTGATTAAGCGCCTGCTGGACACCGCCACCGTAGGCTTTCACCAGCCCGCCGGTTCCCAATAAAATACCGCCGTAATAACGCACTACCACCGCCGTAATTTCGCCGACACCGCTGCCCATCAACTGAGCCAGCATCGGCTTCCCTGCAGTACCCGCCGGTTCGCCATCGTCAGAAAAGCCCAACTGCTGCGAATCATCCGGCGGCCCGGCAACCCACGCCACACAATGGTGGCGGGCGTCCGGGTGCTCTGCACGAACAGTGTCGACAAACGCCTTCGCCGCCTCCACGCCGTCGGTATGCGCCAACAGCGTGATAAAACGGCTCTTTTTGATCTCCTCGCTAAAGGTGACCGGCGCAGCCGGTATCAGCCAGCTCTCCATTACGCCAGCTTCTGATCCCGCGTCATATTTTCAATGCTGTTCTCATGGATAACCACGTTATCTTCGATGCGGATACCGCCAAACGGTTTTAGCGCGTCAATTTTATGCCAGTTGAAGTGTTTGCTGAGCGGCCCCTCGCGCCACGATGAGAGCAGCGATTCAATAAAGTAGATGCCCGGCTCAATGGTCAACACCATACGCGGCTCCATCACACGTGTGCAGCGCAGGTAGGGGTATTTTGACGGAGCCGCCAGATGCGTACCGCTGTCATCCTGCATAAAGCCCGCGACATCATGCACCTGCAGCCCCAACGGATGGCCGATACCGTGCGGCATAAACGGCCCGGTGATGTCCTGCTCAACCATTGCTTCCTCACTGATATCGGTGATGATTTGATGGCGGCGCAGCAGCTTCGCGATACGCTGATGGAACTGAATATGGTATTCAACGTAGTTGACGCCCGCTTTCATGGTGGCGATCAGCGCCAGTTGTTCTTCATTGACGTCTTTCACCAACTGCGCATAATCGGTGTCGCTGTTCGCCGCCCAGGTACGCGTCAGGTCGGCGGCATAACCATTGTATTCCGCGCCAGCATCCAGCAAGAAGCTGCGCATCTCAGCCGGTGCGCGGTGATCAAGTTTGGTGTAATGCAGCACCGATGCATGCTCGTTCAGCGCCACAATATTGCTGTAAGGCACATCGGTATCACGATGGCCGGTCGCGGTCAGATAAGCCAGATTGATGTCGAACTCGCTCATTCCGGACTGAAAGGCTTCATGCGCAGCACGATGGCCCATTACCGCCGTTTTCTGCGCTTCACGCATGCAGGCCAGTTCATAATCGGTTTTGTAGGCGCGGTGGTAATGCAGGTAATCGATCACCCCTTTCGGGTTGATGTTGCTGGCGGCGATGTCGAGGCCCAAAGCACGTTCGGCAACCGGGCCAATATAGGCGATATTGCCGCGCGCCGCAGGCAACTGGCTGCCAATGCCGTCCGCTTTCGGCAGAGCAATCACCTCAACCTCTTCGGTCCAGAAGGAAGTCGGCAGCGGTTCAACGTTGTGCCAGTAATCCACCGGCAGGTAGAACCACAGCTTCGGTTTGTTCACGCCATCCACCAGCAGCCAGCAGTTCGGCACCTGCGTCACCGGCACCCAGGCTTTAAACTGCGGGTTCACTTTAAACGGATAGGGATGGTCATCAAGAAAGACGTTAAATAGCTCGCCAGAGTGAATAAGTAACGCGTCGAGCTTAAAGCGCGCCAGCACATCACGGGTGCGTTCCTGTAACGTAACAATATGATTTTTATAAAGCGCTGCCAGTGAGTCCATCGTTTTTCCTTCTGTTTATTGCGACCTCAAGTCTCCGCATCTTAGCACACCTGCCTGCCACTGGGTGATTTCCACCGAGCGTGATCCGACTAGCAATTTTTTAATCATTTATTTGCAATTTATTAACATAAAAACCACACTCCGCTTCATCTGGTACGACCAGATCATCGCTGGATTCAGGAGACTGACATGCTCTACAAAGGCAATAACCTGTACCTAAACTGGCTGGAAGATGGCATCGCGGAACTGGTATTCGATGCGCCCGGCTCAGTTAACAAGCTTGATACCGCCACCGTCGCCAGCCTTGGCGAAGCGCTGGCCGTACTGGAAAAGCAATCAGATTTAAAAGGGCTGCTGCTGCGTTCAGAGAAAGCGGCCTTTATTGTCGGGGCCGATATCACCGAATTCCTCTCCCTGTTCCTCGTGCCGGAAGAGCAGTTGAGCCAGTGGCTGCACTTTGCCAACAGCGTGTTTAACCGCCTGGAAGATTTGCCCGTCCCAACGATCTCCGCGGTGAATGGCTATGCGCTCGGTGGCGGCTGCGAATGCGTGCTGGCGACAGACTATCGCCTGGCGACGCCGGACCTGCGTATTGGCCTGCCGGAAACCAAACTTGGTATCATGCCAGGCTTTGGCGGTTCAGTACGCATGCCACGCCTGCTGGGTGCAGACAGCGCACTGGAAATCATCGCGGCCGGGAAAGATGTCGATGCCGAACAAGCGCTGAAAATCGGCCTGGTGGATGGCATTGTGAAGCCGGAAAAACTGCGTGAAGGTGCCATTGCCATTCTGCGACAGGCCATTAACGGCGATCTGGACTGGAAAGCAAAACGTCAGCCGAAGCTGGAGCCACTGAAGCTCAGCAAAATTGAAGCTGCCATGAGCTTTACTATTGCCAAAGGCATGGTGATGCAAACAGCCGGGAAGCACTATCCGGCACCGATCACGGCGGTCAAAACCATTGAAGCTGCGGCAAGATTTGGCCGCGACGAAGCGCTGAAGCTGGAAAACCAGAGCTTCGTTCCGCTCGCCCATACCAACGAGGCCCGTGCGCTGGTCGGGATTTTCCTGAACGACCAATATGTAAAAGGTCAGGCGAAGAAACTGACCAAAAATGTCGAAACGCCCAAACAAGCTGCGGTACTTGGCGCAGGCATTATGGGCGGCGGCATTGCTTACCAGTCAGCCTGGAAAGGCGTACCGGTATTAATGAAGGATATCAACGAGAAATCCCTTGCACTCGGCATTAATGAAGCAGGCAAGCTGCTGAACAAACAGCTCGAGCGCGGCAAAATCGATGGTCTAAAACTGGCCAGCGTGATTGCGACCATTCAGCCAACACTGGAGTATGCCGGTTTTGAACGCGCCGACGTGGTGGTCGAAGCGGTCGTGGAAAACCCGAAAGTGAAAAAAGCGGTGCTGGCGGAAACAGAGGACAAAGTCCGTCCGGATACCGTACTGGCATCAAATACCTCCACCATTCCCATCAGTGAACTCGCCAGCGTGCTGAAACGCCCGGAAAATTTCTGCGGCATGCACTTCTTCAACCCGGTACACCGTATGCCGCTGGTTGAAGTGATTCGCGGAGAGAAAACGTCCGATGAAACCATCGCCAAAGTAGTGGCCTGGGCGAGCAAAATGGGCAAAACGCCGATCGTGGTCAATGACTGCCCAGGTTTCTTCGTCAACCGCGTACTGTTCCCTTACTTTGCCGGGTTTAGCCAGTTGCTGCGCGACGGCGCGGATTTCCGCAAAGTCGACAAAGTGATGGAGAAGCAGTTCGGCTGGCCGATGGGCCCGGCGTATCTGCTGGATGTTGTGGGTATTGATACCGCACATCACGCCCAGGCGGTGATGGCGGCCGGTTTCCCGCAGCGCATGCAGAAAGATTATCGCGATGCCATCGATGCGCTGTTTGACGCACACCGTTTCGGGCAGAAAAACGGGCTCGGTTTCTGGCGCTATAAAGAAGACAGCAAAGGCAAACCGAAGAAAGAAGAAGACAGCGCCGTTGACAGCATGCTGGCCGAAATCAGCAAAGGCAAACAGGATTTCAGCGATGAAGAGATTATTGCCCGCATGATGATTCCAATGGTCAATGAAGTGGTGCGTTGTCTGGAAGAAGGGATTATCGCCAGCCCTGCCGAAGCGGATATGGCGCTGGTGTATGGTCTTGGCTTCCCGCCGTTCCACGGCGGCGCGTTCCGCTGGCTGGATACGCTTGGCAGCGCAAAATACCTCGATATGGCACAGCACTATCAGCATCTCGGGCCGCTGTATGAAGTACCGGCGGGGCTGCGCGAAAAAGCGCGCCGCAACGAGCCTTATTACCCTGCGGTAGAACCTGCGCGCCCAGTGGGCGAGTTAAAAACGGCTTAAGGAGTCACAATGGAACAGGTTGTCATTGTCGATGCAATTCGCACACCGATGGGCCGTTCAAAAGGCGGCGCTTTCCGCAACGTGCGCGCGGAGGACCTCTCCGCCCATCTGATGCGTAGCCTGCTGGTACGTAACCCGGCGCTGGAAGCCAGCGCCATCGACGATATTTACTGGGGCTGCGTACAGCAGACGCTGGAGCAGGGTTTCAACATTGCCCGCAACGCCGCGCTGCTAGCGGAGATCCCTCATTCCGTCCCCGCCGTCACCGTCAACCGGCTGTGCGGCTCATCTATGCAGGCGCTGCATGATGCGGCGCGGATGATCATGACCGGCGATGCGCAAGTTTGTCTGGTGGGCGGCGTTGAGCATATGGGCCACGTGCCGATGAGCCACGGCGTCGATTTCCATCCAGGCATGAGCCGCAACGTCGCAAAAGCGGCGGGGATGATGGGGCTGACCGCCGAAATGCTGTCGCGCATGCACGGCATCAGCCGTGAAATGCAGGATGCATTCGGTGCACGCTCCCACGCCCGCGCCTGGCAGGCCACGCAATCGGGCGCGTTCAAAAACGAGATCATTCCCACCGGCGGCCACGATGCCGATGGTGTATTGAAGCAGTTTAACTATGACGAAGTGATCCGACCGGAAACCACCGTCGAAGCGCTGTCCACGCTGCGACCAGCTTTTGATCCGGTTAGCGGCACGGTTACCGCCGGAACATCATCCGCTCTGTCGGATGGCGCCTCCGCGATGCTGATCATGAGCGCCAGCCGCGCCCGCGAATTGGGCCTGACGCCGCGCGCACGCATCCGTTCAATGGCGGTAGTCGGCTGCGATCCGTCAATCATGGGTTACGGCCCGGTTCCGGCCTCGCAGCTGGCGCTGAAAAAAGCCGGACTGACCGCCAGCGATATCGATCTATTTGAGATGAATGAAGCCTTTGCCGCACAGATCCTGCCGTGCATAAAAGATCTGGGGCTGATGGAGCAGATCGACGAGAAGATCAACCTGAACGGCGGTGCAATCGCTCTCGGCCATCCGCTGGGGTGTTCAGGTACACGTATTAGCACCACGCTGCTGAACCTGATGGAACGCAAAGATGCCCAGCTTGGCCTGGCGACGATGTGTATTGGTTTAGGTCAGGGGATCGCTACGGTGTTTGAACGCGTATAACGCTTTAAACGAATCTGTCTCAAAACCAAGCGTTCCAGAGCAAAGCGGCAACTGAGTGATTCCCCGGAAGCATAGATACACTATGTGACCGGGGTGAATAAAGGCAGCCAACGCAGCGATGGGACGCATGGCGAAGAGAGAATGTAGTTGCCGTTTTTCCCGCCTGTCAGGGGCGGGTTTTTTGATCAAATGAAAGCAAACGCATCGCCAAACAGGCGATCTTCACGCGCGCCGCGCTCATTGCAGAACAGGTCACGGGCAATCTTCGCCATCTCGAAACGACCTGCGATATAGATATCGTGTTCGGAGAGCGAACCAAAATCCTGCATCACCGCTGCCAGCACCGTGCCGGAGCGACCGCGCCAGCCCTCTTCCGGCTGCTCAACCACCGGTACCACACGCAGATTCGGGTGATCCACCGACAGGGCTTCCAGCTCGGCCAAATCGTACAGATGCTTCTCCTCACGCCCGCCCCAGTAAATGCTCACTTCACGGTTCGGGTTTTGCGCGAGAGTGGTCAGCAGAATCGAGCGCGCATAAGAGAAGCCAGTACCGCCCGCGATCAGCACCATCGGGCGCTCCTCGTCATCACGCAGCCAGGCATCGCCATGCGGAATGTCGATAACAATTTCGCGGTCTTTCAGAATGCGGTCCATCACCGCCATGGCATAGAGATTCAGCTCTGACGCGCCAATATGCAGTTCAATATAATCATGCTGATCCGGCGTGGATGCCATTGAGAAAGGACGCTTGTCTCGCTCATCCATTACCACCATCAGATACTGACCAGCGCGAAACGAAAAAGCCGCCTCCGGCACTAAACGGACACGATATACGGTATCAGTGATGGCATCTACCGAGGTCACTTTACAGCTTAAGGTTGTCATGCGCTCTCTCTGTCGGGTCTATTTTCGTCATTCAATATGGCCAGTTCGTCCCAGATGGCGTCAATTCTCGCCGTCACCTGAGGATCTTTTTTGATTGGGCGTCCCCATTCACGCTGGGTTTCCCCCGGCCATTTATTGGTGGCATCCAGCCCCATTTTTGAGCCAAGACCGGAAACCGGCGAGGCAAAGTCCAGGTAATCAATCGGCGTGTTTTCCACCAGAACCGTATCCCGCGCGGGATCCATACGGGTGGTGATCGCCCAAATCACATCATTCCAGTCGCGCGCGTTCACATCGTCATCGCACACGATCACAAACTTGGTGTACATAAACTGGCGCAGGAAAGACCAGACGCCCATCATGACGCGTTTTGCATGGCCCGCGTACTGTTTCTTCATTGTCACGACGGCCAGGCGATAGGAGCAACCTTCCGGCGGCAGATAGAAATCGACAATTTCCGGAAACTGCTTTTGCAGGATCGGCACGAACACTTCGTTTAACGCCACCCCCAGCACCGCCGGCTCATCGGGCGGACGACCTGTATAGGTGGAGTGATAAATCGCGTCTTCACGCCGGGTAATGTGCGTTACCGTAAACACCGGGAAGTTATCAACTTCATTATAGTAACCTGTGTGGTCGCCATACGGCCCTTCAGGGGCCATTTCACCTGGCTCGATGTAGCCTTCCAGTACAATTTCCGCGCTGGCAGGCACTTCAAGATCGTTGGAAACGCACTTCACCACTTCAGTTTTTGTACCGCGCAATAGCCCGGCAAAAGCGTATTCAGAGAGCGTGTCGGGCACCGGCGTTACCGCGCCAAGAATGGTCGCTGGATCGGCGCCCAGCGCAACCGCCACCGGGAAACGTTCGCCGGGATGCGCAGCCTGCCACTCCTGGAAGTCCAGCGCACCGCCACGGTGGGAGAGCCAGCGCATGATCAGCTTATTTTTACCGATCCGCTGCTGACGATAGATCCCCAGGTTCTGCCGCTCTTTGTGCGGTCCACGAGTCACCGTCAGCCCCCAGGTAATCAGCGGCGCGGCATCGTCCGGCCAGCACTGCATGATGGGAATGGTGGTCAGATCAACTTCATCGCCCTGCAGCACTTTTTGCTGACAGGGCGCGCCGCGCAGACGTTTCGTCGGCATATTCAGTACTTGCTTAAACTGCGGCAGCTTATCGAAGAGATCGCGGAAACCTTTTGGCGGCTCAGGCTCTTTCAGGAACGCCAGCAGTTTACCCACCTCACGCAGCGCGCTGACATCCTCCCGCCCCATACCTAACGCGACGCGACGCGGCGTACCGAACAGATTACACAGCACCGGCATCGTATAACCTTTCGGATTCTCAAACAGCAACGCCGGGCCACCGGCACGCAGAGTGCGATCGGCTATTTCGGTCATTTCCAGATAAGGGTCAACCGGCAGCGTGATGCGCTTCAGTTCCCCTTGCTGCTCAAGCAATGTCAAAAAGTCGCGTAGGTCGTTGTATTTCATGCGGTGTATTATCGCCTCCAGATAAGCGCTTTATTATACGGTGTTCAATCTGAGGTTGCTGTATTTTTGTTAAATCGACGTGAAATTCAGCAGCGCCTGGCGTGAGCGTTATAATGAACTTAGCCATCGTGCTGCGGTTTTGATATTCTTTCGCCCGAACTTACGGAAAAGAGTCATTATGCAATCCTGGTATCTACTTTACTGCAAACGAGGCCAGCTCCAGCGCGCCCAGGAACATCTCGAACGCCAGGCGGTCAGTTGCCTGACGCCAATGATCGCCCTGGAAAAAATCGTACGCGGCAAACGCACAATCGTGAATGAACCGCTTTTTCCCAACTATTTGTTTGTAGAGTTTGATCCCGAGGTGATTCACACCACCACCATTAACGCCACGCGCGGCGTCAGCCACTTCGTGCGTTTTGGTATGCACCCGGCTCGCGTTCCCCCCTCGGTTATCCATCAGCTTTCGGTCTATCAGCCGGAAGGCGTGACCGATCCCGAAACGCCCTTTCCAGGTGATGATGTGGTAATTACCGAAGGCGCACTTGAAGGGTTGCAGGCCATCTTTAAGGAGCCTGACGGCGAAACACGCTCGATGTTGCTGCTGCATATGCTGAATAAGCAGGTACTGCAAAGCGTCAAAAATACCGATTTCCGTAAGGCCTGAAGCGGCGTTAAAACGCGATGCCAAACAGACGCTGCACGTTTTTATCCGTCACCGTATCCAGCCACTGAACCTCTTCGCCACGCAGCGAGGCGACCGTGGCGAGAATATGCCCCAATAACGCCGGTTCATTACGCCGCGATGCGGGCTTCGGCGCCAGATCGCGCGGCAGCAGGTAAGGCGCATCCGTTTCGATAAGCAGCCGCTCGGCTGGAATCAGTGGCACCACTTCGCGTAATTCCTGCCCACGACGTTCATCACACACCCAACCGGTAATCCCAAGGTACATACCGCGATCGAGGCAATCTCTGGCCTCCTGCGCTGAGCCGGTAAAGCAATGCAACACGGCGCCTGGCAGCTTATTCAGCCACGGATCTAACAAAGCCAGAAAGCGCTCATGCGCATCGCGACAGTGCAGAAAAACAGGCATATTCAGTTCAGCGGCCAGCGCCAACTGGGTGCTAAAGGCGTATTCCTGTTCACGCGGCGTGGAGAAATTGCGATTGAAATCCAGCCCGCACTCTCCCACTGCCACCACTTCCGGCAATGATGCCAGAGCACGGATTGCCTGCGCGGTTTCCGCCGTCCAGCCGCTGCTGTCGTGAGGATGCACGCCCGCTGTTGACCAGCAGTGATGGTAGCGCTGTGCCTGTTGTTGTGCCTGCTGACTCTCATGCAGATTGGTACCGGTTATCAACATACCCTTGACGCCCGCCGCTTGCGCACGCGCGACCACCTCGCGCTGATCTCTGGAAAACTGCGAACTGGTCAGATTGACGCCGATATCAAACATGTTCTTCCCCATACAAAAACCGCCCTGACGGGCGGTTAGTTACTCTTCACTGGTTTCTGTGTCGTTCTCATCATCGCTAATACGGCGCTTGCCGACATAGAAGCGGGCGAAGAAGACGCCAATTTCAAACAGGCAGTACATCGGTATCGCCAGCAGCGTTTGCGAGAAGACATCCGGCGGCGTCAGAAGCATGCCAACGACAAATGCGCCTACCAGCACATAAGGACGCTTTTGTCGCAGATCGGCAGGCGTGGTTACCCCCATCCAGCACAACAGCACAATGGCTACCGGCACTTCAAACGAGACGCCAAAAGCCATAAACAGCGCCATGACGAAGCTGAGATAGCTGGCGATATCAGTAGAAACCTGCACCCCTTCCGGCGCGGTATGCGTCAGGAAGCCAAACGCCAGCGGAAACACCACAAAGTAGGCGAATGCCATGCCGATATAGAACAACAACGAGCTGGAGATCAGCAACGGCACGACCAGGCGGCGCTCATGCTTATACAACGCCGGAGCAACAAATGCCCATACCTGATACAGAACGACCGGCGCCGAGAGGATCAGCGACACCATAAAGGTCAGCTTGATCGGAGTAAAAAACGGTGAGGCAACATCCGTGGCGATCATTGTCGCCCCGACCGGCATCTGTTTGATGAGCGGCGCGGAAACGAGCTGATAAATATCATTCGCGAAGTAAACCAGCGCGAGGAAAATCACCATTACGGCGATAATGCAGTTCAGCAGACGCTTACGCAGCTCAATAAGATGTGCAATAAGCGGTTGGGTATCGTCTACAGCCATGTTCAGGATTTTTCACTTGAAGAAGGTGAGGAGTCGGAAACCGGAGCCGTGTCTTTTACCGCGGGGTTTACCGTCGGCGATTTTTTCTCTTCATCGGCTTCGGGAGCTTGCTGCGGCGCGCTGGCCTGATGCTCAGCGGTAGATGGCGTAACGCCTTCGCGCTGCGCTTCGCTCTCTTTCACCACCGGGTTATGGATGGTATTTGCTTCATCGCTCGCTTTTTCCGCATCGTGAACGCTGTATGAGCGCTTCATCGATTCCGCCGCCTGGCGCAGTTCGTCCATTGACTCTTTTAATTCCGGCGTCAGGTTTTCCAGACTCGCTTTCTCAACCTTTTTCAGGCTTTCCTGGAACTCCTGAAGCTTCAGCTCCTGCGTCAATTCATTCTGCACCGTTGTCGCCAGCGAGCGTAATGCGCGGACCCAGCCCACAATAGTACGCACTGCCACAGGCAGACGCTGCGGCCCCAGCACAACGAGGCCGATGATAAAAACGAGTAACAGTTCGCCAAAACCTATATCGAACACGAATTACACCTGCTCTTTGTCGTGACGTTTTTCGTCTTTTTTAGCGTCGTTGGATTTTGCATCGTCAGAGAGGGATTTCGCGGTGAAATCTGCATCTTGTGCCGATTTATCCTGCTTTTCCTCTTTATCATCATCGCTGATGGCTTTTTTAAAGCCTTTGATGGAAGCCCCAAGATCGGAGCCAATCGAACCGAGTTTTTTCGTTCCGAACAGCAGCACGACGATAACGACAATAATCAACAACTGCCAAATGCTGATACCACCCATACATAATCCTCTGTAACAGATGATGTTAAAAACAGGCCTCAGTATACACATTATCCATTACGCTGCCTCTTTGTTGGCAGCTTCTGTGCTTCAGGCCCCCGATATGCACCAATGGCTTAGCGCGTCTTGTACCAACCTGCCAGCCAGACAACAACACCGCCAGCGACAACCCACAAGGGAGCAAGCCCCCAGTCGGGCCGATTGATCAACAGTAGCGTCCCACTAAGCAACAATGTTGCACCAATACCAAACAGATAACGGGATTGCCCCTGACGTACATGGTTAACCTGTAGTTCGCTGGCAATCTTATCAACGCTCTGCTGCAAATGTTTACCTTGCTGCAAACCGTTGTAGATCAGTTCAGGAAGCTCCGGCATTTTCTCTATCCAGAACGGTCCTTTCTCTTTTAACGCCCGGACCAGCGCAGGAATACCCACCTGATCTTTGATCCACGTTTCGAGAAAAGGTTTCGCCGTTTTCCACAAATCGAGTTGCGGATAGAGCTGACGGCCGACACCTTCAATGTAGAGCAAGGTTTTTTGCAGCAGCACCAGTTGCGGCTGCACTTCCATATTGAAGCGACGAGCGGTGTTAAAGAGATTAAGCAGCACGTGGCCAAAGGAGATTTCCGCTAGCGGCTTCTCAAATATCGGCTCGCACACCGTACGAATGGCGAATTCAAACTCTTCGACATTGGTGTCCGGCGGCACCCAGCCGGAGTCGACATGCAGTTCTGCCACTTTGCGGTAATCGCGGTTGAAGAAGGCAATAAAGTTCTCCGCCAGGTAGCGTTTATCCTCTTTGTTGAGCGAACCCACAATGCCGCAATCGATGCCGATATACTGGGGGTCTTCCGGATGATCGTAGCTGACAAAAATATTGCCAGGATGCATGTCGGCATGGAAAAAACTGTCGCGAAAAACCTGGGTGAAGAAGACCTGCACGCCGCGCTCAGCCAGCAATTTCAGGTTGGTGCCGTTCTTTTCCAGCGCCACAACATCCGAGACCGGAATACCGTAAATGCGCTCCATTACCAGCATATTCTGGCTACAGTAGTCGGAGTAGATTTCCGGCACGTACAGCATCGGGCTGTTTTCGAAATTACGCCGTAACTGGATCGCGTTGGCGGCTTCACGCAACAAATCCAGCTCATCGATCAGCGTTTTTTCATATTCCCGCACGACTTCACGCGGACGTAAACGACGGCCATCCGGCAGCAGGCGCGGAACCCACGCCGCCAGGCGGTAAATAAGCTTAAGATCGGCTTTGATCACCGGCAGAATATCCGGGCGGATCACCTTGATCACCACCTCTTTGCCGCTCTCTTTCAGCCGCGCGGTATGAACCTGAGCAATCGATGCAGACGCCAGCGGTTCAATCTCGAAGTCGTCAAACCAGGTTTCAACAGGCAGATCGCCCATCGCTTTTTCGATTTGCTGTTTGGCGAGGTGCCCGTCAAATGGCGCGACACGATCCTGTAGCATCGCCAGTTGATCGGCAATCAGCGGCGGGAAAAGATCGCGGCGGGTAGAGAGCATTTGGCCGAATTTGATCCACACCGGTCCCAGTTCCTGCAACGCAAGACGCAGCCGTTCTCCAAGTGCTTTATCCTTGTGCCGGTTAGGCATCCAGAACAGCATCCTGCGCCAGATCCGCAGCGGCAGGGTGATACGCATTCTGGGAATGAGCTCATCAAGCCCGTAACTCAAGAAAGTCTGGATGATGAAATAGAGCCGCCGCAGTTCACCTGGCGTCATTTGCCCTCCAGTTTATCCAGGCGCTGAGCTAATGCTTCCGTCGCACGTTCCACGGCCGCCGTCTCTTCTGCAAACCAGGCCACTTCCAGAGCGCCCGGCGCGACGCGCCACTCTTCGGTTAACACTTCAGCGACGTAGCGTTGTTGGCGCTGAACGCCGTGGCGCAGTAAGCGCGCGCCACCGCGCAGGAATTTACTGATCCCCTCGGCGGCAATATCACCCGTCCAGGGAGCAAGCACCTCAGCGGGATCGAACTCAGCGAGATCGGCAAGCGCCACCAGGTTTTGCACGACCTGAATATCCCCCTGTACTTCCAGCTCGCCGCTGCGGATAAGCGCGGTCAGTTGCTGGCGATCGCGCAATTTCGGCAACACCCGCAACTGGGTGATAACCGAACAGTCGGCCTCGCCTTCCCATTCGCTCAGGACATCGATCTGCTGTTCGCTGAACACCAGCACAAACGGCGAGGAAAACTCCTGCAAAACAACGCGTAAAACTTTGCCATACAGACGCTGACGCGCTGATATCAGCGCGCTTTCGCGGTAGAGAAAGGTATTCAACGCGCGTTCGATTCCGGCGGCCACCATCGGCTTAAAGGGCATACGCACTCCTGTCAGAATTTGTAGCCACGGTGCAGAGCAACAATACCGGCGGTCAGATTGTAGTAATCAACGTTTTCAAAACCCGCGTCCTGCATCATCGATTTCAGGGTCTCCTGATCGGGATGCATACGGATGGATTCCGCCAGATAGCGGTAGCTGTCGGCATCGCTTGCCACCAGTTGGCCAATGCGCGGCAGAACATGAAAAGAGTACGCGTCGTACACTTTGCTTAGCGGTTCAATAATCGGTTTGGAAAACTCCAGCACCAGAAGACGCCCGCCCGGTTTCAACACGCGGAACATGGAGCGCAGCGCTTGCTCTTTTTCCGTTACGTTGCGCAAGCCGAAAGAGATGGTAATGCAGTCGAAGGTATTATCCGGGAACGGCAACGCTTCTGCGTTTGCCTGTACATACTCGACGTTACCGATAATGCCGATGTTGCGCAGCTTTTCGCGCCCCATTTTCAGCATTGAGTCGTTGATATCAGCCAGCACAACCTGCCCGGTTTCACCCACCAGACGCGAGAATTTAGCGGTCAGATCGCCAGTGCCGCCAGCCAGATCGAGAACTTTCTGCCCACGGCGTACGCCGCTGCAATCAATGGTAAAACGCTTCCATAAACGGTGAATGCCCATCGACATCAAATCGTTCATAACGTCATATTTTGACGCGACCGAATGGAAAACATGCGCCACCATGTCGGCTTTGTTTTCTTTGGCGACGGTCTGAAAACCAAAGTGTGTTGTCTCTTTTGAATCTTCCGCCATCTTAGTGCCTGCTATTTAAGAATTTGTTTGTGAAGTGTATCAGATTGGACGCAATTGCCCTACGATTCAACCGGCCGATGACGCCTTCTGGCCAGGTTCCTCATCCTGCGTTGCATCGTCTAACTGATTGTCTTCATTATATTCGTTTAACGCTTCCTGCCCTGCTCGCAGGCGAAACTCTTCATCCTGCGCCTGCGCTTCAGCCGTTAATTCTGGATTAATCTCACGCTTGATCTCAACGCCAAGGCCGCGAAATGCCTCCGCCTGTGCCAGCACGTTGCCGCGCCCGGCGGTGAGTTTTTTCATCGCCTGACGGTAATTATCCTGTGCTTTATCCAGGCTCTGGCCGATGGACGACATGTCATCAACGAACAGGCGCATTTTGTCATACAGTCGACTCGCCCTTTCTGCAATCTGCTGTGCGTTGCGACTTTGATGCTCATAGCGCCAAAGGTTGGCGATGGTGCGCAGCGCCACCAGCAGCGTGGTCGGGCTGACCAGCATAATGTTATTCTTCAGCGCTTCCGTTATCAGTTCGGGCTGTCTGTCGAGGGCAATCAGGAATGCCGGTTCCACCGGAATAAACATCAGAACGTAGTCGAGGCTACGCAGGCCGGGAAGCTGCTGATAATCTTTGCGCCCCAGCAGGCGAATATGATTACGTACCGAGGCAATATGCTCCTGCAATGCGCCTTCGCGGGTAAATTCATCCTCGGCGTTGAAGTAGCGCTCGTAGGCTACCAACGTCATTTTGGCATCAATCACCACATCCTTGCCCTGCGGTAAGCGCACGATCACATCCGGCTGCATACGCGCGCGGCTGTCGTTTTCCAGGCTGACCTGGGTTTCATACTCGTACCCTTCGCGCAGACCGGAGGCTTCCAGCACGCGGGTCAGCACCACTTCGCCCCAGTTGCCCTGCGTTTTATTATCGCCTTTCAATGCGCGCGTCAGGTTGATGGCCTCCTGCGCCATCTGGGCGTTCAACTGTTGCAGATTGCGGATTTCATGCGCCAGCGTATGGCGTTCGCGCGCTTCCTGGCCAAAGCTCTCCTGCACCTGACGGCGAAAACCGTCGAGCTGCTCGCGCAGCGGCGTTAGCAGGCCGTTCAGGCTCTGGCGGTTCTGTTCATCCACCCGCCGGTTGCTCTGCTCAAAAATGCGGTTCGCAAGGTTTTCAAATTGTTCGCTGAGACGCTGCTCGCTACTGTGCATCTGGCGTAGCTTCTCTTCCGCATGCAACTGGGTGGATTCCAGACGGGTGGTGACTTCACGAAGATCGGCTTCCAGCGAGCTGTTAATATGTTGCAGGCTGCGCAGCTCGTTATTGAGCAGTTCGCACTCTTCACGCCAGTGTTCACTCTGAACTAACTGCTGGCGGGCGGCGCTCAGTTCACTAAACACATCACGTTGCTCGGCAAGCAATTCCGCCTGCTGCTGCGCTCCGCGCCAGCTTGCAGCCAGCCAGCCGACCAGTAATCCTGCCAGCGACAGCGCTGCCATGACGATGATTGAAGTGTCCACCACGCCTCCTCCAGACCTTATCCGTACAGCGGGAATTGTGCTGTATAAACGTCCAGTTGGGAAGGGCTTTTCCTGCGAGGCGCTACGCAGAAACGGAAAGGGATTTGTCAGGCCCGGTAAATGCAGCATTACCGGGCACCGGGAGAGAGGAATTACAGCAGGCGACGCGCAGCTTCCACCACGATTTTCACGGCGTGGCTTTCGGTCTGTTTCATCGTTTCTGCGTTCGGGATCTCCTGCTGGGTACGATTCACAATCACCCCAGCCACCATCCCGGCGCGCAGCCCCTGGCTTGAACACATGGTCAGCAGCGTCGCGGATTCCATTTCATAATTCATCACACCCATTGATTGCCACTCTTCCATTGAGCCTTTAAAGCTTTTCACCACACGCCCGGAGAATGTGTCATAACGCTCCTGGCCAGGGTAAAAGGTGTCGGAAGATGCCGTTACGCCAATGTGTTTGGTTGCGCCAATCGCATCCGCCGCTGCGACCAGCGCCGTGGTGCAGGCAAAGTCAGCTACCGCCGGGTATTCCATCGGCGCAAAATGCAGGCTGGCGCCATCAAGGCGCACGGAGGCGGTGGTAATCAGTACATCGCCAACATTGATATGCGGCTGAATCGCCCCGGTCGTGCCGACACGCAGAAAAGTGCGGATGCCAAGCTGCGCCAGTTCTTCTACGGCGATAGAGGTTGACGGACCGCCAATACCGGTGGAACACACAATAACTGGTTTGCCATCCAGTTCGGCACGCCAGCTGGTAAATTCGCGGTGAGATGCCAGCTTGACCGGCTTATCCATCAGCGCGGCGATCTTTTCCACACGCTCCGGATCGCCAGGGACGATCGCCAGCGTAGCCCCTTGTAAATCGTTTTTGGTGAGACCGAGATGAAAAACATCAGACCTGGACATAACAGACTCCTCTGTGGTTGGTTTTATCAGGAGAGGCAAAAAGCCACTTTACAGAAGGCGCCTGTCCGTTTTCGTGATTGAAGTCACCATGAACGAAAATGTTTGCATATCATTTCCATAAATTAGTGATTCATATCACATTAACATGCTGTATCTCACTACGCAGCAGCAAAGATAGTCGATGAAACGGGGATTTGCGCGCGCGCCAGACCTTCCGTCTATAGTTATTGGAGCGCTAATAAAAGGGTATGGAGAATGCCATGACAACCAACAAACAGCCGGGCTTTGCACCTGCGGCTTCGCCTCACGCTTCCACCATCGTTCACACACCGGAGGACGCCCTAATCGCAGGCGAAACCTCCATTCCAACGCAGGGTGACAATATGCCTGCGTTTCATGCCCGCCCCAAAAATGCCGATGGCCCGTTGCCGATTGTCATTGTGGTACAGGAAATTTTCGGCGTACATGAACATATCCGCGATCTCTGCCGCCGCCTGGCGCTGGAAGGTTATCTCGCCATTGCGCCTGAACTCTACTTCCGCCAGGGCGATCCGGATGATTTCGCCGATATCCAGACGCTACTGAGCGGGCTGGTCAGCAAGGTGCCGGATGCCCAGGTGCTGGCCGATCTCGACCACGTCGCCAGTTGGGCGGCGCGCAATGGCGGCAATGCGCATCAGTTGTTGATCACCGGTTTTTGCTGGGGCGGCCGTATCGCCTGGCTGTATGCGGCGCATAACCCGCAGTTGAAAGCCGCGGTAGCCTGGTACGGTAAGCTGGTGGGAGAGAAATCTCTCAACTCGCCGCGCCACCCGGTAGATGTCGCAACCGATCTGACCGCGCCGGTACTGGGTTTATACGGTGCGCAGGATACCGGCATTCCGCTCGAAAGCGTGGAAACTATGCGCCAGGCGCTGCGGGCAGCCAATGCCACTGCCGAGATTGTGATTTACCCGGAAGCGGGCCATGCCTTTAATGCCGACTACCGCCCGAGTTATCATGAAGAGTCGGCAAAAGATGGCTGGCAACGCATGCTGACATGGTTTGCCCAGTACAGTAAAAAATAATATCCGTGCCGGGGAAATTCCCCGGCCAGCAATATTAAAAATAAAATGCTAATACGAGAATTTCAGGAATTTCTGACCGTATTAACACTGAATGAAGGGAAACTGATTTATATGAAATCTTCGTTTTTCATTAAGAAAAAGTTTGATGGGATCAAGAAAATTCCATTACCCTATCAGAAATAAGAAATTGCTCCCCCGAAAACACTCAACGATAGCATCTTTTAATAGCATGTATTTTAATGTCTTTTATAATTTCAGCATAAAAAAACACCAGCAAAAAAAATGATTTTACATTTTTGTGGCGACCAGACATTGAACCTGGCTGGTTTACCTGTTCTTCTCTTCCATGCAATACTTTAGATACACCTTATTACAGGCAAGCGCCTTTAATAAGATTATGCTTAGCGCATATTAAAAAAGGAATGACTCATATTTTTTGACGGCACTAAATAACTGCACAGACTAGCACCACAGAGTGGTGTTGGACATAACAAAACCCGGGCTAAGTTCCGTAAAAAATGATTTCTTCTGCGCAACTATTTATTAGCGTTTTTTCTTATATTTTCATACAGGGTAGTCACGTGAAAAAAAATATTTCAGCATTGTCACTTTTAGCCATATCTATTTGCTTTTTCCCTGACATCGCCTCAGCCGCATCCTCCCATTCTGCAACGTCGACCCAAACGTTTTCAGTCCGGCTTGGCGCCTCTCGTTTGATTTATGATCCTGCGTCTAACGGTACAACCCTGACGGTAACCAATCCGCAGGATTACCCCATTCTGATTCAATCTCAGGCGCTGGAGGAAAACAGGAAGAATAAAGCACCGTTTGTTGTAACGCCCCCGCTGATGCGCCTGGACGGACAGCAGTCCAGCCGATTACGTATTGTGCGTACCGGCGGTAATTTCAGGGCCGACCGTGAAACTTTACAGTGGTTATGTGTTAAGGGAATTCCCCCTAAAGCGGGAGACGAGTGGGCAAAAGAAAAGGCCGATAAAGTATCACTGAACGTTCAACTCACTATAAATAATTGCATCAAACTGCTCATTCGGCCAGGCGCGTTAAAAGGCCATCCTGACGATGCAGAAAATCGCCTGCAATGGCAACAGCACGGTAATAAGTTGACCGCAACGAACAACTCACCGTTTTACATTAATATCAGTACGCTAAAAATTAATGACGTTACCGTACAGGATATCAAGTACGTTGCGCCCTTCTCTTCGCGTGATTTCACACTGCCTTCCGCGACAAGAAGTAAAAGGATTGAATGGAAGATCGTGAACGATTACGGCGGTGAAAGCCAGACCTGGCAAACTAACGCAGAATAACCATGTTATTTAATGCGACACGGCGTAGAAGCAAGCACATTTATTATGCATATGAATATGTGAAATTAATATGCAGGTGCTAATTTATTGATACCACTCTTGCTCTATGACAACGATGCGCGTTTTTATCCTCTTTGATTTTGTGTTTATCGAAGGGCAGAAGATATATTTAGGGCCACATTACTGTTTATAAAACAATAATATTCAACGTTGTTTAACTCACATTTATATGACAGTAAAACAATATTATATTCTGCCATTATTCTCTTTTGGGATAGCTGCCTGCACATGTTCATCAGTGAATGCGGCGGCAGAAAGCTGGTCATTTGATCCCGCACTGTTAGGTGGCGAAGAAGGAAGAAACGTTGATATTTCGGTTTTTAACGAAGGAAGCCAGCTACCTGGAATTTACCCGGTAGACATTTTGCTAAATGGCGACGTGGTGGATTCCAGGGAGATGGTATTCCACCAGGCGCGTGATAAAAGTGGCAAGCGTTTTCTGAAAACCTGCCTGACTGAAGCACTGCTGACACAGTATGGCGTGAAAACAGAACAGTACCCTGGTCTGTTTGCCGCTCGCGCTTCAGAGAAAACAACCGATGACGAAACACAGCAATGTGCGGCGCTGACGGCTATTCCGCAGGCGACAGAAACATTCCAGTTTTATCGGCAGCAATTGTTGCTCAGTGTCCCGCAGGCAGCACTGCGCCCGAAGGTATCAGGTCTCGCGCCACAGGAACTCTGGGATGATGGCATTCCTGCCCTGCGGATGAATTACCGCATAAATACGGCCCGTTCGACGTCATCAGGCAGTGGATCCTCAACGAATAGCACCATATTTGCCCAGCTCGAACCGGGAGCGAATCTCGGTGCCTGGCGTTTGCGGAACCTGACAACCTGGCAGAAAGAGGGCCAATCGCCAGGAAAATGGCAGACAGCCTGGACCTATGCTGAACGCGGATTATATGGCCTGAAAAGCCGTCTGGCATTGGGGGATCGTTATACCCCGGCCGACATCTTTGACAGCATTCCATTTCGGGGAGTGATGCTTGGCTCCGATGAAGCAATGGTTCCCTATAACCAAAGAGAGTTCGCCCCTGTTATTCGGGGGATCGCGCATACGCAGGCCCGGATTGAAGTCAAACGTAGCAATTATGTGATTTACAGCACCACCGTTGCACCAGGGCCGTTTGCGTTGACAGATCTTCCCTCCGCCGGTGACGGCGGCGACTTACAGGTGACAGTTTTTGAAAACGACGGGCACCAGCAAAGTTTTATTGTGCCCTCGACCACGCCAGCTATCGCGCTGCGTGAAGGTTACTTCAAATACAACCTGATGAGCGGTCGCCATCGCCCGTCAAATGGCGCGGTCAGCGATAGTTATGTTGCTCAGGCGTCACTGATGTATGGGCTGCCATGGGGCATAACGGCCTACGGTGGTTTACAGGGCGCAGCCCATTACAGCGCAGCATCGCTGGGGTTAGGGGTATCACTCAATAGGTTGGGCGCTATTTCGCTGGATGGTATTCAGGAACAGAGAAAGCCGCACAGAAAAGCGCATGCACAAGGCAGCGCCTGGCGCGTGCGCTACAGCAAAAACATTGAAGCGACGAATACTGGATTCACATTTTCCAGCTACCGCTACGCATCGTCGGGATTTCACGGATTGTCGGCAGTGCTGGACAGTGATCGGGCGCATGACGCTGGCGAATACCTGAATCAGAACAATTTGCGCCGTAAAACGCGCTCCAGCCTGACGCTCAGCCAGTCCCTGGGACAGTGGGGTTCAGTGAGCCTGACGGGGGCCAGGGAGAGCTACTGGCAACAGCGCGGGACGCGGGATGAGCTGATGGTCTCCTGGTCCACAAGTTTCCACGATGCCACATGCTCATTGAACTGGACGCAACGCCAGGAGCCGGTTTACCACAGCGGCGCGCAGCCAGCCGGGCGTAAAACGGATCGGGAAGTGAGTTTCTGGATTAGCCTGCCTCTGGATCGCTGGATGGGAAACCACACACGGGCCAGTTATCAGATGGTAAACGGGGATATACGCGGTGCGCAGCATGAAATGGGACTGAATGGCGACAGTTTTGATCGCCGTCTGAGTTGGGATGTACGTGAACGGATGACGCCAGGCAACCCGGCGACTGACCGAAACAGCAGCCTGGTTAATCTGACCTGGCGCGGCGCTTATGGTGAATTGAAAGGCGGCTATCGCTATAGCCCATCCTCCCGACAGATGAATGCGGGCTTGGCTGGCGGCGTAGTGATTCATCGCCATGGGATCACGCTGGGCCAGCCGCTGGGAGAAACCGTGGCGCTGGTGGAAGCGCCGGGCGCAGCAGGCGTATCGGCAGGCGATATCCCCGGAGTGAAAACCGATTTTCGTGGATACACCACGCTGGACTATGTGATGCCCTATCAGGCGAATTTAGTGACGCTCGATCCCAATACCCTACCCGCTGATGTTGAAGTCCCGCAAACGGACACCCGGATAGTCCCCACAGCAGGTGCAGTCATCGCGGCGAAATTCTCAACCCGGACAGGTGCCCGTGCCGTCATCACGCTGACTCAGGCGAATAACCGTCTGGTGCCCTTTGGCGCGTTGGTCACGCTTGCGGGTAATGAGACCAATACCGGAGCAGGCATTACGGGTGATGGTGGAGAGGTTTACATGAGCGGGCTTCCACAAACGGGAAGACTTCTGGTCTCGCTGGGTCATGAACGCTCGTGCATAGCGGACTACCGTCTGCCTGAAGAAAAAAGCTCGGCGGGTATCTATGCCCTTAGCGCAATGTGCCATTCAACATGAAGGTATCTGAAATGAAAAAGAAAATCGCACTCCCGTTACTGATAGCAACCGCGATCTGTTTACCCGCAGCAGAGGCGCAGGCAGCGGAAACCATACCAGAAGTCACGCTGAACATACGTCCGCCCCAGGACACCAAATTGCGTGATGGCACTGTTATCGGCCGCGGCCGGATGGTTTTTCAGGAGGCACATTCCGGGTATCTGGTCTGGCTGAATGCACAGAAGAGCACTTCGGCACCGGGGCGATATGTCCTGACGGGAAAGCGTGATTCTGCGCACCAATTGCGGATCCGGCTGGCAGGTGAAGGCTGGTCAGGGGAGAACAAGGATCGAGGCGGCATCGTCAGGAGCACTTCCGCGACGCGAGCCAGCTTTCAGATTGTCATCGACGGAAACCAGCAAGCCGTTGCCGATGAGTACGTCATTACGGCCAACGCGCTTGCCATCGTCCCCTGAACAATGAGCACAACGCATTACGCTGGCTTCAGGATCGGAAGCCTGCGCAACAGGTTGTCACCTGTAAAGGTGACGCCACCCACGTCCAGGTATGCGGCGCGGGATCAATTAACGATGATGAAACTAAAGGAATGATTTATGAAAAAGATAATGCTGACCACCTTACTGGCGCTGATGAGCAGCCAGAGTTTTGCCGCGCTGACATCCCACGGTAGCGCCACCACCAGCATGACCCTTAACGCACCAGCAATATGGAGCATCACCAAAGGCGTAGAAGCAGAAGGAATCCTTGGGGCAGGCAACACCTATACCGACGACAGCATTCTGAACCATGCTGCGACCATCATTATTAAGAACGACTCGACGGCGGCGGGCACGTACTACATTCGCGGACAAGGGGATTCCCTTGAGACCGACGGCACAATTGTGTGGGTCAATGCCAGCGACAGTACGCAAAAACACGTTGTATCAAATCTTACCACCACGCTCGACAGTACCTGGAGTGCTGCCGACACCGCCTTTAAATCGAACAACCCGCTGGGTGCAGGCGATGAGAAAACGTTCAGTTTTTATGGGCAGGCCGGCGATACATTTGAACCCGGCACTTATAACCTCTCGATCGAGTTGTTAACTGAAACGCCGTAACACCGCTGCGTGAGGTCACGCTGGCATAGAGGGTTAACTGCTCTACCCATTTTTACGGTTTTCCTGAATGAGAAGCCGCACCACAGCTTTTGTGTCTTTGTCGCATCCAAAGTTGTGTAATGACAATGAAATTAAAGGAATGATGATAATGAAAAAAGTAATGCTAACTACTTTACTGACCCTGATGAGCAACCAGAGTTTTGCGGCACTGACATCCCATGGAAGCGCGACCACCTCCATGACGCTGAATGCGCCAACATCATGGAGCATTACCAAAGGCATGGACGCTGAAGGAACGCTGGGGGCAGGCAATATCTATACTGGCGATTCTATTATGGATCATGCTGCGACCATCATTATTAAAAACGGATCGACCACCGCAGGCACTTATTACATCCGTGGGCAGGGGGATTCTCGCGGGAGTAATGGCGATATCGTATGGGTTAGCACCAGTAACAGCGCGGAGAAACACCTTGTGCCGAATCTGGGGGTCAATCTCGACAGTACCTGGAGCGCGGCGGACGATGCTTATAAATCCAATAACCCGCTGGCGGCTGGCGCGGAGCAAACATTCAGCTTTTATGGCCAGGATGGCGATGTGTTTGAACCCGGCGTCTACACACTCTCTCTGGAGTTGTTAACCGAAACGCCGTAATACCTCAAAAAACGCCGCCGGGGAACATTCCGGCGGCGCATGGCTGTTTACTGCTGACGCAGGTTCTGCGCGGCTTTCACCATGTTAGCCAGCGCGGCGCGGGTTTCCGGCCAGCCGCGGGTTTTCAGACCGCAATCCGGGTTCACCCACAAACGCTGTGCCGGAATGCGCTGCGCCGCTTTTTGCAGCAGGGCTTCGATCCACTCCACGCTCGGCACGTTCGGCGAGTGAATGTCGTACACGCCCGGTCCGATTTCGTTCGGGTATTCGAACTCTTCGAACGACTCCAGCAGTTCCATATCCGAACGCGAGGTTTCGATGGTGATCACATCCGCATCCAGCGCGGCGATAGAATCCATGATGTCGTTGAACTCGCAATAACACATATGTGTGTGGATCTGCGTGTCATCTTTCGCCACCGCCGCATTAATACGGAACGCTTCCACACCCCACGCCAGATAAGCCTCCCAGTCGCTGCGGCGCAGCGGTAAACCTTCGCGCAGTGCTGGTTCGTCGATCTGGATGATGCCAATGCCAGCAGCTTCCAGATCGGCCACTTCATCACGCAGCGCCAGCGCGATCTGTTTGGCGATGGTTTCGCGGGTGACATCTTCGCGCGGGAAAGACCAGCAGAGGATGGTGACCGGACCGGTCAGCATGCCTTTGACCGGTTTGTCGGTCAGCGATTGTGCGTACTTCGCCCACTCGACGGTAATCGCTTCCGGGCGGCTCACATCGCCGATCACTACCGGCGGCTTCACGCAGCGAGAGCCGTAGCTCTGTACCCAGCCATTTTGCGTAAAGACGAAACCATCAAGGTGTTCACCGAAGTATTCCACCATGTCGTTACGTTCAGCTTCGCCGTGTACCAGCACATCCAGCCCCAAACGCTCCTGTTCAATAATCGCCTGTTTAATGTGTTCAGCGATGCCGGTGCGGTAATTGCCCGCATCTAAACGTCCCTGTTTAAAATCCAGACGCAAGCCGCGGATCTCGGTGGTTTGCGGGAACGAGCCGATAGTCGTGGTCGGCCACGCTGGCAGGTTGAAACGCACGCGCTGCACTTGTGCACGCTCAGCGTACGGACGCGCGCGCTGGCTGTCCTGCGCGGTGATCGCCGCCAGACGTTTTGCCACCGCCGGGTTGTGCACGCGGGTAGAGTGGCGGCGCGCCTGGATCGGGGCGCTCCATTCATTCAGTTTTTCTGTGTTGCCGCTGTTCAGGGCATCACGCAACAGCGCCAGTTCTTCACATTTTTGCAGGGCGAAGGCGAACCAGCTTTTCACTTCGGCATCAAGACGTGTCTCAACGCTCAGATCGATCGGGCTGTGCAGCAGCGAGCAGGAAGAGGCAACCCACAGCGGGCGTTTGCCGACCACATCCTTAATCTGCGCATATTTTTCACTCAGATCGGCGCGCCAGACGTTACGGCCATTCACCAGACCGGCAGAGAGCAGCCAGTCGGCAGGCAGACGCTGATGCAGCTGCGCAACGTTGTCTTTACCGTGTACCAGATCGACATGCAGACCCTGCACCGGCAACGCGGTAATGGTGTCCAGGTTCGGCGTGACTCCTCCGAAATAGGTGGTCAGCAACAGTTTTACTTTGCCGTTCAGGGCGTCATACGCCGGTTTGAAGGCGTCCAGCCACGCTTGCGGTAGTTCCAGCACCAGCGCCGGTTCGTCTATCTGCACCCACTCAATACCGCGTTTCGCCAGTTCGGCCAGCACTTGCTGGTAAACCGGCAAAATATCGTTCAGCAGGCTTAAGCGATCGAATTGTTCGCCTTTCACTTTGCCCAGCCACAGGTATGTGACCGGCCCAAGCAGTACGGGTTTCACCTTGTGGCCCAGCGCCAGCGCTTCGTCCACTTCATCCAGCAGTTGCGTCCAGGTCAGTTTGAATTGCTGGCCTTTGCTGAATTCCGGCACCATGTAGTGGTAGTTGGTGTTAAACCATTTGGTCATCTCTGCCGCTGCCGCCGGTTCGCCGGTCGGTGCGCGACCGCGGCCGATGCGGAACAGGGTGTCGATATCGACAGAGCCGTCGTTGTTCTGATGACGAGCCGGCACATTGCCCAGCAGCAGGCTGGTGGTCAGAACATGGTCGTACCAGGCGAAATCACCGACCGGCAGCAGGTCGATCCCGGCCTGTTTTTGTTGATCCCAGTGACGGGCGCGCAGCTCGCTCCCTACCGCCAGCAGTTCTTCGCGAGAAGAATTCCCCGCCCAGTAACTTTCTTGCGCTTTTTTCAGCTCGCGACGCAGGCCGACGCGAGGAAAACCGAGGGTGTGGTTTTGTATTGTCATGTCTTCTTCCTTTAATTATTTGATTCTGAATCTAAAACTCTAAATAGTTCGGCTGGCAGGAAGGCGGCAACGTAGCGTGTCCCCAGGAGCTTACTGAAGTAAGTGACTGGGGCGCGCAAGGCAGCCAACGCACCTGCAAGTCGAAATATGACGAGTTTAGACGTCCAGATGTTTACACATCCATATTGTGAAGGTACTGTATAAACCTCAAGCGCAAATTGTTCATGCCGGGGTGAAGGACATTCATGATCGAAATTAAACACTTGAAAACGCTACAGGCGTTACGAAACAGCGGGTCGCTGGCTGCAGCAGCGGCAACGTTGCATCAGACGCAGTCGGCGCTTTCCCACCAGTTCAGCGATCTGGAACAACGCCTCGGCTTTCGTCTGTTTGTGCGTAAAAGTCAGCCGCTGCGTTTTACGCCGCAGGGCGAGATCCTGCTGCAACTGGCCAATCAGGTTCTGCCGCAAATCAGCCGCGCGCTGCAGGCTTGTAACGAGCCGCAGCAAGCCACGTTGCGCATCGCGATTGAGTGCCATAGCTGTATTCAATGGCTAACGCCTGCACTTGAGAACTTCCGCCAGAACTGGCCGCAGGTGGAGATGGATTTCAAATCCGGCGTGACCTTTGACCCGCAGCCTGCGCTACAACAGGGTGAGCTTGACCTGGTGATGACATCCGACATTCTGCCGCGCAGCGGCCTGCACTATTCACCGATGTTTGATTTTGAGGTACGGCTGGTGATGGCGCCGGATCATCCGCTGGCGGCAAAAGCGCGCATCACACCGGACGATCTTGCCAGCGAAACGCTGCTGATCTACCCGGTGCAGCGTAGCCGCCTTGATATCTGGCGTCATTTCCTGCAACCGGCGGGCATCAGCCCGGCGCTGAAAAGCGTTGATAACACGCTATTGTTGATTCAGATGGTTGCCGCCCGGATGGGGATCGCGGCGCTGCCGCACTGGGTGGTGGAGAGTTTTGAACGCCAGGGTCTGGTGGTGACCAAAACCCTGGGCGAAGGATTGTGGAGCCGGCTGTACGCGGCGGTGCGCGACGGCGAGCAGCGTCAGCCGGTTACGGAAGCGTTTATTCGCTCAGCGCGGAACCACGCGTGCGATCACCTGCCGTTTGTGCGGAGCGCGGAGCGACCCAACGGCGATGTACCCACAGCGAAGCCATTATCACCGAACCACCAATAATAAAGCTCGGCCAGTGCGGCTGTTCCTGCCAGATAGCGAGGTTGACCAGCAGCCCGGCGGGAACATGCACATTGTTCATAATGCCGAGCGTCCCGGCGTCAACCTGCGTTGCGCCGTAGTTCCACATAAAGTAACCCAGACCGGAAGCGACCACGCCCAGCCATACCAGCACGCCCCACTGCAAAGTGGTTGTCGGCAGCTTCTGCGGGTTACCCATCACAAACCATGCGGTGACAGCAACAACAAATGCCCCCAGATAGAACCACGCAAAGGCGTTATGCTGCGGCATGGGCCGCGTTTCCATCAGGAGTTTATAACCAACCATGCCAATGGCGAAGCTGATGTTCGCCAGCTGTACCAGAATCAAACCGATCCAGAAGTGATCGCTGACTTTGTCATAACGAATAATCGCCGCGCCAATCACCGCCAGCCCGGCGCTCAGGGCGTAGCTCCAGCGCAGCCCGCGCTTACTCAGCAGATCGTAAATCAGCGTAACGTACAGCGGCGTGAAGACAGTAAACAGCAGGAATTCAGAGACCGTCAGGTAGAGATACGCCTGAAAGCTGAACAGGTACATAATGCCAAGCTGCATCGCGCCCACCAGCATATACAGGCCAATGGTTTTCAGGTTGTGCCCGCGCGTGCGCAGGAACGGTAAAAACACCAGCGCCGCCAGCCCCACGCGCATCAGCACGGAGAAATAGCTGTCGACATGGCCAGCAAGGTATTCGCCTATCAGGCTAAAGGAAAAGGCCCACAGGATCGTGGTGATGATCAGTAACGCCACAATGAAGCTCTCTCAAAATAGTGAGGCTTCATTGTAGCGAACTCAATTGCGCAAAGTTTGAGTATTTGGTTGACGTCTGATTATTTAATAACCAGACATCAATCTTATTGCAGGAACAATTTACGCAGGTAATGTGGCACGGCGTTATCCGCATTGGTGCCAATCACTTCCAGCTCCGGATGCAGATCTTTCAGGCGCTGATGGGCGTTGCCCATAATGCAACCCTTACCGGCCATCGACAGCATTTCAGCATCGTTCATGCCATCGCCAAAGGCGATGCAATCCTTCAGACCATAGCCCAGCGCACCGGCAACAGCTTCCAGCGCATGCCCTTTCGATACGCCGCCCGCCATCACTTCCAGACAGGTTAGCGTCGAGAAGCTGACGTTGACACGGTCGCCCCAGCGCGCATTGATCGCCTGCTCCAGCGGCAGCAGTTTTTCATGGCTGTCGCAGGTGAAGAAGACTTTGCTGATGCCTTCCGGCTCCAGTAAGCCCGGCTCATACAGCGAATACTGGAACACCGCTTCTTTGAAAAAACGCATCTCGTCAGGGCGATGGCGGTTCATAAACCATTCGTCGTTACGGTAGACATTGGTAATGATATCTTTCTCGTTGTGCATCACACCGAACAGATCGCTGGCGATATCGCGATCCAGATTGTGGCTAAAGACCAGATTTCCATCGGTATCGTGCACGCGCGCGCCGTTGGAGGTGATCATATACGCCTTGATGCCGAGATTATCGCGGATTTGCCCGACATCGACATGGTGGCGACCGGTAGCAAAAACAAAATTGACGCCGTGGCCGGTCAGCAGTTTTAACGTTTCTTTCGCGAAAGGTGACAGTGTGTGGTCAGGGGAGAGCAACGTGCCATCTAAATCAGACGCAACAACCTGGTACATAGGAAAATTTTACCTCAATAAATAATTAGTTATGCCGGTCGAAGAATTCGACGATGGCGTTGAGCGCGACCGAGCGCATAGCGTCCTTTTCGAAAAGGATCTCATGGTACGCGCCGGGTATAACAAACGGTTTTCCCCCTTCACAAGGGTGGCCCGCCGCAGCGCGAATTTCGCAGAAGCGTTGTTGCATGCGGTTATCCACCACGTGCTCCTCTTCTGCCTGAATAATTAATGTTGGGGTGTCATCGTTTGCCGCCCCTGCCAGCGCGTGTTCTCCGGCCAGAATGCCTTCGCGCACCCAGTGCCACGTCGGCCCGCCCACACGCAGCGTCGGTTCGTCGGCATAAAAACGCAGATTGCGCCGGTAACGCTCGCGGCTGTGGGTCAGCACGTTAATCGCGAACGGCAATGCGCGCCAGCTTCCGGTGCCGATAGCGTAATTGTCGCGAAGACGCGGATAGCTTTCCGCCCAGTCAAGCAGCGGGCGTACCATCCACTCCGGCAGGCGAATGATAATGCCGAACATCGGCGCGCACAGGGCAATAGCATCACAGACATGCGGATAACGCTGTAAGAAGAGCGTGGCGATCGCGCCGCCCATCGAATGCGCCAGGATATAACGTTTACGCCAGGGTCCGTCGGCGACTTCCTGCTGCCAGAATGCCGCCAAATCATCAACATAATCGCTAAAGTTGACCACATGACCCCGGTGCGTATCCGCCAACATTCTCCCGGAACGCCCCTGCCCGCGGTGATCGATAATCAACACATCGTAACCGAGGTAGAACAGGTCATACGCCAGTTCGGCGTATTTGACATAACTTTCAATGCGGCCCGGACAAATCACAATCACCCGATCGTGGCGACGATCGCGAAAGCGGACAAAACTGACGGGTACATTATCGACACCGGTAAACACGGCTTCTTCACGCGAGCGCCAGAAATCCATCAGCGGCCCGGTGGTAAATGCCGCGAACGCTTTTTCTCTGGTTTCCCAGGCCGTTTTTTGCCGAAACATCGGAATTTCGCCCCTGTTAGCCATGTAAAATCGTTTTTTTGTGACCAATAGCAAAATCCACTGACAATAGCGTATTGTGGCATAAAAACAGACAACCAGGAATTTCTCATGACCTTCGAATGGTGGTTCGCCTACCTGCTGACTTCAATCATTTTAAGTCTCTCGCCCGGTTCCGGTGCGATTAACACCATGACCACGTCCATTGGCTACGGCTATCGCGGCGCAGCGGCTTCTATTGCCGGATTGCAGACCGGGCTTGGCATTCATATCGTGCTGGTCGGTGTCGGGCTGGGTACGCTGTTTTCTCGTTCCGTGCTGGCGTTTGAAGTGCTGAAATGGGCGGGCGCAGCCTACCTGATTTGGCTGGGTATTCAGCAGTGGCGCGCCGCAGGCGCTATCGATCTCAATACGCTGGCGAAAACCCAGTCGCGCGGTCGGCTGTTTAAGCGGGCGGTATTCGTTAATCTGACCAACCCGAAAAGCATCGTTTTTCTTGCCGCCCTATTCCCGCAATTTATCGTGCCGCATCAGCCGCAGGTGATGCAGTATGTGGTGCTGGGGGTAACAACGATCGTCGTCGACATCATTGTCATGATTGGTTACGCGACGCTGGCGCAGCGCATTGCTGGCTGGATCAAAGGCCCGCACCAGATGAAGGCGCTGAATAAGGTATTTGGTTCGCTGTTCGTGCTGGTCGGCGCGTTGCTGGCTTCTGCCCGCCACGCCTGAGGCAGGTGCCCGGTGGCGCTGCGCTTACCGGGCCTGGAAAATCCGCAGGCCGGATGACGAAGCGCCAACCGGCAGATGAATTAACGGGAAATAATCAGATGGATGCCGAAGCCAGCAAACAGCGCGCCGGCAAAACCGTCAATCCATTTTGCCAGACGCTGATAACCGCGACGCATTGCCGGCAGTGCGAACAGGCTGGCGACGACGGTAAACCAGGCCAGCGTTTCCAGCGCAATCAGCACGAAAATACCCCAGCGCGCGCTGGTGCCGACGCCATCGCCGACAAACAGTGAAAACACCGAGCCGAAGTAGATAATGGCTTTCGGGTTCGCCAGATTGGTCAGTAACCCTTTCAGAAAGCTGCGGCCGCTGCTGGTTGCCAGCTCTACTTTCGGCGCATCAGCCGGTTTCTGATCTTTCTTCAGCGCGCCGCGCAGCATCTGGTAGCCCATCCAGCACAGATAAAGACCACCGCCGACCATAATAATGCTGTGCAACCACGCCATTTTTTCGAGGATCAAGTTCAGGCCGAGCAGCGCCACGCCAGCCCACACCATTACGCCACAAGTGATGCCGAACACGCCCATCATCGCCTCTTTGCGCGAGCGGCTAACGGCGGTTTGCGAAACGAAGAAGAAATCCGGGCCGGGGCTCATCAGGGCAACGATATGCACCAGCGCCACGGTAAGAAATAACATCAACATAGAGAACCTGCGGGAAGATAATTCAGTGAGTAACTATCCTGGCACTTTTCGGCCGCTAAAACTACTCTTCGTCGCCATCGACATGTGCGCGGATAAGCGCCATAAATTCCTGGCCGAAACGCTCAAGTTTGCGCGTTCCCACGCCGTTTACGCTGAGCATTTCCCCCGGCGAAAGCGGCATCTGTTCGGCCATCTCAATCAGCGTTGCATCGTTAAACACCACATAAGGCGGGATATTCTCTTCGTCGGCAATCGCTTTTCGCAATTTACGCAGCTTGGCGAACAGCTTGCGATCGTAATTGCCAACGGCGGCTTTCTGCATCACTTTTGGCTTCAGCGCTACCATTCGCGGCACCGCCAGCATCAGCGGTACTTCACCACGTAGCAGCGGACGCGCCGCTTCCGTTAACTGAAGCGCAGAATGCTGGGCAATATTCTGGGTGGCAAATCCCATATGGATAAGCTGGCGGATCACGCTCACCCAGTGTTCATGGCTCTGCTCGCGGCCAATGCCGTACACCGGCAATTTGTCGTGACCGAATTCGCGGATGCGCTGATTGTTCGCACCGCGCAGCACTTCCACTACATAACCCATACCGAAACGCTGATTGACGCGATAGATGGCCGACAACGCTTTTTGCGCGTCCTGCAAACCATCGTACTGGCGCGGCGGATCGAGGCAAATGTCGCAGTTGCCGCAGGGCTCCTGCCGCCCTTCGCCGAAATAGTTGAGCAGCACCAGACGACGGCAGGTTTGCGCTTCAGCAAATGCGCCCATCGCATTGAGCTTGTGCCGCTCAATATCCTGCAATGGCCCTGCCGGTTTCTCCTCCAGACAACGGCGCAGCCACGCCATATCCGCCGGATCGTAAAACAGCATCGCTTCCGCAGGCAGGCCGTCACGCCCGGCGCGGCCCGTCTCCTGATAATAGGATTCGATATTGCGCGGGATGTCGAAATGCACCACGAAACGTACGTTCGGCTTGTTGATGCCCATGCCAAACGCCACGGTTGCCACCACGATTTGTAAATCGTCGCGCTGGAACTGCTCCTGCACCCGCGCGCGTAGCTCGTTATCCAGCCCGGCATGATAAGCCGCCGCGCTGAACCCACGGCTTTGCAGGCGCGCGGCGGTGTCTTCCACCTTGGCGCGGCTGTTGCAGTAAATAATGCCGGATTTACCGCGCTGCTCCTGTACGTAACGCAGCAACTGATCGAGCGGTTTAAATTTTTCCATCAGCATATAGCGGATGTTTGGACGGTCGAAGCTGCTGACCTGGATCAGCGGATCGTTTAAGCCCAGCAGGCGTTCGATATCGCGTCGCGTGGTGTCATCAGCTGTCGCAGTCAGCGCCATAAAAGGCACGGACGGCAGCATCTGGCGCAAGTGGCCAAGTGCGGCGTATTCCGGGCGGAAATCGTGACCCCACTGGGAAATACAGTGCGCTTCGTCAACGGCCAGCAGCACCGGGTTCCACTGGCGCAACTGGTCAAGGAAGTTGTCGAGCATCAGGCGCTCGGGCGCGATATAAAGCAGACGGATCTGGCCGTTGCGACAGCCGTTGATCACGTCAAACTGCTGCTCACGGCTTTGGGTAGAGTTCAGGCACGCCGCCGCAACGCCGTTGGCAAGTAGCTGGTCGACCTGATCTTTCATCAGTGAGATCAACGGCGAAACCACCACCGTCAGCCCCTGCAGCACCAGCGCCGGAATTTGATAGCACAGGGATTTTCCGCCGCCGGTCGGCATCACCACCAGGCAGTCGCGGCCGCTCAGTACGGTGTCGATAATATCCTGCTGGCCCGGGCGGAATTGCTGGTAGCCGAAGGTCTCCTGCAAGACCTGTTTAGCCAGCGATTCCTGATTCAATACTTCCGCCTGCGCCACAATGACCCCATTTGCCTGAAATAAAAACAGGCGCTATTTTCAGCGCCTGCGCCAGAAACTGCAATGCTTAAAACAGATCGTTAAGCATCACGCCCACACCAATACGGGTTTGATTGAAATTATAGTCAATCAATGATTCGCCGTAGCCGCTGTAAACCTGGGTGTAGAACCGGACGTGTCGGGTTATCGGATAGCTGATGCCGATTTCCGCACCGCCGTAGCCGGTATTCCAGTTGTACTGCCCTTTGGCGCTGAGGATTGCCTCGCCCAGTTGATAACCAATCTCCAACTGGTAATAGCCCATGTATTTGGTGATGTCCGGATTATCGTCGGTGGAACCCACCACATACCAGGGCTTCACTTGAACCATCCAGTTGCCGTTTTGCGCCATCAGGCGGGTGTAGATGCGGTTCCAGCTACGTGATGTCGGGTCGGAACGGCCGTTTGAATCGTGGTTAAAACCCATCTCCACATCGCGCAACGTCCAGCCAGCAAACTCATAATCGGTGGCGAAACCGAGGAAAAGCTGCGGTTCGTAGTTGGTTTCACGGAACGGTGATGACTCAGCGCTATTGGAGAGCTGCCACCAGGACTTCTGCGTATAGGAAGCGCCAAAAACAGAATTGGGCCCCAGAATCCCGCGCCACAGCGGAAACGCCAGGCTGAGCTGAAACTTCACTTCGTCCTTACGCGCATTATCAGACCAGTTATAGGAGCGAATCGCTTCCTTGTTCATATCGCTGGTATCGGTATAGATCACGTAGTTGGTTTCATAAGGATAAAGCGTGAAAGGATTATCGTGCTCCTGCAATAAATTGGCGATGATGCTACCGCGCACGGCGGGGGCATCATGAACTTCCTTTACCGTAGCTTCCTGTGCGTATGCCATAAAAGGCAGTGCAAGCACTGCGAAAAACCAACCCAGAGAGGTCCGCATCGGTTTTATGCTCCCGAATCATATTGTTGAATTGAAGAAGTTCCCCGCAAGTATTCTACATATTTATTGAGTCACTGCTCAGGTATCGGTTCTTAAACTGGAAATCAACAAATAACAGGCATAAAATCAACATTCCATTAACACATCGGATCAGATTGCTATGTCAGCCGTTCTCACAGCCGATCAAACCCTTAAGCTGGTGGGCGAGATTTTTGTCTATCACATGCCGTTTAACCGTGCATTAGGTCTTGAGCTGGAACGTTATGAAAAAGAGTATGCAGAGTTGAAATTTACTAATCAGCCAATGATGGTGGGCAACTGGGCGCAAAGCATTTTACATGGCGGCGTAATCGCCTCCGCGCTGGATGTCGCCGCTGGTCTGGTTTGCGTGGGCAGCACGTTAACCCGCCATGACACTATCAGCGAAGAGGAGCTGCGCCAGCGTTTGTCGCGCATGGGCACCATTGATTTACGCGTCGATTATCTGCGGCCTGGGCGCGGCACGCGCTTCACCGCCAGCAGTAGTTTGCTGCGCGCGGGCAATAAAGTTGCCGTCGCCCGCGTAGAACTGCATAACGAGGATCAACTGCATATCGCCAGCGCGACGGCCACCTATATGGTGGGGTGAGGCGGTTGTGAAAATCGGGTAACATACGGTTACTTTTCAGCAAAGAGTTTTCCCGATGGATGCAAAACAGACGCGGCTGGGCGTGTTACTCGCTCTGGCCGCTTATTTCATTTGGGGGGTTGCCCCGGCCTATTTCAAAGTGATTTGGTACGTACCGGCTGACGAAATTCTCACTCACCGCGTCATCTGGTCCTTCTTCTTCATGCTGGCGTTGATCAGCGTCAGCCGTCAGTGGGGCAGTGTAAAAGCGCTGCTGCAAACGCCGAAAAAAATCCTGCTGCTGGCCGTCTCGGCCGTACTGGTTGGCGGCAACTGGTTGCTGTTTATCTGGGCGGTAAACCACAACCATATGCTGGAAGCCAGCCTGGGTTACTTTATTAACCCACTGGTGAATATCCTGCTGGGGATGCTGTTTTTGGGCGAGCGTTTCCGTCGTATGCAATGGCTGGCTGTACTGCTGGCTGCCGTCGGCGTGCTGGTGCAACTGTGGACGTTTGGCTCGCTGCCGATCATTGCGCTTGGTCTGGCATTTAGTTTTGCTTTTTACGGCCTGCTGCGCAAAAAAATCGCTGTCGATGCGCAAACCGGCATGCTGGTAGAAACGCTGTGGTTACTGCCGGTTGCAGCAGTGTGGCTATTTGGCATCACCGATAGCCCGACCAGCCATATGGGGCAAAACAGCCTGTCGCTGAACCTGTTGTTGATGGCCGCCGGTGTGGTTACGACGATTCCTCTGCTCTGCTTTACCGGCGCGGCAATGCGTTTGCGTTTATCGACGCTGGGCTTTTTCCAGTATATCGGCCCGACGCTGATGTTCCTGCTGGCGGTTGCTTTCTATGGCGAGCATCCAGGGCCGGATAAAATGGTGACCTTTGGTTTTATCTGGCTGGCGCTGGCGATTTTTATTATGGATGCGGTATACACCCAGCGCGGTTTACGCAAAAACGAGTGATGAAGAGTTTGTGCGGCCTCTTTACCGCATGTTGAAGCGGCGCACGCACTCCAGTGAAAATGAAAAAGGGCGGCAGCGCCGCCCGTTATCTTACAGCCAGTTGCGGCGCTTGAAGTAGAGATACGGCGCCAGCCCGGCGAGGATCATAAAGACAATCGCGCCAGGGTAGCCGAAGCTCCAGTGCAGCTCGGGCATAAATTCAAAGTTCATCCCGTAGCTGGATGCCACCAGCGTCGGCGGCAGGAACACCACGGAAACGACCGAGAAGATCTTGATGATGCGGTTCTGCTCGATATTGATGAAACCCATCGCCGCCTGCATCAGGAAGTTCACCTTCTGGAACAGGGATTCATTGTGCGGCAGCAGAGATTCGATATCGCGCAGGATCTCACGCGCCTGCTCCAGCTGACCGGCCGGTAAACGCGCCTTGCGCACCAGGAAGTTCAGCGCGCGCTGAGTATCCATCAGACACAGGCGCACCTTCCAGCCGATATCTTCCTGCTCCGCCAGCGTTGAAAGCGCGTCGTCATATTCATCGCCCTGCTGGCCTTCCATAATGACGCGGCTCAGCTTTTCCAGGTCGCTGTAGATGTTTTCGATCTCATCCGCCAGCTGTTCGATTTTGGTTTCGAACAGATCCAATAGCAGTTCATAGGCGTTGCCATCAACCATCTCCTGGCTGCGGGCGCGCATACGATAGAGGCGAAACGCGGGTAATTCGCGCTCACGCAGCGTGAACAGGCGACCTTCGCGAATGGTGAATGCCACCGTTGAGTTACCGGCGTGATCTTCAGCGTCTTCAAAAAAGAAGAAGGAGTGGATGTGCAGCCCGTCTTCGTCCTCGAAAAAACGCGCGGAGGCTTCGATGTCTTCCAGTTCAGGTCGGGTGGCCAGGTTCTGACCCAATTCCGTTTGCACACGGGTTCGTTCGTCTTCGTCCGGCTCGACCAAATCAACCCAAACCGAGCTGGCGAGGTGTTTGATTTCGTCAGCCTCAAGACGGGTTAAACGATTGTTTTCCAGTTGAAATGCGCTCAGCATGGCCGGGACTCCCAATGCAAAAAATATCGGACAGTTCGGTGGGCACACAAGAAACGAATTGGGTTTCAGACCATTAAACAGCCTGACTCAGCGCGACGGGAAACATACAGGTCGCTGACAACCTCTGAGGCTATCAGCATGAGAAAATAGCCTTAGGAGTTGTTCCTGCGGAACAGGAGATTGAGCCAGTATCTACTGGGTGTGTCCAAGGCGAATGTCCTCTTAGCGTGATCGTGCGCGCATGTTACGCCAGCACTCAGAAGGCGTCAACACGCAACGAAACGCTAAAGAGCAATATTTGCCCTTTAGCGTATAAGGCTAGCAGATTATTACAAAATAATGATATTTTTCTGAACGTTAGACAGTTTCCAGCTTCGCATAAGCGGCCACCAGCCATTTAATACCCTGCCCCTGGAAAGCCACCTGCAAACGGCTATGTTCACCGCTGCCTTCCATGTTCACTACCGTACCTTCGCCAAACTTCGCATGGCGCACGCGTTGGCCAAGTTTATAGCCGGTGTCGCTCTGCGCGGCTGGCGTTCCCATGCGCTGATGACTAACCGGGCGGCTGATGCTGGCGCGTAAACGCACCTCTTCCACACACTCTTCCGGCAGCTCGCCGATAAAGCGTGAAGGGCGGTGATAAACCTCTTTTCCGTACAGACGACGCGTTTCAGCGTAGGTTAGGGTCAGTTTCTGCATCGCTCGCGTCACGCCGACATACGCCAGCCGGCGCTCCTCTTCCAGACGACCGCCCTCATCCAGCGACATCTGGCTCGGGAACATGCCCTCTTCCATGCCAACGATAAAGACCTGCGGGAATTCCAGACCTTTTGCCGAGTGCAGCGTCATAAGCTGCACCGCATCCTGCCAGGTGTCCGCCTGCCCTTCACCCGCCTCCAGCGCGGCGTGAGAGAGAAACGCCTGCAACGGCATTAAATCTTCATCTTCTTCGTTGTAGCTGAACTGCCGCGTGGCGGTGACCAGCTCCTCTAAGTTCTCAATACGCGTCTGGCCTTTCTCGCCCTTCTCCTGCTCGTACATCATGCGCAGACCAGAGTCGTTCACCACCCGGTCGGTTTGTACATGCAGCGGCATATCGGCCGTTTCCTGCGCCAGCGCGTCAATCAGTTCGAGGAAGCGTTGCAGGGCGCTTGCAGCACGGCCCGCCAGTGCTTTTTCCTGTAACAGCTCGCGCGTCGCCTGCCACAGCGTCAACTGACGATCGCGTGACGTCTGGCGCACAACATCCAGCGTGCGATCGCCAATGCCGCGCGTCGGCGTATTCACTACGCGCTCAAACGCGGCATCATCATTGCGGTTGGCGATCAAACGCAGATAGGAGAGCGCATCTTTGATCTCCTGACGTTCGAAGAATCGCATACCACCATAAATGCGGTACGGCATACTGGCCTGCAACAGCGCCTCTTCCAGCACGCGCGACTGGGCGTTGCTGCGATAGAGAATGGCGCACTGCGTCAGTTGCCCACCGTTGTCCTGCCAGGCTTTGATACGGTTTACGACAAAGCGCGCTTCGTCCAGCTCGTTGAACGCGCAATAGAGTGAAATCGGCTCGCCATCGACGCCGTCGGTCCACAGATTTTTCCCCAGCCGCCCGTTGTTGTTTTCAATCAGGGCGTTAGCGGCGCTAAGGATATTACTGGTGGAGCGGTAGTTCTGCTCCAGGCGAATGGTCTGCGCGCCGGGGAAATCTTTCAGGAAGCGCTGGATGTTTTCCACTTGCGCGCCGCGCCAGCCGTAAATGGACTGATCATCGTCGCCGACGATCATCACCTTGCCGGTGTCGCCCGCCAGCAGGCGGATCCATGCGTACTGAATGTTGTTAGTATCCTGAAATTCGTCCACCAGGATATTGGTAAAGCGTTCACGATAGTGCTGCAAAATATGCGGCTTGTTCAGCCACAGCTCATGGGCGCGCAGCAGCAGCTCGGCAAAATCCACCAACCCGGCGCGATCGCAAGCTTCCTGGTAGGCCTGATAAACTTTCTGCCAGGTCTGCTCAACCGGGTTACCGAAACTCTGGATATGATGCGGACGAATGCCCTCATCTTTCTGGCCGTTGATGTACCACATTGCCTGACGCGGCGGCCACTGCTTCTCATCCAGATTCATCGCTTTGATCAGGCGTTTCAGCAACCGGAGCTGATCTTCACTGTCGAGGATCTGGAAATCCTGCGGCAAATTGGCGTCCATATGGTGCGCACGCAACAAGCGGTGCGCCAGGCCGTGGAACGTGCCCACCCACATTCCGCCCTGTGAGGTGCCCATCAACTGACCGATACGGTGACGCATTTCCGCCGCCGCTTTATTGGTAAAAGTGACCGCCATGATCGAGTACGGCGAGCAGTTCTCCACGGTCATCAGCCAGGCGATACGGTGTACCAGCACGCGCGTCTTACCGCTCCCCGCCCCGGCCAGCACCAGCATATTGCTGCGCTCTGCGGCTACGGCGTCGCGCTGTTTGTCATTGAGGCTGTCGAGCAGATAAGAAACGTCCATAGGTACCGTCGCGTAGTCGTCAGGAATTGAACGAAGCGCCCGATGGCGCTTCGCTTACCGGGCCTACGTTACCGTAGAGCGGATAAGCGTAGCGCCATCCGCCAAAAACCCTGGTATTTTATACAGAACTATTGGTGATTATATCAGCGTCGTGAGGGATGCCAACCGCGAAATTTCCATATGCGGTAACAAACGGCTGTCGGTTGCCTGTAGCAGATCGGTACCTTCCGGTTTGATCCAGCATGCCTGCATGCCGCAACGGATCGCGCCCGCAACATCCGTGGTCAAATCGTCGCCAACATGCAGAATATCCTCTACCGCCACACCAAGGCGATCTGCGGCCAGATGGTACATGTCGCTGAACGGTTTTGAACGCCCGTCCGGCCCGGCGCGCAGCACGAATTCAAAGTAATCGCCCAGCCCGAACAGTTCCGGCTGCGCGTTACCGTTGGTGATCGCCACCAGCGGCCACTTCGTTGCCAGCCTCTTCAGCGTGTCGTGGGTTTCCTGTGGCACATCAATGCGGCTGCGCCATTTGGCAAAGTTAACCATTGAGGCCTGTGCGCCCACAGCGGCTTCCTCGACTGTCAGCCCGGCGTTCAGCATCGCCTGTTCGACAGCGCGTCGCCGCCATTCAGTAACGTCGTGATAAATCTCCGGCTCGGTTTCCCGCAGCGACTGGCGCAAACGCTTGAATTCTTCATTTTCCAGGCCGTTCAGCGCCGGATGATAGCGTTGCACAAACGCCAGCGCTTCCTGTTCGGTACGCTGGATCACCAGCCGGTTGTCGTAAAGAGTATCGTCCAGGTCAAAAGTGATCGCGGAGATCTGACCCAATGGGCGGTAAAAACGCATTATTTCCCCCGTTTGGCGCGCGGGTGCGCGGCGTCGTACACCGATGCAAGATGTTGAAAATCGAGATGGGTATAGATTTGTGTCGTTGAAAGATTAGCGTGACCGAGCAGTTCCTGCACCCCGCGCAGATCGCCGCTCGATTCAAGCATATGTGTGGCGAATGAGTGCCGCAGTTTATGCGGATTCACGTGACTGTTAAGCCCCTGGCGGATGCCCCACTCGGCAAAACGTTTTTGCACATTACGCGCCGAAATTCGTTTCCCCAGCTTCGATAAAAACAGTGCATCCTCTTCCGCGCCAAACAGCCCACGCAGATCGAGCCAGTGCTCGATCCAGGTCACCGCACTGCGACCAATAGGTAAGCGTCGCTCTTTGCTGCCCTTGCCCATTACCCACACTTCGCCGCTTTCCAGATCCAGATGTTTGATATCCAGATTGACCAGTTCCGAAAGACGCAAACCGGCACCGTACATCACTTCCAGCATGGCCCGATCGCGCACGGCCAGCGGATCGTTAAGATCGATATCCAGCAACCGGTTCACATCATCAACATCAATATTCTTCGGCAAATGCCGCGGCGCTTTCGGTGCCGAAATGCCCTTCGCCGGGTTTGCCGGTAGCTCGCCCTGGCTGACCATCCAGTCAAAGAAACTGCGCAGTGCCGAAAGCCGCAGCGCCAGGCTTGCCGGGCCGAGTCCTTTTCGTCGGCTGCGAACGGCAATTGCGCGCACCATTGCAGCATCACATTGTTGCCAGCTTTTCAGGCCGGTTTCACCGGTCAAAGCAATGATGGCATCAAGCTGACGCTGATAATTAAGCAGCGTAATGGGGCTGAGCTGACGTTCAACGCCAAGGTAACGCAGGAATTTGCTAACGGCAGGTAATAGCGGTGAGTCACTCATACGCGCTCGATCCAGCGTTCCAGAAGATCCGGCAGCATCTGCGCTATCTCATCTAAAAGCTGGGTGCCCTGACCTTGTTGGTAATGGTGAACATCACGACTGCTGAACAGCACCACGCCAAGGGAACCGTCCGGCCCCATTAATGACATGGCCACGGAGCCGATTGCTTTCGCTTCCGGCAACAGCAGCAGCAACTCCGGCCCGTTTAATGAGCCAAGATAGTGATGCTGCTGGCCTAAGCGTTGAATGCGCAACGATTCAAAGGCCTGGCGGGAGAGCGCAAGATGGGTGTAGCGGGAAGGCGCGCCCAGACGCCAGCGATCGGGAAACAGGCGGATAGTCGCGCCTGCCAGCCCCAGATCGCGCGCCCAGCGATGAAAACGGTTAAGCATCTCTTCGAGGCTGTTGGCGGATGCCAGCCGACTTTGCAGACGCAGCAGACGATAGAATAACCCTTCGTTTGCGCTCGCCTGCTCCATCAGCAAGGTCATGTTCTCTTCCAGCACATTGATGTGATTGCGCGAGCGCGCCATGTGCCATTCGACGAGAGAAACCGTACCGCGCACCGGGTGCGGCACGCGCATTTGCTCTACCAGCCGCGCATTGCGGATAAAGAATTCAGGATGGTGCAGCAGATATTCCGCCACCGCCTGGTCATCCAGTTCGGCCAACGGCTCCTGCTGCTCTTCTCCTATATGCTTCATAGATGAATAAACCCGTCATAGACATGTGCCGCCGGGCCAGTCATAAACAACGGTTGACCCGGTCCTTTCCACGCGATATCAAGCCGACCGCCCGGTAATTCAACGCGAACATTTTCGGCCAGTAAATCCTGCTGAATGCCGACCGCGACAGCCGCACAAGCGCCGCTGCCACAGGCCTGGGTTTCACCTGCACCACGTTCAAAGACGCGCAGACGAATGTGATCCCGTGAGACGACTTGCATAAAACCGATATTGGCGCGCTCAGGAAAGCGCTCATGGCTCTCCATCACCGGCCCCAGCGTTTCTACCGGCGCGGTGTCCACGTCATCAACCTGAATCACGCAGTGCGGATTACCCATCGAAACAACGCCGCACAGTATGGTTTGCTCCGCCGCCCGCATAATATAGGTCTTTTCCGCTTTGTTGGCGCGGAACGGCACCTGCGACGGTTCGAAGTTTGGCTCGCCCATATTGACGCGTACCAGTTCGTCTTCCGTTACGCTCAATACCATACGACCGTTCGCCGTACTGACGCGGATATCACGTTTATTGGTTAACCCTTTCAGGCGAACAAAGCGGGCGAAACAGCGCGCGCCGTTACCGCACTGCGACACTTCACTGCCATCAGCATTGAAAATACGGTAGTGAAAATCGAGTTCGGGATCGTAGGGAGGCTCAACCACCAGCAGTTGATCAAACCCAACGCCAAGGTGACGATCCGCCAGACGACGGATCAGCTCCGGTGAGAAAAAGACATTCTGCGTTACCGCGTCGACGACCATAAAATCGTTGCCAAGGCCATGCATTTTTGAGAACTGCATCATCTACTCCAGTTGCGCGGATACAGAACGGTAGCGTCAGTAATTCACCTGGCTCGGAGAGCCGTCATCACCACGATCGTTGCTATCCGGAGTGCTCGGCTGGATCGTGCTGGTTTGCGTTTTGGTTGGCGGCGGCGCGTTTTTATCCGCAGGAGGAAAATAGAGCGGCCCCTTCAGACCACAACCCGTCAGGCTGAACAGAGTCAGCAGTACGGCCATCGCGCGAAACACATCTTTCATTATGAGTTGCCTGTAAGTTCGTTCTTTCTGCTTTCTATCATCGCAGGAGAAGACACAAAAGCAAGAGTTTGCTGGTTTAGGGCATCGGGAAATGTTTCGCGTTATACTGCTGCCATCATAAAAAACAGGAAAGCAGAATGAACGACAGTGAATTTCATCGCCTCGCCGACAGCCTGTGGCTCACCATCGAAGAACGCCTTGATGACTGGGATGGCGACAGCGACATCGACTGCGAAATCAACGGCGGCGTCTTAACCATTAGCTTTGAAAACGGCAGCAAAATCATCATCAACCGTCAGGAACCGCTGCACCAGGTGTGGCTGGCGACCAAACAGGGCGGCTACCATTTCGATCTCAAGGGTGACGACTGGGTTTGCGATCGCAGCGGCGAAACCTTCTGGGATCTGCTGGAACAGGCCGCCACGCAGCAAGCGGGCGAAACGGTGACTTTTCGTTAATATTACGCGCCGGATAAGGTGTTAATGATTTATCCGGCACGTATTACGAGAAATATTGCTGCAACAGCGGCGCGTCGCTGTCCTGATTCGCCGGTGTTGCGGTGCTGATCGCCTGATTGCGGAACGGGATCACCTGCGCACGCCCTTCCGTATTCACAATCTGATAGAACTGCGGCAAGTTGAAGTTAATAAAGCTGGAACCGTAGGTGAAGCGGTCATGCGATGACGAGTAGAAACGGCTTACATCCCGCACCAGCTCCTCTTTGCTGCCTTCACAGTGATGATAGACTTCAGCGCGGTTACTCTCATCCAGAATATAGATGTTAAAGCCTTCTTCACCGGTCTCTTCAAAGAAGAACTGAATAATCCCTTCGCTGGCAAAACCATCCACCACCGCCGGTAATTCGACGTGATTGGTTTCAACCTGCACGGAAAGGCCATGCAGTTTGTTATGCGAAATCGCACCATAAAACTCGATCGCGTTTTCCAGCTTCTGTACCGACACATTCAGGCGTTCAAAGAACAGCCCCCAGGTCTGACCCGCCACGCGCAGCGCTTTAAAGCGACCGGTTTCCTGACGCGTACTGGAAAGACGCAGCTCAATACACTCAGAAACCAGTTGCTGGACGCGGGTTCGAATCAGGCCGCGCAGATGCTGGCTGTAGCAGAACACTTCAACGCTGTCCGGCGGCGCCGCATCCTGATGCATTTTGCCGAGAATCGTTTTCAGCGCTTCGATCATCGCCTGCTCGCCGTTGAAATGCAGCGTACGCACCTCATTCCACGAATTACGGTAGAGCAGATCCACGCTTCCGACGAGGCAGTTTTGCTGCTCGCCGAAGCTGAAGACATCAAGCTTACGGAAGTCGAAATGCACCACCTGGTTACGAAACGCCGCAGTCGGGTCGTACTCCAGGTTGACGATAATCGCCAGATGACGGATTTCGCACGGGCTATAGAGTGCTTTCGGGGTCGGCGCAGGCAGGCGCAGCGGGAAGTGATGCGATACATCCGCCACCATCTCCTGCAGCTTCGCCAGATCGACCACATCATTGCCTTTAATAAACAGATGCGTGCGCGAGGTCAGCAACCCGTTAAACCAAGCCCAGGCCACCAGCTTATTCAGATAGCGGTTATATTCCAGCGGCTGATGGCTGACGATGGAGTCCATGTTTGGCGCGCGATTGTACAGATACCAGCCAGTGCGGTTGGCGCGGCCTGGCGGAACATGAATAAAGGTTAAATTGGGTTCGGAGAGATCCGGTGAAATCTGCGGGTTCACCAGCGTTACTTTGCCCGGCAACGCCTCAAAGGCGGCATACAGTTTACGGGTCAACACCCCGATATCCTGCGGGCTGGCGGAAACGCTCAGATTATTACGGCGAGCGAAACGGATCAGATTGCGATAGCTCTGCATCATCGCATCGAGCAGCTCATTGTGCGCTTCGCGTACCTGATCGATTTTCCAGTTGGCGCGATTGTCCAGCATAGCTACGCGCGCATCGTCCCAGCCCCACTCTTTTACCAACTGCGCGATCACTTCACGACGCCAGCCGACACAAGCGCGTTCACGGCTGAGCTTTTCGCACACTTTTAAGTAGAAACATCGACGCGCCAGATCGAGACGGGTGGTGTCTTCGATAGCAACCAGATATTGCGTCACGCGTTCCAGCATCATGCAGTAGTGATCAAGACCGAAGGAGACGATCTCGCCATCATGCAGACGCTGTTTAATATCTTTCGCCAGCAGGCGCGTGTTGGGATATTCCCAGGAATAAGCTTCCAGAAGCAGGGTTTTCAACACTGCTTTGTATGGGGAATCGATACTTTTATAGAGCTGCCAAAGGCTGGCGCCGAAGTACTCTTCCGCCGAAAGGGAACTTAAGCCGCCGAGATCCAGCCACTCATTTGGTGTCAGCACACCCTGCGCATAAAGCGTCATTACGTAGTCGTCGTAATGCTCTTCTTCATCGCCCGGCACCATATTCCAAAGAATACGTTTCCCGGCAAGACGCACGGCGGTGCGGTAAAATTCGTCAAGCAACAGTATATGCTGCGTCGAGCCACAATCCTCGCCGCCGAGACTGCCACTTTCGTTATGGCGGAAACGGTTTTCATCAATCAGGAAGAAGCTCACTTCCACGCCCAGCGACGCGGCCCAGCTTTCCAGCAGGCTGCATTTTCGCTGCAACAGTTGCCGCTCTTCGTTATCAAGCCAGGATTGATGACATACCCAGATGTCCAGATCCGAAGAGCAGCTTTGCCCAACGGATGACGTGCTACCCATAGAGTAAACGCCGGTGATCGGTAATTCGCCTTTTGGCGACTCCTGCGGCGGCAAACCACGGTGCAGTTCGAGTTCGTTCAGATAGTGAAGTTGGTTTTCATCAGGCGTGTAAAGGCAAATGCCCTGCGGAACGTTACCCTCAAGGTAACCCGGCATCAGCGGATGATGGTAGTGCAGTAATGTCGGCAGCAGACTGTAGACCTGCTGAAAAGCAGGCCCCATGGCAGCAAGCGCGCGTTCCACACGCAGTTGATTGATGGCATCCAGTCTCTGTTTCAGAGTCTCAATATAGAGGTACAAGACATATCGCCTGATGTTTACAGAAAATCCAAAGTCGCCGTTGCCATTTTTCGCCCTTATCTTTATAGGGGTACAGACGAAAAAATGGTCTAAAACGTGATCAATTTAACACCTTGCTCATTGACCGTAAAGAAAGATGCGCTACAAACCAGTGTAGCATCAAACACACTTTGTAAATTCTTAATTACGGCCCGCGCTGCGCCTGTATTGCGGGATGAAGCCTTCACTTCCCCCGGCAATCCACCGCGAACACTGACACCCTAATGCAACAATGTTAGGATGGTCAGCGGACGATAATGACGGTAACAAGCATGTTAGACAATGTTTTAAGAATTGCCACACGGCAAAGCCCACTTGCGCTCTGGCAAGCACAATACGTTAAGGAACGCCTTGAAGCGAGCCACCCGGGGCTGACTGTAGAACTGGTGCCGATGGTCACCCGCGGCGATGTGATCCTTGATACGCCACTGGCGAAAGTGGGTGGCAAAGGGTTGTTTGTGAAAGAACTTGAGCTGGCACTGCTTGAAAACCGCGCCGATATCGCTGTGCATTCAATGAAAGATGTGCCGGTGGATTTCCCCGAAGGGCTTGGCCTGGTGACCATTTGCGAGCGCGACGATCCGCGCGATGCGTTTGTGTCGAACCGTTATGCCTCGCTGGACGAACTGCCACGCGGTAGCATTGTGGGCACTTCCAGTTTACGCCGTCAGTGCCAGTTGGCGGAACGACGTCCGGATCTGGTGATCCGTTCCCTGCGCGGAAACGTCGGTACCCGCCTGAGCAAGCTGGATAACGGTGAATATGACGCCATTATCCTCGCTGTTGCAGGCCTTAATCGCCTCGGTCTGGCTTCACGCGTACGCATGGCGCTGCCGCCGGAAACCTCGCTACCGGCAGTCGGTCAGGGCGCGGTCGGCGTCGAATGCCGCCTCGATGACACACGCACGCGCACGCTGCTCGAACCGCTGAATCACCAGGACACTGCCGTGCGCGTTAAAGCCGAGCGGGCGATGAATACCCGTCTTGAAGGTGGATGCCAGGTGCCAATTGGCAGCTATGCTGAACTGATCAACGGCGAGATCTGGCTGCGCGGGCTGGTAGGTTCGCCAGACGGTTCAATCCAGGTACGCGGTGAACGCCGCGGCAAACCGGAAGATGCGGAACAACTGGGGATCTCGCTGGCGGAAGAGCTACTGGAGAATGGTGCCCGCGCCATTCTGGATGAGGTTTATAACGGAGACGCACCTGCATGAGCATTCTGGTCACTCGCCCATCTCCAGCCGGAGAAGAATTAGTCAGCCGGTTGCGCACACTTGGGCTGGTGGCCTGGAGCTTTCCGTTAATCGAATTTACGCCAGGCCGCGAGCTCGCTTCATTACCCGCGCGGCTTGCTGCTCTAACCGCAGACGATATGGTTTTTGCCCTGTCGCAACATGCGGTGACATTTGCTCACGCCCATTTACAGCAGCTTGGTTTGCGCTTTCCTCCTCAGACTCACTATTTCGCTATCGGCCGCACTACAGCGCTGGCGTTGCATACCGTCAGCGGCATTGAGGTGCGCTATCCGCACGATCGGGAAATCAGTGAAGTGTTGCTACAATTACCTGAATTACAAAGTGTTCAGGGTAAGCATGCGCTAATCTTACGGGGTAATGGTGGGCGCGAAGTGCTGGTGGAAACGCTGGCGGCGCGCGGTGCTGAAGTTGAATTTTGCGAATGTTATCAACGCTGTGCAATATTTTATGACGGTGCTGAAGAAGCGATGCGCTGGCATACGCGTGGCGTGACGACACTGGTGATCACCAGCGGCGAAATGATGCAGCAACTGTTTTCACTTATTCCCCCCTGGTATCGGGAAAACTGGCTACTTCGCTGCCGCCTGGTTGTGGCGAGCGAGCGTCTGGCGCACCTCGCCCGGGAACTGGGCTGGCAGGACATTCGGGTCGCTGACAATGCCGACAACGATGCGCTGCTTCGCGCATTACAATAACTCTCATAATGGGAAGCCATAATGACGGAACAAGAAAACTCCTCCGCCGTGGTCGAAGAGACCAAAGCGGCTGACGGCGCAACGCCGCCGCCGGAGAAAGCAGAGAAGAATAGACGCGCTAACAGGACCAGCCTTGCGCTCAGCGCGATCGCCATCGCCATTGCGCTGGCGTCAGGTGCCGGGCTTTATGGCTGGGTAAAACAGCAAGTGGAGACACTGCATAGCAATAATGGCGAGATCGCCAACCAGGTTATCGCCTTACAGCAATCGCAGGATAAGCAGCGCGCAGAGCTGGAAAGCGTGATTAAACAACAGGCAGACCAGCTTGATGCCGCCAAACGTCAGAACGATGTACTGGCGAAGCAGCTTGATGAAGTGCAGCAGAAAGTGGCGACCATCTCCGGTTCTGATGCTAAAACCTGGCAACTGGCGCAGGCTGATTTCCTGGTGAAACTGGCGGGCCGCAAGCTGTGGAGCGATCAGGATGTCACCACCGCTGCCGCGCTGTTGAAGAGCGCCGACGCCAGCCTGGCGGATATGAACGATCCAAGCCTGATTACCGCGCGTCGCGCCATCACTGACGATATCGGCAGCCTGTCGGCCATCACGCAGGTGGATTACGACGGCATTATCCTCAATCTGAACCAGCTTTCGAATCAAATCGATAATCTGCGTCTTGCGGATAATAACGATGATGATTCACCGATGGACGACGACAGCAGCGAGCTCTCCGGCTCGATCAGCGAATGGCGCGTCAATCTGCAAAAAAGCTGGCAGAACTTTATGGACAGCTTTATCACTATCCGCCGTCGCGATGAAACGGCAGTACCGCTGCTCGCGCCGAATCAGGATATCTATTTGCGTGAAAACATCCGTTCACGTTTGCTCGTCGCCGCGCAAGCCGTTCCGCGTCATCAGGAAGAGACCTACAAGCAGGCGCTGGATAATGTTTCTACCTGGGTACGCGCGTACTACGACACCGACGATGCGGCCACCAAATCCTTCCTTGAGGAAGTAGATAAGCTGAGCCAGCAGACGATCGCCATGAATTTACCGGAATCCCTGCAAAGCCAGCCGATCCTGGAAAAATTAATGCAAACCCGCGTACGCAATCTTCTGGCGCAGCCTGCCGTGACGTCTGAACAGGCGCCGGCCAATGCGGCCGCAGCGCAGGGAGAATAAGCATGCTGAAAGTATTATTGCTCTTTGCGCTGTTGATCGCCGGGATCGTACTCGGCCCTATGCTTGCCGGGCATCAGGGTTACGTGCTGATCCAGACCGATAATTATAACATTGAAACCAGCGTCACCGGTTTAGTGATCATTCTGGTACTGGCGTTGGTGGTGATCTTTGCCCTCGAATGGGTGCTGCGTCGCATTTTCCGCACTGGCGCGCATACCCGTGGCTGGTTTGTGGGCCGCAAGCGTCGTCGCGCGCGCAAGCAGACGGAGCAAGCGCTGCTCAAGCTGGCGGAAGGCGACTATCAGCAAGTTGAAAAGTTGATGTCGAAAAATGCCGATCACGCCGAGCAGCCCGTGGTTAATTACCTGCTGGCGGCCGAAGCGGCGCAGCAACGCGGTGATGAAGCCCGCGCCAACCAGCATCTGGAGCGCGCAGCAGAGCTGGCGGAAAACGATCCCATCCCGGTGGAAATCACCCGAGTACGTCTGCAACTGGCGCGCAACGAAAATCATGCAGCTCGTCATGGCGTGGATAAATTGCTGGAGATCACCCCGCGTCATCCGGAAGTGCTGCGCCTGGCTGAACAGGCCTATATTCGCACCGGCGCATGGACTTCTCTGCTGGATATCATCCCTTCGATGGCGAAAGCCGATGTCGGCGACGATGATCATCGCGATGTTCTGCAACAGCAGGCATGGATTGGCATGATGGATCAGGCGCGTGCGGATCAGGGCAGCGAAGGTCTGAAAAGCTGGTGGAAAAACCAGAGCCGTAAAACCCGTCAGCAGGTAACGCTACAGGTGGCTATCGCCGAGCACTTGATCGAGTGTGACGATCACGATACTGCACAGGAAATTATTCTTGATGGCCTGAAACGTCAGTATGACGATCGTTTGGTGATGGTGATCCCGCGGCTGAAAACCAATAATCCGGAGCAGATCGAAAAAGTTCTGCGCCAGCAGATTAAAGCGCAGGGCGATCGTCCATTGCTGTGGAGTACGCTGGGCCAGTCGCTGCTGAAACATGGTGAATGGCAGGAAGCAAGCCTGGCCTTCCGCGCAGCGCTGAAACAGCGCCCGGATGCGTTCGATTACGCCTGGCTGGCAGATTGTCTCGATCGCATGCATCAGCCGGAAGAGGCCGCGCTCATGCGCCGTGATGGTCTGCTGCTAACGCTGCAAAATAACCCTCCGGCCTGACGGCCAGCCAAAAAAAACGCCTGCCGGAAAGCTCAGGCAGGCGTTAAAACAGGTCTTTGACAACTAATGGGTGCTTCACTCAACGTTATGTCCATGGTGTTTGATGAGGCCGAAGCGACATCTGTCAGTGGACGATAAGCACCGTAAACGGCTCTGCATCATTCCTGAGTTTATGAAGCCAGAAGGCGAGCATAAGAGATGGAATGAGCATCTACATGAATATTATTGCACGTATCATGCCAGGCTTGCACTCTCAAATGGAACACAGTGCAAACTTTTAATAACCCAATAAATTCAACCCTCTCAGGACATCCTGCCACCCTCTTCACCGCGATCGTCGTCACAATTTGTCGCCGCAGAACGACATTTACCGGGTGAATTATATTATTTATTTGAATTCAATAGATTAGATGTCTCCCGCAGGCGACAGTGTGGAAAGAGGTTGTCGTCGATAAACAACAGGCAGAAAAAGCGGGAATTAAAGGAACGCAGAAAACAAAAAACCCCGCTTTCGCGGGGTTCAAAATTGGTCGGCGAGAGAGGATTCGAACCTCCGACCCACTGGTCCCAAACCAGTTGCGCTACCAAGCTGCGCTACTCGCCGTTTTTACTGCTTTTTGAATTTTTTGTTCAATTTAAGTTGTGGTGCGAGGGGGGGGACTTGAACCCCCACGTCCGTAAGGACACTAACACCTGAAGCTAGCGCGTCTACCAATTCCGCCACCTTCGCATTCCACGAAACTTGTACTGCTAAATAATGGGGTGGCTAATGGGACTCGAACCCACGACAACTGGAATCACAATCCAGGGCTCTACCAACTGAGCTATAGCCACCACTGTAAATCTTTTCACGCGGTATCATGACGAATCACGAACCACCGCAGCTCAAGCGCCGGGTTTAAATGGCGCGCCCGACAGGATTCGAACCTGAGACCTCTGCCTCCGGAGGGCAGCGCTCTATCCAGCTGAGCTACGGGCGCGTAGCGCCGTTGCGGGGGTGGATAGTACGGACTTCGGGCGCGGCTGTCTAGTGCTTTTTTTAAGAAAATGCGCGTTTGGTTATGCTTTGCGCATTTTGCCTCTTATTCACCCACCTGCTGTGTAACCGCGTGTCGATTGAGGCCAAATACCTTATATGCCAGGGTTACTGCGGCAAGGAAGATAATGCCGACAAACAGCGACATACGAGTATCGTCATTGAACCCCATACCGATCAACACGCACACCAGGAACGCCATCGTCAGCCAGTTCGCCCACGGGAACAGCATCGAGCGGAACGGATGCGTGGCAATCGCCGCTTTGTGCGCTTTACGGAAACGCATCTGGCTAATCAGAATCACGAACCACGGCACCATTCCCGGCAATACGCTGGCGCTATAGACATAAACAAACACGCGCTGCGGGTTAGGAATAATGTAGTTCAGGCACGAACCGATCAGCAGAATAATAATAGAAATGGTCACACCCGCTGCCGGAACGCCGCTTTTTGACACTTTCGCTACCGCAGACGGTAACTGGCGGTTCTTCGCCAGCGCGTAAAGCATACGACCGCAACTGTACATGCCGCTGTTACAACCCGAGAGCGCAGCCGTCAGCACCACAAAGTTGATGATACCTGCCGCTGCGGTAATACCGATTTTGGCAAACGTCAGCACAAACGGGCTGCCGTTGGTGCCGATTTCATTCCACGGGAAGATGGTGACGATAACAAAGATGGCACCCACATAGAAAATCAGGATACGCCACAGCACTTTGCTGACCGCGCTACGCAGCGTTACCTGCGGGTTTTTGGCTTCACCGGCAGTAATACCGATAAGCTCAACGCCCTGGTAAGAGGCGACCACGATACAGAGCGCGGTTAAGAAGCCTTTCCAGCCACCGGCAAAGAAACCGCCATGTTCTGTCAGATTGCCAAAGCCAATCGAATGACCGCCGTTGCCAAAACCGAAGAAGATCACGCCCAGGCCAACAATAATCATCACGATGATGGTGGTGACTTTAATCATGGCAAACCAGAATTCAATTTCACCATAAAGACGCACGGCCGCAAGGTTGGCCAGCGCCACCAGCGCTACCGCAATCAGCGCGGGGATCCATTGAGCAAGCTCGGGGAACCAGAACTGGACATAAACGCCAATGGCAGTAATTTCCGAGATCCCTACGGCCATCCACATAAACCAGTAGGACCAGGCCGTCAGGTAGCCGAAGAAGGGGCTCATATAACGATGCGCGTAAACGGCAAAGGAACCGGCTACCGGCTCAAGAAACAGCATCTCGCCCATTGAGCGCATGATAAAAAAGACGAAAAGACCGGCGATGATATACGCCAGCAATACCGATGGGCCCGCCCACTTCAGCGTACTGGCGGCCCCCATAAACAACCCCACGCCAATGGTGCCGCCCAGGGCGATTAATTCGATGTGACGAGACTCCAGACCGCGCTGAAGCTCCGGTTTATTTTCAGCCATAAATCCTCTGTTGTGTTTGCTTCTTTCTTACCCGCTCCGCGGGCTATTGTTATGAGTTTTTCCTCAGCTCATAACAGGCCATGCTGCACCGGCCCGGAAATGGCTGGCGCAAAAACGCCGTGGCACTGCAAATGAGTGAGCGAATGGTTTCTTAAATTGCGGGAAATGGCAAACGATGTATAAGAAAAATCGACCCGATGCACAATAAAACAGCAGCTGGAAGGAAAGCGGCAGCGTGAAACGCTGCCTGATGAGGTCAGAATTTTCCGCTGTAGTGCCAGCGTAAATAACGCAGTAAACGGAGCTGGCGTTTGAGCCGCGTAGGCTGCGAAAGCAACCGGTAGAGCCACTCCAGCCCCAGTTGCTGCCAAATCTTCGGCGCACGCTTTACATGTCCGGTAAAGACGTCATACGTCCCGCCAACGCCCATAAACAAGGCATCGGCGTAAACAGCGCGGCAGTCACGCATAAAAATCTCCTGCCGTGGCGATCCCATCGCAACGGTGACAATTTTCGCTCCGCTGTCCCTGATACGCGCAAACAGCGCCTCACGCTGATCCGCCGTAAAATAACCATCCTGGCTACCCACGATATTGACCTGCCACTGCGCGCGCAGTTTCTGCTCGGTTTGCGCCAGCACCTCCGGTTTTCCCCCCACCAGAAATACAGGCGTACCTGACTGCCCGGCACGCATCATCAAATGTTCCCAGAGATCGGCACCGGCAACGCGTGAGACCTGCGCCTGCGGAAATTTCTTGCGCAGAGAGCGAACCACGCTAATACCATCAGCATATTTAAACTCTGCCGCCTCGATCAGCGCACGCACCACGGGATCGTCTTCCACAGTCAGCAGTTTTTCGGCGTTCATCGCCACCAGCGTGCCGCGTTTGATTTCTCCGTCAGCATAGAGGTAATCCAGCGCGTGCTGCATATCGCGCCAGCCGATGAGTTTCAGACCGCGCAGGTCATACAGCGGCGCAGCCGTCTTGTCCGTCATGTTATTCCTTTTTACACCTGGGAAAGGGGGTTCACTGCGCGCGCACTGCGATTACGTATCAGGCCAGCGCTGTCGAACAACCAGTACAGCAGTTTCGCCACCAGCACGCAGAAACCGAAAACGACGAGGAAGAACACCACGCGGGAAGCGAAAGCATCCAGTCCCTCACGCGCCAGCACGATCATATTGAAGATAGCGCCAAAGCAGAAACTGTGCAGGATCGCCGCTTTATAGCGGTTTGTTTCCCGATTGCCAAGTTTATACACCCAGTCAAACCACTTAATGATAAGACCCACCACCACCGCACCGAACGGAATAAACCAGACACCGCCCATCACCACCAGCGATCCAATCAGCGTCGGAGAGATAGCCAGCCCTGAGTGGTTATTCAGCACTTCCCAGGTAAAATAATTCGCCGAGTTCAACACAATACTCGGGCGGCCATGCCACAGCCAGGAAGGGATGAAAACGTAGAAATCGCGCACAATCGGCGCCAGTCCCTGAAAATCGATCTTGTCGTAGTTTTGCAGTAGCAAAGACAGATTTTCCCAGGGAGAAAAGGTATCGCGCGTCAGATACAAGAAGGTATAAAAGGCTTCATCACCGCTGACATTAAGCCCGTAGCGCTTCAGCGCCAGCCAGAACATCCCGACAATCCCCAGCACGCCCGCCGCTGCCAGCATCCACAGCGAAATCCAGCCGCGAATAATGCCGATAAACAAGAAGATAGCAAAAGCGATAATAATATTGGCGCGTGTGCCGCCGACGATCATGTACGTCAACAAACCAAATGCGACGGTGCTGACGAGGAAAAACAGCCATGCCTGCGCGCTCTGCCGCAGGAAATAGACCACCAGCATGGCCGGAATAAAGAAATAAAAGAAGCGTTTCAATGCAACACCGGAAACTTCGCTGGAGAAGATCTGGCTATAGGATTGCAGACGGAACAGCAAAAACCCGTTGTGCATGAAGAAGATGCCCACGCTGACCAGCGCGATAACCATCAGCATGATCCACGTCAGATGCGCCTCGACCCGATTAATGGTAAACAGCGGGCGGCGCGATACCTGCTCGCTTTTCGCCCGCAATCGGGTTTTGTACGTCACATAATAAATCGCGTAGAAACAGGCCGCGGCCAGCAGCGACTGCATCATCACGCCCGGCGGCGCGACGCCGACATTGAAGCGGAACACCAGGAGGCTGGTGAGCGGGAACCCAAAGAAAAACGTCAACAAAAAGAGCAGTGAAAAGAAGACGTTAAAATTGAACCGAACCCGGCGGAACTCAAACCAGGTTAGCGTGGCGATAAACAGCGTTGCCACCAGCCAGAGGATCAACAGACCGCAAAACTCAAGTGGACTCATCCGGCGATCCCCGCAGCATTGCGCAGCGCCTTATGCCAGAGCGCAATATAGTTTGGACTGAAGAAGGTGATGGCGTTTTTATCCACCGCGATCAATTGCCGCCGGGCTTCGCGAATCACCGTCTCATTCAACGCATCACCGGTAAACAGCACCGGAATATCTTCGGCCACCATATCGCGCCAGAACGGGTTTTCCCGGTTAAGCACACACGGCACCCCGGCCTGAATCAGCAAACAGAGCGTACCGATCCCCTGCTGGCGGGCAAAAATAAAATAACCCAAATCACACTGCCCGAGCAGCGACAGATAGTCATCAAAAGCCATTTTCTCACGCAGAATACGCAGGTTTTCGGCGCTGAATAATGCCAGACCGGCACGATTTACCGCATCGATATAGCTGTCATTATTGGCCGGGTAGCCCATCGGCACAATGATATTCACCGTATCGCCGAACTGGCGGTGGATAGCCTCCAGCGCGGCAATATGTTCATTACTCGGATCGCCGGAGTTACCCACCAGAATCGTCAGCTTACCTTCCCGCTGCAACTCATGTGCCATGGTATTCAGCGCTGGATCCATACGCGTCGGGAAATAGAGCAACTCCCCGCGCACCGTGGGATTACGTTTCCCGTACCACGACAGATCGCCGCGGGTGGCAAAAACGCAGCCTACGCGATGCTGCGCCAGCCTGCGCAGCGGATAAAAAAGACGGAATTTGAGGCTGTGCGAGACTACGTACAGATCGGCGCCCCAGACATGCCAGTAAAATTGCTCGCGTTTGATAGCGCCGCGCAACAGCGCCAGCCACAGGCTGAAATTGAACTGGCCGTGGAAGAAAAAACGCTGTTGCCGATCCACTTTTGCACGCGCAACGACGGCTTTCGCCAGCGCCTTTTTGTCCGCATAAAAGTGCAGCGTCAGCGCCGGGTATTCCGCACCTATTTCCGTGTCGCTGCTGGCAATCATAAACTCGCGGGCATGCGCGCCCGACGCAGCAAGATGATCGTTAAAGAAGCGTAATACGGTCTGGTTATGGTGTGGGATATCCGATCCCAGTACGTGAATCAGTGCAGTCATGCTTTCTTTCGCCAAATCAAAAACGCGCCACAACAGAGGGCGAAATAAATAATGTAAGTTGCCATATAGGCCTGTGCCGCACCGGCAGCACCGTGCGCGGGAATAAACCAGCGCGAGAACAGCGTGAGCAGAGTGAACTGGCTGATTTCCGCCAGAATGTAGAAGCGTAACGACGCTTTGGCAATCACCAGATAACCAAAGACGTAAGCGCCCACTTTCAGTACATCCCCAACCAGTTGCCAGGCAAAGAGATCGCGCATGGCGGTAAACTTGTCGGAAAACAGCAGCCAGATCGCCACATCACGCAACAGCCACACCGTCAGGCTCACCGCCGCCACCGCTGCCAACACGAAGCGCAGCGATTTCACGATTTCGCGCGAAATCTCCTGTTTTGTCGCCAGCCTCGATAAAGTAGGTAGCAAATAGACACTAAACGAAGCGGTAATAAACTGAAGATAAGCATCGGAAATACTGCTCACCCCTTGCCAGATCCCCACCTCTTCCCAGCTATAATGCGCCGCCAGCAGGTTTCGCATCATCACATAGGCCAGCGGCAACGTTACCGATGTAATCAGCGCCATCAGCGTAAATTTGCTGAGCTGACCGGCTAAACCGTTGTCCCAGCGCGGCGCGAAGTACGCCAGCGGCACCGAACCGCGTCGAATCAGCAGCAACACAGCCGGGATTAGCACCAGCGCCGGAACCAGCGCCATTCCCAGCAGCGCGCCCTGGTAACCGCCAAGCTGGAAACAGAGATACCAGGCCAGCACGCCAACCACGCTGCCGATAATCAGCGACAGCGCATTGCTGGCGGCATCGCGAAAGCCTTTCATCACCGCCAGCAGCAAGTTCGCCCATGCAATACCGAACTGCACCAGCGCCACCAGCCGCACCAGCCCCTGAAAATCAGGATGGCCAAATAAGCCCTGGCTGACAGGCGCAGCGGCAAGCAAAAAAACGAGCGCCAGCAGCGTTGAGAAGCCCAGCACCATAGCTGACGATGTGCCAACAACCGCACGCAACCGCGCCGGATCATCGTGATACTGGGCGACGAATTTAGTCACGCCATTGAAGATCCCGGCGCCAGCCAGCACGCCCAGCACGGTAATCAACTGGCGGAAGTTACCAGCCTGCCCGACACCTGACGGCCCGAAAGCCACCGCCAAAAGTTTGACCACCAGCAAGCCCGCGCCAATTTTGACCAGCGTGCTTGTCGCAGTCCATACCGATGCTTTTGCCAGCGACATGTCAGCGGAAATAGCTCAGAAGGGTGCTGATAACCGTGCGCTGGTTAACCGGCGCCAGATTGTAAAACAGCGGCAGGCGAAGCAAACGCTCACTTTCCACCGTGGTGTAGCGATCTTCGCCGTGGAATTCGCCAAATTTTTCCCCGGCAGGCGACGCATGCAGCGGAATGTAATGGAACACCGCCAGGATCTCCGCCTCTTTCAGAAAAGCGATCAGCGCACGGCGATCGGCTTCATCACGCAGCTTGATGTAGAACATGTGCGCATTGTGGCCGCAATCTGCCGGAATGGTCGGCAACGTAATGCGCCCGGCGCGCGCCAGCGGTAACAGCGCGTCATAGTAGGTTTGCCACAGCGCCAGGCGCTGCTGATTAATGCGATCTGCCGCTTCCAGCTGCGCCCAGAGATAAGCTGCCTGCAAATCCGCCATCAGGTAACTGGAGCCGATATCCCGCCAGGTGTACTTATCCACCTGTCCACGGAAAAACTGGCTGCGGTTAGTGCCTTTCTCGCGGATAATTTCCGCCCGCTCCACCAGCGCGCGATCGTTAATCAACGTCGCGCCCCCTTCGCCGCCAGCGGTGTAATTTTTTGTTTCATGGAAGCTGAAGCAGCCAATATGACCGATAGTGCCAAGCGCACGTCCCTTGTAGGTGGACATCACGCCCTGAGCTGCATCTTCGACCACAAACAGGTTATGCCGTTTGGCGATATCCATGATGGTATCCATCTCGCAGGCTACGCCCGCGTAATGCACCGGTACAATCGCCCGGGTTTTATCGGTAATGGCCGCTTCAATGCAGGTTTCATCGATATTCATCGTATCCGGGCGAATATCAACAAAGACGATTTTTGCCCCGCGCAGTACAAAAGCATTGGCAGTGGAAACAAAGGTATAGCTCGGCATGATCACTTCATCACCGGGCTGAATGTCCAGTAGCAGCGCGGCCATTTCCAGCGACGCGGTACAGGAGGGCGTCAGCAGTACTTTCGCGCTATGAAAATGCTGCTCCATCCACTGCTGGCAGCGACGGGTAAAACCGCCATCGCCGCACAATTTACCGCTACCCATCGCCGACTGCATGTAGTCGATTTCCGTGCCTACTACCGGTGGTGCATTGAAGGGGATCATAGAGTCACCTGTATAACCACAAAGCGGTGCTTTCCACGTTCGCGCCGCTCTGAATATATCGTTTAAGTGCCGCAGTATTCCCAAGCTGGGTCGCGACACGCACAAGAGTCAGTTGCCGCTGTCGCGCCCAGTGACACGCAGCCTGCATTAATTTTTCTCCGACGCCGCGCCCGGCCAGCAGGCCGATACGCGCCTCCTGCCCGTTAAGCTGACGCAGAGAAACAAAGCCCGCAATTTCGCCATTTTCACCGCGAAACAGCAGACATTGATGGTCAAATACGCCTTTTACTGCGTTTTCTATCCACTGCGCATAAAAGCGCCCGCTTGCATCAGGCGCATACCAGGGCGCACGAAAACGGCTCTGCACGAAGATCCCGGCTGCCAGACGGCGTAATTCAGGAATATCGTCGGAGGTGGCCACGTCGGCAGCGGGATCAACACCCTGCGGCGATACCGTCAGCGAAAAGTCGATCTCGCCCTCTACCAGTTGAAAGCCAAGCGCTTGCAGGGCGTCCAGTTGTGCGGTTTGCGACGCCGCCAGCTTTACCTGCACGCGTTCCCAGGCGCTAAAATCCGTCACGCTCAGCGCAGGAGCCGCAGGTTGCAGGCGGACAATCGCACTGCGCACACCAAAAAAGGCGCTTTCCCAGGCCAGCTCTTCTAACGTTCCGTGAATTGCCATTTCGTCTCCTTTACGCCTTAGCGCCAGACGCCTTTGGTATCCACGATGTAGCGTTGCGTGATGCGGCTACTCTCTACCGCTTTAAATTCGTTGTGATCGACCAGCAGCACCAGCACATCGGCCTGCGCCAGCGCATCCGCGGTATTCACCAGCGACGCAAGGCTGCTCAGCGCTGCCGGAAGTTGATGGATATTCGGCTCGACAACCAGCGTTTCCCCGCTGTGCCACTGCGCAATATCACCGGCAATTTCCATCGCCGGACTTTCGCGCAGATCGTCAATATTCGGTTTAAACGCCAGCCCGAAGCAGGCGATTTTTATCTCGCTGGCGCGTTTACCGCTGGCTGTCAGGCAATCGGCAACGGTGGCTTTAACCTGGTTCAGTACCCAGTGAGGTTTATAATCGTTCACCTCGCGCGCCGTACGGATAAGCCGCGCCTGCTGCGGGTTCTGCGCCACGATAAACCAGGGATCGACAGCAATGCAGTGCCCGCCAACGCCCGGCCCCGGTTGCAAAATGTTTACGCGTGGATGACGATTCGCCAGACGAATCAGCTCCCAGACATTGATCCCCTGTTCGGCGCAGATCAACGACAGTTCGTTAGCGAAGGCGATGTTCACATCGCGGAAACTGTTTTCGGTGAGTTTGCACATCTCAGCGGTGCGGGAGTTGGTCACCACACACTCACCCTCAAGGAAAATCTTGTACAGCTCGCTGGCGCGCGCCGAGCAGACCGGCGTCATACCACCGATCACGCGGTCGTTCTTGATCAGCTCTACCATCACCTGCCCCGGCAGCACACGCTCCGGGCAGTAAGCGATGTTCACATCGGCCGTCTCTCCCGCCTGTTGCGGGAAAGTGAGATCCGGTCGCGCTGCGGCGAGCCAGTCAGCCATCTGCTCTGTTGCGCCGACGGGCGAAGTGGATTCGAGGATCACCAGCGCGCCTTTCGTCAGCACCGGCGCAATGGATTTGGCTGCCGCTTCGACATACGTCATATCGGGTTCGTGCTCGCCTTTAAACGGCGTCGGCACGGCAATCAGGTAAGCATCAGCCGCCACTGGCGTCGTGCTGGCCCGCAGATAACCGCCATCCACCGCCGCTTTGACCACGCTACTCAACTCTGGCTCGACAATATGGATTTCACCACGGTTAATGGTGTCCACAGCGTGCGAGTTGATGTCGATTCCCACGACCTGTTTGTGCCGGGAGGCAAAAGCGGCAGCGGTAGGCAGGCCAATGTAACCGAGGCCGATCACGGAAATGGTTGTAAAGCTCATAGTGTTATCCGATTGTTTTTAAGTGCGTGCAAAATGCGCCCACAGGCCTGTCCATCGCCATAGGGGTTGTGCGCATGGCTCATCGCTTGCCAGGCATCGTTATCGCGGAGCAGGCGCGTGACCTCTTCCACAATGCGCTGGCGATTCGTGCCGACCAGCTTTACCGTTCCCGCTTCGATGGCTTCCGGACGCTCGGTCGTATCCCGCATCACCAGCACCGGTTTACCTAATGAAGGCGCTTCTTCCTGAATACCGCCGGAATCGGTGAGGATTAGCCAGGCGCGATTCATCAACCACAAAAACGGCAGGTAATCCTGCGGCTCAATCAGGCTCACGTTTTCAACATGGCCCAGAATTCGGTTTACCGGCTCGCTGACGTTGGGGTTCAGGTGTACCGGGTAGACAATCTGCACATCATCATGTTGCGCGGCGATATCCGCCAGCGCATGGCAAATCTGTTCAAACCCACGACCAAAACTCTCGCGGCGATGCCCGGTGACAAGGATCAGCTTTTTGTTGTCATCAAGGAACGGATAGCGCACCGCCAGCTCTTCATAGCGGCCGGAAGTATTCATTACGCTGTCGCGCACCCAGAACAGGGCGTCAATCACGGTATTGCCCGTCACAAAAATATGGTTGTCGGCAACGTTCTCGCGCAGCAAATTACGGCGAGAATTTTCTGTCGGCGCAAAATGATACATTGCCAGGTGGCCCGTCAGGGTACGGTTGGCTTCTTCGGGCCAGGGCGAAGAGAGATCGCCAGTGCGCAGCCCGGCTTCCACATGACCAACAGGAATACGTTGGTAAAAAGCAGCAAGGCTCGCTGCAATGGTGGTTGTCGTATCGCCGTGCACCAGCACAACATCCGGGCGGAACGATTCAAGAATTGGTTTCAGCCCCTCAAGAATACCGCAGGTGATTTCCGTCAGCCCCTGTCCGGGGCGCATGATATTCAGGTCATAATCCGGAACAATCGAGAAAAGGCTCAACACCTGATCCAACATTTCCCTATGCTGCGCAGTGACGCAAACTTTCGCCTCAAAGTCAGGATCTTTTGCCAACGCATGTACCAGCGGAGCCATTTTGATAGCTTCTGGTCGTGTGCCGAATACGGTGAGTACTTTCACAACGATTCTCTTTGTTTTAGAGGATGAAGGCCCCGCGCCTTCATCTCAGGCGTCGCTTAATGTATACGGCGACGTGTTAATGCCACCCCGGCGCCGACTAACACCCCAACGATACCCCAGATGATCATCAGGAAAACACGGCGCGGGCTGTCGCGTTTCACCGGCTCCTCCGGTGTACGCAAGTAACGATAAGTCTGGAAACGCGGATCCAGCGTAGGCCCGACGTTAAGTGTATTCAGCATCGCCCGGTTTTGATCATAGTCCAGATCGAACTGAGGCCCCACAGCCTGTAAGTTCTCAAGGCGCGCCTGCAACATCGGGCGGCCTAACATAAACAGTTCCGAATCGGGTAACTCGTCGGGTGGAACCTCGGTTTCATTACGCGAAATATTATGCTGCTCGGCCACCTTCAGCGCCTGCTCAACATTATGCAGGCGACGGTTGTAGATCGCTTTCGCCACCTCTTCCTGGCGTTTAACCTGGGCTTTCATCTGGATGGTACGCGCGGCCCATGCCCCTTTCAGCTCATCGTTTAAATGGCTGGCGGCACGCTGACTGGCGAAAGCCACATACTGGCGCAACAAATTGTTCGCATCCGGCGCGGTTTCAGCAATCAGCTTAACGCTATCATTCAGATTGCGGGCCGCATCGCCCGGCGTGTACTGGATATTGTTGATTAACTCATCCAGCGTTGCAGCATCAGCTTTACTGTTCCCGACCAGACGCTGCTTGTAGTAGTCCGTCTGCAACCAAAAATCACGGCGCGTGTCCCATGAAGCCAGTTGCACAACAAACTCTTTATAGGATTCATCCATTACCGAAGGTTGTTCGACAGGCGCCAGATTCGCCTTCACATCCAGATTACGTAAAAACTGTTGCTGGGAGTAAAATCCGCCAAGCATGTTAACCGTAGGGCTATCCGTAATGGCCGTCGCACTCCATTCCTGCCGCGCAAAGAAAGTCCAGGCCAGCGCAATCAATGCAAACAGCAGCGCCATCCCCCCAATCCACAGTTTTCCTGCCCACAAAGTACGAAACAGTCCTCGAATATCCAGCTCATTTTCCGTACCCGCTGAAGGTGTTCCCGACAATGGTTGAGTCATCGCTTTCCCGGATTTACTTGGTTAGTGTTGATTTAGACGCGCTGTGACGGCGCATTCTGCGTTTAACTCGTTTCATTAAGCGCGCGACTTTCCAGGCGCGTTTGATGCAGTAACCGTATAAGAAGAACGCCAGCAAAAACAATGCCAACATTACCCATTCAGGAATAAAATGAAGGTACTCCGTCACGACGCCAATGCTGGCGAGTATTGCCGCAGCGAGCGTGATGAGCACAAATGCCTGACGGGAACTGAAACCCGCCCGCATGATGAGGTGGTGAATATGCTGACGATCGGGTGAGAACGGACTCATACCTTTACGCAGACGTCGGTAGGTAATCGCCACCATATCCATCAAGGGGATAGCAATAATCCATAACGCCGTCACCGGGCTTATCGGGTGGGTCTTACCCTGAGTCGTTTCCAGTAAAATCCAGATAATGGTGAAACCAATCAGCGTGCTGCCGGCATCGCCCATAAACACTTTATAACGCCGCCCCAGCAGGCCAAGGTTGAGCAGAATATAGGGCAGAATTGCCGCGATCATGGCAAAGCACCACAGCGCCAGGCTGGTCTGGCCATCAAACCATAAAATAATACCAATCGCCGCAAACGAAACGCAGGAAAGGCCGCCGAGCAGGCCATCAATGCCGTCTACCATATTAAATGCGTTAATTGCCGCCCAGACAGCAAACAGCGTAAGCAGATAGCCAAACGGCCCCAGCACCATCTCCCACGATCCAAAGATGTAGCCGAGGCTGCTAAGGTAGAGATTACCGGCCCACATCATTACAACGGCAATCACCGTCTGAATAGCTGCGCGAGTTTTGACGCTGATATCGAAACGATCGTCCAGCGCCCCGACAAACGCCAGCACGCCTGCGCAGGCAAGATAAAGACCAACGTGGGGAATGTAGTAGTCTGTGATGCTGAAAGTGAAGCAAATCCCGGCGTAAACTGAAATACCACCAACCAATGGGATTAGTCCCTGGTGTCGTTTTCGGGAGTTAGGTTTGTCTACCAGGCCAACGTGCTTCGCCATTTTTCGGGCGAAGAACAGGAAAACCGTTGTAAACAAGAAAATACCGAATAATTCAGTAATCGCAGTGGATAAACTCACAATGCATGCTCTCAGCAAATGTTGATCCTGGCAGTATAACGACGTTGCTACACTCCATAAAAGGAGAATGCAGGTCAATCACAGGCGTTATTGTTTGCTTTTCAGCCAAATGGAAGGTTTTGACCTTCGAAACGCCATCCAGCCGTCGCCAGTGTTGGACAATACCTGTCCTGGTGCATATAGCGTATAGCCCAGAAATGAAAAACGCCACGTAAAAACGTGGCGTTTCTGAGGTTTATTTGTATTAAGAGCGCTTCATCATGTCGAAGAATTCATCATTTGTCTTCGTCATCGCCAGCTTGTTGATGAGGAACTCCATTGCATCAATCTCACCCATTGGATGGATGATTTTGCGCAGGATCCACATCTTCTGCAGCTCTTCCTGAGTGGTGAGCAGCTCTTCTTTACGCGTACCGGAACGGTTGTAATCAATCGCCGGGAAGACGCGTTTTTCTGCGATCTTACGGGAGAGATGCAGCTCCATGTTACCGGTGCCTTTAAACTCTTCGTAAATCACTTCATCCATCTTCGAACCGGTATCGATCAACGCAGTCGCGATAATGGTCAGGCTGCCGCCCTCTTCCACGTTACGCGCAGCACCGAAGAAACGCTTCGGACGATGCAGGGCGTTAGCATCCACACCACCCGTCAACACTTTACCGGAAGCCGGAACAACGGTGTTGTAAGCACGCGCCAGGCGGGTGATGGAATCCAGCAGAATGATAACGTCTTTCTTATGCTCAACCAGACGTTTGGCTTTTTCGATAACCATTTCAGCAACCTGCACGTGGCGGGAAGCCGGTTCATCGAAGGTAGAAGCAACCACTTCACCTTTTACCAGACGCTGCATTTCCGTCACTTCTTCCGGACGTTCGTCAATCAGCAGCACCATCAGTACGCAATCCGGATGGTTATACGCAATGCTCTGCGCGATGTTCTGCAGCAGCATGGTTTTACCCGCTTTCGGCGGCGCAACAATCAGACCACGCTGACCGCGACCGATAGGCGATGCCAGATCCAGTACGCGAGCGGTTAAGTCTTCGGTCGAACCATTACCACGCTCCATACGCAGACGAGAGTTTGCGTGCAGCGGCGTTAAGTTTTCGAACAGAATCTTATTACGCGCGTTTTCCGGCTTATCGAAATTCACCTCGTTAACTTTCAGCAGTGCGAAGTAACGTTCACCTTCTTTAGGTGGGCGAATCTTACCTGAAATGGTGTCACCGGTGCGGAGGTTGAAACGGCGGATTTGGCTGGGGGATACGTAGATGTCGTCAGGGCCGGCGAGGTAGGAGCTGTCTGCGGAACGGAGGAAACCAAATCCATCCTGCAGAATCTCCAGCACACCGTCGCCAAAGATATCTTCGCCACTCTTCGCGTGCTGCTTCAGGATGGCGAAAATGATGTCCTGTTTGCGCATACGGGCCAGGTTTTCCAGCCCCATATTTTCGCCGAGAGTGATCAGCTCAGAAACCGGCGTATTCTTTAATTCGGTAAGATTCATAATGGTGTGGGTTCTTAAACTCGGGGTAAATCTCGAACTTAATGTTGTGAATGGTATGGCAGGGTCATCCATGCCTGTTAACGGCCATCAACTCATATCTGATCGGTGCCTGGTCACAAGAAAGTACGCAGAACTGAAACGATAAGACGGAATGAGTGATAAGCCCGGAATCTGTTTACTTCCGTCGCGGCGATATTGCTCTGCGGGAAGTATCGGGTAATGCAAGGTTCAAACAACTAAAGGTATGTTCAAAACGAAGTCAAAACTAAATTAGCACGGCAGAAGCCGGGCGTCCAGCGATCCTAAAAAATTAGGACGACTGGCACGCCGGCAGAACCTGATACTACGCCAGGTTGGCGTCCAGGAACTCTTTCAGTTGGCCTTTAGACAAGGCACCCACTTTGGTCGCAGCCACTTCGCCGTGTTTAAACAGCAGCAGGGTTGGGATACCACGAATACCGTACTTCGGCGCAGTGCCTGGGTTCTGGTCGATATTCAGTTTCGCAATGGTCAGTTTGCCTTCGTACTCATTAGCGACTTCATCCAGAATCGGGGCGATCATTTTGCACGGTCCACACCACTCTGCCCAGAAATCAACGAGAACAAGCCCGTCCGCTTTGAGTACATCCGTGTCAAAACTATCGTCAGTCAGGTGAATAATTTTATCGCTCATATATAACTCCACAGGAATAAGCCTGGTGTGTTGGTGTAGCATAAAACAACAACGTATTGATGCCACAATAACCAACTAAAGGTTGACTTTATTTCACCGGATACGCTTTCGTAAAGCAATAGTAAGCTGATATTCTACCACACTATGAGCAAAACACATTTAACTGAACAGAAGTTTTCCGACTTCGCCCTGCACCCAAAGGTGATCGAAGCCCTTGAAAATAAAGGGTTTCATAATTGCACGCCTATACAGGCTCTGGCTCTTCCGCTGACGCTGGCGGGCCGTGACGTTGCAGGTCAGGCGCAAACCGGTACCGGTAAAACGATGGCGTTTTTAACGTCAACGTTTCATTATCTCCTCTCTCACCCGGCGATCGAAGACCGTAAAGTGAACCAGCCGCGCGCAATTATTATGGCGCCGACGCGTGAACTCGCGGTACAAATTCATGCCGATGCAGAACCGCTTGCGCAATCAACAGGCCTGAAACTGGGTCTGGCTTACGGCGGTGATGGTTACGACAAACAGCTAAAAGTGCTGGAAAGCGGCGTCGATATTCTGATCGGCACAACCGGTCGTATGATCGATTACACCAAACAGAACCATATTAACCTGGCCGCAGTTCAGGTCGTGGTGCTGGACGAAGCCGATCGTATGTACGATCTGGGCTTTATTAAAGATATCCGTTGGCTATTCCGCCGCATGCCGGCAGCCACACAGCGTCTGAACATGCTGTTCTCCGCCACACTCTCTTATCGGGTACGTGAACTCGCATTCGAGCAGATGAACAACGCAGAATACGTCGAAGTGGAACCGGAACAGAAAACCGGCCACCGCATTAAAGAAGAGCTTTTCTATCCTTCTAATGAAGAGAAAATGCGTCTGCTGCAAACGTTGATTGAAGAAGAGTGGCCGGATCGCGCCATTATTTTCGCCAACACCAAACATCGCTGTGAAGATATCTGGGGCCATCTGGCTGCCGATGGTCATCGTGTTGGTCTGCTGACTGGCGACGTAGCGCAGAAAAAACGCCTGCGTATTCTTGATGAATTCACCCGCGGCGATCTCGATATTCTGGTCGCTACGGACGTTGCGGCGCGCGGTCTGCATATCCCAGCCGTTACCCACGTCTTTAACTACGATCTGCCGGACGACTGCGAAGACTACGTGCACCGCATCGGCCGTACGGGTCGTGCGGGCGCCAGCGGCAACTCTATCAGCCTTGCTTGTGAAGAGTACGCGCTGAACCTGCCCGCAATTGAAACGTATATCGGGCACTCAATTCCGGTGAGCAAATACAATCCGGATGCGCTGCTCAGCGAATTACCGCCGCCGAAACGCCTGACGCGTTCGCGCTCAGGTAACGGTCCGCGCCGCAGTGGTGGTGCGCCACGTAATCGCCGTCGTTCAGGTTAAAAAAATATGCTTGGTTCCGCCTCGCTCTATGCCGCCATTGATCTTGGCTCCAACAGTTTTCATATGCTGGTTGTGCGCGAGGTGGCGGGAAGCATTCAGACGCTTTCCCGCATCAAACGCAAGGTTCGCCTCGCGGCGGGCCTGAGCAGTGAAAACCAGCTTTCCCAGGAAGCGATGGAACGCGGCTGGCAATGCCTGCGTTTGTTTTCAGAGCGTCTTCAGGATATTCCCGCACAGCAAATCCGCGTTGTGGCGACAGCCACGCTCCGCCTGGCGGTTAACGCCCAGGAATTCCTCAACAAAGCGCAAGTCATCCTCGGTTGCCCGGTGCAGGTCATCAGCGGCGAAGAGGAAGCGCGTCTGATTTATCAGGGTGTTGCGCATACTACCGGCGGTGCGGATCAGCGTCTGGTGGTGGATATCGGCGGTGCCAGCACCGAGCTGGTGACCGGTACCGGCGCGCAAACCACTTCGCTGTTTAGTCTGTCGATGGGCTGCGTCACCTGGCTTGAGCGTTTTTTTACCGATCGCAATCTCGGACAGGAAAATTTCGACGCCGCAGAGCATGCTGCGCGTGAAGTGCTGCGCCCGGTCGCCGATGAGCTTCGTCGGCATGGCTGGAAAGTGTGCGTTGGCGCATCCGGCACCGTGCAAGCCCTGCAAGAAATCATGATGGCGCAGGGTATGGATGAGCGCATTACTCTCGCCAAACTTCAGCAGCTTAAGCAGCGAGCTATTCAGTGCGGGCGGCTTGAAGAACTGGAGATCGAAGGTCTGACGCTGGAGCGTGCGTTGGTCTTTCCTAGCGGGCTGGCGATTCTGATCGCTATCTTTACCGAGATGAATATTGCCAGCATGACGCTGGCTGGCGGCGCGCTGCGTGAAGGTCTGGTCTATGGCATGCTGCATCTGGCGGTTGATCAGGATATTCGCAGCCGTACGCTGCGCAACATTCAGCGCCGTTTTATTATCGATACCGATCAGGCCCGTCGCGTGACTGCGCTGGCAAAACGCTTTGCGTTGAGTGTAGAAAAAGAGTGGGAACTTGACGCCTACAGCATCGAAATACTGCAAGTTGCCTGCGAACTGCATGAAATTGGTCTGAGTATTGAGTTTAAACAGGCACCGCTGCATGCAGCATGGCTGGTACGCAATCTCGATCTGCCGGGCTTTACGCCAGCGCAGAAAAAACTGCTCGCCACGCTGCTGCTGAATCAGACCAACGCTGTCGATCTCTCCTCACTGCACCAGCAAAACGCCGTCCCGCCGCGCGTTGCGGAACATCTCTGCCGCCTGCTGCGCCTGGCAATTATTTTTGCCAGCCGCCGTCGCGACGATTTGTTGCCGGAAATTATCGTCAGCGCGCAAGGAGAAAAACTGGCGCTGTCGTTGCCGCAGGGTTGGCTGAAAAGTCACCCGTTGGGCGCGGAGTTAATCGAGCAGGAAAGCCAGTGGCAAAGCTACGTCCACTGGCCGCTGGAAATCCAGTAAGCGTAAGCCCGGTATCCGCCGGGCTTTTTACTTCTCTTTTGCCTTCGCCAGCATGGCGCGAATATTTGCCACGTTGGCCTGCCCTTTGTGCATCCGCTCTTCAGCGCTCACCACTTTGCGCTCCTGCTCCCAGATCAGGTCATCCTGTGGTAATTCCAGCAGGAAACGGCTCGGCTCCGGCCGCACCAGTTCGCCATACTGACGGCGCTCCTTACAGAGGGTGAAAATCAGCTCCTTCTGCGCCCGGGTGATGCCCACATAAGCAAGGCGGCGCTCTTCATCGACGTTATCCTCATCGATGCTGCTCTGATGCGGCAGTAATCCCTCTTCCATACCGACCAGGAAGACATACGGAAATTCCAGCCCTTTGGAGGCATGCAATGTCATTAGCTGCACCTGGTCAGATTCGTCATCGCTCTCACCGCGCTCCATCATATCGCGCAGGGTAAAACGCGTGACCACCTCCGCCAATGTCATCGGCTCATCCAGTTCGCTGCCTTCCAGCATTTCCGTCATCCAGCCAAACAGCGTGTTGACGTTTTTCATCCGCATTTCGGCGGCTTTCGGGCTGGGCGAGGTTTCAAACAACCAGGATTCATAGTCGATGCCGTGGATCAAATCGCGCACCGCAGCAATCGGCTCACGCTCGGACAACTGTTGCACGTCGCCCAGCCACTGCGTAAAGCGCGTCAATGATTCATAGCCACGTCCAGTGAGCGTCTGATTCAGGCCAACATCAAAGCTGGCGGCAAACAGGCTTTTATTACGCAGCATCGCCCACTCACCCAGCTTTTGCAGGGTAGCGGAGCCAATCTCGCGCTTCGGCGTATTTACAATCCGCAAAAATGCGCTGTCGTCTTCCGTATTGGTCAGCACGCGCAAGTAAGCCAGCAGGTCTTTGATTTCCGGACGCGAGAAAAACGACGTACCGCCAGAGATTTTGTACGGGATGCGGTTCTGCATCAGGAATTTTTCAAACACCCGTGACTGGTGGTTACCGCGATAAAGAATCGCATAATCTTTGTACTGGGTTTTGTTGACGAAGTGATGAGCTATCAGCTCCCCGGTAACACGTTCGGCTTCATGTTCTTCGTGATTCGCGCTAAGGATCTTCAGCTCCGGCCCGTAACCCAACTCTGAAAAAAGACGCTTTTCAAATACGTGCGGGTTGTTGGCGATCAGGATGTTTGCCGCTTTCAGAATACGCCCGGATGAGCGATAGTTTTGCTCCAGTTTAACTACCTGCAACGCCGGAAAATCCTGACTCAGCAGCACCAGGTTTTGCGGACGCGCACCGCGCCAGGAGTAGATCGACTGATCGTCATCGCCCACCACCGTAAAACGCGCGCGCTGCCCCACCAGCAATTTCACCAGCTCATACTGGCTGGTATTGGTGTCCTGATATTCATCCACCAGCAGATAGCGAATCTTGTTCTGCCAGCGTTCGCGCACCTCTTCATTGCGCTGTAATAACAGTGTCGGCAGCAAAATCAAATCGTCGAAATCGAGCACGTTGCACGATTTCATATGGCTATCGTACAGGCCATAGCAGTGAGCAAAAATACGATCGCGCTCGCCCTTTGCCTGTGCGGCAGCCTGCGGCGGCGTCAGTAGATCGTTTTTCCAGTTCGAGATCGTGGAGATCAACTGCTGCAATACCGCTTTGTCATCGTCGATCAGCCCTTCGGTCAACTCTTTCAGCAGCGCGACCTGATCGGTGTCATCAAACAGTGAAAAGTTGGATTTCATCCCCAATGCGGCGAATTCACGCTTAATGATTGTTAGCCCCAGCGTGTGAAAGGTGGAGATCATCAAGCCGCGCGCCTCTTTGCGCCCCAGCGTCTGCGCCACACGCTCTTTCATTTCGCGCGCTGCTTTGTTGGTAAAAGTCACCGCCGCGATATGTTTTGCCTGATAGCCACAGCCGCGGATCAGATGAGCGATTTTGTTGGTGATCACGCGTGTTTTACCGGATCCCGCGCCAGCAAGCACCAGGCAGGGTCCGGTGACGAATTCGACGGCTTGTTGTTGTCCGGGGTTCAAACGCATAAAAAGATCACTCAATGGAAAACGGGAGGGAGAAAACGTACACCACGTCATTCAGACTACATCAAGGCAGCAAAGCTAAATCCTCAGGAGCTTACAGAAGTAAGTTACCAGGTGAGCAGACGCAGCCAAAAGAGATCGAAGTGTATAACAGCGTGGTAGTATAGCCAGCGTAAACTCTCACACTCAAGGCACGATCATGGCAAAAACCGCAGCAGCACTCCATATACTTGTTAAAGAAGAGAAACTGGCACAGGATCTTCTGGAACAGATCAAAAACGGCGGCGATTTCGAGAAACTGGCGAAGAAACACTCTATCTGCCCGTCAGGTAAAAAAGGCGGTCACTTAGGCGAATTCCGTCAGGGCCAGATGGTACCGGCGTTCGACAAAGTGGTGTTCTCCTGCCCGGTGCTGGAACCAACCGGCCCGCTGCATACGCAGTTCGGTTATCACATCATTAAAGTGCTGTACCGCAACTAATAAAAAGCCCGGTGGCGCTAACGCTTACCGGGCTTATGCTCGTTACTGCTTTACATTCCCTATAGATTCCGGCTTGCGGGACAGTACATCCCCGGAAGTATAGAAAACTATATAACCGGGGTGTACGAACGCCGCCAACGCATCCGCAGGTCGAAAGACGACGGGGAATTAACCCGCTACCGCGATACGTTTCATATCCGTCATGTAGCCACGCAGTTTCTGGCCCACTTTCTCAATCGCATGGTTGCGAATCGCTTCGTTCACATCACGCAGCTGCGCGTTATCAACCGCGCCTTCCGCAATCGCTTTGCCCAGATCGCCAGTTTGCAGCGTGGTCATAAACTCTTTCAGCAGCGGCACGCAGGCATAAGAGAACAGGTAGTTACCGTACTCAGCGGTATCGGAGATCACGACGTTCATCTCATACAGGCGTTTACGCGCGATAGTGTTAGCGATCAGCGGCAGTTCGTGCAGAGACTCATAGTACGCAGACTCTTCGATAATGCCGGAAGCTACCATGGTTTCGAACGCCAGCTCAACGCCCGCTTTCACCATCGCAATCATCAGTACGCCCTTGTCGAAGTACTCTTGCTCGCTGATTTTGCCTTCAAACTGCGGTGCAGTTTCGAACGCGGTTTTACCGGTCTCTTCACGCCAGGTCAGCAGTTTTTTATCGTCGTTGGCCCAGTCAGCCATCATGCCGGAAGAGAATTCACCGGAGATGATGTCATCCATATGTTTCTGGAACAGCGGCGCCATGATGCCTTTCAGTTGTTCGGACAGCGCGTAAGCACGCAGTTTCGCCGGGTTAGACAGACGATCCATCATCAGCGTGATACCGCCCTGTTTCAGGGCTTCGGTCACGGTTTCCCAGCCAAACTGGATCAGTTTTTCGGCATAAGTCGGGTCAGTACCTTCAGCCACCAGCTTGTCGAAGCACAGCAGAGAACCGGCCTGTAACATACCGCAGAGAATGGTCTGTTCGCCCATCAGGTCAGATTTCACTTCCGCTACGAAAGAGGATTCCAGAACGCCTGCGCGATGGCCACCGGTCGCCGCAGCCCACGCTTTGGCAATCGCCATGCCTTCACCTTTCGGATCGTTTTCCGGGTGAACAGCGATAAGCGTTGGTACGCCAAAACCGCGTTTGTACTCTTCGCGCACTTCGGTACCCGGACATTTCGGCGCGACCATCACGACAGTGATGTCTTTACGAATCTGCTCGCCCACTTCCACGATGTTGAAACCGTGAGAGTAGCCCAGCGCAGCGCCATCTTTCATCAGCGGCTGTACGGAACGCACAACGTCAGAGTGCTGTTTGTCCGGCGTCAGGTTAACCACCAGATCCGCCTGCGGGATCAGCTCTTCGTAGGTACCTACTTTAAAACCGTTTTCGGTCGCTTTACGCCAGGAGGCGCGTTTTTCCGCGATGGCTTCTTTACGCAGAGCGTAAGAGATATCCAGACCGGAGTCGCGCATGTTCAGGCCCTGGTTCAGCCCTTGTGCGCCGCAGCCGACAATGACCACTTTTTTACCCTGAAGGTAGCTTGCGCCATCGGCAAATTCTTCACGCGCCATAAAGCGACATTTGCCCAGCTGCGCCAGCTGCTGGCGCAGGTTCAGTGTATTAAAGTAGTTAGCCATGGTAAGACCTCATGATGTTGTGTTGTCGTGCTTATTGTTCAGTTCGCTGATTCGCGAGATTGAACCCACTATATGACAGGAAATGCGTTGCTTAAATTGATATATTAACAATGTCACATTGCAATTTTTGCAATGTAAATTTGCGGAGCCTGTCTCATGGATTTACGCGATCTGAAAACCTTCCTGCATCTGGCGGAAAGCCGCCATTTTGGCCGCAGCGCGCGCGCTATGCATGTCAGTCCCTCCACGCTTTCACGCCAGATCCAGCGGCTGGAAGAAGACCTTGGGCAGCCACTGTTTGTGCGTGATAACCGTACCGTCACGCTGACCGATGCGGGAGAAGAGTTACGCACCTTTGCTCAACAAACGTTATTACAGTATCAGCAACTCCGCCACTCGATAGACCAGCAAGGCCCATCGCTCTCCGGCGAACTGCACCTGTTCTGTTCGGTCACCGCCGCCTACAGCCATTTACCGCCCATCCTCGACCGCTTCCGCGCTGAACATCCGTCGGTGGAGATCAAACTCACAACCGGCGATGCTGCCGATGCCATGGAAAAAGTGGTTACCGGTGAAGCGGATCTGGCGATTGCCGGCAAGCCGGAAACGCTCCCCGGCGCGGTGGCGTTTTCAATGCTGGAGAATCTGGCGGTGGTTCTGATTGCGCCGGCGCTGCCATGTCCGGTGCGTAACCAGGTATCACAAACCGAGCCTGACTGGTCAACAGTGCCATTTATCATGGCCGATCAGGGGCCGGTGCGTCGGCGCATTGAGCTGTGGTTCCGCCGCCATAAAATCAGCAATCCCGCCATTTACGCGACCGTTGGCGGACACGAAGCCATGGTCTCCATGGTAGCGCTGGGGTGCGGTGTGGCGCTGATCCCGGAAGTGGTGCTGGAGAACAGCCCGGAGCCGGTACGTAATCGTGTGATGATCCTCGAACGTAGCGATGAAAAAACGCCGTTCGAGCTTGGCGTGTGCGTACAAAAAAAGCGGCTCTATGAGCCGCTTATCGATGCATTCTGGAAAATTCTGCCGAACAACTAACCCGCCAGGAAGAAACGGAATGCCGGGTTATGCGTTTCGTCGTGGCAGTCATAACCCAGTTCATTGAGCCGGGTTTCGAAATCCGGCTCGTGATCGCCCAGTTCAAACGCCGCCAGTACGCGACCATAATCCGTGCCATGGCTGCGATAGTGGAACAGCGAGATATTCCAGTGCGTACCAAGCGTATGCAGGAATTTCAGCAGCGCGCCCGGTGATTCCGGGAACTCGAAACTGTACAAACGCTCCTGCAACGGTTTCGACGGCCGTCCACCAACCATATAGCGCACGTGCAGCTTCGCCATCTCATCGTCGGAGAGATCCACCACGCTGTAACCACCGTCATTCAGCAATGACAGGATCTCCTGGCGCTCTTCCAGACCGCGACTCAAACGCACGCCGACAAAAATGCACGCGTTTTTCGCATCGGCGAAACGGTAGTTAAATTCGGTAACAGAACGCCCGCCCAACAACTGGCAGAACTTCAGGAAGCTGCCCTTCTCTTCCGGAATGGTCACCGCCAGCAGCGCTTCGCGTTGCTCGCCCAGCTCACAGCGTTCAGAAACATAGCGTAAGCCGTGGAAATTGACGTTTGCGCCGGAGAGCACATGCGCCAGCCGCTCGCCGTGAATGTTGTGTTTGGCGATATATTTCTTCATCCCCGCCAGCGCCAGCGCGCCGGATGGTTCCGCGACCGCCCGCACATCTTCGAACAGATCTTTCATCGCCGCGCAAATCGCATCGCTATCGACGGTAATGATATCGTCGAGGTACTCCTGGCACAGACGGAAGGTTTCGTCGCCGATACGTTTAACCGCAACGCCTTCGGCAAACAATCCAACGCGGGGCAAATCGACCGGATGCCCGGCGTCCAGCGCTGCTTTCAAGCAGGCAGAATCTTCCGCTTCGACAGCAATCACTTTGATTTGCGGCATCAGTTGCTTAACCAGCACCGCGACACCCGCTGCGAGGCCGCCGCCGCCGACCGGTACAAAGATCCGGTCGATATGCGCATCCTGCTGTAACAACTCCAGCGCCAGCGTTCCCTGCCCGGCAATCACCATCGGATGATCAAACGGCGGGACAAACGTGAACCCTTGCTGCTGCGACAGCTCAATGGCTTTGGCTTTCGCTTCATCGAAATTGGCGCCGTGCAGCAGCACTTCTCCGCCAAAACCGCGTACCGCATCGACTTTGATATCGGCTGTCGCCACTGGCATCACGATCAGCGATTTGATGCCGAGGCGCGTGGAAGACATCGCCACGCCCTGCGCGTGATTGCCTGCGGATGCCGTGATTACACCATGGGATTTCTGCTTGGCGGTTAACCCGGCGATCATCGCGTAAGCACCGCGCAGTTTGAAGCTGTGCACCGGCTGGCGATCTTCGCGTTTTACCAGAATGACGTTATCCAGACGCGAAGAGAGCTTGTCCATTTTTTGCAGCGGCGTCACCTGCGCCACTTCATAAACCGGCGCGCGCAGCACTGCCCTCAAATATTCCGCCCCTTCGGGGGCGGCGGAGAGGGGTTGGGATTCGGCCATCATTAACCCCCAAGTTTGGATTTATCGCGCACCGCACCCTTGTCTGCACTGGTTGCAAGACTGGCGTAAGCACGCAGCGCGAAGGAGACCTGACGTTCGCGATCCACCGGCGTCCAGGCTTTATCGCCGCGGGCTTCCTGTGCTTCACGGCGCGCCGCCAACTGCTGATCGCTGACCTGCAGTTGAATACCACGGTTCGGGATATCGATAGCGATGATATCGCCATCTTCAATCAACCCGATGTTGCCGCCGCTGGCCGCTTCCGGGGAAACGTGGCCGATAGAAAGGCCGGATGTCCCGCCAGAGAAACGCCCGTCGGTGATCAGCGCACAGGCTTTACCCAGGCCCATCGACTTCAGGAAGCTGGTCGGATACAACATCTCCTGCATACCTGGCCCACCTTTCGGCCCTTCATAGCGGATCACCACAACATCGCCGGCCACCACTTTACCACCGAGAATAGCCTCAACCGCTGCATCCTGGCTTTCATATACTTTTGCCGGACCGGTGAATTTCAGGTTGCTGTCATCCACGCCTGCGGTTTTCACGATGCAGCCGTTTTCGGCAAAGTTGCCGTACAGTACGGCCAGACCGCCATCTTTGCTGTATGCATGCTCCAGTGAGCGAATACAACCTGCGGCGCGATCGTCATCCAGCGTGTCCCAGCGGCAATCCTGTGAGAAAGCCTGGGTGGTGCGAATACCTGCCGGGCCAGCGCGGAACATCGTTTTCACCGCTTCGTCTTTGGTCAGCATGACATCGTACTGCTCAAGCGTTTGTGGCAGCGTCAGACCGAGCACGTTTTTCACGTCACGGTTTAACAGACCTGCGCGATCCAATTCACCCAGAATACCCAGCACGCCACCTGCACGGTGGACATCTTCCATATGGTATTTCTGCGTACTCGGCGCGACTTTACACAGTTGCGGAACTTTGCGGGAAAGCTGATCGATGTCACTCATGGTGAAATCAATTTCGGCTTCCTGCGCCGCCGCCAGCAGGTGCAGAACGGTATTGGTCGAACCGCCCATTGCGATGTCCAGCGTCATGGCGTTTTCGAATGCCGCTTTGCTGGCGATAGCGCGCGGCAGCGCCGAAGCATCGTCCTGCTCGTAATAACGTTTAGTCAGCTCAACAATGCGTTTGCCGGCATTGATAAACAACTCTTTGCGATCGGCATGGGTAGCCAGCAACGAACCGTTGCCCGGCTGCGACAGGCCCAGCGCTTCGGTCAGGCAGTTCATCGAGTTGGCGGTGAACATGCCGGAACAGGAGCCGCAGGTCGGGCATGCGGAACGTTCCACCTGTTCGCTCTGGTCATCAGAGACTTTCGGGTCTGCACCCTGAATCATCGCATCAACCAGATCCAGCTTGATGATCTGGTTGGAGAGTTTGGTCTTCCCGGCTTCCATCGGGCCGCCGGAGACGAAAATCACCGGAATATTGAGGCGCAGGGAAGCCATCAACATCCCCGGGGTGATTTTGTCGCAGTTGGAAATACACACCATCGCATCTGCGCAGTGGGCATTTACCATATATTCAACAGAATCAGCAATCAGCTCGCGGGAGGGCAGTGAATACAGCATGCCGCCGTGGCCCATGGCGATACCGTCATCGACGGCAATGGTGTTGAACTCTTTCGCCACGCCGCCTGCGGCTTCGATTTGCTCTGCAACCAGCTTACCAAGATCGCGCAGATGAACGTGCCCGGGCACGAACTGGGTAAACGAGTTCACTACAGCAATAATCGGCTTGCCGAAATCGGCGTCGGTCATCCCGGTTGCGCGCCACAGCGCGCGGGCACCCGCCATATTGCGCCCGTGAGTGGTGGTGGCGGAACGGTACTTAGGCATGCTCTTTTACTCCCGTCTGTCTTGTAGATGGGGTGGTGCGTGCCATCCCATATTTATTTGATATACCCTAACTCATTCTGGTTGCAGGAAGGCGGCAAGCGAGAATCCCCAGCGGCCTACATAAGTAAGTGACTGGGGTGAACGCGTGCGGCCAACACACCTACAACCTGAAGTATGACGGGTATTTATTGGTTAACCTGATCCAACCAGCCCCACTTATCTTCCGTTTCACCGGTAAAGAGGCCAAAGAATGCTTGCTGAATACGTTTGGTGACCGGACCGCAACGACCTTCACCAACCTGAATACCATCAACGCTACGAACCGGAGTGATCTCAGCAGCGGTACCAGACATGAACACTTCATCCGCCAGGTACAGCGATTCGCGGGACAGCACCTGCTCGCGAACTTCAATATTCAGCTCTTTCGCCAGCTTGATGATGGCATCACGGGTGATCCCCGGCAGTGCAGAAGAGGTGAACGGCGGAGTGAACAGGATGCCGTCTTTCACTTCAAACAGGTTTTCGCCCGCACCTTCAGAGATATAACCGTTCACATCCAGCGCGATACCTTCCTGATAGCCGTGACGGCGCGCTTCGCTACCAACCAGCAGAGAGGAGAGGTAGTTACCGCCGGCTTTTGCGGCTGTCGGGATGGTATTCGGCGCAACACGGTTCCACGAAGAAACCATCGCATCGATCCCTTGATCCAGCGCTTCTGCGCCCAGGTAAGCGCCCCACGGGAACGCAGCGATAATCACGTCAGTGCTGTAGCCCGCAGGCGGGTTCACGCCCATACCAACATCGCCAACAAAGATCAGCGGACGGATATACGCGCTGGTCAGGTTGTTTTTGCGGATCACTTCGCGGCAGGCTTCCATCAGTTCATCAATGCTTTGAGAAACCGGGAAACGGTAGATTTTGGCGGAATCATGCAGACGCTGCATATGTTCACGATGGCGGAAGACTACCGGGCCTTTGTGCGAGTCGTAGCAACGGATGCCTTCAAAGACAGAGGTGCCGTAGTGCAGAGCGTGGGACATCACGTGAACTTTCGCGTCTTCCCAACGAACCATCTCGCCATTGAACCAAATGTAGTCTGCTTTTTTCGTCGTCATTGTTCTTCCTTTTGCGCTTACGCGCGGATTTGTTGTGATTGTGATGATGTGGCGCGCTGCCGGATATCAACCCGGGCAACGTCGACAAGTTTGCTCAGTTGGCTAAACAGTAATTCGACAGGCCGCGGGCTGGCAACGGTCAATTCAATATTTATGTTCTGCGCATCGCTGGCGGTTTCCATATTCATCGCGCATACCTGAAAACCCCGGTGGCGCACCACGCGCAACACGCGCTCTAACGTTTCCGGATTGAAGCGAGCCTCAACGGCGACTTGATGTTGCATCATGATAATTTCTCCAGCATTTGTGAGTTACTGGCGCCGGGCGGCACCAATGGCCAGACATTCTCAAGTTCGTCGATTGAGACATGAAGCAGGTATGGCCCTGAGCTCGAAAGCATGGTGTCGAGTGCCGCTTCAACCTGGTCTTTACGGGTGATACGCTGGCCCGGGATGCCAAAGGCGCTGGCCAGCGTGAGGAAATCGGGGTTATCAGTCAGGGTAGTTTCGCTATAACGCTCGTTAAAGAACAACTGCTGCCATTGTCGAACCATTCCTAAACGCTGGTTGTCCAGCAATACCATCTTCAGCGGTAACTGTTTGCGTTTTACGGTGCCCAGTTCCTGCACATTCATCATGAAGGAACCGTCACCGGAGATACAGATCACCGTATCCTCCGGGCGGGCGACCTGCGCGCCAACGGCAGCGGGCAGACCAAACCCCATCGTGCCTAAGCCGCTGGAGGTAATGAAATTTTCCGGACGATCAAATTCAAGGTGTTGCGCAGCCCACATCTGGTGCTGCCCGACATCGGTCGTCACCACGCTGTTCGCTGGTTTGCGTTCGGAGAGTTGCTTTAACAGCAGCGGCGCATAAATCGCCTCGCCGGGATGGTCATAACGCCAGGCGTGCTCGCGGCGTAAGTCTGCGGCGTATTGTCGCCACGCATCAATGGAGAGCGCCTGTTGCAACGCCGGGAGCAACGCATTCAAATCACCCTGCAACGCGACATGCGCCTGACGCAGCTTACTCATCTCCGCCGGATCGATATCCATATGAATCACTTTTGCATACGGCGCAAAGGTATTCAGCTTGCCGGTCACGCGATCGTCGAACCGTGCGCCAACAGCAACCAGCAAATCGCACTCCTGAACCGCAAAGTTAGCCGCTTTAGTACCGTGCATCCCCAGCATACCGAGGTAATAGGCATACTCTGGCGCCACTGCGCCCAGGCCTTTCAGGGTACAAACTACCGGCATCTGTGTTGCAGCCAGGAACTCACGCAGAGCGGGAACTGCCTGTGCCATGCCAACGCCGCCGCCAACATACAGCATCGGTTTTTTAGCCTGCGCGAACATTTGGCGGGCCTGGTCAACTTGATCCTGCGGGAAGGAGAGTACGTCATCAACGGTGGCGAAATAGGGCTCAAGATCGCCACTCGCCAGTTGGATGTCTTTCGGAATATCAACCAAAACCGGGCCAGGGCGGCCAGAACTGGCGACATGGAAGGCTTCAGCCATTACGCGCGGCAGCTCTTCCAGGGATTCAACCAGAAAGCTGTGTTTGGTGCAGGCCAGCGACAAGCCCAACACATCCACTTCCTGAAAAGCGTCAGTGCCCATCAGCGGAGCCGCAACCTGGCCCGTAATCGCCACCACCGGAACTGAATCTAACAACGCATCGGCAAGGCCAGTAATCAGATTGGTAGCGCCCGGACCGGATGTCGCAATGCATACGCCTGTCTTACCCGTTGCGCGGGCATAGCCAATAGCGGCCATCGCAGCGCCCTGCTCGTGCCGGCACAGTAGGTGTTCCACGCCGCCGTCATACAATGCATCGTAAACCGGCATGATTGCGCCACCCGGATAGCCAAAAACCGTATCCACTTTCTGTGCCCGCAACGTATGTACTACCCACTGTGCCCCATTCATAGTCAGTTCCCCGCCGTATATCGGGAGAAACAGAATTTTGTACTACAACTCATTCTCTGCTCCTCGTTTATATTTTTAAGTCATAAAAAAACCCCCGGACCTTTCGGTGCGGGGGTCTTAGTTCGTTAAGGCTTGTTTTTTAAGCCTTTCCTCGTCCAAGTGCAGCCCCGCACGGTGGGATAATAATCACCACCACGCTAATCACGACCAGGCTAATCACTCGTAGAAGGGCTTTCATGTTTGTTCGTTCTTGCTTCATGTTCGAAGGAATGCCTAAAGAGGTAACACAGATTTCAGGCAAGACACAAGAAAAATTTATGACCACTTTAGTGCCCTCGCTCACAAGAAAGCAAAAACTCATTGTTTTATATAACAAAAATCGCTCGTGAAAATATTTCACTGGTTTCCCAACGAAATCAATGGTGCGAGCGCTCTTCCAGCGCGATGAAAACGGTGTGAACTTGCAGCAAATTACCGGGAACTTACGCGTAAATGCTCAATATCGATAATGAAAGGTAAAATCAACGAACAGATAATAGCCATGGTAAGGAGGAACTATGGCATTGTCAGTCATTTATACCCGAGCGGCTCTTGGCGTTACTGCGCCATTGGTGACGGTCGAAGTGCATATCAGCAATGGACTTCCAGGGCTGACTATTGTCGGATTACCAGAGACCACCGTCAAAGAGGCACGGGATCGGGTACGCAGCGCGATCATCAATAGTGGTTATGATTTCCCGGCAAAGCGGATCACAATCAATCTCGCACCGGCCGATCTCCCAAAAGAAGGGGGACGATACGATTTACCCATTGCTATTGCGCTTCTGGCAGCCTCAGAGCAACTAACAGCACCGATGCTGAGTGACTACGAGTTCGTTGGTGAACTTGCCCTTACAGGCGCATTGCGTGGGGTCTCCGGCGCTATCTCTTGTGTCATGGAAGCAGTGAAAGCCAGCCGTCGCATCATTATTGCTCAGGAAAATGAAGCGGAGGCCAGCCTCGCTGAAACAGAAGATTGCCGCGTAGCCGCCCATTTGCAGGAGGTATGCGCTTTTCTGGAAGGAAAACACGCTCTCTTACCTCCATCCCCCTTTGAAGGTGTCCAGGAGTGGCACAGTGAGGATCTGAGCGATGTAATTGGACAACAACAAGGCAAACGCGCTTTAGAAATCACTGCGGCAGGAGGGCATAATTTATTGTTGATAGGGCCGCCAGGAACCGGAAAAACCATGTTGGCCAGTAGACTGGGGGGATTATTGCCGCCACTTAATAATCAGGAAGCACTGGAAAGCGCCGCAGTGATGAGTGTATTCAACAGTAATAGCCTCATTCGCCACTGGCGACGACGGCCATTCAGAACGCCTCATCACAGCGCTTCCCTGGCGGCGATGGTCGGGGGCGGTTCATTACCAGGACCCGGTGAGATTTCGCTGGCGCACAACGGTGTACTGTTTCTGGATGAACTACCTGAGTTTGAGCGACGTGTACTGGATGCCCTGCGCGAACCGCTGGAGTCAGGCCAGATTCACATTTCACGGACAAGAGCAAAAATCACTTATCCTGCGCGCTTTCAGTTGATTGCGGCCATGAATCCCAGCCCAACCGGGCACTATCAGGGTAATCATAACCGCAGCACGCCTGAACAGACACTGCGGTATCTGGGGAGGTTATCAGGCCCTTTTCTCGACCGGTTTGATCTCTCGCTGGAAATACCGCTACCTGCTCCCGGTTTAATGAGCCAGCCCCAGCAGAAAGGGGAATGCAGTGAGGCCGTACGGTCACGCGTTATTCAGGCTCATGCTCGTCAGCATCAACGGCAGAAGAAGCTCAATGCCCGGCTGGAAAGCAGCGAAACAAAACAGTTCTGCTTGCTTGCAAAAGAGGATGGCGAGTGGCTGGAGGAGACGTTAACACGGCTGGGTTTCTCCATACGGGCCTGGCAACGTCTGCTGAAGGTAGCAAGAACTATTGCTGATCTGGAACAACAGGATGAGATCCAACGAACGCACCTGCAAGAAGCACTAAGTTATCGCGCAATCGACAGGTTACTCATTCATCTGCAAAATATGCTGACGTAAAAAAGGGGCCTTAGCCCCTTTCTCTTAATCGTCAGACTCGGTGTAATCTTCCGTGCCTTCCATCTGAGGTTTTCCACCCGATAAGGTGTGAAAACGCTTCGGTCGCTTAATACGAGCCATATACTTGAGCCAGACACGTTCTGCTTCCGTGTTGGGTTCACGTTCTCCACGGCAGACTGCGACAAACTGCGTTTCTTCTTCGGTCACTGGTTCACGTTTCCCAAGCTCCAGCTCGTTAAACGCATAACCGTGACGCTCAAGCAGTTGAGCCTCTTTGATGGTGAAATCACCGTGGCGCGAGAACCCGCGTGGATAATTTTTATTGTCGAAAAAACGATTCGTCGTCGTAAAGCTTTCCGCCATCCTGCACGCTCCTAATTCTTTGGCCGAGCTATTTATGGCGCGGAGTATTAGTTACGCTTGACAGAGTGTAAAACAAAACATTTAAATCATTACGACAAATATTTTTGTGGAGAAAACCGTGGATACGGAATTACTAAAAACTTTCCTGGAAGTAAGCAGGACTCGTCACTTCGGCCGGGCGGCTGAATCACTCTATCTGACACAGTCCGCAGTGAGTTTTCGTATTCGCCAGCTGGAGAACCAGCTTGGGGTTAATCTCTTTACTCGTCACCGTAATAATATCCGTCTTACAGCGGCTGGAGAGAAGCTTCTGCCTTATGCAGAGACGCTTATGAGTACGTGGCAGGCTGCGCGGAAAGAGGTTGCACATACTTCACGGCATCACCAATTTTCTATCGGTGCCAGCGCGTCATTATGGGAATGTATGCTCAGCGACTGGCTGAGCAGACTCTATGAGCTGCAGGGAAATCTGCAATTCGAAGCACGCATTGCACAACGTCAGTCATTAGTTAAACAGCTACATGAGCGGCAACTGGATCTGCTGATCACTACCGAAACACCGAAGATGGATGAATTCAGCAGTCAACTATTGGGGCATTTTACGCTCGCGCTCTATTCTGCTGAGCCAGGTAAAAATAAAGCGGAACTGAATTACTTGCGACTGGAGTGGGGGGCAGATTTTCAGCAGCATGAAGCAGAGTTGATCGCCAGTGACGATGTACCCACATTAACGACCAGTTCTGCGGAAGTCGCGCATCAACAGTTGCCACAGTTAAATGGTTGTACCTGGCTACCGGTGTTGTGGGCAGAACAAAAAGAAGGATTACATCTTGTAGCGGATACCGCGACCCTTTCTCGTCCGCTTTACGCTATTTGGCTGCAGAACAGTGACAAACAGAACCAGATCAAAGATCTTTTAAAGATCAAAGTGATTGATTGAAATATGAGGCAAGGATGCCAGTCTGGCATCTTCTGTATGAAAGGCACGAAAAAAAAGCAAAAAAAATCCTTAGCAAACGCTAAGGATTGTTTCTGGCAGGGGCGGAGGGACTCGAACCCCCAACACCCGGTTTTGGAGACCGGTGCTCTACCAATTGAACTACGCCCCTAATTAGGGTGGCGGAACGGACGGGACTCGAACCCGCGACCCCCTGCGTGACAGGCAGGTATTCTAACCGACTGAACTACCGCTC
>NZ_QODH01000014.1:0-88616 GCF_009935945.1 Kosakonia sp. MH5 | reverse complement strand
TCAGACAATTGAGCTGGTCTTATATTGATATTCATTAGTCTTACTCCATGTATGACAAAGATAAATTTTAATCATATCCTTTACAGAATGATTGAACTTTGAGCGAAATCGCTGCTGCACATCATGTCCGCTGCTCGCTCACTACAGGCCTTCAGCTTAGTTAACTTCTCCGCTTCGTGCCTGAAGCGGATGTTACTTTCTTCATGGTATGTTAGTTTGCAAGGAGCAGGTCATAACACCTAAACGGCATATTGATATTCACAAGGATAAGTAACATGGCTGAAAAAAAATTATCCAGTTATACAGAGAAAGAGTTCTATGACTTCATTACAAAAATCAGAACGGCTGATTTCCTATCAGAATCAGCTCATGACGAAGCCATTTATAAATTTAGTCAATTGACAGAGCATCCCGATGGTTGGGATCTTATATATCATCCTGAACCGAATGCAGATAATTCAACACAAGGAATTATCAATGAGATAAAAAACTGGCGTTCAGCTAACGGCAGACCAGGCTTTAAACCTGAATAATTGCTCAATGACTTTTGTTCGTAATCATCTTAAGTTAAATATTAACGCGACCCGCACCCGTTCATTAATACATTGTGTATGCTAGCCATGCTTTCCTTCGTTATGATAAAAAATGAGAATTTCCGCTCCTCGCTCATTGCAGACCTCACATCCCCAAATTTCACCATCTCCATACCATAAGTGAAGCCTTCTTACGCCTGGGAATGAATTCTGGGGGGAGCAGGTCAAGACGTCATTTATTTCTGCCCAGGACTACGAATTGACGTGCTCGCGACAGTAAAGACGTTTCCAGCCTGTGGGCGTCAGCCCGGTCAGTTTACGGAAGATCTGCCGAAAGTAACTGGTGTCATTGAATCCGCACTGGCTAGCGACTTCGGTTAGCGACAGCGAATTATTGATCAGCAACTTCTCCGCCATCAGTACGCGCTGGCGATGGATAGCTTCCGTCAGCGTCAGACGAAAAACACGGCGGTAGACGCGTCCCAGATAATCTGCGTTGCAGTGCAACTCCTTTGCCAGCGAAGACGTGGTGATCGGCAAATGGAATTGGGTGCGAATGAGCTGATGGGCCTTCCACGCCAGCGCCATTCCAGGGCTGTCATTGGCGCTTTCCTGCGGGCCGGGGGCGGCAATTTGTTGCAAGATCAGCAGCAAAATACACTCCATCGCCACGTTGCGGCGAATATTTTCCTGCTCGCTGAGAAACTGGCGAAACAGGGAAATGACATACTGTGGATCGCTCACCCGTGTATATTGGGGGACGCTCAGCAGCGCAGCATACCCCCTTTCTTCGGCCACGCCTTGCAGCCAGTCAAAATGCAGCCAGTAGAATTTGAGATCGGCTGGAAAAGCGCCCTCGCCCACATGGCGATGCCCCGGGCGCAGCAGCAAACTCTCGCCCGCCTGTACAATAAACAGGTGATCGTCTTCACGGATTTGCAGCTCTCCGCGCTCCACAAAGATGACTTCCCATGAGGTCAGCGTGCGCGCGGGATGGCTCCCTATCCCGCGAGAAATGAACAATCCGCCATTTTGCACACGAACCGGAAACGCTATGGATAATTCAAGCATCGATAATCAATTTTCCGCTTTTTAAGTCATATTAATAGACCTTTCCATTTGATTATTAATCAAAAAATAGTTTACTGCCCGATCCAGCTCACACTTTATTAAACAGGTCGGAATCGCTCTCTTTTTATACTTTTCCCTTCTCTTGTTGAACGCCGTATTCCGGGCAAAATAAATCCGTACCTGAAAATAAGCCCGTCCTGATGCGGGCAATGGACTCTGACCCTGATGAGGAGTTTATTATGACTGCTAGCCCGATTACGCAAACCGAACTGACGCAGCAGGACGCGAGCGATGCCCTTTCCCTGCGCGAGAAAATCGGTTACGGGCTGGGTGACGCCGGTGGCACGGTAATCACCTGCCTGATCATGAATTTCCTGACATTTTTCTACACCGATGTATTTGGTCTTACCCCGGCGCTGGTCGGGACGCTGTTTATGGCGTTGCGTGTGTTTGATGCGGTGTCCGATCCGATTATGGGCATTATGGCTGACCGTACTCAGAGCCGCTGGGGACGTTTCCGTCCATGGCAACTGTGGATTGCGGTGCCGATTGGCGTGATCGGCGTTCTGACCTTTACCACACCTGACGTCAGCATGAACATGAAGATCGTCTGGGCGTTCGGTACCTATCTGTTGCTTTCCGTCAGCTATACCGCGATCAACGTGCCCTATTGCGCACTGATCAACACCATGACCAGCCGCCACAGCGAAGTGATTGCCTGCCAGTCCTGGCGCTTTGTGCTGTGCGGCGTGGCGGGTTTTTTGGTCTCTGTGGGCCTGCCCTGGCTGGTATCTGTACTGGGCAAAGGCAACACCGCGCAGGGTTATCAACTGGGCGTCGGGCTTCTGTGTAGCGTGGCGGTGGTGATGTTTCTGTGCTGTTTTTTCTGGGTACGCGAGCGCGTCTCACTGGACAGCCTGGGGAAATTTACCCTGCGTGAGCATCTGGCTGGGTTGCGCCGAAATGACCAGCTACTGCTGATGCTGCTGATGTCGTTCCTGCTGATCAATGTGTTCAGCATTCGGGGTGGAGGCTATATGTACTTCATCACCTATGTCTTGCAGGGCAGTACTGCTTACACCTCGCTGTTTTTTACCATGGTGACGTTTGCCTCGATTCTTGGCTCGGTGCTGGTCAGCCCGCTTTCCAAACGCGTGGATACCGTCAGATTGTATTACTGGACCAACATCGTCCTGGCTGCGCTGGCAATCGTGATGTGGTTCTTGCCTACAAGCCCGGCGTGGCAGACCTTCTGGCTGGTGGTGATTTTTGGCAACGGTATTATTCTCGGCTTCACCCTGCCGCTGCATTTTGCATTGATGGCTTTCGCCGATGACTACGGTGAGTGGAAAACCCGCGTGCGCTCCTCGGGGATGAACTTCGCCTTTAATCTCTTCTGCATCAAACTGGCCTGGGCCTCAAGCGCCGGGATCATCAGCCTGGTGTTTATCTTTGTCGCTTATCACCCAGGCGCAGGGCACCAGACGACGGCATCGCTGCATGGCATTACCAGCATGGAAACCCTGCTGCCTGCTTTATTCCACTTGCTGCTGGCGTTCACTATTCTCGCCTGCAAACTCAACAATCCACTCATGGCGCGCATAGCCAGCGAGTTGCGTGTTCGCCATGCTCCGGTCTGAGGAGAACATTATGTCTGTGATGGAAGTCGATCTGCATAAGCTGAAAATTAACGATCCCTTTCTGGGTCAGTATCAGCAACTGGTAAGGGATGTCGTCATTCCTTATCAATGGGATGCGCTGAACGATCGGATCGCCGAGGCGGATCCCAGCCATGCAATTGAAAATTTCCGTATCGCCGCCGGGCTACAGCAGGGAGAATTTTACGGCATGGTGTTTCAGGACAGTGACGTGGCGAAGTGGCTGGAAGCCGTCGCCTGGTCGCTGTGCCAACAACCGGATGCGGAACTGGAAAAAACCGCCGATGAGGTGATTGAACTGGTGGCTGCCGCCCAGTGTGAAGACGGCTATCTCAACACCTATTTCACCGTCAAAGCCCCCAGCGAGCGCTGGACTAACCTTGCGGAATGTCATGAGCTGTATTGCGCCGGGCATATGATCGAGGCCGGAGTGGCCTTCTTTCAGGCCACTGGTAAGCGCCGTCTGTTAGAGGTGGTGTGTAAACTTGCCGACCATATCGACAGCGTGTTCGGACCTGGTGAGACACAGTTGCACGGTTATCCCGGGCATCCCGAAATCGAGCTGGCGCTAATGCGCCTGCATGACGTAACGCAGGAGCCGCGTTATCTGGCGCTGGTGAATTACTTCGTCGAGCAGCGCGGAACGCAGCCGCATTTTTACGATATCGAATATGAAAAGCGTGGCAAAACGTCTTACTGGAACACCTATGGCCCGGCGTGGATGGTAAAGGACAAAGCCTACAGCCAGGCGCATCAACCCATTGCCGGGCAGCAAACCGCTATCGGTCACGCGGTACGTTTTGTTTATTTGATGACCGGCGTGGCGCACCTGGCCCGGCTCAGCAATGATGAGGCGAAACGGCAAGACTGCCTGCGTTTATGGCATAACATGGCCCAGCGCCAGCTCTATATTACGGGCGGTATCGGTTCGCAAAGCAGCGGTGAAGCGTTCAGCAGCGATTACGATTTGCCGAACGACAGCGTGTATGCCGAAAGCTGCGCGTCCATTGGCCTGATGATGTTCGCCCGCCGTATGCTGGAGATGGAAGCGGACAGCCAGTATGCCGATGTGATGGAACGAGCGCTGTATAACACCGTGCTGGGCGGCATGGCGCTGGATGGTAAACACTTCTTTTACGTTAACCCGCTGGAGGTTCACCCGAAAACGCTCCGCTTTAATCATATCTATGATCACGTTAAACCGGTTCGCCAGCGCTGGTTCGGTTGCGCCTGCTGCCCCCCTAATATCGCGCGTTTGCTGACCTCGCTCGGTCATTACATTTATACCCCACACCAGGATGCGCTCTATATCAACCTTTATGTCGGCAACAGCATTGAAGTGCCCGTCGGGGATAAGGTTCTGCGGCTGCGTGTCAGCGGTAATTTCCCGTGGCAGGAAAAGGTGATGATTGCGGTTGAGTCGCCGTTGCCGGTGCAGCATACCCTTGCTTTACGCATGCCTGACTGGTGCGATGCGCCACAGGTCACGCTCAACGGCGTTGCGGTGGAAAAAGCGGTTCACAAAGGTTACCTGCATATTCACCGACTCTGGCAGGAAGGCGATACGTTAACCCTGACCTTGCCGATGCCGGTACGTCGAATATACGGTAATCCGCTGGTGCGGCACGTTGCCGGAAAAGTGGCGATTCAGCGGGGGCCACTGGTGTATTGCCTTGAACAGGCCGATAACGGTGAGGAACTGCATAACCTGTGGTTACCGCAAACCGCAACCTTCAAAACGACTGAAGGCAAGGGCCTGTTCTCGCACAAAGTTTTAATTCAGGCCGAGGGCATTAAACGCACGTCAGCGAATCCCGAACAAGCGTTGCTCTGGCACTATGACCATTCGCCATCAACCAGGCAGCCGCAGACATTAACCTTTATTCCGTGGTTTTGCTGGGCCAACAGAGGAGAAGGAGAGATGAGGATCTGGGTCAACGAAGAGTAAATCTTCTTTCCGCCGCCAGATTCAGTGGCGGTTTCATGATAGGCGGTAACATTATTATCCGCAGCGGTCTGATTTTTATGGGGGCAACTGCGGATGATGACCTGCGGGCCTTTGATGAGAAAACTGGCAAAGAGTCTTTGGACAACCTTAGCGCCGGGTTCCTTAAAGGAGTGACACCGTTCTACACTCCGCTATGTTATGAGCAAAAATGGTGAACCAGGTATCATGAAGCCATAGCCGTTGTTGTCGCTGTGCTTACGTATGTAGCTGACAGGGAAAAGAGCAATACTGCACCAATCCCGCAGAGCGTGCGCTGCGAATTCTGCACAGATCTCCCCCTGAGAAAAAACGCGCCAGGACGCTTCCCGGCGCGTCTCACACCTGAGGCGACTGTAAACATGACGCTGAATCAGTTTATTTCAACGGCAAATAGATATCCGTGAGTAATTCATGTTCCGCTACCTCATGCACAAAGTTGTGGTAATGAAAGAAAAGCGGGAAGTCACGAAGTTCCTCGCCACTCTCAGGCAACCAGTCACGATACAGAGTTTTAGCCAACCCGGTTAATGCATCATGCGATCCCTGATGGCGCAACACCGCACATCGACCAGCAGGGATGTCACTATTTATCACCCCGAAGCGATTGTCCTCCGCAATGGGTGACGTTACTGTCCCGCAAATATGGAACTCAAATTCATCGGGCGGTGTTAAGTCCGGATCGTGTGGTGCAATACCGTATGTCTGGCTGCTGGCAACAGGCGAATAACCCGTGGTTTTTCGCCATTCAATAAAGCGGGCCGCAGTTTCGTTTATTAGCTCCGGTTGTCCATAATGAGTCAGCATTGCGACTGATGTTGCGGGAAAATGGATGATCTTGATCTGGCCTTGCATCGTTTGTCTCCTGGCTTTATAAGGTTCGGATATGCGCTTATGCCAATCGACCCAAGGGGGCTGCTGGCGAAATTGCGTCGGTGAGAGACCAAACATTTGTCTGAAAGCACGGCTAAATGATTCAGAATGCTGGAAACCGGCGTCGAACGCGATATCAGTGATTTTCTCTAACGGATTAAAAGCCAGCCGATAAGATGCGCGTTTTAAGCGCATCATCTGGATGTAACGACCAGGTGGCATCCCACAATAACTACAAAACTGACGATGGAAGTGAAATGGCGAGAAGTGAGCCACTTCACTGAGTTTCTCCAGTAATAATGTGTCATCGAGATGACAGTCAATATAATCAAAGACCTGTTTAAAACGTCTGGCGTAACTATCGGTTTTGTTATCACACATGGCTTCCTCCGTGCTGCTTAATATGCTCGAAGGCGATTCAGTTTGCCTGACCGATCTTGCCCAAAGAACGTCCGCTGAAACATTGACGAATAAAAACGTGCCAGAGCGCGTTTGAGCCGCTTATTGCAGCTTTTCCATAGATGGCTGTTTGATGAGTTGTGGCCTCACGTTGCCGGATAATGCCTGAGCACTGAGATATTCAGGATTCACACAGCCATCCTTCTTCCCAGACAGCTAAGATGCCAGCGTTTTCCATTACTACTCAGTTGCGTCATGCTTAGCGGTTGAATATCAAGCAGTTGAAAAGAACTGGCAGGCGCATCGAGCAATTGAATCACTATCGCCCTGATAACCGTAGAGGAAACAATCGCACACTGACACCCTCGCTCTGCAACTCTCAGCGAGAGCCACCTTCCTGTGCGCGCCATTACTTGCACAATATTTTCTCCTCCCGGTGGCGCGTCCCCGGAAAGCCAGCACTGAAATGCGCCATGCTCCTGCTCAATAACCTTTTTAATCGGGATGCCCGCCCAACGGCCATATCCGGGTTCAGCGAGTTCCGCAACGGACTCACCACACAGCCCTAGCGCAGATGTTGTCTGCCGTGCAGGTAGATCCGGAGCGGTCCAGACTTTACTGAATGGCCCGACGCACTCCTTTAGCTGACGCAGTTGGTTCACGGAAGTTTCGGTAAGAGGATCGTCAAACGGGAACCGCGAGTTCCTGTTTGCCAGGGTTTCCCCCTGGCAAATCAGTTGCATCACGAAGGCCATGCCGTCAGCATCCTTCGGCCAGATAACGATGCCCGGGCTTGCGCAGCGTCCTTTCGGCAAATGTGCCAAACAATAGCCCCGTTGCGCACCACATCGTTAACTGAGTGCCGAAAGCACTCAGGCGAAAACGCCACAGCAGATCGGCGGAGAAACCCTCCGGAACCTCATTCACTGCGGGCATCAGCATGCAGATAGCAATCAGCATCGCCAGCCCCACCAGCCCTCCCCACAGCGCGGCATTCCACCCGCCCAGCTTCTGTCTCAGTTGATGGGCGCTCCAGGCTGCGGTCACGACAATCACCACGGAAACCAGCAACATGCTGAAGTAGAGCGCAGTCCGATAGCCAATTGTTGAAGGATCTCCCACCGCAGGAGGGTTAGGAGGATATTTCAGCCCCGGAATCATGCTCATTATCAGGAACCCGCCCAGCGACAATGACAGCGCCAGCGCTCTTGCTCCTCGCGGTCCTGTGCGTTGCCAGCACAGCGACCAGACAAGGGCCAGAGCACCACCCATCGCCGCACTGAACAGGATCATTCCGCTCAGCAGACCCGCACCAGACTGTGTTTTCCGGCTAAAAACTTCGCCGCCAGCGTCACCCTCGTGGTGATGCCCACCTTCCCCACTTAACTGCTTGTGGGAAAGGGCTTCTTCAAATGAAATCGCACTATCGACCTGCGGCTCCCCGAAGAAACGGGCGAAGCTAAAGGCGATAATGCCGGCGAGGAGCCCGGCCATCATCCCCTGTAACAGCAGTTTTCCCGTCATGGTTTTATCCTCAGTGGCAGGGGAATCCCAGCAGATGCCGGGCATCATGGAAGTATTCGTGTACCTGATTGCCGGAAAAAACGGCAGTGGCCCCCTGCTCTGCCCCGATAAAATAGACAGACAGCATCACCATCAGCGTGATAAATGCAATCCACGGCAATATGGCATTAAGCGGAATCGGCGCCTGTACGACTTCAATTTTATTAACGGTATGTTCCATTTTTCTTCCTCATAACGGGCTGTGGATAATATTCATGGTTTCATTCTGGCGGAGGCCGGGCTGACCGCCACGGGAACACGAAGAGCCGGATGGTGATGATTATGGGCTGGCGCGCAGGTCGCGCTGGTCAGTACAACCGGCATCCCGTGCGGAGTATTCAGATAAGCCTGACGCCATTCATTGGTTCGCCGGGTAATATCTTCCTTTCCTGTCAGTTCCAGCGACAGAAGCATTTTTTCTGCGGCTGAGACCCACTGCCGGTAATAGGCGTCGTTGATGCTTTCGCCTTTCTGAAGCGGGCTGGCTTTTATTTCCGTGCTGAAAACATCCACCCACGCCTTCCAGCTGAACTGCCCGGCCTGATGAAGATAAACGATCAGCGAAAAAACCTGCGCCTGCCACGGATGTTCAAATGGGGCGCTCTCTTCAACAGAGGGAGCAGAGATTGTCCGGATTTCTGAACTCATAGCGCCTCCAGATAGTCGTCCCACAGATCAATTCGCACGGTGTCTTTAGGCGGTGCTTTCTCGCCCCATAGCTCAGTTGCGGCAAAGCTCACGCTGTAAACATGCTGAGGATGTTCGCCCAGGTCATGGGCCGCTGTATCCGGGGTGATAAATACGCCATGGTCAATCACAATCGTACCGATTTTGCCACGGGCATAGCGCGGCAGGCGGGTATGCCCGACAGGATTGATATTTTTGGTTCTGACCAGGTCGCCAGGCTTAAAGCTGGCCGGCACATCCATCGCTACCCGTGCAGATCCCCCGGTACTGACAACCGCCTGCACCATATCCAGACGCAGCACCGGTGTTTCCGGCGAGGCTGCCAGCGGCTTAACCGCACCGGAAAGCTCATCCGCAGTAATAACACCCCTCTCAAGCAGAAGTGTTTCGAAAGCATGCATCCAGTGTTCGTAGTAGCTCTCTTCGAGATAATGCGCCGGTTTCATGCGCTCAATGGCATGCCGGAACATATCAACGTTGAAGTGACCTCCAACGAACAGAGAGGCAAAAAGCGAAAAGGTACGCCTCTCCCATTCATGATGGAAAGGAGGCTCGTTTTCTTCAGTGATGACGGCGCCCATACCATGCATGCCGCCCAGATCGTGTATCCCGTTCATCTGATTCTCCAAAAAAGTTGAAAGAAATACCGTGTGTTACTTATCACCCGGCTGGAGTGCCACGCCCGTACCAATCATGGAATCACGGGTTACCAGTTCGACCAGTTGCTCTTCACTCCAGCCCTCAGTCCCGGCAGGTCTTTCCGGCAGAACCAGATAGCGCAACTCAGCGCTGCTGTCCCACACCCGAATTTCCCTGTCCTCGCTGATGTTGAGACCAAACTCGGCCAGAACACCGCGGGGCTCAATGACAATACGCGATCGGTATGGAGCTGATTTGTACCAGGCAGGAGGAAGGCCAAGTGTTGGCCAGGGATAACATGAGCAAAGCGTACAGACCGTTACGTTATGAACCTCGGGAGTATTTTCAACCACCATCATGTCTTCCCCCTGCACACCTGAAAAACCCAGTTCCGCAATGGCCCCGGTACCATCGGCAAGAAGACGAGCCTTATAATCAGGGTCGGTCCAGGCTTTTGCCACGACAAGCGCGCCGTTCCTCGGACCAATTCGGTGTTCATACGTGTCGATAAGCTCATCCAGCGCAGCGGGATCTACGAGGCCTTTTTCTGTCAGCAGGGACTCCAGCGCCTTCACGCGAAGCGCAATTTCCTCAGGTGGTTCAGTATGGTCATGAGGGTGTTCGTGGTCGTGTGCCATGTTAAGTCTCCGGAAAGTTTAATGTCATTGCCGGGCTCCTGGTCCGGCGGTATCGCCCTGAACAGACGGGCTACAAACGTTTACATCTCCTGCCAGTTACCACTCGCTTCCAGCGCGGCGGCGGCCTGATAGATAGTGCTTTCAGCGTAGTGCCGCCCAATCAGCATCATGCCCACCGGTAGCCCGTCAACCAGCCCGCAAGGTACAGACATGGCCGGATGGCCTGTCACGTCCTGTGCTGACGTGTTGCCAATCATCTCGAATGCTCTGGAGATATACTCGGTAATTGAACAACCCGCTTCTGGCAGCGGCTGGGCCGTCACCGGAACTGTCGGCATGACTAAAAGATCGAAATCACCGAACGCGCGGTCATAGTCCGCCCGGGCCCGACGGGCCAGGTTCTGTGCCTTCGCGTAATAACGTCCCTTATAGCGCGTCAGTCCATACTGGCCGATGAGCATGCAGATCTTGAGAGAGGGAGAAAGTGTGTCCGCGCTGTCACGCCAGGCCGCATGTTTGTCCAGCAGGGATATGTCGTAGAGTCCTTCCCAGTTAAAACCCATCCCATTGCCATGCATCATCTGCATGGTGAGTCCTTCACAACCAATAGGTGACCACAGCGCGGCGGCAAGCTGATGACCGGGCACAGAGACTTCCCCAACGACTGCGCCAAGACTTTCCAGCCGCGCCACCGCGCTACGGACCTTTTCAGCAAGCAGGGGCTGGAGATTGGGCAACTGGAATCCTTCCGTTACCACCCCGATTTTCAGCCCCCTGACCCCTTTATCAAGTGCCGCGGTATAGTTGCCCCCCCGCGAGGTGTACTGCCGCGGATCAAGCCCGTCCGGTCCAGCCATTACCTCCAGCATCAGAGCATTGTCCTTCACAGTTGCGGTAATCGGCCCGGCATGATCGAGGGTGGCTTCAATTGGCATAATTCCGGTATAGGGAACCAACCCATGGGTCGGCTTCATGCCGTAAGCGCCACAAAAAGCGGCCGGAATACGGATGGAGCCTCCCTGGTCGCAGCCTATCGCCATATCCACTTCCCCGGCGGCAACCAGCGCCGCACTACCCGATGAAGAGCCTCCCGCGCTGTACCCTCTGCGCCAGGGATTATGTACCGGAGCGGGATCTGACGTATGGCTGCCGCCTGAGAGGCAGAAATGTTCACAGGTGGCTTTACCAAGAATGGTGGCACCGGCATCAAGGAGACGCGTCACCACGGTGGCATCAAAAGCGGGCACATGGCCCTCAAGCGATGTTGCGCCGTTCATCATCGGGACGCCGGCCAGGGAAATATTGTCCTTAAGCACCACGGTTTTCCCTGCAAGCCTGCCTTCCGGTGTCCCCTGCACCTCGCTTTTGTAATACCAGGCATTCAGCGGATTTTCTTCGCCCTCAGGGCGGTAACCCTTTTTACGCGGATATTCAACTGAGGGGATCTCATCCCTTAGCCCGTCAATCAGGTCGTAGGCGTCGAGATTGGGCTGCATAAGGGCAAGATATTCTGCCGCCTCACTCTCAGAAATCTGCATATGAAGCTCTCTTGCAAGCTGCTGCAACTGGCTGGCGTCGGGACGTTCAATGGACATATTTATTCCTTCTATCAAGAATGACTGACTGGATCCTGATCTGAACATATCGCACTGGCACTGCCTCGACCTGGCTGAGACGGACAGTGACATGGTCAGGAAGGACAGCGTCAGAAAACGCGTGCATAGCGGAGATTTAGCCTGAAATTCTCTTCTGCGCCGTTTTCTACGCGCAGGTCCCTGCCCAGCTGTATCTGGAACTGATCGCGGGGGGTAACAAATTTCGTGGCTGTGATACGGACGTTAGTGGTCTGTGCCGGGTTATCTTGCTTGTCACCGTCAATAGTGGTTTCACCGCCCCAGGTCTGACCAAAACCCAGGCCGAACGCCAGGGTAGGATCGGGCATGTAACGTCCCATAATCTGGGCTGCCCATGCATTGTCCTGCTGAAGGCGGGATGAGGTGGGCCCGTAATCGTTATTGTCACCGTACCAGATGGCGTCGCCGACCACGTCCAGCGCCCATTTATCAGTGAAATATTTCACCCAGGCCGCCTGCAGGTCGACCTTCCAGCGGTTCTCCCCCAGATTTAGCGCATCGTTGTGGTCATAATTGCCGCTCGGCACATAGAGATAGGGAGCAAAGCCGAAAATATCGCCCCCACTGTTAAGTTTTACCTTCAAAGGCACGGTAAGGATCAGGTCACCGGTACCGCTCGCTGAGCCGAGAGAAGACGCGTCGCCACCGCCTGATATCCGGCCAAAAGGCAGCAGGAATTGCGGGTCGAGCGTAGCTGACTCACTGATCTGCAACGTGTGTAGCAGGCGCAGCATGCCAATATCAGAGGTCAGGTTGTAGTCAGAGCTGATTTTGTCACCGCGGGAGTGCGCAGAACCGGTTGAAGCATGCTGATAATAAAGTAGCCCCACGGTGGTGCCGTCGGGAAATTGACTATAGTCGCCGGGAGCTACCTCAACGGCGAGTGCAGGCGCAGAACCAAGCAGTATGGCGGGCAGGAAAAAGCGTAGTGCGTGCATAATTTATCCCCGGAGAATTAAGTGATAGTCGTGTTGTTCAGCGTTGAGCATCACGCAGCATCCCGGTCATCGGATGGCAGTTGATATATTCGAAGGTCTGAAACCGGGCATCTGAAACAGAAACCTCGTGGTAAAGCCGCAGTTTCTGCAATCCGGTTACCACCCGGAAAAAGGTGGTGAAGATGCGAAGATGTGTGGGATGTGATTCCGCCCAGCGCTCGAGCCGGTCAAGTGAACGCCAGAAGCCGATATCGTAGGCAATATCCAGCAGATTTCCGTTGATATCCACGTTACGAACAAAGCGGTTGCTGTAACAACCCAGCGACTGACCTTCATCCCGAAGAAAATCCATACCCGCCTGCAAAGGAGGGAGCATTTCTGTGAAGTAAAGCTGACGTTCTGGCTCTTCCGCTTCCATCCAGTCCTGCCCTGAACGAATGAGCGTAATGTTGTCATGTCCTTGCACTACAACCCTGCCGCCAGCATCAGGATCGCCAGAAATAATGCGCAGTTCATTGTCAGGCTGCATCCAGTCATTCTGGGATGCAGGGATGCGGTCACGCACAGACCCCCAGTAACCATGTTCCTGGATCTCACCACTGATATTATCCATCACCGCGCCGACGCCCGGCAGATCATCCTTAAAGGCATACAGAGTCTCAAACTGTTCTGCCCGCGGGGCGATAATTTCGCGGAAATAACCGACGCCATCCTGCAGACGCTCATCTGAAGACCACCAGTTTTCGATCTCCGGCTGACGGACCCAGCGACAGTACGCAGCCGGATCCCGCCAGTACCCCACCACGATGAAATTACCGTAGCCCTGGTTGTCGGTATGAAAAGAGATGTCATGATTGCCGGGCCCGTTACTCAGGCTAAAGGTCGATACTATGTGCTGCATTGCCCGGACCGCGTTCTCACGATCCTCTTCACGAAATTGCACCCCCAGATAAGCCATAACGACCTGTGTCAGATCATCGCTGGCCCGTCCGACAAACATAGGGAAAGGTGGCTGATAGCCGTCGTGAACCCGGCGTGAAAGTGTGCGGGGGCATTGCAGGTGTTTATCAATGGCAGATTCCATAAAGTCTCCCGGATATAGAGTTTCAGCGATGGGTAAATTCCCTACTGATACTCAGGGAGAAAACTACGGGATACCTGGCTCAACCGGACATTCGCATGGTCAGGAAGGACACATCGATATTTATCATTGCGGGGGAGTCGTGATGAAATAAAACAGTGCAGCTTTGCCCGTTAATAGTGCACCGCCTCACGTTTAACACATCTGAATATATCCATTACCCATGAAATATCTCTCAAAATTGTCATGGCGCAAATATTGCTTTCAGTTTGAAATAATTCATTCTGCTATGAGGTGTCGCCGTGAACAGTCATTCCACTTCCCGGGATATACGCTATTCCACCGAGCATGTTTCAGCGCATCACCGTTTCGAATACTGGAATGATGTTATTCTTCGTCACTGCATTCCTTCGGATGGTAAACCGCTCGCTGATGGCAGTTTTGACGGAGAACTTGCCGTAAGAGAAGTGGGGCTGGTGGATGTATGCACTCTCACTTCAACGCTTCACCACTGGGAGAGAAAACCACGCCATCTGAGAACAGGACCGGACGACGATTTATGGCTCGGTTATTTTCGGGGAGGATATGGACAACTGGAACAGGGAGGACGAAAAGCATGTCTGTCGTCCAATGATTTAGTTCTTTATGATGCGGCACAAACGTTTCGCTTCAGTCTGGGGGGCGAAAATAACCATCTCATACGAATACCCCGGCATTTGCTCGCAGGAAAAGTCCCCGCCAGCGAGACCCTGACCGCCACTATTCTTGATGATACCCGTCCGGGTATTATTCCGCTGCGTGAGATGATTAGCCAGGCAGCTCAAACGCCTGTGCTGATGAGTAATCCGGCTGTGGCCAGTCGCTTTTCACAAACGATGCTGGATCTACTGATTCTGAGCCTGGAGTTGCAGGATCATAATACAGCGGCTTCAGAACGCGATTTATACGCAAAAATGAGAAGTTATATCAGCAGAAATCTGACTAACTCTGAGCTTAGCGTAGAGAATATTGCTGTCGCTCATCACGTATCCGTGCGTACCGTTACCCGGACCTTTGCCCGCCATCAGAAAACGCCAGCAGCCGTTATCTGGCAAGAGCGACTTCAGGCCAGCCGTGATGCACTTGAACAGGGGCGAGTGCGCAGCGTATCTGAGGCGGCGCTTGAGTACGGATTCTCTGATTTTACTCATTTCAGCCATGCATTCCGTAAAGCATTTGGCGTCACACCGAGCTCGGTCATGAAACAACAACGTCAGTTTTTTATACTGGACTGACCCCGCCCGGTCGTGAGAACAGAAAACAACCAGAATCTATGATCTCATTCATCATTCCAACAGCGGCTTCTGCACCTTCAATTTCTTTTTTTTCTATCTCACTGCCATTGCTTTCAAAATTAATTCCTTTTCGTTCATTCCCTGTAAGCACACCCGTTTTAGTTCCACGCACTTTTTGAGGTTTCCAGGGGTTCAGCCATCAGCCGGTACTCTTCCGGCGTCAGGTTATTCAGGGGTTCATAAGCCGTTCGCTGTTATCGTTCCGCCAGCCAGCTTTCCGTGATTTCCCGCGCTTCATTCAGGGTTCTGAACAGATAAAAATTCAGAATTTCTGTCCGGTACGTCCGGTTAAACCGTTCGATAAAAGCATTCTGCGTTAGCTTTCCCGGTTTCACGGCAGACATCCTTAACGGTACGTTCGGCTTCAACAGACTTCAGAACGGCAATGAACTGATGTCTGGTGAATCGGGCTTTACGCATGGTGATCTCCTCAGGAGGAGATAATCTGTATGCCGGAAGATCGCTAAAAGTGAATGGGCCGGTTTGCAGGGATGCTTACAGGTAGATCTGAGAAGAGTTTGAAATGGTGCCGATAATAGGAGTCGAACCTACGACCTTCGCATTACGAATGCGCTGCTCTACCAACTGAGCTATATCGGCCCTGCGATGCGTTCACGAATGTGAATCACGGAGTAGAAGGTTAAAACTAAGCGAGTGATGCGTCAATGCCCTTGGGAATCAAACGGCTACTTTTGCACCACCCTGCTTCATTTGTGCGCGGTGGAGCGTGCTGTCGCAGGTAGATTGCTGGCATTTCCAGCACTCGCACCGTTTCTGTGTACCGTCATCGCGACCCTGTCTTAGCCAGGTTAAATGAACTAAAAGTATGAACAGATATATTTATATAATTTACGCAAATTATTCGTGAGTTTATTATAAATATTGCTCATCTATTATATGTATCATTTCATTTAAAGCCGTTGTTTAAGTAAAGATAATTCTCTTAATTCACTACATTCTTATATATTAAGTAGAATCCCATAAAACATTTAAATAGGTTAAGACGGTATCCCCTTATTTCTACATTTCTTTTTATTCATCAGCATGATTAGCCACATAAAAGCGCTGTATTCAACCTATATGAAGTCTTCCTTTGCTGATTGAGTAAAGTATTATATATGGGTTATTACACCATTACGCTTAGTTGTATTCCTCGAGACACAAGGACGCTTTATGCTCTCATCTTTTCGGAATCGAATATTATTTATCGTGGTCGCAATTCTGGTGCTATCACTTTCTTTGAACACCGCAATTAACTATTTTATCAGTAATAATGCGACGACAAAGTCCATCAACTCAACCCTGACTTCCTTAGCGGAAAGTAACACTACAACAATAGAACAGTGGGTTACCACGCGAATTGCGCAAATATCAAATCTTACACCTTACGTTAATCACCCGGACCCGGTAGCACTGCTTAAGCAAGTTGCCGCAGCCGGAAACTTCTTAAATGTCGACATTGCATTTACTGACAAGCATGTTTTATCTTCCGACCCTTCAGGTATTCCTGAAGGATATGATCCTACCAGCCGGCCATGGTATATCGAGGCTAACAATGCCAGAACAACCATCATTACTGAGCCTTATCAGGATATTTCTTCCCGACGTTTGACGATGACTATCGCCACGCCTGCTTTCAACAATAATGCATTGCAAGCGGTAATCGAAGGCGATATTGCGATGGATGAAATTATTAAAAATGTCCGGGCGATACATCCAACGCCACGCAGTTTTGGCATGCTTATCGATGCGCAAGGGCAAATCATTGCGCATCCCAATGATGATCTCACCATGAAGCAGCTAAGTTCTGTCAGCCCGAATCTTAATTTATCCAAACTACTCGCTTCCGCTACTCCAGTTGAAGCAAGCATTTCCGGGGCAGATGCCTATCTGCTGGCTCGCCCGATTAAAGGTACGGCGTGGTATATCGTTGTAGCGATTGATAAAAACGAAGTCAGAAGCGGGATGAATACCTTACTGCAAACATCAGCCATTTCGCTGCTTGTCCTGATCTGTTTATCTGTGCTGACCGTCGGCTACATTACGCAGAAGAGCGTTGCGCCCCTGATTAAGATCCGTGAAGCGATGGACGAGTTCTTCTCTTCCGATAAAGGCGATCTGACGCAACGTTTACCGGTACACGGCAAAGATGAAATCGCACAAATCGCCATAGCCTTCAACGGCTTCACCGACAAACTGGTCGAAGCGATGACCAGCATCCGCAACAATAGCGGGCAGGTACGCGCTGCGGCGATAGAAATGTCATCACGAAACGATGACCTGGCTCTGCGCACGGAAGAGTCTGCTGCCAGCCTGCAACAGACGTCAGTATCGCTTGAGGAGATCTCTGCCAACGTAGCCCACTCGTCGGCCACCTCTCGCGAGGCGAATACGGCCGCCGTTGACGCGGCAAGTGACGCACAGCAAGGCATTGATTCTGTTCATTATCTCATTAAGACAATGAAAGAGATTGAAGCCGCATCGTCGCAAATTAGCGTGATTACCAGCGTTATCAACGGTATCGCTTTCCAGACGAACATCCTGGCGCTCAATGCCTCGGTAGAAGCGGCGCGCGCTGGCGAACAGGGGCGTGGATTTGCCGTTGTCGCCAATGAAGTGCGGCAGTTGGCCAGCCGTAGCGCAGAGGCGGCGAAAGAGATCAGCAACCTCATCGATACCACGGTAAGCAGCGTCGCCTCTGGCGTACAGCAAGTAGATAATACCAGTACGACGATGCAAAAAATCGTCGGTAGCGTCTCCTCAGTAACCACCATGATTGCTGAAATCAGCCTGGCGACAGAGGAACAAACCAAAGGCATCAATGAAATCAGCAAAGCAGTGACGCAACTCGAAACCACCGTGCAGCGTAACGTGCAATTGACGGAAGAGTCCAAAAGCACCGCTTCAGGGCTGTTGCAGCAGGCAAACGAGCTTATGGATGCCATCCGGCGCTATAAAATGTAAGGCTTCGCGCCTGTAAACAGGCCGATTGTTGAAGTTATTCGCGAGAGGAATTTGCAGGCGCGCAGAAAGAGTCAGAACCAGAAATAACCAACGGGCGGTACATCCCATTCTGATGTACCGCCCGTTTTATTTATGCGCGAACGGTATTGTCGCCAAAACCAATCCACTTATAAGTGGTCAGCGCTTCTAAGCCCATCGGGCCGCGCGCGTGCAGTTTCTGCGTGCTGACAGCCACTTCCGCGCCAAGGCCAAACTGACCACCATCGGTAAAGCGCGTGGAGGCGTTCACATACACCGCCGAAGAATCCACTTCATTGATAAAGCGATCCGCATTGCGCAGCGAACGGGTCAGGATCGCGTCGGAGTGCTGTGTGCCGTGCTGGCGAATATGATCGATAGCCGCATCGAGATCGGCCACGATTTTCACATTCAGATCCAGCGACAGAAACTCGTCGTCGTACTGCTCCGCTTTCACTGCTTCCACTTTTGCCGGGCCGTTTTTCAGCAGCACCAGCGCCTGTTCATCGGCGTGGAGCGTCACGCCGCTTTCCGCCATCTGTTTGCTCAGCGCAGGCAGGAAAGTCGCGGCAATCCCCTGATGCACCAGCAGGGTTTCGACGGTGTTGCAGGTGCTTGGGCGCTGCGTTTTGGCATTGACGATCACCTTCAGCGCCGGTTCGATCTCGGCAGACTCATCCACCACGATATGACAGACGCCAATACCACCGGTGATGACCGGGATCGTTGACTGCTCGCGGCACAGCTTGTGCAGGCCAGCGCCGCCGCGCGGAATCAGCATGTCGATGTATTTATCCATGCGCAGCATTTGATTGACCAGTTCGCGCTCCGGGCTTTCAATCGCCTGTACCGCACCGGCAGGCAGGCCGCACTCTTCCAGCGCCTGTTGAATCACTTTTACCGTGGCCGCATTGGTGCGCCAGGTTTCTTTGCCACCGCGCAGGATTGCCGCATTACCGGTTTTCAGGCACAGCGAAGCCACATCAACGGTCACGTTCGGGCGCGCTTCATAAATCACGCCGATAACGCCCAGCGGGACGCGACGGCGCTCAATGCGCAGGCCGCTGTCCAGCAAACCGCCGTCGATCACCTGGCCGACCGGATCGGCCAGTTTGCAAACCTGACGAACATCGTCGGCGATCCCTTTTAAGCGCGCCGGGTTCAGCGCCAGACGGTCGAGCATCGCTTCGCTCAGGCCGTTACGGCGGGCTTCCAGCAGATCCTGTTCATTCGCCAGCAGGATCTCTTGCGACTGCGCTTCCAGATAATCGGCGATTTTTTCCAGCACGCGATTTTTCTCGCGGCTGGAGAGCAATGCCAGTTTGTATGATGCTGCTTTCGCAGCAATGCCCATTTGTTCCAGCATACTTCTGCTCCTTAACGGGTAATCATGTCGTCGCGGTGAACGGCGACAGGGCCATATTCATAGCCCAGAATGGCATCGATTTGCTGCGAGTGATGCCCGGCAATACGGCGCAGCGCATCGCTGTTATAGCGGGTAACGCCATGGGCAATATCGCGCCCCTGCAAATTACAGATGCGGATCACTTCACCACGGGAGAAGTTGCCTGTCACGCTTTTAATGCCTTTCGGCAACAGTGAACTGCCACGTTCAAGGATCGCGGCGGTAGCTCCTTCATCAACGGCGATCTCACCCGCTGGCGGCGCGCCGAAGATCCAGCGTTTGCGGTTTTCCAGCGGCGAAGCTTGCGCGTGGAAACGCGTTCCCACGGAGATCCCCTCCATCACATCGCCAATCACGCCCGGTTTGCTGCCTGCGGCGATAATAGTGTCGATCCCGGCGCGGCAGGCGACATCGGCAGCCTGCAATTTGGTGCCCATTCCGCCAGTGCCAAGGCCAGAAACGCTATCGCCCGCAATCGCGCGCAGGGCATCATCGATACCGTAAACATCTGTAATCAGTTCCGCATCCGGGTTGTTACGCGGATCCGCAGTGAACAGCCCCTGCTGATCGGTCAGCAGCAGCAGTTTATCCGCACCGGCCAGAATCGCTGCCAGCGCAGAAAGGTTATCGTTGTCGCCGACTTTGATTTCCGCCGTCGCGACCGCGTCATTCTCGTTAATCACCGGCACGATATTGTTATCAAGCAGCGCACGCAGCGTGTCGCGAGCGTTAAGGAAGCGCTCTCTGTCTTCCATATCCGCGCGGGTCAGCAACATCTGCCCGACGTGAATACCGTAAATAGAAAACAGCTGTTCCCATAACTGAATCAAACGGCTCTGCCCGACCGCCGCCAGCAACTGTTTCGAAGCGATGGTGGCTGGTAATTCCGGGTAGCCCAGGTGTTCGCGCCCGGCGGCAATCGCCCCGGAAGTCACAATTACAATACGATGCCCGGCGGCGTGCTGCTGCGCGCACTGGCGCACCAGTTCCACAATATGGGCGCGGTTCAGGCGGCGGGAACCGCCCGTTAAAACACTGGTGCCGAGTTTTACCACCAGCGTCTGGCTGTCACTCATGATTCTCTGCCGTTTTTAAGAAAAAATAAGAAATATCGATAGTCGTCAGACGTTGTAACAGGAGTCGCGGCGATTGCCAACCGTCAGTGCAATCAGGCCACTTTTTTGTTGCGCGGGATCAGCAAGCGTAACGGTAAATTTTGACGTTTTTATTGCAAACACACTAAAACACAACTTTTTAAAATTATTCTCAATTTGTCATAAATATTTAATTTCAGAGCGATAAAACCCTTCCTGTTTTTCACGGGGCATATGCCCAGCGAATATTAGCGCGTTAGTTAAATCAGGAATCAAAATGAAAAAGAGCACTCTGGCATTAATGGTAATGAGCGTTGTCGCTTCTGCATCCGTTCACGCAGCGGAAGTTTATAACAAGAACGGCAACAAGCTGGATGTGTACGGCAAAGTGAAAGCCATGCACTACTTCAGCGACGATACCAGCAACGACGGTGATAAAACTTATGTTCGTTTCGGTTTCAAAGGCGAAACGCAGATTAACGATCAACTGACCGGTTATGGTCGTTGGGAAGCCGAATTTGCCGGTAACAACGACGAAGCCACCTCTGGTCAGAAAACCCGTCTGGCGTTTGCTGGCCTGAAAATGAAAGACTTTGGTTCTGTCGACTACGGTCGTAACCTGGGCGTGCTGTACGACGTGGCTGCCGTAACCGATATGTTCCCGGAATTCGGCGGCGACGGTCTGGCCCGTACCGATAACTTCATGACCAAACGCACCACGGGCGTTGCAACTTACCGCAACACCGACTTCTTCGGTCTGGTTGACGGTCTGGATATGTCCCTGCAATACCAGGGTAAAAACGAAAACGGCCGCAGCAGCGTCATCAAACAGAACGGTGACGGCTGGGGTACTTCTCTGGCGTACGATTTCGGCGGCAGCCCGGTTACGCTGATCGGCGCTTATGCCAACTCTGACCGTACTAACGCACAGAATACTTCTCTGGCGCTGGGCCGCGGCGAGAAAGCAGAAGCCTGGGCAACTGGCGTGAAATATGACGCGAACAACCTGTACATCGCCACCATGTACGGCGTGTCTTACAACATGACGCCGATCTCTTCCAGCACCGGTTTTGCGAATAAAGCGCAGGACTTTGAAGCGGTGATCCAGTACCAGTTCGACTTCGGTCTGCGTCCGTCCCTGGGCTATGTGCTGACCAAAGGGAAAGACATCGAAAACGGTATCGGCGACGAAGATCTGGTTAACTACATCGACGTTGGCGCAACTTACTACTTCAACAAAAACATCTCTGCGATGGTGGATTACAAAATCAACCAGATCAAAGATGACAACAAACTGGGCATCAGCAGCGACGATATCGTAGCCGTTGCCGTAACCTACCAGTTCTAAGTTTTTGAACCCGCAACACCCTCGTTATATTAATGCCCTCGGCTGAGGGCATTTCTTTAACCTGATTCAGGTTACAAGCTGGCCAGTGCCAGAAACCCGATACGTGAAAGGCGATCGGGCTTTTTTTATTCAGGGGGGGGAATTTACGCGGTGAGTTTCAACGACTCTTTGAAATTATCGGCAGGTTCCAGCTTCAGCTCTAAGGACGCCAGCATCGTACGCGCCCGTTCGTGGAAATCACGTAGCGTCTGTTCGAGGCGATCGACCACTTCCTGGTCTTTAATTGCCGTCGGCTTCCAGTGCCCTTCTTTATCAAACAGACCAAACTGATAACGATAGGTAAAACGTGTTTCCTGCGCTTCCATTTCCATCCACCATCCCCAAAACTCGCGTTTCTCCGGCGCTGGTTTTACGTTGACGCAAACAGCCAGGCAATCAAAGAAAAAGCGGTTATCTTCGCACTGCTCTTCGCGGATATAAGGCCCAAGCGCAGTAAATTTTTTAACCAGTCTGCTTTTCGGATGTCCACTCGGTAACGTCATTGCGATCTCCTTTTGTGAAGCAACTGTTTTACCAAATCAATAGAATTTATCAATCTATTAACGGAAATGATGGTTGATCCAACCGGTTATTTGCTCCAACGCCTTATCAAAATTGCGATAGACCGGATTGAAGGGGATCTCCAACAGTTTGCCCTCACTCGATGACGTACTGATTAAACGCGACTCCTCTTCCGGGCTGAACGGATCGTTTTGCCAGAAGCCGGAAAGCATCGGCGTTGGACAACGCCGTCCGAGCAGGCCCTGAGTTTTCAGGGAGTAGCGGTTCAACTCAACGCGCAGCGCCTCATCGGAAGCATCATGCATCCCCAGACGGCTGGCCAGCACATCAAGATACATTTCCGGCACCCGCCCCTGGCGTAACGGCTCGTTAAGCAGCGAATGCACCACCGGCCCCAGACACGCCACCGCTTTCAGGCGCGGCGCTTCCAGATAAGCCAGGCGTACCGCCACGTTTGCGCCAAAACGGAAGCCAAACGCCGCTACTCGCGTATGATCGACCCACGGAATATTCGGCAGCGCTTTCAAAACATGCTGATGCAGCAGGCTCGAATCCTGGGTTAATTTCCATTTCGACGAAAAGCCGACAGAAGGCATATCCAGCGTCAACATCGCCATCCCCTGCGGAGCGAAGTAACGCTCATAGAGGGTGTAGTAATCGATTTGCAGGCCATCCAGCCCACCACACATTAATACCGTCGGGAAAGGGCCGTCGCCTGGCGGCATATGCAAAAAGCCGGTCACCGGCGAACCGCCCGGAATGCTGAACTGCATCTCTTTGAGCGCCCCAGGCAGACGCTGCGCCGCCTCTTCATAGGCGCGATTCGCCAGCGCCTGCGCCTGCTCGGCCAGAACATCGCCTTTGATGTGCGGATAAGCCGCCAGGCTGTACAGGCTGGAGGCATGCAGCCAGTGGCGACCGCTCTGCGTCGCGTCCTGCTCCTGCATCGCCTTTTGCTGCCAGAGCATCGCCTGCGTGGACCATTCGTAGATCCAGTTACCGCTGCGGTAACCCACCACCGTATCGTACAGTTCCGGATCGGTGTGCTCGGCCTGGCTTATCACAATGCGCGACTGCACTTCGAGGATCTCGCGGGCATCAATACCGCGCCAAATCCACATTAAGCGGTTGAGCATGCGATACCAGTGCGGGACGTTTTTACCATCCAGCGTTGATAGGACCTGCGGCTGCGTGCCAGCGTTGAACCGACGTACCAGTGTTGATGTTTCCGGATGCTTGAAACGGGGTTTGAACAGGGTTTCGCTAAGATTGGCTTGTGACATCGCGCAGCCTCCATGTATCTATCACTGGAGGTTATTGTAACCTGAGGTGCTACAAAATGAACAACGCCCGGTAGAACCGGGCGTTAGCAGAACGTGCGGGGGGATTAGCGGCCACTGATAGGCGGAACAAAAACCACGCCCATATCCCACGGCTGTTCAATCCAGGTATCCTGCGGGATATCAATAACATAATCGTCAACCAGCGGACGACCTGCCGGTTTGGCGAAGATGGTGACGAAGTGCGCTTTCGGATACATTTCACGAATTGCCACCGCTGTACCGCCGGTATCGACCAGATCGTCAATCACGATAAAGCCTTCACCATCGCCTTCCGCACGTTTCAGCACTTTCAATTCGCGCTGGTTATCGTGGTCGTAGCTGGAAATGCAAACGGTATCAACATGACGAATGCCCAACTCACGCGCCAGTAATGCGCCCGGTACCAGACCGCCGCGGCTTACGGCGATAATGCCTTTCCATTGTTCTGAAGGCATCAGTCGGGCGGCCAGTTTGCGTGCGTGAATCTGCAACATGTCCCAGGTGACGACGTATTTTTCGCTCATGTGAAGTGTCCCAGCCCGTGTTTTACGGCTTAAAAAGTATTCCAGGGGAAAATAGGTTGCGCGAGATTATAGAGATCTGCGGCACTAAAAACCAGTATTACCCGGCATTAGCGGCGCTTTTTCCACGTTTACAGGCTCGCAGTCTGGCAAGAAAGTGTTATTCTCAACGCCATCTCGCAAGGCGCTCTTGCGATGCCTGTTTATTTAACCCAGTGACCTGCAAGGTAAGTTTCGCAGGCTCTTTGTAAGGAGACTCATCGTGTCTGAACTGTCTCAACTATCGCCACAGCCGCTGTGGGATATTTTTGCCAAAATCTGTTCTATTCCGCACCCGTCCTACCATGAAGAACAACTCGCCGAACATATTATGGGCTGGGCGAAGGAAAAAGGTCTCCACGCAGAGCGCGACCAGGTGGGCAACATCCTGATCCGCAAGCCGGCCACCGCCGGCATGGAAAATCGCAAACCGGTCGTATTGCAGGCGCACCTGGACATGGTGCCGCAAAAAAATAACGACACCGTTCACGACTTCACCACCGATCCGATTCGCCCTTATATCGATGGTGAATGGGTTAAAGCGCGCGGCACCACGCTCGGCGCGGATAACGGCATCGGTATGGCCTCTGCGCTGGCCGTGCTGGCCGATTCCACCGTGCAACACGGCCCGCTGGAAGTGCTGCTGACCATGACCGAAGAAGCGGGTATGGACGGCGCGTTTGGTTTGCAGGCCAACTGGCTGCAGGCAGACATTCTGATTAACACCGACTCTGAAGAAGAGGGTGAAATTTACATGGGCTGCGCGGGCGGGATCGATTTTATCACCACCCTGCCGCTGACCCGCGAAGCCGTACCGGCCGGTTATGAAACCTTCAAACTGACGCTGAAAGGCCTGAAAGGCGGCCACTCCGGCGCAGAAATTCATGTCGGTCTGGGCAACGCTAACAAACTGCTGGCGCGCTTCCTGGCCGGACACGCGGCGGAACTGGATCTGCGTCTGCTTGATTTTACCGGCGGCACCCTGCGCAATGCGATCCCGCGCGAAGCAATTGCCGTAGTTGCTGTTCCGGCCGCTAACGCCGCGCAGCTCAAAACGCTGGCCAGCACGTACCAGGCAATCCTGAAAAACGAGCTGGAGATGAAAGAGAAGAACCTGGTGGTGCTGCTGGAAAGCGCAAGCAGCGATAAAGCCGCACTGACCACCGCTTCCCGCGACACGTTTGTTCGCCTGCTGAACGCCACGCCAAACGGCGTCATTCGTAACTCCGACGTGGCAAAAGGCGTGGTTGAAACCTCGCTGAACGTCGGCGTGGTTACCCTGCAGGACGACAGCGCGGAAATCATCTGCCTGATCCGTTCGCTGGTCGATAGCGGTAAAGATTACGTGGTGAGCATGCTGGAATCGCTGGGCGCGCTGGCTGGCGCGAAAACGGCGCCGAAAGGCGGCTACCCAGGCTGGCAGCCAGACGCGCATTCGCCGGTAATGGCGCTGGTGCGTGAGACTTATCAGCGTTTGTTCAACAAAACGCCGAACATTCAGGTGATCCACGCAGGTCTGGAGTGCGGTCTGTTCAAAAAACCGTACCCGAACATGGACATGGTCTCCATTGGGCCAACCATCACTGGCCCGCACTCTCCGGATGAGCAAGTGCATATCGAAAGCGTGGGCCACTACTGGACGCTGCTGACCGAGCTGCTGAAAGCGATTCCGGCAAAATAAGCCCGCTGTCCGCGCCACCCGGCGCGGACATTCATTTATAACCCCAGCACCAGTTGCCGCTCCAGTTGCGGATCCAGTAACGTCACATGCAGCCCTACCAGCCGCACACCGCGCCCGCCGCGACGCTCATCCCACGTTTTCCGCGCCGTTATCAGTAGATCCTCTTTATTTAAGCGTGGCCAGACATGTTCCTGGGTGGTGAGCTGAAAATCATTAAACTTCAGCTTTACGCCCTGGCGGGCAATCAGCAAATCCGGCTTCACTTTTGCCAGCCGTCGCTCCAGCTCCGGGTATAAATGCTCAATAATCGCTTCGCACTCTTCCCAGTGGTGAATATCGTCTGCCAGCGTGCGCTCCACGCCGACCGATTTACGTAACCGCTCACTACTGATTTCCCGCTCATCAATCCCCTGGCTGCGCTCCCACAAAATACGGCCAAATTTACCAAAGCGTTTAAGCAACATCGCCAGATCGCTGCGCTGAACATCTTCACAGGTGCGCAGCCCCAGCGTCTCCAGTTTTGCCGCCGACACTTTGCCGACGCCCGGGATCTTGCTTAGCGGCAGCGTGCGGAGAAATTGCGGAACGTCCGCTGGCGTAATCACGTACTGGCCGTTGGGTTTATTGAGATCGGAGGCAATTTTGGCGAGAAACTTCACCGGCGCCACGCCCGCCGAAGCCGTCAGTTGTGTTTCATTAAAAATAGTCTGACGGATCTCCTGCGCCATCAGCGTTGCCGAACCGTGGCAGTGCGGGCTGTCGGTAACATCCAGATAGGCTTCATCCAGCGAAAGCGGTTCAATCAACGTCGTGTAGCGGGAAAAGATCTCGCGGATCTGATTTGACGCTTCTTTATAAGCATCAAAACGGCCGGGCAGAAGAGTAAGGTGAGGACAAAGTTTCAGCGCCATCGCTGTGGGCATTGCGCTGCGCACGCCAAATTTACGCGCCGGATAATTGGCGGTGCTGATAACGCCACGCTTAACGCGGCTGCCGCCAATGGCGATGGGGATGTCGCGCAGGGCGGGGTTATCGCGCATCTCGACCGCCGCGAAAAAGCAATCCATATCGACATGTATGATTTTGCGCATGCGTACGCCCTCACAGAACACTGGATAAGTATACAGCATATTCCATTGAAATGAGAAGCCAGTGCGTAAAACCGCCGAAAAGAGGGTAATTTGATGGTTACTTCTGCCGTTTTAGTTTCATAATAACCCCAGCTAAACGGCCAGGTGTTTGAAACGCAAAACAGAACACAATTTGCGCGATGGCGAAAATATCGCCAAAAAAAGATGAAGCGTGAAAGATGAACTCTATTCTGGCTTGCGAAAAAATGCCGTAATGCTAATGTGGGCGCACCGAAACAGATTAGTCTGAATTTTGGGCATCTTTTGCCGTCCTGGCAATGTGGTACTCGCTTTATCAAGGAAACAAGTTGTATGCGCAAAATCGCATTGTTTATTGCGATGCTTCTGATCCCGTGCGTCTCGTTCGCTGGCTTAATGGGCAGCAACAGTTCAATTACGCCGGTAAGCAAAGAATATAAGCAGCAGTTAATGGGGTCGCCGGTTTATATCCAAATCTTCAAAGAAGAACGCACCCTTGATCTCTACGTCAAAATGGGCGAGCAATACCAACTGCTCGACAGCTATAAAATCTGCAATTACTCCGGCGGTCTCGGCCCGAAACAGCGCCAGGGTGATTTTAAAAGCCCGGAAGGGTTTTACTCCATTCAGCGTAATCAGTTGAAGCCGGACAGCCGCTTCTACAAAGCGATCAACATTGGTTTTCCGAATACCTATGACCGCGCCCACGGCTATGAAGGCAAGTACCTGATGATCCACGGCGCCTGCGTCTCGATTGGCTGCTACGCCATGACGGATTCGAACATTGATGAGATCTTCCAGTTTGTGACCGCCGCGCTGGTCTTTGGGCAGCCGAACGTGCAGCTGAGCATCTATCCGTTCCGCATGACCGACGCCAATATGCAGCGTCACAAATATTCGACCTATGCGGATTTCTGGAAACAGCTGAAGCCGGGTTACGACTATTTTGCCACCACCCACCAGCCGCCGGTTGTCTCGGTTGTGGATGGTCGCTATGTCGTCAGCAAGCCGCTGAACACCGCAGTTCAGCCACAGCTGGCGTCAAACTACGCGCTCCCCCAGGCAAAATAATGCCCACTCGCCTGGCATAATCTTTTGCCAGGTTTCGTTGCCGGTTAACGGCTGGGTGGCAATCACGGTAACCACATCGTTCGGTGTGGTTTCCCGCTGAAAATCAATTTCAACATCCTGATCCAGCAGCTTCGCCACACCAAACGGCGCACGCCGGGTGATCCAGAACAGATTCGTCGAGCAGAACGCCATCACGTAGCGCCCGTCCGATAACAGCATGTTGAAAACGCCCTTCTCGCGCAGTTGCGTTGCCAGCGAGGCAATGTACTTAAACACCGCCGTCATATTGCCCGGCGTACGCGGATAGCGTTCCGTAAGCTTATGCAGCAACCAGCAGAACGCTTTTTCGCTGTCGGTTTCGCCAATCGGACGAAAATTGCCAGTCTCCAGCGATTTATAGCCGCTCAGTTGACCGTTGTGTGCGTAAGTCCAGTTGCGGCCCCACAGCTCACGAGTGAACGGATGGGTATTTTCCAGCGCCACTTCGCCACGGTTAGCCTGGCGAATATGCGCCACTACCGAGCGGGACTTGATCGGATAGTCCTGCACCAGCTTCGCGATCGGGGAGTTAAAACTCGGTTGCGGATCCTTGAACGTGCGACAGCCCTTGCCCTCATAAAAAGTGATGCCCCAGCCGTCTTTATGCGGCCCGGTTCCACCACCGCGCTGGACAAGCCCGGTAAAACTAAAACAGATATCGGTCGGCACATTGGCGCTCATACCGAGCAGTTCGCACATACTCACCCCCAAAAACGCCTTAATTCTGGGAAGGCGTAATTGTTGCAGCCAGTTTGAACACGGACAGCGCGGAAAAACCGGAGCGTACACGAAGTACGGGAGGATTTTGAGCACTGCCCAGGTTCAAAATGGCAAATAAAATAGCCGTCCTTAAGCCTTAACCATCTCTTTTTCAATCAGCTGAATCAGGATATGAATCACTTTGATATGGATCTCCTGAATACGATCAGCATAACCGAAATGCGGTACACGAATTTCAACATCCGCTGTACCCGCCATCTTGCCACCATCTTTACCGGTCAGGGTGATGACTTTCATCCCCTTCTCACGCGCTGCCGCTACCGCTTTGATCACGTTGCCGGAGTTGCCAGAAGTGGAAATACCCAGCAGTACGTCGCCTTCACGGCCCACGGCTTCCACATAGCGGGAGAAGACGTAGTCATAACCGAAGTCGTTGCTTACGCAGGAGAGATGGCTGACGTCGGAGATAGCAATCGCCGGATAGCCAGGACGGTTTTCACGGTAGCGACCGGTTAACTCTTCCGCAAAATGCATGGCATCGCAGTGAGAGCCGCCGTTACCGCAGGACAACACTTTACCACCCGCTTTGAAACTGTCCGCCAACAGCACCGCCGCGCGCTGAATCGCGTGAATATTGGCTTCATCTTTCAAGAAATTCGCCAGCGTTTCCGCCGCTTCATTCAGTTCGTTACGAATCAGATCCTGGTACATGAGGATATCCTTCAGCATAGATGTAAATAACACTGCGCAGTGTACCGGATAGGATCCGGAGCGAGAAGCTAAAGCCACAGCACCTGCGCGTTTTCGTTTTCCGTGCGCAAAATCCCCCCAACAATGTGAACCAGGTTGTAATTATTTTGTAAACACATTGCTAAAAGAAATCTCATCCACTACAACCATAACATCACAAGTGGTCAGACCTCCTACAAGACAGGGAGCTTTTTTCTATGATGATTTTGAGCCTTATCGCAACAATCGTTCTCCTCGGTGTGCTGTTTTATCACCGGGTCAATCTGCTCCTGAGCAGCGTGATTTTACTGGCGTGGACTGCCGCGCTGGGCGTTATGGGGCTGTGGTCCATCTGGGTGCTGCTGCCGCTGGCGATCATTCTGGTGCCGTTCAACCTGCCGCCGATGCGCAAGGCACTGATTTCCGCGCCGGTATTTCGCGGTTTCCGCAAAGTGATGCCGCCGATGTCGCGTACCGAGAAAGAAGCGATCGACGCGGGCACGACCTGGTGGGAAGGCGATCTGTTCCGCGGTAACCCGGACTGGAAAAAGCTGCACAACTATCCGCAGCCGCGCCTGACCGCGGAAGAACAAGCCTTTATCGACGGCCCGGTGGAAGAAGCCTGCCGCATGGCGAACGATTTCCAGATCACCCATGAAATGGCCGATCTGCCGCCGGAGCTGTGGGCGTTCTTAAAAGAACACCGCTTCTTCGCGATGATCATCAAGAAAGAGTACGGCGGGCTGGAATTCTCTGCTTATGCGCAGTCCCGCGTGTTGCAAAAACTCTCCGGCGTCTCAGGTATTCTTGCCATCACCGTCGGCGTGCCGAACTCTTTAGGCCCTGGCGAACTGCTGCAACACTACGGCACGGAAGAGCAAAAAAATCATTATCTGCCGCGCCTGGCGCGTGGCCTGGAGATCCCCTGCTTTGCGCTGACCAGCCCGGAAGCGGGTTCCGATGCGGGCGCAATCCCCGATACCGGCGTAGTCTGCATGGGCGAATGGCAGGGCGAGCAGGTACTCGGCATGCGTCTGAGCTGGAACAAACGCTATATCACGCTGGCGCCGATTGCCACCGTACTCGGCCTGGCTTTTAAACTTTCGGATCCGGAAAAACTGCTGGGCGGCGAAGAAGAGCTGGGTATCACCTGTGCACTGATCCCAACATCAACGCCTGGCGTGGAAATTGGCCGTCGTCACTTCCCGCTGAACGTTCCGTTCCAGAACGGGCCAACCCGCGGCGACGATATCTTTGTGCCAATTGATTACATTATTGGCGGGCCAAAAATGGCCGGTCAGGGCTGGCGTATGCTGGTGGAATGTCTGTCGGTTGGTCGCGGTATTACCCTGCCGTCTAACTCTACCGGCGGCCTGAAATCTGTCGCGATGGGGATTGGTGCTTACGCCCATATTCGCCGCCAGTTCAAAGTGCCAATCGGCAAAATGGAAGGTATCGAAGAGCCGCTGGCGCGCATCGGCGGTAACGCTTATGTGATGGATGCAGCCGCCTCGCTCATCACCTACGGCATTATGCTCGGCGAAAAACCAGCGGTGCTTTCCGCTATCGTGAAATATCACTGCACCCATCGCGGCCAGCAATCCATTATTGATGCGATGGATATTGCCGGCGGTAAAGGCATTATGCTCGGTGAAGGCAACTTCCTGGCTCGTGCCTACCAGGGCGCGCCGATTGCCATTACCGTCGAAGGCGCGAACATCCTGACCCGCAGCATGATGATCTTCGGCCAGGGCGCGATCCGCTGCCATCCGTATGTGCTGGAAGAGATGGCCGCCGCGCAGAATAATGATGTGGACGCTTTCGATAAACTGCTGTTTAAACACATCGGCCATGTCGGCAGTAATAAAATGCGCAGCCTGTGGCTTGGCCTGACGCGCGGTTTAACCAGCGCCACGCCGACCCGCGACGCCACCAAACGTTACTACCAGCATCTGAACCGCCTGAGCGCCAACCTTGCGCTGCTGTCTGATGTCTCAATGGCAGTGCTGGGCGGCAGCCTGAAACGCCGCGAGCGTATCTCCGCCCGTCTGGGGGATATTCTCAGCCAGCTGTTCCTCGCCTCTGCAGCGCTGAAACGTTATGACGATGAAGGCCGTCAGGAAGCGGATCTGCCGCTGGTCCACTGGGGCGTTCAGGACGCGCTGTATCAGGCGGAACAGGCGATGAGCGATCTGCTGGAGAACTTCCCGAACCGCTTCGTCGCGGGCGCATTAAGCCTGGTGATTTTCCCGACCGGTCGCCATTACCGCGCGCCGTCGGATAAGCTGGACCACAAAGTGGCGAAGATTCTGCAAACGCCGAGCGCCACCCGCTCCCGCATCGGGCGCGGTCAGTATCTGACGCCGAGCGAGCACAACCCGGTGGGCCTGCTGGAAGAGGCGCTGGTCGATGTGATGGCGGCCGATCCGGTTCACCAACGCATCTGCAAAGCGCTGGGCAAAAACCTGCCGTTTACCCGCCTCAACGATCTCGCCCAGCAGGCGCTGGCAAGCGGGTTGATTACTGCGGAAGAAGCGGCGCTGCTGAGCAAAGCGGAAGTCAGCCGCCTGCGCAGCATCAACGTTGATGACTTTGCGCCAGAGGCACTGGCAACTCAGCCGGTGGTCAAGGCGCCGGAAAAGCTGCGTAAACCGGAAGCGGCCTGATGCGGTAATCGCCTGAAAGCATTCTTCCCTTACCAAAACCCGCAACTGCGGGTTTTTTTCTGTCTTTGCATGCTACAGTGTGCAAATGCTGTCTTACGGGGAGTCAACACTGTGCCTGGTTTGAAAATTACACTGTTACAACAACCGTTAGTCTGGATGGATGGGCCCGCGAATCTGCGCCATTTCGACATCCAGCTGGAGGGCGTTACCGGCCGGGATGTCATCGTCCTGCCCGAAATGTTCACTACCGGCTTTGCGATGGAAGCGGCAAAACAGTCCATGTCGCAGGACGAGGTAGTGGCATGGATGCAAAGTAAAGCCCGCCAGACCAATGCGCTGATTGCGGGCAGCGCCGCGCTGCAAACCGACCGCGGGCCGGTAAACCGTTTTCTGCTGATTGAGCCAGAAGGCAAAGTGCATTTTTACGATAAGCGCCATCTGTTCCGTATGGCCGAAGAGCACCATCACTACGAAGCAGGGAATGAGCGCGTGGTATTTGAGTGGCGCGGCTGGCGCATCCTGCCGCTGGTTTGCTACGACCTGCGTTTCCCGGTGTGGTCGCGCAACCGCAACGATTACGATCTGCTGCTCTATGTTGCTAACTGGCCTGCGCCGCGCTCGCTGCACTGGCAGTCGCTGCTGGTGGCGCGCGCCATTGAAAACCAGGCGTGGGTGGCGGGCTGCAACCGCGTCGGCACTGACGGCAATGGTCATCACTACCGTGGCGACAGCCGGGTGATCAGCCCGCAGGGCGAGATTATCGCCACCGCCGAGCCGCACCTGGCAACCCGCATCGACGCCGAAATGTCGCTCAGCGCATTGCAGGAGTATCGTGCGCAGTTCCCGGCCTGGCAGGATGCCGATCCGTTTACGCTCGATTAACGCAAGGGTTGTAGTTTTGCAGGCCGGGTAAGCGAAGCGCTATCCGGCCTTTTTATTTACCGCGAGGTTCTGCCCGGTGGCGCGATGCTTACCGGGCCTACGGTCTGAAGATCGAAGAGAATCACAGGCCGGATAAGCCAGGCACCATCCGGCATGATGCCCTTTAACTGACTAACGCTTGTCCATCTTTGCGGCTTTCAGTCGCCGCAACGTAGTGCCCTTCCGGCAGGCGATAGATCACCTGCGCGCCACCGAAATGATAGCCTTCCAGCGGATCTTCCACCGTAATCCGGTGTCCCCGCGCGCGCAGCCCGGCAATCAGATTGCGTTCAAACGTAGCTTCCACCACCACGTCCCTGCCCTTCACCACGCGCCAGCGCGGCGCATCGATCGCCGCCTGTGGGTTCTGCCCGTGCAGCATAATACGCAGCGCCATCTGCATATGGCCTTGCGCCTGCATCGGCCCGCCCATTACGCCGAAAGACATCAGCGGTTTGCCGTCTGCTCCCATCGCAAAGCCAGGGATAATGGTATGCAACGGACGCTTGCCGCCCGCCAGCGCATTCGGGTGTTGCGGATCGAGCACAAAACCACAGCCGCGGTTTTGCAGGCTGATACCCGTTTCGGGCACCACAACGCCGGAACCAAAGCCCATATAGTTGGACTGAATAAACGACACCATCATACCGCTGGCATCCGCCGTGGAGAGGTACACCGTGCCGCTTTGCGTCGGCGAACCGTAAACAAAATCGGAGGCCTTATCCGGGTCGATCAACGCCGCGCGGGCTTTTAAATAGTCGTCGCTGAGCAGCAAGTCGGCGGCGAATTCCAGATGATCGGTATCAGCGACGTAACGATCGAGATCGGCCAGCGCCAGCTTCATCGCTTCAATCGACAGATGCAGCGACTGCACCGAATCCGGGTCATAGCGGCCAATATCGCAGTGCTCAAGAATGCCGAGCGCAATCAGCGTCGCAATCCCCTGCCCGTTCGGTGGCAGCTCCTGTACTGAACCACCGGCAAACGCCTTCGAGAGCAGCGGAACCCAGTCGGCTTTATGGTTTGCCAGATCCGCTTCGCTCAGGTGCGCCCCATGCTCTTTCGCGAAAGCGGCGATTTTCTGTGCCAGTTCACCGCGATAAAACGCTTCGCCATTGGTCTGCGCAATCAACTCCAGCGTTTTCGCCTGCGCCGGGTTACGGAAGATTTCGCCGATCTTCGGCGCGCGCCCTTCCGGCGCAAAACAGGCGCTAAAACCCGGTTGATCTTTTAACCTGTTATAGCCGCGCTGCCAGAGCTCACCAATCAGCGGCGAAACAGGAAAACCGTTACGGGCATACTCGATCGCCGGCTGCGCCAGCGTGGTCAGCGGCAGCGAACCGAAACGTTCGGCCAGCGCCACCCAGCCGGAAACCGCGCCCGGTACGGTAACGGCATTCCAGCCGAGCTCCGGCACCGCATCAAGACCGGCAAACATATCCGCATTCCAGCTTGCCGGTGAGCGACCGGACGCATTCAAACCGTGCAGTTCTTTGCCATCCCAGACAATGGCAAACGCATCGCTACCAATGCCGCAGCCGGTTGGCTCCACTACCGTCAACGCCATCGCCGTGGCAATCGCCGCATCCACCGCGTTCCCCCCGAGCGCCAGCATGCGCATGCCGGCCTGCGCCGCCAGCGGCTGGGAGGTGGCTACTGCGTTGTGTCCCATCATCGGTGCGCGGTATGAGGCATAACCTACTTTAAAATCAATCGCTTTCGTCATCGAGACTCCTTAGTCGTGGCGTGGATCGAGCGCATCGCGCAGCCCGTCGCCGAGTAAATTAAATCCCTGTACGGTGAGAAAAATCGCCACACCGGGGAAAACAGACATCCAGGGCGCCTGCTCCAGAAAACCTTTGGCGGTATTCAGCATCGCGCCCCAGGAGGGATACGGCGGCTGCTGGCCGAGGCCGAGAAAAGAGAGGCTGGCTTCGGTGATGATCGCCGAGGCAATCGCCAGCGTCGCCTGAACGAGGATCGGCGACATCACATTGGGCAGCACATAGCGCAGGATTATCCAGCGATCCGGCAGGCCAATCGCCCGCGCCCCGTCGATATACTCTTCGTTGCGAATGGCGATCACCTGGCCGCGCGTCAGACGGGCGAAGATCGGCATCGCCGACAGGCCAATGGCGATCATTGCATTACTCAGGCTTGGGCCAAGAAACGCGCCGAGGGCGATCGCCATGATCAAAAACGGACAGGCCAGCAGCGCTTCGATAAAGCGTGAAATCACGCCATCCCAGATCCCCTGGAAATAACCGGCCAGCAGGCCAAGCGGCACGCCAATCACCACCGCAATCAGCACTGAGATACAACCGGCCAGCAACGAGGTGCGCGCCCCCCAGACCATACGCGACAGAATATCGCGCCCCAGTTCGTCGGTGCCGAACCAGTACAGCTCAGAGGGGGGTTTACGTACCGCCAGAAAGTTCGCTTTTACCGGATCGAACGGTGCGATCCACGGCGCCAGCAAAGCGATCAGCACAAAGATGCCGACAATCACCGCGCCAATCACCGCACTTTTGTTGGCGAGGAATTTCTTCAGTACCCGGTTTTCCGTACGCGGCAGCGACGCCACCACGCCCGTAGTGGTCAGTTCTGCCATTATTCGCTCCGCATTTTCGGGTTAATCAGCACGTACAGCACATCGGCCAACAGGTTGAGCAACAGGAAGCCAATCGCCACCACCAGCACCACGCCCTGCACCACCGCGTAATCACGGTTAAACACGGAATCGACAATCATTTTGCCAAAGCCGGGAATGGTAAATACCTGCTCGGTCAGCACCGCGCCGCCCAGCAGTTCACCAAACAGCAACGTGGTCAGGGTGATCACCGGCACCAGCGCATTACGAAATGCGTGCTTCATGATCACCGTTTTCGGCAGCAAACCCTTTGCCCTGGCGGTACGGATGTAATCTGCTTTCAGAACAGCAATCATGGATGCGCGGGTGTGGCGCATTAAGGTGGCCGCCAGCCCGGTGCCAAGCACCAGAGAAGGCAACAGCAAGGTGCGCAGGTTCTGCAGCGGATCTTCGCTGAAGGGGACAAAGCCCGACGCGGGCAGCCATTGCAGATTGACGGAGAAAATCAGGATCAACAAAATCCCCAGCCAGAAGTGCGGCACCGAGATGCCGGAGATGGCGACAAAGTTAGTGCCGTGATCGATCCAGCTATTCCGGTTCACTGCCGCCATAATCCCCATGCTGATGCCGAACAGCAGCGCGAAGATCATCGCCAGCAAAGACATCTCCAGCGTAACGGGCAGTTTGGTGGCGATCAGATGCGTCACCGTCTCCTGAGTGCGTAAGGAGACGCCAAGATCCCCCTGCAAGGCGCGGGTAAGCCAGTGGAAATATTGCACCGGGATCGGCGCATCCAGATTCAGCTCCGCGCGTAGCTGGGCGATCACTGCCGGATCGCGCTCTTCCCCGAGCATGGCCGTCAGCGGATCGCCGGGCAGCAGCTTTTGCAACCCGAAGACCATCATACTGACCATCAGCAACGTCGGGATGGCGAGCAGCAGGCGTTTGCATATCAATTCCAGCATGGTATCTCCTTACAACTCCGTTACTTCGCGAACGTCATACCTGCCAGGCGCACAATGCCATCCGGGTAAGGTTTAAAGCCCTCTACTTTTTTATTCAGCCCAAAAATGCGCGGCTCGAAGTAGAGATACGCAATCGGCATATCCGTTTGCAATTGTTTAACAACGTTCTCATACAGCCCTTTACGGGTAGCCGGATCGTTATGCAGACGCGCCTGGGTCAGCCAGTCATCGACCTGCGCATTGCTGTAGCGGCCATCGTTGAGGGTGCCTTTGCTGTGAATAAAGCCGAAGATGCTGCCGTCTGGATCCGGGCGGCCAGACCAGCCGGAGTAGCTGAGCTGGAAGTCGCCGTTTTGCTGGCGATCCAGCAGCGTGGCGAATTCGGTCATTTGCAGATTGACGTTAAAACCGGCTTCGGCGGTCATCGCCTGTAATACCTGCGCCACCTGCTGCGAAGTCGGGTTATTCGGCACCAGCAACGAAACGGTGATCGGTGTCTGCACGCCTGCCGCTTTCAGCAGCGCTTTGGCTTTTTCGACATCGCGCGGCGGCACCGGTAGGTTAATGTGATACGGGCTGACCGGTGAGAACGCCTGGTTCGCCGGTGTGAAGAGGCCTTCGAATACCACCTGGTTTAACGCCTCGCGGTCAATTGCCTGCGAGAATGCTTCGCGCACGCGCGCATCTTTAAACGGATCGTTAGCCGGGACTTTGCCGTTGTTGATGTTAAAGGTGATGCCCTGATACCCCAGCCCGGTTACCTTCGCCAGTTTTAATTTGCCGTCGTTCTCCACCGTTTTCACATCGCTTGGCACAATGCCTTCGCTCAGATCCAGATCGCCCGCGCGCAGGTTCGCCAGACGCACCGAGGCATCCGGGATCGGCAGATAAATCACTTTGTCGAAGTGGTAAGCGCCTTTGTTCCAGTAGTTGTCAAAGCGCGAAAGTACAATGCGATCCTGCGAGACGCGGCTGTCAAACTTGTATGGTCCGGAGCAGACCGGATGCGCGGCGAAGTCAGGTTTTTTCGCTGCTTCTGGCGCCAGCATCGCGCCTGCGCGATCGGTAAGCTGCATCAGCAGCGCCGAATCCGGCGTTTTCAGATGCAGGGTGATTTGCATCGGCCCGGTCACTTCCACGGATTCTACCGAGGAGATCTCGCTTTTGCGCAGCGAGCCAGGCAATGTCAGGGCGCGATCGAGGCTGAATTTCGCGGCGGCAGCGTCAAATTTCTCGCCATCGTGGAACGTCACACCCTCACGCAGGTTCATGGTCAGAGTTTTGCCGTCTTCGCTCCACGACCACTCTTTCGCCAGACCCGGCACCACTTTCAGGTTTTCATCGACGTCCACCAGCCGATCGCACAGTGAGGCGAAGACAAAGCGGCCATAGTAGGTGCGCGCCAGGTGCGGATCGAGCATGTCCGGATCCGCGCCTAAACCAATACGCAGCACACTTTCAGCCTGGGCCGGCAGCGCCGCGCCCAGCAACATAACACTTCCCAGAACGGTCAAAAGAGAATTACGCACAATCATTATTTTTTTCCTTTAAAGGGATGAGTGAGAGGCCGCGTGTTCGAACAGAGCACGGCGTCGCAGGAACGCGGCGGAGGGTGGAGCAATCTGGATGATCGTGCGGTCACGGTTGAGCTCCTGCCAGCGATGGCAGGAGACCTGGCGGCCGCCTTCAAGTACCTGAGCGATCGGTTCGCGTTGCCGACACTCATCGGTGACGTGCGGGCAACGGGTGTGAAAACGACAGCCCTGCGGCGGGCTGGCCGGATTGGGTAAATCCCCCTGCAACAGCGGCATTTCACGCTTGAGGCCGGGCTGGGTTTGCGGCGCAGAGGCGATCAGCGCCTGCGTGTACGGGTGTAGCGGCGCATCGAAGATCTCATCGACGGTCGCCATTTCGACGATCTGCCCGAGGTACATCACCGCCACGCGATCGCTCATATGGCGGATCACCGCCAGCCCGTGTGCGACGATGATCATTGTCAGCCCAAGTTGCTGCTTCAGGTTTTCCAGCAGGTTCACCACCTGCGCCTGCACCGAGACATCCAGCGCGGACACCGGTTCATCGCCCAGCAGCAACTTCGGCCCGGAAGCCAGCGCGCGGGCAATGCCAATACGCTGGCGCTGGCCACCGGAGAATTCATGCGGGAAACGCCGCGCCCAGGCCGCAGGCAAACCAACGGTCGAGAGCAGTTCGGCGACGCGCGCCTGGCGATCCGCTTTGCCCATTTTCAGATGCAGCCACAGCGGTTCACCGACGATCTGCTCCACGGTCATGCGCGGGTTCAGCGAGGCGAAGGGATCCTGAAAGATAATTTGCAGTTCGCGGCGCAACTGGTTTAACCGCGCACCGCTGGCGTGAGTGATCTCTTCGCCCTGGTAGTAAACGCGCCCTTCGGACGCCGTCAACAGACGTAACAGCAGGCGGCCCAGCGTCGATTTACCGGAACCGGACTCGCCCACAATCGCCAGCGTTTCACCGGGGTAAACGGCGAGCGAAATGCGATCGACTGCCGTGACAAAGCGTTTTGGCGCGAACAGGCGCGTCGCGCCGACAAAGCGTTTGCTGAGATCGTGGGCCTCAAGGATCGGTGTGCTCATGCGGTTTCTCCCAGCGCAATATGTTGTTCAAGGGGCACGCGGAAACAGGCCGCCTGATGACCGCGGCCCAGCGGCTGTAGCGGCGGTTTTTCCGCGTGGCAGCGGCTCTGCGCAAACGGGCAGCGCGTGGCGAAACGGCAGCCTTTTGGCATCGCTTCCGGTAACGGTACGGCGCCGGGAATGGTGGAAAGCTGGCCTTTGCGTGCGCCCAGCGAGGGAATCGAGCCCATCAGGCCGATGGTGTACGGATGCTGCGGATCGGCAAAAATCGCCTCCACGCTGCCCTGCTCGACCACTTGCCCGGCGTACATTACGGCGACTTGCTGGGCGACTTCCGCCACCACGCCAAGATCGTGGGTGATCATCAATACTGCCGTGCCGGTGTCGGCTTTCAGAGTGTTGAGCAGAGCCAGGATCTGCGCCTGAATAGTGACATCCAGCGCGGTTGTCGGTTCGTCGGCAATCAGCAGACGCGGGTTGTTAATCAGTGCCATGGCAATCATCACGCGCTGGCGCATACCGCCGGAAAGCTGGTGCGGGTACGCTTTCAGGCGCATCTCCGCCGCCGGGATTTGTACCTTTTCGAGGATCTGCAGCGCGATATCCCGCGCGGCCTGGCGGGAGACATGCTGGTGGCGCATCACCGTTTCACTCAGTTGATCGCCAAGGGTGAACGAGGGGTTCAGCGAGGTCATCGGCTCCTGAAAAATCATTGCCAGTTCATTACCGCGCAGATCCGCATATTCCCTCGGCGAAAGCAGGCGCAGATTGTGGCTACGAAACTGCATTTCGCCGCTGAGGATCTGCGCGCTGTTGGGCAACAGCCCCATCAACGCCAGCGAGGTAATGCTTTTACCGCAGCCAGATTCCCCCACCAGCGCCAGTGTTTCCCCGCTTTTTATGGTCAGCGAAATACCGTCCAGTACGCTAACCGGGCTACCGGCGAACTGGACCTTCAGGTTGTGCAGACGCAGGACGGGCGCGGGATCGTGAAAAGGAATAGTGGTCATGGCGTATCGTCCTCGAGATGAATGGCCTGGATCAGGGCATGTTGCAGGTCGAGCAGATGTTCACGCATCGCCAGGAAGGCCTCCTGCGGCTGACGCTGCCGGATGGCGTGCATAATGCGGTGGTGGTGATCGTTATAACGATCGACCTTCGCCGGAGTACGCGCCAGCTCCCGCAGATGATGCCAGGCGGGTTCGCGACGCACGGCGTCAATGGCGTCAAAAAGACCGAGCATCAAACGGTTTCCCGCCGCTTCAGCGATGGCCCGGTGAAAAGCGCTGTCCCATAGCTCATTAAGATCCGGATCGTCCGGATTGACGTTATCGATGCGTTCCAGCATGCGCTGCATCAGCGCCAGGTTTTCCGGGTTGGCGCGAAGTGCCGCCAGCCGCGCAAGTCCCGGCTCAACCTGCAAGCGCGCTTCCATCACTTCCAGCATATTGGTTTGTTGCACCAGTCCCTGGAGTGCCAGCGGCGCGACCGGTGCAGCGGGGCCAATAAACGTGCCTTTACCCTGCTTACGCCAGATCCGCCCCTCTTCCTCCAGTACGTCCAGAGCGCGGCGTACTTCTCGTCGCCCGACGCCTAAGCGTTCCGCCAGTTCACGTTCCGTGGGCAGTGGAGTCCCTGGTGTTGACTCATGTTGGTGAATAAGCCCACGAAGTTGTTCAAGCGCCGTACTGGAATTTGCCAGATAGCGTGACGGTTTTTCCATATTGGTTCATCCGTATTTCGCGTTATCTTTTTCTTTAATTACATGAAGTTAATTATTTAATCCGCGATGTGTCGCCCTTATAACTAAGCAATTACCGAACCAATTAGGTATTGGTTCGGTCATATTTTTGAAATTTTTGTTAATACTTTGATTTATTAATGTTTATTTTTTACGGGCGAAACGGAGGTCTGGAAGGGCTGTGGTTCACTGAGCAGATAATGCACAATTTTAGTGCAAGGAATGCACTAAAACGGGAGGGATTGCCCGGTGGCGTTGGCGCTTACCGGCTTACATTGTTGGCTGTGGCGCTGGCCAGATAAGGCGGAGCCGCCATCCGGCAATCGTGCCTCCGGGCGTTTTGAGATTATTGTGGAATTATTCCGTTCACCATGCGTGCGGGAGTTTCTGTAAACCTTTATGCGGTGAACGGGATAAGGGGCGCTTACCGCGCTCCCCTTATCAATCCCCGCGGCCCCGCAGGAAATCGGTGCTACGCACTACGCTCACCTCCCGGTCATCTGCCTGCAGTCGGCTCAACTCGCCCTCCATGGCTCGGTTCGCCTCTGGACGCCATCCAGGGCGTCCAGACCTTGTCATCTGCCCTCCGGCTCGCCGATTTCAGCGGGGACTCAACCCCATCGCTTCAGCTTTTTTATTCATCGTAAGAAAGGTGTCGCTACAGGGAAATACCCGGAGGCTATGGCGCTTACCGGGTTTACATTGTTGGCTGTGGTGTAAGCCGGATAAGGCGGAGCTGCCATCCGGCAGGTTTGCTAAAGTTGTCCGGCGCGGCGGGCGGCGGTACGCGCCAGCGCGGCCCAGTCCAGATGCCCTTCATCATGGGCCAGGCTTTCGACATGCGCTGCGCGCAGCGTACCGGCAATCGCCATTGGCACATTCACTCGCTCGGCGGCATCCTGCGCCAGACGCACATCTTTCAACCCCAGTGCCAGCTTAAACCCGGCTGGCTCGAAGGTATCGCTGGCAATCGCCTGGCCGTAACCTTTATAGACCGGCGCGGCAAACAGCGTGGAGGTGATTAAATCAATGAAATCGGTTTTACTGACCTCATGCCCCTGCACCAGCGCAACCGCCTCCCCCATCGTGCCAATGGCGCTGGCGATCATAAAGTTGACCGCCAGCTTCGCGGCATTCGCCTGCTCCGGCCGCGCACCAAGATACCAGGTCTTCTGACCGAGCACATCCAGCAGCGGCTGCACCTTTGCCAGCAGCGCGCTGTCGCCAGCCGCCAGAATATTTAACTGCCCCGCTTCGGCAACATTTACCCGCCCCAGTACCGGCGCGGCAAGATAACCGATATTACGCGCCTGGTGCAGTTGCGCCAGTTCTACCGCCAGATCGACAGAGATAGTCGCCATATTCAGGTGGATAGCCCCGGGTTTCAGCGTTGCCAGCACATTGCCCTCCAGCACGACGCTGCGCGTGGCGTTATCGTCCGCCAGAATGGAAATAACCACATCAGCATCCCTCACCGCTTCTGCGGCCGTTTCCGCTGCGGTGGCGCCCAGCGATGCCAGTTTCTCGCGCGGCCCGGCAGAGCGGTTCCAGCCCTGAACCTGATAACCGGCTTTGATTAGATTCGCGGCCATTGGCAACCCCATGGTGCCAAGCCCCAGAAACGCAATCTTCATCACAATGCTCCTGTTGTTAGGTGACTGTGTTTAACTATAAAAAAGGCAGGGATTCCTCCCTGCCTCATTGTGTTTCAAAGTTTGATGCTGCTCTGTCAGCCTTCGTGCAGCCCGCATTCGCGTTTCAACCCGAAGAAGCGCGTCTCTTCTTCCGCCATGCCCGGCTCCCATTTGCGGGTGGTGTGCGTGTCGCCTACGGACAGATAACCCTGATCCCACAGCGGGTGATAATTCAGGCCGTGCTTTTGCAGGTACTGATATACCGTGCGGTTGTCCCAGTCGATAATCGGCAGCACTTTAAATACGCCGCGCTGGATAGCCAGCACCGGCAGATTGGCGCGGCTGCCGGATTGTTCACGGCGCAGACCGGCAAACCAGGTTTGCGCGTTCAGCTCGGCAAGAGCGCGATTCATAGGTTCAACTTTGTTGATTTCATTGTATTTTTCAATGCCTTCAACGCCCTGTTCCCATAACTTACCGTAACGCGCTTCCTGCCACGCCGGGCTTTGCTCTGCCCGGAATACTTTCAGGTTCAGCTTGAGCTTGTCCGTCAGCTCGTCAATAAACTGGTAGGTTTCCGGAAACAGGTAGCCGGTATCAGTCAGGATCACCGGAATGTTCGGCTGAACCTGGTTGACCAGATGCAGGCTTACTGCCGCCTGGATACCGAAGCTGGAGGAGAGCACATACTCGCCCGGCAGGTTTTCCAGCGCCCAGCCGACGCGCTCTTCGGCGTTCAGCTTTTCGAGTTGCGCATTGGTTTCAGCAAGCTGAAGCACACGTTCAACTTTCGGCAGTTCATTCAGCGCATTCAGATCGAGTCTGGACATAAGTTCCTCACCGTGTTTATTACCTGATGGCACTTCACTTATCAGGCCTACAAATTACGCCAACCCCAGGCCGGATAACGCGTTTACGCCGCCATCCGGTATTATGCATTATTCCCAGAAATCGCGCGCCGGATCGAGTACCGGACGGACGATCCCGGCACGAATGGTGAAATCGCCAAAGCCTTCACCCTCTTCGCGCTCGCTTGCCCAGCGTGCGACCAGTTCATCAAGCGTCGCCAGAATTTCCGTTTCGGTGATATTTTCCCGGAACATACGCGGAATACGCGTCCCGATGCGGTTACCGCCAAGATGCAGGTTGTAGCGGCCCGGCGCTTTACCGACCAGACCCACTTCCGCCAGCATCGCGCGGCCGCAGCCGTTCGGGCAACCCGTGACGCGCAGCACGATATGATCGTCGCCAACGCCATGTTTCTCCATCACCGCTTCCACTTTATCCACAAATGAAGGCAGGAAACGTTCGGCTTCGGCCATGGCCAGCGGGCAGGTCGGGAACGACACGCAGGCCATAGAATTTTCACGCTGCGGTTTCACCGCATCCATTAAGCCGTGACTGCGCGCCAGTTTTTCGATTTTCGCTTTCTGGCTTTCCGGCACGCCGGCCACAATCAGATTCTGGTTCGCCGTTAAACGGAAGTCGCCTTTATGGATCTTAGCAATTTCCAGCAGGCCGGTTTTCAGCGGACGGCCCGGATAATCCAGAATACGGCCATTTTCAATAAACAGCGTCAGGTGCCATTTATTATCGATACCTTTCACCCAGCCAATGCGATCGCCGCGACCGGTGAATTCGTACGGGCGAATCGGTTCGAATTTGATCCCCGCGCGGCGTTCCACTTCCGCTTTGAAGGTGTCGACGCCAACGCGTTCCAGCGTGTATTTGGTTTTGGCGTTTTTACGGTCAGTACGGTTACCCCAGTCGCGCTGGGTCGTCACCACTGCTTCCGCCACCGCCAGCGTATGTTCCAGCGGCAGATAACCAAACTCGCTCGCGGTGCGGGCGTAGGTTTTCTTATTGCCATGTTCAATGGAAAGCCCACCGCCCACCAGCAGGTTAAAACCGACCAGCTTGCCGTTTTCCGCGACCGCCACAAAGTTCATGTCGTTGGCGTGCAGATCCACGTCGTTCTGCGGCGGAATGACCACCGTGGTTTTGAACTTACGCGGCAGGTAAGTTTTCCCCAAGATAGGCTCTTCGTCCGTAGTCGCCACTTTCTCGGCGTCGTGCCAGATCTCCGCATAAGCGCGAGTGCGCGGCAACAGATGTTCGGAGAGCTTTTTCGCCCACTCGTAGGCTTCTGCATGCAGTTCCGACTCAACCGGGTTCGACGTACACAGCACATTACGGTTAACGTCGTTGGCGGTCGCCAGCGCGTCCAGACCAACTTCGTGCAGCATCTGGTGTGCCGGTTTGACGTTCTTTTTCAGAATGCCGTGGAACTGGAACGTCTGGCGATTGGTCAGGCGAATGCTGCCGTAGATCGTCTTATCGTCGGCAAATTTATCGATCGACAGCCACTGTTTCGGTGTAATGATGCCGCCCGGCAAACGGCAGCGCAGCATCATCGCGTGGCGCGGCTCCAGCTTCTGCTCGGCGCGTTCGGCACGAATATCGCGGTCGTCCTGCTGATACATGCCGTGAAAACGGATCAGCAGGAAGTTATCGCCGTTGAAACCGCCGGTCAGGCCGTCGTGCAGATCTTCTGCAATCGTGCCACGCAGATAGTTGCTTTCGAGCTTCAGACGCTCGGCGTCGGCCAGTTTACCTTCGACCACCAGTGGGCCGGGATGTTTTTCACTCATTAGTAGACATCTCGCTGATAACGGCGCTCAACGCGCAGCTCACTTAAAAATTCATCCGCCGCTTCGGTATCCATGCCACCGAATTCGGCAATCACGTCCAGTAAAGCCTGCTCGACATCTTTCGCCATGCGATTGGCGTCGCCGCAGACATAAATGTGCGCACCGTCATTGATCCAGCGCCACAGTTCTGCGCCCTGTTCGCGCAGTTTGTCTTGTACGTAGACTTTTTCTTTTTGATCGCGGGACCAGGCCAAATCAATGCGATTCAGCACGCCCTCTTTAACGTAACGCTGCCACTCCACCTGATAGAGGAAATCTTCGGTGAAGTGTGGGTTGCCAAAGAACAGCCAGTTTTTACCCGGCGCTTCATCGGCCGCGCGTTGTTGAATAAAGGCGCGGAACGGCGCAATGCCCGTGCCCGGGCCAATCATAATCACCGGCGTTTCCGGGTTGGCTGGCAGGCGGAAGTTATCGTTGTGCTCAATGAACACCCGCACTTCGCCCTCTTCTTCCACGCGATCCGCAAGGAAACTGGAAGCACCACCCGCACGCGCACGCCCTTCCACTTCGTAACGCACCACGCCGACGGTGATATGCACTTCGTTTTCCACTTCCGCCTGCGAAGAGGCAATGGAATAGAGCCGCGGCGTCAGCGGACGCAGCAGACCAATCAGCGCTTGCGCATCAAGCTGTGCCGGGGAGAAACGCACCATATCAACAATCGGCGTTGTCGCAGCATAGTGCTGCAACCGGGCTTTATCACCCACCAGCGGCAACAACGTTTCGCTGCGCGTCAGCGTGGCGTAATTTTCCACGATGTTGGCGGTGTTGACCGTCAGCTCGAAGTGCCACTGCAACGCTTCAGCGAGCGGCTGTGTTTTGCCGTCAACCGTAACCGGCTCATCGCCTTTCAACCACAGCAGTTCCACCAGTTCTTTCACCAGGGCCGGATCGTTCTGATACCAGACGCCCAGCGCGTCACCCGGCTGGTAGCGCAGCCCTGAATCCCCGAGATCGATTTCGATATGGCGAACATCTTTTTCGGAATGACGACCGGTGATTTTTTGGTTCACGGACAAACTCGCCGTCAACGGCGCTTCTTTAGTATAGGGGCTGGAGAAAACCTCGTTCACCGCGCCCGTCGCGCTCGCCGCCGCCTGCGCCGGAGAGTCTTTCGGTACGCGAGCTTTCAACACTTCGACAATGCGCGCACGCCATTCGGCGGCCGCAGCCTGATACTCGACATCAGCGTCAACGCGATCCAGCAGGCGCTCCGCGCCCAGCTCAGCAAGTTTGCTGTCGAAGTCTTTCCCCGCCTGGCAGAAGAATTCATACGAAGTATCGCCAAGGCCGAACACCGCAAAGGCTGTGCCATCCAGTTTTGGCGCTTTTTTCGAGAACAGGAACTTATGCAGCGCAACAGCTTCTTCCGGCGCTTCGCCCTCGCCCTGAGTGGAGGCCACCACCACCAGTAATTTTTCGTTAGCGATCTGTTTGAACTTATAGTCACCGGCGTTAACCAGGTTGACGTTAAGTTTCGCTGCCAGTAGATCGTCGCGCAGCGCTTCCGCCACGCGGCGAGCGTTGCCGGTTTGCGACGCGGAAATTAGCGTAATTGCCGGGATCTCTGCGGCAGATGTCGGTACGGTAACTGCTGTTGCGGGCTGTTGGTTCAGTACGCCCCAGAAATAACCAGAAACCCAGGCTAACTGGGTGGGCGTCAAATCAGTGGTTGCGGCCTGAAGGCGCGCCAGTTGCTCCGGGTTTAGCGGCAGCAACGCGGAAGGTGGAGCCTGAGTTGTCATGCGTTGTCATGTTCCAGTAGCGAAAATTCCCCTTCGTTTTGCAGACAGACTTTTTCGCGGTCAACAACGCAAAAACGATAAGGGGATATAATTTTAAAAAACGAAGTGAAACTAAGGTTAACGGCGGGATAATAACAATTAAAGAAAGGTTGGAAATAATAAATAACCAAAAGAACTAACCTGTTTTAGCTATAGTTAATAACACTAAAACTGGTTAATTAACTTATTGAATTGTAATAATAAAATAAATGCAGGTTAGTAGTATTCAGCGCGTAAACACTTTTAGCGATTTTAGTTAATGCTAAAAAAGGTCATTTCCGCTACTATGCGGCGGTTTTTTGTCAGTCTGAGAGTGCATTATGTCGACCACGTTGTTTAAAGATTTCACCTTTGAAGCCGCTCACCATTTACCGCATGTCCCGCAAGGGCATAAGTGCGGTCGTCTGCATGGCCACTCCTTTATGGTGCGCCTGGAGATCACCGGCGAGGTGGATCCTTATACCGGCTGGATCATGGACTTCGCCGAACTGAAAGCGGCGTTTAAGCCGTTGTATGACAGGCTGGATCACTACTATCTGAATGAGATCCCGGGCCTGGAAAACCCGACCAGCGAAGTGCTGGCGAAGTGGATCTGGGATCAGATGAAGCCGGTTGTGCCGCTGCTGAGCGCAGTCATGGTGAAAGAAACCTGTACCGCAGGTTGCGTCTATCGCGGCGAATAAGCGAGTCGGTCATTTCTTCCCGGAGATGACTGACCGATAGCCGTTAGTGAGTCAGGAAGCCGCCATCCACGGCCAGCATATGGCCGTTGGCAGAACCCGCTGCGCGGCTTGCAAGAAATCCCATCAAATCCTGCTTAATCTCCCCAGCGGTTCGCCGGACGTTTTGGCTTTACTGCGGGCGATTCGCGTCATATTTGCTGAATAATAGCCCGACACCATCAACCTGAATTATTTCTTGTTAATAAACGCAGAGAATGATTAATGACGGAACGGGCTTTGAAACGTGATATGCAGCGCAGTGAAAACTTCATCAGATATTGCGCGGAAAAAACAACCCGCCAGGGCGGGCTGATTTATCAGGCAATGTTCAGGTATTTATGTGTCTGCATCGAGAGCCGCCAGTTGCGGGCGATACAGGTTTCAATACACAGACGGGTTGCATCCTCTTTCTGGCTGATAGGCTGCAAGGCAATCACCCGCGGCTTGTCATCGGTTAACTGCGCCAGCAGCTCGTCCAGCGCTTCGATATCACGCATACGCCCGACCGGATGCTTAATTTCATCCGCACGCTCCAGCGCCGACAACAGCACATCGTAGCCGCCGCGCATATTCACCTTCGGCGATACCGTTACCCAGGTGGAATGGGAAGCGCGCACTTCATGCGTGCCGCTGGTTTCGATCTGGCAGCTAAAACCGTTCAGCTCAAGCAGGCTGGTGAGCGGCGTCAAATCATGGATGCAGGGTTCGCCGCCAGTGATCACCACATGGCGCGCCGTCCAGCCCTGGCGCGCAATAATCGCCAGCAGATCTTCACTACTGGCCGCGCCCCATTTATCACTCTCTTTGGTTTTCGCAAGGATGCTGAACAGCGACACTTCCCGATCTGCAAGCTTATCCCAGGTGTGTTTGGTGTCGCACCAGGCGCAACCAACCGGGCATCCCTGTAAACGAATAAAAATGGCAGGAACGCCGGTAAAATAGCCCTCGCCTTGCAGGGTCTGGAACATCTCGTTAATCGGGTACTGCATAGTCAACTCTGATCAGAAATAAACGCTAATTATTGCAGATCCTGGCTTAACCTTCATAGCCTTTCGCGGTATTGCGCTTTTTCTCCACTGGTGACAGCTAAAAATGATGTAACTATCTATGTTTTTTCTTACACTTCGACGCAAATTGTCGTCGCTATTTCACGCTGTCAATAAAAATATAAAGCATTCAAAATCAATTAGTTATTTTTTTAACGTTTCGTGCTGGAATTAATTGTTCACTGCCGTTGTCGAACGCCAATCCCCTTTCGTACTTTCCTTAAAACAAGCTTAAGAATCCCCCATTTCCCACTCAGCTTTATTGATATGGCGTTTAGCTTTCCGTGCCTACAATCCGCCCGAGCAACGCTGGAGAGATAGCACTCATGAATACATTATTAATAACGGGCGTGACGGGATTTCTGGGTGGAGCGGTATTGGAAAAAATCCTCCACGGCAGTGAAGCCATAAATTTACTGCTGTTGGTAAGGGCAGAAGACAAAGAGGCCGGACTTGAGCGCGTTAAAAGCAACATGCGCAAGTTTGGTCTGACGGATGCAGAACTTAACACACTTAATACTTCGCAAATCCTGCCAGGGGATTTGGGCGAACCGGAAGGCTTCATTAACGATCCGGCACTGGAAAGCGTCACTCACGTGCTGAACTGCGCGGCTGTTGCCTCTTTTGGCAATAACCCGCTGGTCTGGAAAGTGAATGTCGAAGGGACGCTGGCCTTTGCCCGCAGAATGTCGCAGGTGGCGGGCTTGCAGCGCTTTCTTCACGTCGGCACAGCGATGTCCTGCACGCCGGAACCAGATTCACTGGTGCCGGAAAGCGCAGAGTTTCACGAGAATGCTGAGCATCTGGTGGCCTATACGCGCTCCAAATCGACCATTGAGCAACTGATGCGCCTGGAGTGCCCGCAGATGCCGCTGGTGATTGCCCGCCCTTCTATCGTCGTCGGGCACACGCATCACGGATGTCTGCCATCAACCAGTATTTTCTGGGTCTTCAGTATGGGGCTGATGTTGCAGAAATTTATGTGCTCGCTGGAAGATCGCGTCGATGTGATCCCGGTCGATTACTGTGCCGATGCATTGCTGATGCTGCTTAAAGGTCCGGTCGCTCAGGGCGAAGTGGTGCATATTTCAGCCGGTGAAGAGAACAGCGTGCGTTTTGCTGATATCGATAAAGCCATGGCGCAAGCGCTGGAAAAAGCACCGGTGGGCGATAAATACGCGCAGGTCAGTTACGAGACGCTGGTGAAGATGCGCCGCGAGCTGAAGGGTATTTTCGGCCCCTGTAATGAGCGGTTGATGCTGAAAGCGATGCGTTTGTACGGTGCGTTCGCCATGCTCAACGTGCGTTTCAGCAACGATAAGTTGCTGAGTATGGGCATGCCGAAGCCGCCTCGCTTTACGGACTATATTGCCCGTTGCGTACAAACGACGCGCGGGCTGACAATCCCGCAGCAGATGGAAGTAGATTTCAAATAGCCAAAAAAAAATGCCAGTCAGATGACTGGCATTTTTCTTTTCATCAAGGCTTAGCGATTACGCCTGACCTTTGATCTCTTTACGACCGTTGAACGGAGCTTGTTCACCCAGCGCTTCTTCGATACGAATCAGCTGGTTGTATTTAGCAACGCGGTCAGAACGGCTCATAGAACCAGTTTTGATCTGGCCAGCAGCGGTACCAACAGCCAGGTCAGCGATGGTAGCGTCTTCAGTTTCGCCAGAACGGTGAGAGATGACAGCGGTGTAGCCAGCGTCTTTCGCCATTTTGATCGCAGCCAGAGTTTCGGTCAGAGAACCGATCTGGTTGAATTTGATCAGGATGGAGTTAACGATGCCTTTTTCGATGCCTTCTTTCAGGATCTTGGTGTTGGTTACGAACAGATCGTCACCAACCAGCTGGATTTTGTCGCCCAGTACTTTGGTCTGGTATGCGAAGCCAGCCCAGTCAGATTCGTCCAGACCATCTTCGATAGAAACGATCGGATACTGTTTGGTCAGATCTTCCAGGAAGTGAGTGAACTCTTCGGAGGTGAACGCTTTGTTGCCTTCGCCAGCCAGAACGTATTTACCGTCTTTGTAGAATTCAGACGCTGCGCAGTCCATCGCCAGAGTGATGTCTTTGCCCAGTTCGTAGCCCGCAGCTTTTACCGCTTCAGCGATAACAGCCAGTGCTTCGGCGTTAGAACCCAGGTTCGGCGCGTAGCCGCCTTCGTCACCAACAGCAGTGTTCATGCCTTTGGATTTCAGAACTTTTGCCAGGTTATGGAACACTTCTGAACCCATACGTACAGCTTCTTTCAGGCTTTTCGCGCCAACCGGCTGAATCATGAATTCCTGAATGTCGACGTTGTTATCAGCGTGCTCACCACCGTTGATGATGTTCATCATCGGAACCGGCATGGAGTATTTGCCCGGGGTGCCGTTCAGTTCAGCAATGTGAGCGTACAGCGGCAGGCCTTTAGAAGCAGCAGCAGCTTTAGCAACAGCCAGAGACACGGCCAGGATTGCGTTTGCACCGAAGTTAGATTTGTTTTCGGTACCGTCCAGATCGATCATGATCTTATCGATGCCAGCCTGGTCTTTTGCATCTTTACCCAGGATTGCCTGAGCGATCGGGCCGTTTACCGCGCCAACCGCTTTCAGTACGCCTTTACCCATGAAACGGGATTTGTCGCCATCGCGCAGTTCCAGCGCTTCGCGGGAACCAGTAGAAGCACCTGACGGCGCAGCCGCCAGACCTACGAAACCACCTTCCAGGTGTACTTCGGCTTCAACAGTCGGGTTACCACGGGAGTCGATGATTTCACGACCGATGACTTTAACGATTTTGGACATTAGGTTTTCCTCAGTACAAGTTAAACTAAAACTCCAGACAAACAACGCGTACCAAAGGTACGCGTTGTCGTTGTAACTTTTTTTACTTCGCCTGACGCTTTTGATGCTCGCTGGCGGCTTTCACAAAGCCTGCAAACAGCGGATGTCCATCACGCGGCGTAGAAGTAAACTCCGGATGGAACTGACAGGCGACGAACCATGGATGATTCGGCACCTCGATGATCTCGACCAACTGATCATCCCCGGAACGGCCCGCAACACGCAGACCCGCAGCTTCAATTTGTTTCAACAGCATATTGTTGACTTCGTAACGGTGGCGATGGCGTTCAACGATAGTCGATGCGCCGTAAAGCTGGCGAACCAGGCTGTCATCGCCAAGCTGGCACTGCTGTGCACCAAGGCGCATCGTACCGCCGAGATCGCTCTTCTCAGAACGCTGCTCAACGTTGCCATCTTCATCACGCCACTCGGTAATCAACGCCACAACCGGGTATTTACAGTCTGGCACAAATTCCGTGGAGTTGGCGTTCTCCATCCCGACCACGTTACGTGCAAATTCAATCAACGCAACCTGCATACCCAGGCAAATTCCCAGGTAAGGAATATTGTTTTCACGCGCATAGCGTGCGGTGGCGATCTTGCCTTCCACACCGCGGTAACCGAAACCGCCAGGGATGAGGATTGCATCCAGATCTTTCAGAATTTCCACACCGCGCGTTTCAACATCCTGCGAATCAATCAGCTTGATGTTGACGGTGACACGGTTTTTCAGACCACCATGCTTCAGCGCTTCGATCACCGATTTGTAGGCATCCGGCAGTTCAATGTACTTGCCGACCATACCGATGGTGACTTCACCTGACGGATTCGCTTCTTCATAGATAACCTGTTCCCATTCGGCCAGGTTTGCTTCCGGACAGTTCAAGCTGAATCGTTTACAAATATAATCGTCCAGCCCCTGGGATTTCAACAGGCCCGGGATTTTATAAATAGAATCGACGTCTTTCAGAGAAATCACTGCTTTTTCTGGAACGTTACAGAACAAAGCAATTTTCGCACGTTCGTTAGCAGGAACGGCACGATCGGAACGACAAATCAGGATATCCGGCTGAATACCGATGGAAAGCAGCTCTTTCACAGAGTGCTGTGTCGGCTTGGTTTTCACTTCACCCGAAGCGGCCATGTACGGCACCAGCGTCAGGTGCATGTAGAGTGTGCGCTCACGGCCCACTTCTACAGCCATCTGACGAATAGCTTCAAGGAACGGCAGGGATTCGATATCACCCACAGTACCGCCGATTTCAACCAGCGCGACATCGTGGCCTTCGCCACCTTCAATGATGCGCTCTTTGATAGCGTTAGTGATGTGCGGAATAACCTGTACGGTCGCGCCCAGATAGTCGCCACGACGCTCTTTACGCAGAACCTCGGAGTAAATGCGACCGGTGGTGAAGTTGTTGCGACGCGTCATTTTGGTGCGAATGAAGCGCTCGTAGTGACCCAAATCAAGATCGGTTTCAGCGCCATCTTCGGTAACGAACACTTCGCCATGCTGGATTGGGCTCATAGTCCCCGGATCGACGTTAATATACGGATCCAGTTTCATCATAGTGACGTTAAGGCCACGAGCTTCGAGAATGGCTGCCAGGGAGGCTGCGGCAATGCCTTTACCCAGAGAGGATACGACCCCGCCGGTCACAAAAATATAGTTCGTTGTCATGCTGAACCTGAGAAGTTAGGTTTAAAAGACGATGGAATAACCAGGACGGGAAAGCAGTATACCCGATCATGGCTGAGGCCACAAACTTTCATTCTCCCTCTCCTTCGTTCTTCAGGCCGCATCTGCCCTGGCTTCATTCGCCCATCCCGGACGCACGGCATGGCGATGCGCCCAGGGATTTTCTCAGTTGCCGCCTTGACGCGCCCCGAGTAAGTCGAAGAGGCGCTTCTCAAAGCGTTCTGGCAGATATAAGGAGTGTGAAAATAGCCGCTTTCAGGTAAATGTTTTTGACGTAAATCAAGCGCTTGTTATTTAAAAAATCACACAAATGGCGCTTACTGGAACAATTCCGTTAAAGATCATGTTCCTGGCGTTTTACCTGTTGCCAGACATTTTCCATTGTTTCCAGATCCACACCGGTCATTTCCAGCCCGCGCTCGCGGACAATTCGCTCCACCTCGCGGAAACGACGCTCAAATTTCAGGTTCGCTTTTTGCAGCGCGACTTCCGCTTTTACCCCCAGATGGCGCGACAGATTTACCGTAGCAAACAGTAAATCGCCGACCTCTTCTTCCAGTCTTGCCTCATCCACAACGGCCTGTTTCGCTTCGTCCATCACTTCATCGATCTCTTCATACACCTTATCGAGCACCGGGCCCAGCGACGTCCAGTCAAAGCCAACGCCGGAGCAGCGTTTCTGGATTTTATGCGCGCGCATCAGCGCAGGCAGGCTGTGGGGAATGTCGTCCAGTGCCGAGAGCTGCGCTTTCTCAGCACGTTCTTCGGTTTTGATTTGCTCCCAGCGCGCCAGCACTTCCGTGCTGTTTCCGGCAATGGCGTCGCCAAAAATATGCGGGTGACGGCGCTCCAGTTTGTCGCTAATCGCCGCGCAGACATCGTTAAAATCAAAGCGTCCCTCTTCCTGCGCCATCTGCGCGTAAAACACCACCTGGAACAGCAGATCGCCCAGTTCACCGCGCAGATCGTCAAAATCTTCCCGGTTGATAGCGTCCAGCACTTCGTACGTCTCTTCCAGCGTATAGGGTGCAATGGTGGCGTAGGTTTGTTCTTTGTCCCACGGGCAGCCGGTTTCCGGGTCGCGCAGGCGTTGCATAATCCCGAGCAGACGATCGATTTGAGTCATGAGTCTTCCTGGTAAAAAATGGGATCCTCTCCGCTGACGGGAGAGGATCGGATGAAGTGAAAATCAGCCACCGTGCAGACGACGGGCGTCGATAACGTCCGGCACCTGGTTGAGTTTGCCAAGCACGCGGCCCAGCACCTGCAGGTTGTAGATTTCGATATTCATATCGATGGTGGCAAGCTGTTCTTTGGTGTCGCTGCGGCTGGCAACGCCCAGCACGTTCACCTTCTCATTGGCGAGAATGGTGGTGATATCGCGCAGCAGGCCGCTACGGTCGTTTGCCGTCACGCGCACTACCAGCGAGTAACCCGCCGAGTAGCTCTCGCCCCAGACGGCATCCACGATGCGCTCCGGCGCAACGGTGCGCAGCTCTTCCAGTTGATCGCAGTCGGCGCGATGGATCGAGATCCCGCGTCCCTGAGTGATAAAGCCGACGATTTCATCGCCCGGAATCGGCTGGCAGCAGCGCGCAATGTGATGCATCAGATTACCAACGCCTTCCACCACCACACGACCATTGTCTTTGCTGCGGCTTTGCGGCGCATACGTTTTCTGCTGCAACTGTTTCAGCGCGGCGGCGTCCTGCTCTTCGGCGCTCGGTTTATTGAACTGCGATTGCAGGAAGTTCACCATCTGATTAAGACGGATATCGCCACCGCCAATCGCCGCCAGCAACTCTTCCAGTTCGTTAAAGTTGTAACGCGGCAGCAGATGTTTTTCCGCCTCTTTCAGGCTGATCCCCAGATGCGCCAGCTCATCGTCGAGGATCTGCCGTCCGGCAAGAATGTTTTTGTCACGATCCTGCTTGCGGAACCAGGCGTGGATCTTCGAACGCCCACGGCTGGTCGTCACATAGCCGAGGTTTGGATTCAGCCAGTCGCGGCTTGGATTCGGCTGCTTCTGGGTGATAATTTCGACCTGGTCGCCCATCTGCAACTGGTAAGTAAAGGGAACGATGCGCCCGCCGATCTTCGCGCCAATGCAACGATGCCCTACGTCGCTGTGAATGTGGTAGGCAAAGTCCAGCGGCGTGGAGCCCGCAGGCAGATCGACCACATCGCCCTTCGGCGTAAACACATACACCCGATCGTCAAAGACCTGGCTGCGAACTTCATCTAGCATTTCGCCGGAATCGGCCATCTCTTCCTGCCAGGCGATCAGTTTACGCAGCCATGCGATCCTGTCTTCATGCGCTGAACGCGGGCTGCCAGCAACTGCCGTCCCCTCTTTGTACTTCCAGTGCGCGGCGACGCCCAGTTCGGCATCTTCATGCATCTGGCGCGTACGAATCTGGATTTCAACGGTTTTCCCGCCCGGCCCCAGTACTACCGTATGAATAGACTGATAACCGTTTGGCTTCGGGTTGGCGACGTAATCGTCAAACTCATCCGGCAGGTGACGGTAATGGGTATGCACAATCCCCAGCGCGGCATAACAGTCCTGCAAGCGTTCAGCAACAATACGCACAGCGCGCACATCAAACAGTTCGTCAAAAGCGAGATGTTTTTTCTGCATCTTCCGCCAGATGCTGTAGATGTGCTTTGGCCGGCCGTAGACCTCAGCTTTGACGCCTTCGGTTTTCATTTCGGCGCGCAGATGGCCGACAAACTCGTCAATATAGTGTTCGCGATCGATACGGCGTTCATGCAGCAGCTTGGCAATGCGCTTGTATTCAGCCGGATGCAGGTAGCGGAAGCAGTAATCCTCCAGCTCCCATTTCAGTTGCCCGATGCCCAGCCGGTTCGCCAGCGGCGCATAGATGTTGGTACACTCTTTCGCCGCCAGTACGCGTTCATCTTCTGGCGCATCTTTTACTTCACGCAGATGCGCGATACGTTCGGCCAGCTTAATAACCACGCAGCGGAAATCATCAACCATCGCCAGCAGCATGCGGCGAACGTTATCGACCTGTTCAGAAGAGACGGAATCCGTATGCGTGGCTTTCAACTGGCGGATGGCGGCCATATCACGCACGCCGTGGATCAGGTTGACCACCGAGGTGCCGACGCTTTCACTCAGCACCTCTTCGCTCACCACTTCGGCATCGGCCAGCGGGAACAGCAGCGCCGCGCGCAGCGTGTCGATATCCATACTCAGCATGGAGAGAATTTCTACCATCTCAATGCCGCGCCACAACACTACGCCAGCATCCGGATGCCCCTGCGTTTGTCGCAGACAATATTCCCAGGTTTCGGTTAAGCGTTCACACGACGGTTGACTGGTGATCCCCAGACTGGCAATCCATTTGGCTGGATCGAATTCACCCGCTTTGTTCAAATGAGCACTGCGTACCGCAACCATTGTCCTCTCCTTTCAGGGACCGGGCCTGCCGAATTCGACAAGCCGAAATTAATCATTTGTTTTTCACAAACAACACCATCGATTCCAGATGGCCAGTGTGTGGAAACATGTCCAGCATCGCCAGCCGCTGAATCTGGTAACCTGCATTTAATAGCGCTTCACTGTCACGGGCAAGCGTGGCGGGGTTACAGGAAACGTACACCACTCTGCCGGGAGACAATTTTATAATATGTCGCATCACCCCGGCAGCACCTGCACGCGCGGGATCGAGCAACACCTTATCAAATCCCTGGCTCGCCCAGGGTTGCTGAGTGACATCATCCTCCAGATTTTCATGAAAGAATGTCACATTCTGCAAGCCATTCTGTTGCGCATTCTCCTGCGCTTTCGCCACCAGATCGGCGACGCCCTCCACCCCAACGACACTTAACGCGCGCCGCGCCAGCGGCAGAGTGAAATTTCCCATACCGCAGAACAGATCCAGTACGCGGTCGCCGGGCTGGATATCAAGCCACGCCAGCGCATGGGCCACCATCTGCTGATTGACGCCATCGTTGACCTGAATAAAGTCCCGCGGGCTGAACATTAAGCGTAGCCCGTCGGAGCTGTACCAGGGGGATTCTCCGCTAACGTGTTCAAGTATCTCGCTTTGTGGCGCGAGGTACAGCGCAATCCCCTGAGAATGCGAAAAACGTTCCAGTTTTTCTTTATCCGTGTGACTTAATGGCGCCGTGTGCCGCAAAACCATCAGCGGGCCATTGTCGGCCTCCACCAGTTCGACGTGCCCCAGATGGCGCATGGCTCCAAGCCCCGCCAGACATTCACGCAGCGGCGCCAGCATTGCCTCAAGACGGGGCACCAGTACCGGGCAACGCGTCACATTGATAATGTCGCTGTCACCCGCTTTGCGAAACCCCATATCCAGACGCTGCGTTTTCGGTTGCCAACTGAGGCTCAAACGCGCCCGACGGCGATATCCCCAGGGCTGTGCGGCGATCACCTCGTCAACATCCTGTTTCATCAATCGCGCCAGCGCCGCGCTTTTACTGCGCTGTTGCAGGGCGACACTGGCATGTTGCTGCTGGCACCCGCCACAAACGCCAAAATGCGGACATTCCGGTTTCACGCGCTCCGGGCTGTCATTCAGGCGACGTTTTACTTCCCCACGGGCAAACTGACGTTTTTCCTCTTTGAGGGTAATTTCCGCCGTTTCCGCCGGTAATAGTCCGGGGATAAACAACGCTTTACCATTATGGCGAGCAACACCCTGACCAAAGGGATCGAGGTCAGTTACCGTGACGGTAATGCGCTCACGAGTCGTCACGCGTCGTTTTGCAGAGTAGAATTGCGCCATTGCAGTGAATATTCTCAATAACTGTGTAATGGCCTAATTCTCCCATAACGGAACTCCATGACCAACTACAGCTTGCGCGCACGCATGATGATTCTGATCCTGGCCCCCACTGTGCTTATCGGTGTGCTGCTCAGTATCTTTTTCGTCGTTCACCGCTATAACGATTTACAGCGTCAACTGGAAGACGCAGGCGCCAGTATTATTGAACCGCTGGCGGTTTCCAGCGAATACAGTATGGCGCTACAGGATCGCGAAGCCATTGGCCAGTTGATTAGCGTGCTTCACCGCCGACATTCTGACATCGTCCGCGCTATCACCATTTACGACGGGCGCAACGACGTGTTCGTTTCGTCCAATTTCCAGCTTGATGGCGACGATCTCAGGCTGCCAGAAGGGCAGCCTTTCCCGCGCAAGCTGAGCGTTACCCGCCGTGGCGATACGATGGTGCTGCGCACGCCGATCCTGTCCGAGGGACTTGAACCGGCAAACACCGCTCTGCCTGCGGATAAAATCACCGGCAATATGCTCGGCTATGTGGCGCTACAGTTGGATCTGAAATCGGTACGCTTGCAGCAGTACAAGGAGATTTTTATCTCCAGCCTGATGATTTTTTTCTGTATTGGTATTGCGCTGATTTTTGGCTGGCGTCTGATGCGCGACGTGACCGGCCCCATTCGTAATATGGTGAATACCGTCGACCGTATCCGTCGCGGGCAGCTCGACAGCCGTGTTGAAGGTTTTATGCTCGGCGAGCTGGATATGCTGAAAAACGGCATCAATTCGATGGCCATGTCGCTGGCGGCCTACCACGAAGAGATGCAGCATAATATCGATCAATCCACCTCGGATTTGCGTGAAACGCTGGAGCAGATGGAGATCCAGAACGTTGAGCTGGACCTGGCGAAAAAGCGTGCGCAGGAAGCTGCGCGTATTAAATCTGAGTTCCTCGCCAATATGTCTCATGAGCTGCGCACACCGCTGAATGGCGTGATTGGCTTTACCCGTTTGACATTAAAATCTGAGCTGAATCCGACCCAGCGCGATCACCTGCTGACCATTGAACGCTCGGCAAATAACCTGCTGGCGATCATTAACGATGTGCTGGACTTCTCCAAGCTGGAAGCGGGCAAACTGATCCTCGAAAGCATTCCATTCCCTTTACGCAACACGCTGGATGAGGTGGTGATCTTGCTGGCGCACTCGGCGCACGATAAGGGGCTTGAGCTGACGCTGAACATCAAAAATGATGTCCCGGATAATGTGATTGGCGACCCGCTGCGTCTGCAGCAGGTGATCACCAATCTGATCGGCAACGCCATCAAGTTTACTGAACACGGCAATATTGATGTGGTGGTTGAGAAACGCGCCATCAGTAATAACAAAGTGCAAATTGAGGTGCAGATCCGTGATACCGGCATCGGCATCCCGGAACGCGATCAGTCGCGCCTGTTCCAGGCATTTCGTCAGGCGGATGCCAGCATCTCTCGCCGTCACGGCGGTACTGGCCTAGGGTTGGTGATCACGCAACGGCTGGTGAATGAGATGGGCGGCGATATCTCTTTCCATAGCCAGCCAAACCGGGGTTCGACCTTCTGGTTCCATATTGATCTCGACCTCAATCCAAACGCCATCACCGAAGCGCCGACCACGGAAAGACTGGCCGGTAAACGTCTGGCATATGTCGAACCGAATGCTGCGGCGGCGCAAAGCACGCTGGAAGTGCTGAACAACACGCCGCTGGAGATAATTTACAGCCCGTCATTCTCGGCGCTCCCGCAAGGGCACTACGATATTTTGCTGTTGGCGGTGCCGGTAACCGTGCGCGAGCCGCTCAGTATGCAGCACGATCGCCTGGCGCGTGCGGCAGCCATGACCGACTACTTGCTGCTGGCGCTGCCGTGCCACGCGCAGGTGAATGCCGAAGAGCTGAAACAGGATGGCGCAGCGGCTTGTCTGCTTAAACCGCTGACGACCACCCGCCTGCTGCCCGCGTTGACCGAATACTGCCGCACGACGCAACTGGTTCTGGCCTCACATGCGGATGAAAGCAAACTGCCAATGAGCGTCATGGCGGTAGATGACAACCCGGCGAATCTGAAGCTGATTGGCGTTCTGCTTGAGGATCAGGTGCAGCACGTTGAGCTGTGCGAGAACGGTTTGCAGGCCATCGAGCGGGCCAAACAGATGCAGTTCGATCTGATTCTGATGGATATCCAGATGCCGGATATGGACGGTATTCGCGCCTGCGAGTTGATCCGCCAACTACCGCATCAACAGCAAACGCCAGTGGTCGCCGTGACCGCCCATGCGATGGCCGGGCAAAAAGAGAAGCTACTCAGCGCCGGGATGAACGATTATCTGGCCAAACCAATCGAAGAAGATAAGCTTCATAACCTGCTGTTGCGCTACAAGCCCGGCCCGGAAACCAGTATCTGGCATACGCCGGAAACCGAAGAGATCCCGGTGGAACTGCCGATCAATCACGATGCCACACTCGACTGGCAACTGGCATTGCGCCAGGCGGCGGGAAAAACCGAACTTGCGCGCGAGATGCTGCATATGCTGGTCGAGTTTCTGCCGGAGATCCGCAATATGGTGGAAGAACAACTGGTTGGCGAAGCGCCGCAGGGGCTGCCGGAAGCGATCCACAAACTGCACGGCAGTTGCGGTTACAGCGGCGTTCCTCGGCTGAAAAACCTTTGCCAGCTCATTGAGCATCAACTGCGTAGCGGCGTCAGTGCCGACGAGCTGGAACCGGAGTTTCTGGAGTTGCTTGATGAAATGGATAACGTTACACGTGAAGCGCACCGCTTGATTGGGTAGCAATATTGAGAGTAACGGATGGCCTGAACGCCGGATGACTTGCATGCCGGATGGCAGCGACGCCTTATCCCGCCAGGGATAGCGCGAAATTTTGTCGCTTTGTAAGCCGGATAAGCGGCAGCGCTATCCGGCAAAAATAACTACAGTTGCTGCCCCGCTTTTAGCACCGCCGCCACATTGCGCGCCGTCATGCGGACGTTTTCGCCTGCATTTTCCAGCGCTTTTTCCAGCGTACAGATCGTATAGAGCACGCTGAAAACAGCATCAATGCCGTGATCGTGTACCACACCAACATCGGCGGTGAGGCTCCCGGCAATGCCGATCACCGGAATATTGTAGCGTTTGGCCACTTTCGCTACGCCGACCGGCACCTTGCCATGCACCGTCTGGCTGTCGATGCGCCCTTCGCCGGTGATCACCAGATCCGCGCCCCTGACGTGTTTATCCAGCGCCAGCGCGTCGGTGACAATCTCGATCCCCTGGCGCAATTCCGCGCCGCAAAAGGCATATAACGCCGCGCCCATGCCGCCCGCTGCGCCGCCCCCCGCCAGGTTCAGTACGTCGATATCCAGATCGCTGGCAATGATCTCTGCATAGTGCTCGAGCGCCTTATCGAGCCGGGCAATCATCTCTGGCGTCGCGCCTTTCTGCGGGCCAAAAACTGCCGATGCCCCCGCTTCACCGGTTAATGGATTGGTCACGTCGCAGGCGACCTCAATGCGACAACCGGCAAGGCGTTTATCCAGCTCGCGGAGATCAATGCGCGCCAGCGATTCCAGCGCCGCACCGCCTGGCGCAATCTGTCGATCCTGCTCGTCGAGCAGCTTTGCGCCCAGCGCCTGCACCATGCCAGCGCCACCGTCATTGGTGGCGCTGCCGCCGATACCAATAATGATATGTTTAACTCCTGCATCCAGCGCATGGCGGATCAGTTCGCCGGTTCCCCACGAAGTGGTAATCAGCGGATCGCGCTTCGCCGGTGGCACCATTTCCAGCCCGCTGGCCGCCGCCATTTCAATGAACGCCGACTGCTCATCGCCGGAAATGCCATAAAATCCTTCCGCCTGTTCGCCCAGCGGGCCTTTCACCGCTACCTTAACAATACGACCGTTGGTCGCTGCAACCATGGCTTCTACCGTCCCTTCGCCACCGTCTGCAACCGGAATTTTTATATACTCCGCCGAGGGAAATATCTCGCGAAAACCACGCTCAATGGCCGTCGCAACTTCCAGGGCGCTTAAGCTTTCTTTGTAAGAGTCAGGAGCGATAACAATCTTCATAAGCCATCCTTATGCATATTCACAACAATAAGCATACACCCAGGAAAGGTACTGAAATGCCAGCCCCCGCAAGGACTGGCAATTTCATTAACGCACCATGCAGGGCCGTTTGTTATCAAACTTCCAGTCAGGGATCAGATACTGCATCCCCATAGCATCATCACGCGCGCCAAGGCCATGTTTCTGATATAGCTCGTTGGCTTTCATCACCTGATCCATATCCAGTTCAACGCCCAGACCCGGCGTGGTCGGAACCTGTACCATCCCGCCTTTGATTTCGAACGGCTGTTTGGTCAGGCGCTGATTGCCCTCCTGCCAGATCCAGTGTGTGTCGATAGCGGTAATGTTGCCAGGCGCAGCGGCAGCGACGTGAGTGAACATCGCCAGCGAAATATCAAAGTGGTTGTTGGAGTGCGAACCCCAGGTCAGGCCAAATTCGTGGCACATTTGCGCCACACGTACCGAGCCCTGCATCGTCCAGAAATGCGGATCCGCCAGCGGAATATCCACCGATTGCAGCGACAGCGTATGCCCCATCTGCCGCCAGTCGGTGGCGATCATGTTGGTCGCCGTCGGCAGACCGGTCGCCCGGCGGAATTCCGCCATCACTTCACGGCCGGAGAAGCCCTGTTCAGCACCGCAGGGATCTTCCGCGTAAGCCAGCACACCTTTCAGATGCTTACCGATTTTGATGGCTTCATCCAGCGACCATGCGCCATTGGGATCCAGCGTGACGCGCGCCTGCGGGAAGCGTTTTGCCAGCGCGGAAATGGCTTCCGCCTCTTCCATGCCCGCCAGAACGCCGCCTTTCAGTTTGAAATCGTTAAAGCCATATTTTTCATACGCGGCTTCCGCCAGACGCACGACGCGATCCGGCGTCATTGCCTCTTCATGGCGAACGCGATACCAGTCGCATTTGTCATCCGGCTGACTCTGGTACGGCAGCGGCGTTTTTTTGCTGTCGCCGACGAAGAACAGGTAGCCCAGCATCTCCACTTCATTACGCTGCTGGCCTTCGCCCAGCAGGGAGGCGACGTTGACGCCAAGGTGCTGGCCTAACAGATCCAGCATCGCCGCTTCGATGCCCGTCACCACATGGATCGTGGTACGCAGATCGAAGGTTTGCAGGCCGCGGCCGCCTGCATCGCGATCGGCGAAAGTCTGGCGCACGCTGTTCAGCACGTTTTTGTACTCACCCAGCGTTTTACCAACCACCAGCGGAATCGCATCTTCCAGCGTTTTACGGATTTTCTCGCCGCCCGGAATTTCCCCCACGCCGGTGTGTCCTGCGTTGTCTTTGATCACCACGATATTACGGGTGAAGAAAGGGGCATGCGCGCCGCTCAGATTCATCAACATGCTGTCGTGCCCGGCAACCGGGATCACCTGCATGGATGCGACAACGGGGGTAGACGTATATGTGCTCATTTTTTATCCTTTTCTCTCTCAATGACGTCCAAAGACCGGGCGTTTTTTGTCAAACGTCCAGCCCGGGATGAGGTACTGCATCGGGCCTGCGTCATTGCGCGCGCCGCCAGGCAGTTTTTTATAGGCGGCATGCGCTTTCTCGATTTGATGCCAGTCGATCTCCACGCCGAGGCCAGGTGCATCCGGCACGGCAATTTTGCCCTGCCTGATTTCCAGCGGCTGTTGGGTCAGGCGGGCATCGCCCTCCTGCCAGATCCAGTGGGTGTCGATAGCGGTTGGCGTTCCCGGCGCAGCGGCGCCGACATGGGTAAACATCGCCAGTGAAATATCGAAATGATTGTTGGAGTGACAGCCCCAGGTCAGCCCCCAGTCGTCACACAACTGCGCAATCCGCACGGCGCCTGAGAGCGTCCAGAAGTGCGGATCCGCCAGCGGAATATCGACGGCATTCAGCATCACCGCATGGCCCATTTCTCGCCAGTTGGTGGCGATCATATTAGTGGCGACCGGCAGGCCGGTGGCGCGGCGGAACTCCGCCATCACTTCGCGGCCGGAGAAGCCCTGCTCGGCACCGCACGGATCTTCGGCGTAGGTCAGCACATCATTCAGCCCCTTACACAGGCTAATGGCTTCGTCCAGCAGCCAGGCGCCGTTCGGATCCACCGTAATGCGCGCATTCGGGAAGCGTTTTTTCAGCGCCTTCACGGTTTCAATCTCTTGCTCGCCGGGCAGGACACCGCCTTTCAGTTTGAAATCTTTGAAGCCGTAGCGATCCTGCGAGGCCTCCGCCAGACGTACCACCGCATCGCTGGTCATCGCTTCCTGATGACGCAGGCGATACCATTCGTGGCTGCCGGGCGTGGCATCCAGATAGGGAAGATCGGTTTTCGTGCGATCGCCGACATAGAACAGATAACCCAGTACCGTTACGGCATCGCGCTGTTTGCCGGGGCCAAGCAGTTCGCACACCGGTACGTTCAAAGCTTTACCGAGCAGATCGAGCAGCGCGGCTTCCAGTGCTGCAACCGCATTGACGCGCAGTTCAAAGGTCCATGCGCCTTTGCCGAAGGTGTCGAAATCCGCCGCCTGGTTGCCTTTATGCACGCGCTGCACCACTTTGTTCAGCCGGGCAACTTCCTGCCCGACCACCATCGGAGTGGCATCGACCAGCGTTTTGTAGATCACTTCGCCGCCGGGCGCTTCACCGACGCCAGTATTCCCGGCGTTATCCGTCAGCACGACAATGTTGCGCGTGAAGTAGGCGTTATGCGCGCCGCCAATGTTCATCAGCATACTGTCATGCCCGGCTACGGGAATGACTTTCATCCCGGTGATAATCGGGCTGGCTTGTGTATTCATTACTCGCGTCCTGTAGGTTTCAGTACGATACGTTTGATATCGCCGACCAGTACCAGATAGCTCAGTACCGCCACCAGCGCATGGATACCGACATAAATCAGCGCGCCATTAAACGAACCGGTAGAGCCAACGATGTAGCCGATAGCAATGGGCGTCACGATACCGGAGATGTTACCGAACATATTGAACAGGCCGCCGCTCAGACCGCTGATCTCTTTCGGCGCGGTATCTGCCATCACCGCCCAGCCCAGCGCGCCAATCCCTTTACCGAAGAAGGCCAGCGACATAAAGCCGATGATCATCATTTCGGAGTTGGTGTAGTTACAAAAAACCATGCTCATCGACAGCAGCATGCCCAGCACGATCGGTGTTTTGCGGGCCATATTCAGTGAGCCGTAGCGACGCATTAACCAGTCTGAAATGATGCCGCCAAGTACACCGCCGACAAACCCGCAAATAGCCGGAATCGACGCCATAAAACCGGCCTTCAGAATCGACATGCCGCGCGCCTGTACCAGATACACCGGGAACCAGGTGATGAAGAAGTAAGTCAGGGCGTTAATGCAGTACTGCCCCAGGTAAACACCGATCATCATGCGCGAACCCAGCAGCTGCTTAATCTGCCCCCATTTTTCCGAGAACGGGACACTGTGAGTATTGTTCTTCTGATCCATGTTGATCAGCGCGCCGCCTTCGGCAATGTACTCCAGCTCCTTCTTGTTGACGCCAGGGTGCTGATTCGGCTCGTGGATCATTTTCTGCCACAGCAGACTGATGAAGATCCCTAAACCGCCCATGAAGAAGAAGACATGCGACCAGCCCACTTCATGCGTCAGCCAGCCCATGATCGGCGCAAAGATAACGGTCGCGAAATATTGTGCGGAGTTAAAAATCGCCACCGCCGTGCCCCTCTCTTGCGCCGGGAACCAGGCCGCAACGATACGACTGTTACCGGGGAAGGAGGGTGATTCGGCCAGACCGACCATAAAACGCAGAGTAAAGAGAGCCACGATGATGCCGAAGCCACTGAAGATATCGACAAAGCCCTGCAATAAGGTAAACAGTGACCAGGTAAAGATGGACCAGAAATAGACCCGTTTGGAGCCAAAGCGGTCAAGCAACCAGCCGCCCGGTATCTGGCCAATCACATAGGCCCAGGAAAATGCAGAAAAAACATAGCCCATGGCGACCGAATCAAGGCCGATGGCTTTGGACATCTCCGAACCGGCAATCGACAAAGTTGCGCGATCGCCGTAGTTGAAGGATGTGACGATAAACAGCATCACCACTATCCAGTAGCGGGCGTTAGTGCGCTTTTCAGCGCCGCTCGCCGCCTGGCTGAATGTACTCATGGTTGTACTCCCGAAGCATCAATGTTCTTTTGTACATTCATCCTGTACGGCACAACCGGTAGGGGAAGACAGGATGATGTAGTTGTGTTTTTTGCTGTTCCTGCCGGGGTTTTCCCCTTAGCGGAGCGCATTTTTTTACTGGCAGGAAAAGTATAAGAAGCGGCCTTTCAAGTCTCACCGTGCAACAACACAACATTCATCAGACCCGGCAAGTTGCTTTATTGCATTAGCCCAGGGTGATGGGGAGTACTTCACGGAAATAGAAACCGGGGATCGGCAAAGAGGGCCTGACGAGGGAAAGGATCGAAGAATGTGAAATGCGTCGCTTGACGCCGTAAAAAGAGGGAATTTTCCCTCCCCGGACGAGGAGGGAAAACATTATTTCAGCAGCGTTGCCCAGCGTTCAACCCACGGATTTGACACACTTTCCGGCTCCGGGTCTTCATTCGCGTCAATCAGCAGCATATCACCGATGCGCTGTGCGCCCTGCTCCTGCAACAACGCATCAAATTGTTTGCCGCCGCCGCAGAAATTGTCGTATGTGCTATCGCCTAGGGCAATCACACCATAATGTAAATCCGGCTGGTAACCCACAGTATCGCGCAGGTAATGGAACAACGGCGCAATGCTGTCCGGCAAATCGCCCTGCCCGGTCGTAGACGTTACCACCAGCGCGTAATGGCCTTTGTTGTTATCCCAGTCCGCCGCTGTAGGATCTTCAAACACCACTGCGCTATGGCCGTGTGCGTTTAAAATTTCCTGCGCTTCTTCCGCCACCAGCAGCGAATTACCGTAGATGGTGCCAACAAAAATTCCGACCTTCGCCATGCTCATCACTCCTTGTGTGATTCGAGATGGCCCTCATCCTGACCGTTCAGCGGCGCAAACTCAACCCTTTCATTCTCAGGGAGAAGCCCGCGCCAGCCGAAGCGCGACAGCGCCTGCATCCACACTTCATCCAGCCCGGCGCGCAGCGTTAAAGCTTCGCCGGTAAACGGGTGCGTGAGCGTTAACTGGCTGGCATGCAGCATCAACCGCTGACAACCAAAATGCTCTGCGGCGCTGCGGTTTTGCCGCAAATCGCCATGCTTGCTGTCGCCAATGATCGGATGACGTAAGTGCGCCAGATGGCGACGTAACTGATGTTTGCGGCCGGTTTTCGGTTCCAGTTCAACCAGCCCATAACGGGTGGTCGGGAATTTACTGGTCGCCACGGGCATTTCGGTGGTCGCCAGCCCGCGATAATGGGTTACCGCTGGCTGCGGCTCTTTATTCGCGCGGGCGAATTTGTCGGCGACTTTGTCCAGCTCCTCCACCAGCGGGTAATCAAGCAGCGCCTCTTCCATCAACCAACCGCGCACAATCGCGTGATAGCGTTTCTGGATTTGATGCTGCTCAAACTGCTGCGCCAGGCGGCGGCCCGCTTCGCTGGAAAGCCCCATCAATAAAACGCCGGACGTTGGCCTGTCGAGACGATGCGCGGTAAAAACGTGCTGGCCGATTTGGTCGCGCACAGTTTGCATTACGACCACTTTTTCATCGCGATCCAGCCAGCTACGGTGTACCAGCCAGCCGGAGGGTTTGTTCACCGCCACCAGCCATTCGTCCTGGTAAATAATCTCCAGCATTAGTCAGCTTCGCTGGCGAACAGCGCGTCAAGCTGCTGAAGATGAACCAGCATCACCTCACGGGAGGGGTGCGTGGCGTCAACAGCGATTTCATAATAGGGCGCGATGGCAAACGCCTGCGGCAGCGGCTGCTGGCTGTCCAGCAGCGCGTGCATACGCGGAATTAATACCCATTGCAGCCACTCGAACGGCTCAAGGGTATCCATACAGAAGGGTTGCGTGCTTTCAAGGGCATCCGGCGCTGGCGCCGCGCTTTGCCACAGATTTTGCTCGCGCAGTTGCGCTTCGAGTTGATGAAGTTGCTCGCGCACTTGTTGATGCAGAGTCATAAAACCCCCAGTAGAAAACAGACTGGCGCGCAGCATAGCAAAGACCAGAGCAAATAAAAAAAGGGAGCACTGTAAAAACAGTGCTCCCGGTTCGTTTCGTAGCAATCCGGCTACTCGTTGTGCTCCCTGCTCATCCTTGAAAACTTTTCCTGTGGTCTCCTGACCGGTTCATCCGTGAACTGTGCATCATGCTCACACCACCCCGATGTGACTTAGCCTCATCCTTAATGCGTGTCCCTGATCATCCTGATCTGTCGGGCATCCTGACCGACTCTCATTCTCCTTCCTGGAGGTGTCCCTTAGCGCAATCCTGCGTTGTCCTGCTGCTTCATCCTGAAGCCTTTCCCTGTAGCACCTTCCCGGTGTGTCCCTGAAGCAACATCATCCTGATGTACGCTTCGTTGTCAGACTCCCTGTCGACAGAAACAGAATTACCCATTCCGCGGCCCCTTACAAGAACGCCTAACGCAAATTTTCTTTTGAATGAAACCCTTTAGGTATAAGGGTTAAAGCGTAACGTTATGAAATTAAATAGTTATAGGGGGAATAGCACAATAACGGTAGGGCAAATGTCCTGGCGATCTCTCACAGGTCGTGTGAGAGATCTCGCACACGCAGAGTAGCATTGAGGACTACACGACAGGTTCGAGGCGGTTGAGAAAATCCGCAAGGCTGGGGGCCAGAACGGTACGCTGACGGGTACCCAGCGTCTCTTGCACCACTTCACCGCTCAGATTACACAGCGAAATGACATCCAGCTCACTATCAAGCGTGGCGATAAACAACGTCGGCGAAAGCTTTAACCGTTTCTGCGTGACAAGGTGACCAATCAGGTTTTCCTGTACGCGCAGAAAATCTTCTTCGCTCCAGGTTTGCAGCAGCGTCAGCGGCAGTGCGCCAAGGCGCGCGTGCATATCGCCGGCGAATTGCGTGGTATAAAACGTATGAACTGGCGTTTGTACCACAATCTCCATTGCCTGCTCAATCGGGTTTACGTTCGGCTGCGCAGAAAATGGCTGAGGTTGCCAGATCACATACTCAGCGGTTGAAGAGATAATGCAGGGCGATGGAATGCCGTGCAGCTCCTCGCTTTGTGGCCAGGTGCCGCGCGCTGCGTGCCACGCGTCGCAATAACGTTCAGTAAAAGCTTTCAGCGCAATGGCCGTCTCGTTTTCCACCGATTTCTCTCTTCACATAAGCCAGGATAAACTCTGCGTAATAGTTTACCTGCAAAATGGCGATGAAACATGTCTTCTTACGATAACCACCAGGCTCTGGCTGGCCTGACGCTTGGCAAAACCACTGATTACCGCGATACCTATGACGCCAGCCTGTTGCAGGGCGTTCCCCGTTCATTAAATCGCGATCCGCTGGGTCTGACGGCCGGGAATCTTCCTTTTCACGGGACGGATATCTGGACGCTTTATGAACTCTCCTGGCTGAATGCCAAAGGTTTGCCGCAGGTTGCGGTAGGCCATGTCGAACTGGACTACGCCAGCGTGAATCTGGTGGAATCGAAAAGCTTTAAACTCTATCTCAACAGTTTTAACCAGACGCGCTTCGCCAGTTGGGATGAGGTACGCGATACCCTGCAACGCGATTTGAGCGCCTGCGCGCAAGGCAGCGTCAGCGTGGCGCTGTACCGCATTGATGAACTGGAAGGTCAGCCGATCGCCCATTTCCATGGCACTTGCATTGACGAACAGGATATTGAAATCGAGAGCTACGCTTTTGACGCTGCGTGGCTGACGGATGCCGCCAGCGGCAAAGTGGTTGACGAGACGTTGGTCAGCCATCTGCTGAAATCAAACTGTCTGATTACCCACCAGCCGGACTGGGGCTCAGTGCAGATCCAGTACCGGGGACCAAAGATCGATCGCGAGAAACTGCTGCGTTATCTGGTCTCTTTCCGCCATCACAACGAGTTTCACGAACAGTGCGTTGAGCGCATTTTTACCGACATTCAGCGCTTCTGCCAGCCGGAAAAACTGAGCGTTTACGCACGCTATACGCGCCGTGGCGGGCTGGATATCAATCCGTGGCGTACCAATACCGATTTCATCCCCGCCACCGGGCGTCTGGTACGTCAGTAAAACATTTCCAGCCGGGTTGTTAAACGTCATAAGCCAGGGCTATTGTAATCAGTGGGAAGATAAATTCCGTCCCGTTAAGGAGTTCACTTGATTACACATATTAGCCCGCTTGGCTCAATGGATATGCTGTCGCAGCTGGAAGTCGATATGCTTAAACGCACGGCCAGCAGCGACCTTTATCAACTGTTTCGCAACTGCTCGCTCGCTGTACTGAACTCAGGGAGCCAGACGGACAGCAGCAAAGAGCTGCTTTCCCGCAATGTCGGTTTTGATATCAATGTGTTGCGCCGTGAACGCGGCGTAAAGCTGGAACTGATCAACCCGCCGGAAGAGGCCTTTGTCGACGGGCGGATCATCCGCTCGTTGCAGGCCAACTTATTCGCGGTCCTGCGCGATATCCTCTTCGTCAGTGGGCAAATTCATAATGCCGGGCGTTTCCAGCATTTAAATCTGGAAAGCTCTATCCATATTACTAACCTGGTCTTCTCCATTTTGCGTAACGCGCGCGCCCTGCACGTCGGCGAAGCGCCAAATATGGTGGTTTGCTGGGGCGGCCACTCGATCAACGAAACCGAATACCTTTACGCCCGACGTGTGGGTACGCAGTTAGGCCTGCGCGAGCTGAATATCTGCACCGGCTGCGGGCCGGGCGCAATGGAAGCGCCGATGAAAGGCGCCGCTGTTGGTCATGCGCAGCAACGCTATAAGGATGGCCGTTTTATCGGTATGACCGAGCCATCCATTATCGCCGCTGAGCCGCCGAATCCGCTGGTCAATGAGTTGATCATCATGCCGGATATTGAAAAACGGCTGGAAGCTTTTGTCCGCATCGCGCACGGGATCATTATCTTTCCTGGCGGCGTGGGCACGGCGGAAGAGCTGCTCTATCTGCTGGGGATCCTGATGAATCCGGCGAACAAAAATCAGGTTCTGCCGCTGATCCTGACCGGGCCGAAAGAGAGTGCGGACTACTTCCGCGTGCTGGACGAATTTATTGTCAATACGCTGGGCGAAGCCGCGCGTCGCCACTACACCATCATCATTAATGATGCGGCTGAAGTGGCGCGTCAGATGAAAAAAGCCATGCCGCTGGTGAAAGAGAACCGTCGCGATACCGGGGATGCCTACAGTTTCAACTGGTCAATTCGCATTGCGCCGGATCTGCAAGTGCCGTTCGAGCCGACCCATGAAAATATGGCAAACCTGAAACTCTACCCAGACCAACCGGTAGAAGTGCTGGCGGCGGATCTGCGCCGGGCCTTCTCGGGTATTGTGGCAGGTAACGTGAAAGAGCCAGGTATCCGCGCGATTGAAGCGTTTGGTCCCTATAAAATTCACGGCGATAGCGACATGATGCGCCGGATGGACGATCTGTTGCAGGGTTTTGTTGCCCAGCACCGTATGAAACTCCCCGGTTCCGCTTACATTCCGTGCTACGAAATTTGTGCCTGATTAACCTTTCCAGGGCGGAGTCATAATCCGCCCTTATACATTGCATTTAACCAACCATTTGCTGATCAGCAATTCATACATTACAACCGCTTTTAATATCGATAAATAACTGCAAAAACGTTGTTTTGCAGTGCTTTTATCATCTTCCATCACCCTGGATTTGATCGCATATCTTGCGGGTGTTAGCCTTTTCGCCCATAAATTTCATATGTTAATAATTAGCCAGATAAATGGTCTAAATATACACACATAAAAAGTAGATTATTGCATTTGAGATCCGCATCACTGATGTTGTCATAACTTATCTGTATCTTTCCGCCGCAAATAGTTACAGGGAGAAATTATAAAAAAACTGTAATTGGCCGACTTAAATATTGACGCTGACGTTTCCGACATTTGATTTGTCTGCAACGGCAGTATTTTGCTTCCCCAGGAGATGTATAAATGGAAACCATTCAGACTGGCGTAGGAACCTCCGTAGAAACACGCAGTTCATGGCGCAAAACCGACACCATGTGGATGTTGGGCCTTTACGGCACAGCCATCGGCGCAGGCGTTCTGTTTCTGCCGATTAACGCCGGTGTCGGCGGCCTGATCCCGCTCATCATCATGGCAATTCTTGCTTTCCCGATGACCTACTTCGCCCACCGTGGCCTGACCCGCTTTGTGTTGTCCGGTAAAAACCCGGGAGAAGACATTACTGAAGTGGTCGAAGAGCACTTCGGTATCGGCGCGGGTAAGTTGATTACCCTGCTTTATTTCTTCGCGATTTATCCGATCCTGCTGGTTTATAGCGTGGCGATCACCAACACCGTGGACAGCTTTATGACCCACCAGTTGGGCATGACCCCGCCGCCGCGCGCGATCCTGTCGCTGATCCTTATCGTAGGTATGATGACCATCGTGCGCTTCGGCGAGCAGATGATTGTGAAAGCGATGAGCATCCTGGTATTTCCGTTCGTTATCGCTCTGATGGTGCTGGCGGTGTACCTGATTCCGCAGTGGAACGGCGCCGTGCTGGAAACCCTGTCGCTGAGCAGTGCTTCCGCCACCGGCAATGGTCTGTGGATGACGCTGTGGCTGGCCATCCCGGTGATGGTGTTCTCGTTTAACCACTCGCCGATCATCTCCTCTTTTGCCGTTGCCAAGCGTGAAGAGTACGGCGCAGAAGCCGAGCGTAAATGCTCCCGCATCCTCGCCTTCGCGCATATCATGATGGTGATGACCGTTATGTTCTTTGTGTTTAGCTGTGTGCTGAGCCTGGCACCCGCCGATCTGGCTTCGGCAAAACAGCAGAACATCTCCATTCTCTCTTATCTGGCGAACCACTTTAATGCGCCGGTTATCGCCTGGATGGCACCGATCATTGCGATGATCGCCATCACCAAATCGTTCCTCGGCCACTACCTGGGCGCGCGTGAAGGCTTTAACGGTATGGTGATTAAGTCTCTGCGCAGCAAAGGCAAATCCATCGAAATCAACAAACTGAATAAAATTACCGCGCTGTTTATGCTGTTGACCACCTGGGCCGTTGCCACCTGGAACCCAAGCATTCTGGGGATGATCGAAACCCTGGGCGGGCCAATCATTGCGATGATTCTGTTCCTGATGCCGATGTACGCCATCGCGAAAGTACCGGCAATGCGCAAATACAGCGGCGCTATCAGCAACATCTTCGTCGTGATTATGGGCCTCATCGCCATCTCCGCGATCTTCTTCTCCCTGTTCAGCTAATCTTTTCGCGCCGTCCTGCCGGGCGGCGCATCCCCTATAGCAATGGATAATGCGTCATGATCAGCGTATTCGATATTTTTAAAATCGGTATCGGGCCGTCCAGCTCGCACACCGTGGGTCCAATGAAAGCCGGTAAACAGTTCACAGACGATCTGATTGCTCGTGGCATTTTGCGCGACGTAACCCGCGTTGTGGTGGATGTTTACGGCTCTCTCTCCCTGACCGGTAAAGGGCACCATACTGACATCGCGATTATTATGGGCCTGGCGGGGAATTTGCCGGATAGCGTCGATATTGATGCCATTCCGGGCTTTATTCAGGATGTTAATACTCATGACCGCCTGCAACTGGCCAACGAAGCGCATGAAGTGGAGTTTCCGGTCGATCAATGCATGAATTTCCATGCGGATAACCTCTCGCTACACGAAAACGGCATGCGTATTACCGCGCTGGCAGGCGAACAGGTGCTCTACAGCCAGACCTATTACTCCATCGGCGGCGGGTTTATCGTCGATGAAGAACACTTTGGCCAGCCCACCAGCGCGCCGGTAGAAGTGCCCTACCCTTATCAAACCGCCGCCGATTTGCAGCGTCATTGCCAGGAGACCGGTTTATCGCTCTCCGGATTAATGATGAAAAACGAGCTGGCGCTGCACAGCAAAACCGAGCTGGAGCAGCATCTCGCGCGCGTGTGGGAAGTAATGCAGAGCGGCATAGAGCGCGGCATCGCAACGGAAGGGGTATTACCTGGCAAACTACGCGTTCCCCGCCGTGCCGCTGCGCTGCGCCGTATGCTGGTCAGCAGCGATAAAACCAGCACCGACCCGATGGCCGTGGTTGACTGGATCAATATGTTCGCACTGGCGGTGAATGAAGAGAACGCCGCCGGTGGGCGCGTAGTGACGGCACCGACAAACGGCGCGTGCGGGATCGTGCCGGCGGTACTGGCGTATTACGATCGCTTTATCCGCCAGGTTAACGCCAATTCACTGGCGCGCTATCTGCTGGTCGCCAGCGCCATCGGCTCGCTGTATAAGATGAATGCCTCCATTTCCGGCGCGGAAGTGGGCTGCCAGGGGGAAGTCGGCGTCGCCTGCTCCATGGCGGCGGCCGGGCTGGCAGAGTTGTTGGGCGGCAGCCCGGCGCAAGTCTGTATCGCGGCGGAAATCGGTATGGAGCACAACCTCGGTCTGACCTGCGACCCGGTGGCCGGACAGGTACAGGTGCCCTGTATCGAGCGTAACGCAATCGCTTCGGTGAAAGCAGTCAATGCGGCGCGAATGGCGCTGCGTCGCACCAGTGAACCGCGCGTCTGCCTCGATAAAGTTATCGAGACAATGTATGAAACCGGGAAAGATATGAACGCCAAATACCGTGAAACCTCTCGCGGCGGGCTGGCGATGAAGATCGTTTCCTGCGACTAATCCCGCATCAGATGCCTCATTTTGCGAGGCATCTTCCTGATTATTCCCTGCTTTATAGCCTCGCCAGGCCTGCGATGATACCCTTAGCGGATGATTTCAAGGAGGGTATCTGTGGCTCATCTGCTCATTGTTGACGCACTCAATCTGATTCGCCGTATCCATGCGGTGCAAGGTTCACCCTGCGTGGATACCTGCCTGCATGCGCTGGAGCAGTTGATTATCCATAGTCAGCCAACCCATGCCGTCGCGGTTTTTGATGATGAGGCCCGTAACCAGGGCTGGCGCCATCGGTTGCTGCCGGATTACAAAGCGGGCCGCCCTCCCATGCCGGATACCCTACAGACGGAAATGCCATTACTGCGCGCGGCTTTCGAACAACGCGGGATCCGCTGTTGGGCAACGCCTGGCAACGAAGCCGACGATCTTGCTGCGACGCTGGCAGTGAAAATGGCGCAGGCCGGACAACAGGCGACGATTGTCTCAACCGACAAAGGCTACTGTCAGTTACTCTCTCCGACGATCCGCATTCGCGACTACTTTCAGAAACGCTGGCTGGATGCGCCCTTTATTGCTCAGGAGTATGGGGTTACGCCAGAGCAATTACCGGATTACTGGGGGCTGGCGGGGATCAGCAGTTCGAAAGTGCCGGGTGTGGCAGGTATTGGTCCGAAAAGCGCAACGCAGTTGCTGAGCGAGTTTCCAACGCTGGAAGCACTATACGAAAACCTCGAAGCGGTACCGGAGAAGTGGCGGCAGAAACTGGAAACACACCGGGCGATGGCATTTACCTGCCGGGATGTGGCGCGGCTGCAAACCGATTTGCAACTTGATGGCAATTTACAACAGCTTCGCCTGACGCGCTGAACGCCAGCGGTATTGGTCGCTTAGCCGGTGAAGTGCTGGCAGAAACAACAATCTTCTGAACCATGATGCTCAGGCCTTTTGAACGCCAAATATCAGAATCAGCCATAAAATAATCCCCCTGGCGATTACCCCGCGGCGGGCATTTACTCTCCTTCACGTACCGCGTATTTAATATCGCATCCCACCTGTCTACTGCATCCGGGCCGTTATCGGCTCCAGCGCGAAAGAGGTGATGTGGTCGTTCGGCACGCTGATGATCAGCACCGCTTTCTATGTCCTGAACTACAACCACATTCATAAGAATCCTTATCCACTGGATAAGGCATGAGTTCAGAGAGTTATTCCATCAAAACTATCAACGTTAACGGTTGTATAAGAACGGGACCACCAGCCAGAGATTAAGAGTGATAGTGAGAAATGCAGAAACGACAAAGGCCTGAATCATTGCTGATTCAGGCCTTCTGAATAGTGGCGGAACGGACGGGACTCGAACCCGCGACCCCCTGCGTGACAGGCAGGTATTCTAACCGACTGAACTACCGCTCCACAGTGTTCCCGTCAGGGGAACGAGGCGCATATTACGTATTGCGCCTGGTGCCGTCAACGCTTTTTCTTCTGTTTCTAATCATTTGCTGCAAAAATCACCCATGCAGCAAATATTCACGCATAAGTGCCTGATTTAGCCGCGCCACAGGCAGCTTCCGCCCTTTTTCTGCACCAAATCCAGGCGCGATTCATGGGCTGCCAGCTCATCATCACTGGCTAAAACAACGCGCAGCTTACTGGCAGCGCGGACAACGCGTTGGATCCCCACTTCTCCCGTCTGAGACTGCCCTTCGCCTTCCATCGAAAATTTCATCGATGTCTGGCCGCCGGTCATCATCAGATACACATCAGCGAGGATCTGGGCATCGAGTAACGCCCCGTGCAGCGTACGTTTGCTGTTGTCGATTTCGTAACGGGAACAGAGCGCATCGAGGCTGTTGCGCTTGCCCGGAAACATTTTACGCGCCAGCGCCAGGCTATCGGTGACCTTACAGAACGTATCGGTCTTTGGGATCCCGCGATTCAGCTTGCCGAACTCATAGTCCATAAAGCCGATATCAAACGATGCGTTATGGATCACCAACTCTGCGCCGCGAATATAATCGATAAACTCATCGGCGATATCGGCGAACGTGGGTTTATCCAGCAGGAATTCATCGGCAATACCGTGAACGCCAAACGCTTCGGGATCGACCAGCCGATCGGGCTTCAGGTAGATATGATAGTTATTGCCGGTGAGTCGCCGGTTGACGACTTCTACCGCGCCGATTTCAATAATTTTGTGCCCTTCATAGTGGGCGCCGATCTGGTTCATACCGGTGGTTTCGGTATCGAGGACGATCTGTCGTGTAATTGCAGTGCTCATAGCGGCCATTTATGTCAGACTTGTCGTTTTCAACTCAGGAAGTCTACCAGAGATGCTTAAACAGGTAGAAATTTTCACCGACGGATCTTGTCTCGGTAACCCAGGTCCTGGCGGTTACGGCGCCATCTTACGCTATCGCCAGCATGAAAGAACCTTTAGCGCAGGTTACCGTCTTACGACTAACAACCGCATGGAATTGATGGCCGCTATAGTGGCGCTGGAAGCATTAAAAGAGCATTGCGAAATTGTGCTCAGCACTGACAGCCAGTATGTTCGCCAGGGGATCACCCAGTGGATCCATAACTGGAAAAAGCGTGGCTGGAAAACCGCAGAGAAAAAACCGGTGAAGAATGTTGATCTCTGGCAGCGGCTGGATGCAGCGCTCAGCCAGCATCAAATCAAATGGGAATGGGTCAAGGGCCATGCCGGGCACCCGGAAAACGAACGCTGCGATGAGCTGGCGCGAGCGGCAGCGATGAACCCGACACAGGAAGATATTGGTTATCAGCCAGAAGCTTAAGACTGGCGCGTTGCGCCAACGGCCTGACGCAATGGGGTTTTGTTACGGCTCTGCTTCATCGGATTGAGCGTCAATGGAATGGTGCGTTTGCGGGCGACGATCAACTGCATGCACCCCAGCGCAGGTAAATGCGAACTAAGCAGTTTACCGCCCTGCTTCGTCCATGGCAGCACGCGAAAACGGCTATAATGTAACACTTCGAAATTGAGCAGTGATAACCAGTCGAACTGGCGCATCAGCGTAAACATGCGGCTTTTGACGGCTGGCGAGCGGCGGACAAACGGTACGGCCTTCGCCAGCCCGAGCAGGCTAATCGGATTAAAACCGCTCATCACCAGCCAGCCGTCGTCAATCAGTACACGATCAACTTCCTGCAATAAACGATGCGGATCGGTACACCAGGAAAGCGTGTGCGCCAGCAGGCAGGCATCAACGGATTTATCCGCAAAGGGCAGATGCAGCGGATCGGCACGAACCTGCATGGGCTCGCCAGCCAGGGAAACATTCACCTGATGGGAAACAGCGCAACTTTCGGCATTGATTTCTGCGCTGAGATTGCCGATTTTAAGCAAATGAAAACCATACATTTTTGCAAACCACGGCTTGAGTTCTCCTTCCAGCGCCTCACGGTAATATGCGCCTTTGGGTAAATCATTCCAGCTTACTGGTGCTACGAATGTCTGAGGAGTCCTTGCCGGTTTCATCACCACCTTCCGCTACGCTTTAAGAGGTATTTTATGAATCTTAACAGTATTCCCGCCTTCCAGGATAACTACATCTGGGTACTGAGCAATGATAACGGCCGCTGCCTGATTGTCGATCCAGGCGAAGCCGCGCCTGTGCTGCAAACTCTTGAAGAGAAACAATGGCAGCCGGAAGCCATCTTCTTAACACATCATCATAATGACCACGTTGGCGGCGTGAAAGAACTGCGCCAGCGGTATCCCGACGTCGTGGTGTATGGGCCCGCAGAGACGCAAGATAAAGGTGCTACGCACATCGTCGCTGATGGCCAGGTCATCTCTGTTTTGGGGCATGAATTTTCTGTATTCGCCACGCCCGGTCACACTTTAGGACATATCTGTTTCTTCAGCTTTCCTTATCTATTTTGCGGTGACACGCTCTTTTCCGGCGGATGCGGCAGACTTTTTGAAGGTACGGCAACCCAGATGTATCAATCGTTTTGTAAGATAAACGACCTTCCTGATGAGACGGTCATTTGTTGCGCACACGAATACACTTTAGGGAATATGAAGTTTGCAATCAGTATCCTGCCAGAGGATCCTGCACTTAACGAATACTATCGAGAAGTGAAGGAGTTACGTGCAAAAAATCAAAAAACACTACCCGTAATTCTGAAAAACGAGCGTCGAATTAATTTATTTTTACGAACCAAAGATATTGATTTAATTGATGTAATCAGCAAAGAAACAAATTTGCAACACCCTGAAGAGCGTTTCGCATGGTTACGGGCAAAGAAAGATAACTTCTGATATTTCCTGGTTGCCTTTTCTGAGCTGCGCCGTTATTATCGCTCGTCTTTTAAGCAACTACTATTGACACACACATGAAGGCAAAAGCGATATTATTCGCCTCTGTCCTGCTCGTGGGGTGCCAGGCGTCTAAGCACGACGGCACGGTCCAACAGCACGCACAGAGCCTTTCTGCAGCTGGTCAAGGGGAAGCAGGGAAGTTTACTAGTCAGGCGCGGTGGATGGACGATGGAACATTCGCCGCCCAGGATAACAGTGACTTGTGGACCTCCATTAGCGACGAGCTAAAGATGGGAATTCCGGAAAATGCCCGGATTCGCGAACAGAAACTGAAGTATTTAAGCAATAAGAGCTATCTCCACGATGTAACTTTACGGGCAGAGCCGTATATGTACTGGATAGCAGGGCAAGTTAAAAAACGTAACATGCCCATGGAACTGGTACTACTACCCATAGTGGAGAGCGCTTTTAACCCACACGCGACGTCTGGCGCCAATGCCGCAGGCATTTGGCAGATCATTCCGAGCACTGGGCGAAATTATGGTTTAAAACAGACACGCAATTACGATGCGCGTCGTGACATTGTGGCGTCTACAACAGCCGCGCTCGACATGATGCAGCGTCTGAATCGTATGTTCGACGGCGACTGGTTACTGACCGTAGCCGCCTACAACAGCGGTGAAGGGCGTGTACTGAAGGCGATAAAAGCGAACAAAGCGCGTGGTAAATCCACTGATTTTTGGTCGCTCTCACTGCCGCAGGAAACCAAAATTTACGTGCCGAAAATGCTGGCATTGAGCGATATTCTCAAGAACAGCAAGCGTTATGGCGTTAATTTGCCAACGCCGGACGAAAGTCGCGCCCTGGCGCGAGTCAGATTGAGCAGCCCGGTTGAAGTTGCTCAGCTGGCGGAAATGGCTGGCATCTCGGTAAACAAGCTGAAAACGTTTAACGCAGGCGTTAAAGGTTCCACGCTCGGTTCCGTTGGGCCGCAGTACGTGATGGTACCGAAGAAACACGCCGATCAACTGCGTGAATCTCTGGCCTCCGGCGAAATCGCCGCTGTACAGCCAACCCTGGTGGCGGATAACACCCCGCTGACCAGTCGTAGCTACAAAGTTCGTTCAGGCGACACGCTTTCAGCGATTGCCTCACGCCTCGGCGTGACCACGAAGGATCTCCAGCAGTGGAATAATCTTCGCGGCGCAAACCTGAAAATCGGTCAGAACCTGACGGTTGGCGCAGGCAGCAGTGCGCAGCGTCTTGCCCGCAATAGCGACAGCATTACGTATCGCGTGCGCAAAGGTGATTCGCTATCGAGTATCGCAAAACGTCACGGCGTTAACATCCAGGATGTGATGCGCTGGAACAACGATACGGATAATTTGCAGCCAGGCGATCAATTGACGCTCTTTGTGAAAAACAGCGCCACGCCGGATTCCTGATTTAAGCCCATTAAAAAAGCACCGTTTCCCCGCGGTGCTTTTTTTTGCCTTTTTCGCGGTGTCACTTCCCGGCTTTGCCAGGACTAAACTCCACCAGCAGTGGGTTATGATCCGACGCGCGGGTCACCAGGACTGAAGCTTCCTCCACGTTTAACCCGCGATAAAAGATAAAATCGAGCGGTCGACCAAAGGCACGCCGGCGATTGTCGTCGGTAAAGCGCACCTGCCGCAGAGACATATCCCGGGTGAAGCGGTACAGAGCATTCATGCGTGGACGGCTCCAGGCATTAAAATCGCCAGCCATGATCACCGGCCCGTTATGGCGCAATATCTGATCGCCAATCGGCAGTAATTGCTTGCTGTAAACGTCCACGCCAAGACTGAAATTCACTGCATGCACATTCACGACCATCAGATTGCGTAAATCAGGCAACGGATAAACCGTTACTAATGCCGATTTTGCCAGCCGCAAGATCGGCTCACGTTCACGTAACGGACAGCAATAAACCGGATGCGCCGAGGAAAGTGTCATTACTCCCGAGGGGTGCTGCGGTAAAACAAAGGCGGGAACCTGGTCAGCAGCAAGATAGTTAGTGGTCGCAAACCGGACCAGTTCCGGCGTGGTTTGCGCTTCCTGCAGTAAAACCAGATGCGCATCTTTACCAAAATTTTGCAGTACCGACAGCCACTCCGCGCGCTGCTGCTTGAAAATATTCCACACCAGAACGCGAATTTTTTCGTCGCTGCTTAGCGGAACGCCTGCGGGCAGCGCCTTGCCAATACTCGCGAAAGACCCCGGCGGTAATATTCGCTCCGCGGGTTGTCCGGCAACATATCGCATGGCATAGGTATTTTTTGGCACTTTCGGCTTCAAACCTCTTTGATGTCCGCCCCAACATCGGGTGGTCATTCAGTTATAGGGATTTTAACACCGAGTTTCAACGTTCAATCACCAGAAAAACACCCTGTGCTGGTGAGTAAGTACTTAGTGACGTCACTAATGAATAGCCGTCGTGGCACCCTCTCTGACAACATGGTTAAATAACTTATGGATGAAAAATATCGTTGAAATGTTGCTACAGAGGCAATAATGAAAACCACTTCAGAAGAACTCGCGATTTTTGTTGCCGTTGTTGAAAGCGGCAGCTTCAGCCGGGCAGCGGAATGCCTGGGACAAGCCAATTCGGCCATCAGCCGCGCTGTGAAGAAGCTGGAAAATAAGCTTGGGGTTAATTTGCTTAATCGCACCACGCGCCAGCTCAGCCTGACCGAAGAAGGCGAGCGCTACTTTCGGCGCGTACAAAGCGTCTTGCAGGAGATGGCAGCAGCAGAAACCGAGATCATGGAGACCAACTCCACGCCCAGCGGTACGTTACGCATCGACGCCGCAACCCCTGTGGTGCTGCATTTTTTGATGCCGTTGATAAAACCGTTTCGCGAACGCTATCCGGAAATTAAACTGTCACTGGTCTCCAGTGAAACCTTTATCAACCTGATCGAACGTAAAGTGGATGTTGCGATCCGCGTAGGTAAACTGACCGATTCCAGCCTGCGCGCCCGTCCGCTGTTTAAAAGCTATCGCAAAATTATCGCTTCGCCGGAATATATTGCTCGCTACGGAAAACCGGAAACGGTGGAAGAGTTAAGCAACCACGTCTGCCTTGGTTTTACCGAACCGGTTTCGCTTAACGTCTGGCCCATTGCTGCTGCCGATGGACAACTGTATGAAGTGACACCAGATATTGCGTCGAACAGCGGTGAAACGCTGAAACATTTGTGCCTGAGCGGAAATGGCATTGCCAGCCTGTCGGACTATATGATCGACAAAGAACTGGCGAGTGGGGAACTGGTTGATTTGCTGGCGGATAAGCGTCTGCCGGTGGAAATGCCTTTCAGCGCTGTCTACTACAGCGACCGGGCAGTGAGTACCCGCATCCGCGCTTTTATCGATTTTGTCAGCGAGCATTTACCGCCGACGGTAGAGAAATAACAACGGGAGCGCAGGCTCCCGTTATTCCATCGCTTAATCCCAGTTTGGCGCAAGCCCTTCCGGGCTGACCAGGCGGTCATTGCAATCCAACCCGGCAATTGCCGCTTTATCTGCTGCATCCAGTTTAAGTGTCTGCGACTGTAGGTTGCTGGCAAGGTTTTCACGCTTAGTGGAAGACGGGATCACCGCATAACCTTCACCCATCGCCCAGGCCAGGATAACCTGTGCCGGCGTAGCGTTATGTTTCTGCGCGATGCGGCCAATCACTTCATCTTTCAGCGCCTTACCATAAGCCAGTGTCATGTAAGAGGTGATGTGAATACCGTGCTGTTTCGCCCAGTCGACCACTTTGCGGTTTTGCAGATACGGCGAGAGTTCAATCTGGTTGGTCGCGATATTCTCTGCGCCCACCGCCGCAATCGCTTCTTCCATCAATGGGATGGTGAAGTTAGATACGCCAATCTGACGAGTCAGGCCCTGCGCTTTTGCCTTCATCAACTCCTGCATAGAGACTGCAACCGGTACTTCTGCCCCAGGAGACGGCCAGTGGATCAGCGTCAGATCAACATAATCGGTGCCCAGTTTCTTCAGGCTCTCTTTCAGGCTTGGGATCAGCTTTGCCTCACCCAGATTTTCCGTCCAGATCTTGGTGGTGATAAACAGCTCTTCACGCGCCACACCGCTTTCAGCAAGCGCTTTACCAATGGCTTCTTCATTACCGTAAATCTGTGCGGTATCAATCACGCGATAACCCAGTTCAAGGGCATTTTTTACCGAAGCGATCACCGCTTCATCCGTTAAACGGAAGGTACCCAGACCAAATGCAGGGATAGACATAAAAATTCCTCTTTCGTCGCTTACTAAGTCAGTGCGCAGATTATTACCAGGTGCCGGATAAGGAAAAAGAGCATAAAAAGCAGAGGATTTTTGCCTGAGAAGCAATAGTTCAGCGGGAACACGCGCACCGAGTGACTTGCATTTTGATAGTCACTATGTCACCGTGAGCACAATGACACAGCAAATTTCCAGGCCAGATAATGAAAAATGAACCGCTTTGCACTGCTCCCTGCCCCATCGCCCGCAGCCTGGGACGTATTGGTGATAGCTGGAGCATGATAATCCTGCGCGACGCGTTTGCCGGTTTCACGCGCTTTGATGAGTTCCAGAAAAGCACCAACGTTGCTCCGAATATTCTCTCTCGCCGTCTGAAAGAACTGGTGGATGACGGATTACTGGAAAAGGTGAGCTATAGCAGCACGCCACCTCGTTACGAATACCATTTGACGCAGCTCGGGCGCGACTTCCGCCCGGTGATCCTTGCGCTGGCTGAATGGGGAAATCGCCACTTCTCCCCGGAAGGGGCACAAATTCAGCTGGTTGAACGAGAAACACAGCGCGCGGTCCAGGCAATCCTGGTAGATAAAGAAACCGGTGAGCCAATCACACCGGAGAAATACACCCTGGTTCCAGGCCCTGCGGCATCGCCGATGATCCACTACCGCCATGACTATCTGCAACGAAAACGGGCTGGCGATAACACGCAGAAATTCGTACCGCAACACTATGCGAGCCGCGATCATGACGCTGAATAAAAAGAAAAAAACGCTGGTGCTGATAGCGCTGATGGCTGGATTGTTGGCGGGTGCAAGTTACGGCGTTTACTGGTGGCAAAGCGGGCGTTTTATTCAGTCGACTGATGATGCTTATGTCGGCGGCGATATCAGCGCCATTTCCAGTAAAGTTTCCGGCTATATCCAGCAGATCGCGGTACAGGACAATATGTTAGTGAAGCGAGGCGATCTGTTAATCCGTCTTGATGATCGCGACTACCAGGCCGCCGTTGAACAAGCCATCGGTGAGGTTGCCGCCCAGCAGGCCGCTCTTGCCGACATTGACGCCACCCGACAATTGCAACTGGCTACCATTGAAGGTTCGGCAGCTTCTCTGACGGCAGCCAGAGCCGTTACGGAAAAGTCCGCAAACGACAATCGCCGCTATAACGCGCTGGTGATGTCCAGTGCCGTTTCCGCCCAGGTGAGGGAAAATGCCTCTGCGGATTATCGTCGCGCCCGTGCGGAAGAGAGCAAAGCGCAGGCGGATACGACGGTCGCCGAACGCCAGTTATTAGTGCTGAATGCCAAAGAAAAACAGACGCAAGCCGCGCTGGTACAAGCACAAGCCAGCCTTGCAATGGCGCGATTAAATCTCAGTTATACGGAAATTCGGGCACCGTTTGATGGCGTGATCGGTAACCGTCGTGCGTGGTCCGGCTCCTTCGTCAACAGCGGAACGCAATTGCTTTCGCTGGTTCCCGCTGACGGTTTATGGATTGATGCAAATTTTAAAGAGAGCCAGTTAGCGCATATGCGTCCAGGGCAAAGCGCCACGATCGTAGCCGATGTTTTGCCGGGTCATACTTTCCATGGCCATGTTGCCAGCGTTTCACCGGCAACCGGCTCGCGGTTTAGCATTCTCCCGGCAGAAAATGCTACCGGAAATTTCACCAAAATCGTTCAGCGCGTCCCCGTACGTATCGCGCTGGAAGGTGATGCGGCAAAACTTGATGTATTGCGTCCGGGGCTTTCTGTCGTCGTCACTGTTGATGAAAAGAGCTCGCGATGAGCAGCACTGGCGCAGTACCGCTGCCACAAGGCGTTTCAATGCCGGTCAGTCAGAAAGTGTTTGCCTTCGCCACCATGTGCGTGGGCATGTTCATTGCGCTTATTGATATTCAGATTGTTTCAGCTTCATTGCGGGACATTGGCGGCGGGCTTTCTGCTGGTGACGATGAAACGGTGTGGGTGCAGACCAGTTACCTAATCGCAGAAATCATCATTATTCCTCTCTCCGGCTGGCTGGCGCGGGTTATGTCAACACGCTGGCTGTTTGCCGCTTCTGCGGCCGGTTTCACCGTGATGAGCCTGCTGTGCGGCTGGGCATGGAATATTCAAAGCATGATCGCTTTCCGCGCCTTGCAAGGCCTGGCGGGTGGTTCAATGATCCCACTGGTTTTCACGACAGCGTTTGCTTTTTTCCAGGGAAAACAACGTGTCATCGCAGCGGCAACGATCGGCGGCCTGGCATCGCTGGCACCGACTCTTGGCCCAACGGTCGGTGGGTGGATAACCGAAAATTTTAACTGGCACTGGCTTTTTTTTATCAACATTCTGCCCGGAATTTACATCACCATTGCGGTTCCGCTGTTAGTAAAAATCGATACGCCTGACCCTTCGCTTCTGCGCGGAGCTGATTACCTGAGCATTATTCTACTCGCCGTTTCACTGGGTTGCCTGGAGTACACACTTGAGGAAGGGCCACGCTGGGGTTGGTTTGATGATACAACGCTGGCGACTACCGGCTGGATAGCGTTGCTGTGCGGTATTGCTTTTATTGTGCGTACCCTCCGTCATGCGCAACCGGTGATGGATCTTCGGGCTTTGCAGGACAGAACCTTTACGCTGGGCTGCTATTTCTCGTTTATGGCAGGAGTCGGCATCTTTGCTACGATCTACCTGACTCCGCTGTTTCTTGGGACGGTTCGCGGTTACAGCGCGCTGGAAATCGGTCTGGCGGTTTTTTCTACTGGTCTGTTCCAGGTGCTCTCGATACCGTTTTATGCCTGGCTGGCCAACCGTGTCGATTTACGCTGGCTGTTAATGGTGGGGTTGCTGGGTTTTGCGGTTTCGATGTACAGCTTTATTCCTCTCACCCATGAATGGGGAGCGCAGGAACTGCTTTTGCCGCAGGCATTTCGCGGGCTGGCGCAGCAGTTTGCCGTCGCACCAACGGTCACACTTACGTTGGGTAGTCTGCCGCCCACACGCCTGAAACTGGCATCCGGGCTGTTTAATTTGATGCGCAACCTCGGTGGCGCCATTGGTATCGCCCTGTGCGGTACAGTGATCAATGACCGAACCAATTTTCACTATAGCCGCCTTGCCGATCATCTCAATAACGCCAGCCTTCCAGTGACGGATTTCATTCAAAACAGTACCAACCGGTTGATGAGCCAGGGAGTTTCGCCGGAAATAGCCAACAGTGCCGCCCTGAAAAACCTTTCGGCATTAGCGATGAGGGAGGCGCGGACACAGGCTTTCTCGGATGCATTCTGGTTAATTATGCTGGGTTTTTTGATTGCTGCGTTGCTTGTTCCATTTATGAAAAAGCCGCAGACACCATGATAGTTCAGGAGAAAGAGTTATGAGCGTTCCAACAAAACGCGTCGTCGTGACAGGAATGGGGATCGTCAGCCCGCTCGGCTGCGGAGTGTCACATGTCTGGCAAGCATTATTGCAGGGAAAATCCGGGATCTCCCGTCTTGATGAGGAGATCGTTGAAGATATTGCCTGTAAAGTTGCGGGACAGGTTCCTTCCATTGAAGACGATCCGTTACATGGATTCGATCCCTCAGTAGCGATCCCATCGAAGGAACGGAAAAAAATGGATCGTTTTATCGAATTTGCGATGGTGGCTGCGCAGGAAGCGCTCTCTCAGGCAGGTTGGTTTCCAGAAGATCAAGCTGAAAGAGAGCGCACCGCAACAGTGATCGCTACCGGTATTGGCGGTTTCAATGAGATAGCTAATGCCGTACGCACTACTGATACTCGCGGGCCGCGCCGTCTTTCCCCCTTTACCATCCCTTCCTTTCTCGCCAACCTGGCTGCTGGTCACGTTTCTATTGCCCACGGTTTTCGAGGTCCGATTGGCGCGCCTGTTACTGCCTGCGCAGCAGGAGCTCAGGCAATTGGCGATGCAGCACGAATGATTCGCGCCGGTGAAGCGGATATTGCACTGTGCGGTGGAAGCGAGGCCGCGATCCATCGGGTCAGTCTTGGCGGTTTTGCTGCAGCAAAAGCATTATCCAGCAATTTTAATGATCACCCCGAGGCGGCATCACGGCCTTTTGACCGCGATCGTGACGGTTTTGTGATGGGAGAAGGTGCAGGTCTCATCGTTATTGAATCGCTGGAGCGCGCTCTGGCGCGGGGCGCTACGCCGCTGGCGGAATTGGTCGGATATGGTACCAGTGCCGATGCGCATCATCTTACTGCCGGGCCAGAAGATGGTAACGGCGCACGTCGGGCGATGGAGGCGGCGATTAAGCAGGCAGGTATTAGCTCAGCAGATATTCAGCATATTAATGCTCATGCCACATCAACACAGGTTGGAGATAAAGGGGAACTGGCCGCGATTAAGAGCGTGTTTGGAACACATCAGGTAGCCGTTACTTCAACGAAATCAGCGACCGGCCACCTGCTCGGAGCGGCGGGAGGAATTGAAGCCATCTTCACCATTCAGGCATTGCGTGAGCAGGTTGTTCCACCAACGTTGAATCTGCATCACCCGGATGCTGATGCCGAGGGGCTCCATCTGGTTGGGCTTACCGCGCAGCCTCAGCGCATGCACTATGCGTTATCGAATGGGTTTGGTTTTGGTGGCGTAAATGCCAGCTTACTGCTGAAACGCTGGGAATAACATAAAGGGCGTGATTGCCCTTTTTACGCGATCAACAGACGAAAAAAAACCGTATCTCTTATGAGATACGGTTCTAAATAAGTGGCGGAACGGACGGGACTCGAACCCGCGACCCCCTGCGTGACAGGCAGGTATTCTAACCGACTGAACTACCGCT
>NZ_QODH01000013.1:0-108043 GCF_009935945.1 Kosakonia sp. MH5 | reverse complement strand
GTGTGCATATTACGCTTTCCCGCTGTGAAGTCAACTGATTATTTTCAGATTTCTTCACCTGACAGGCCGGTGTGTATACCGTTGTGCCGTGTCAGTGGAGGCGCATTATAGGGAGATAATTCCGGCTGACAACCCCTAATTTAAAAAAAGTTTTCAACCGTCTCTTTTTTGTTCAAAGACGCCCTAAAGTGCCAGTTTTTCGAGCGTTTTAAAGCCATAGCGCTGCAAAACGGGCAATAACTGCGCAGTTTCAGGCGTTAGCGCCATACAGTACGCAATATTATCGCCAGCGGATTTTGCATCCGGCGCTTCATGCTCCAGCAACCAGGCGGTACGGCGCGCAATAGCTGCACCGGAATCCACCAGCCGAGTGCCCTCTGGCAGCACCTGCAACAGTTCATCCTGCAGCAGCGGAAAGTGCGTACAACCCAGGACTACGGTATCCGGAGGCTCTTTCATGCGTAACCAGGGACGCAAGATCTGACGTAGCTCTTCAAGCGGCACTTCCTTACCGTGCAGTTTCGCCTCAGCCAGAACAACCAGCTCCGCCGACCCCAGCATCTCAATACGACACTCATTCGCAAAACGCGAAATCAGTTCATGCGTATAAGGGCGTTTCACTGTGCCGCGCGTTGCCAGTAGACCCACAATCCCGTTTGCCGTTAAGCGTGCAGCCGGTTTGATGGCGGGGACAACGCCAACAACAGGAAAGGTGAATTTGTCACGTAACGCGGGAAGAGAGACGGTGCTTGCGGTATTACAGGCGATAACAGCCAGTGAGAGGGGGTATTGCACCTGAACAGCGGTAACAATCTCGACAACACGTTCAACGATAAACTCTTCGCTTTTCTCACCGTAGGGGAAAGCGACATTGTCGAAAGCGTAGATGTAATGGAGATCCGGCAGGAGATGCCGAATCTCATCATAGACGGATAACCCACCGACGCCGGAGTCAAACACCAGGACGGTGGGACGCGCGTCAGAAGGTGTAGCTGCCAGACAAGGTGTATTCCCGTCCTGCAGTTTGGTAGCCATAAGCTGTCTCGTACTCTTTATCGAACAAGTTAGCTATTTTACCACGAACTGTAAGATGAGATGTCACTGGATATGAGGCAGATAGATCAACCGTACTATAACTCGGCAAAACACGTTGCTCAGGGTTATAAGTTGACGTGCGATTGTCATAGCGTTTACCGAAGTATTCCCACGCCAGATCCATATCTACATTGAAAATGGACCAGTCGAGCTGGTACTTGGCCTGGCGTTTTGAGCGGCGCGGCAGCACTTCGTTCGTTTCGTCATCACGCGGATCGATGTACTGCAAGGTTACACGATGCGAGAAGATGCCGGTATCGACGCTTCCTGTCCACTCAACGCCTTTAATGGTTGCAGCGTTAATGTTGTAGTAAGCCGTATCGCTATAGGTGATCAGATTATCGATCTCATAACGGTACGCGGACAAACGCCAGTCAACCGGGCCGGTTAATCCTTCCACACCCGCTTCCCACTGTTTTGACTCTTCCGGTTTCAGATCCGGATTGGAAGCAATGCCAAAGCGCTTCGCGCCGTACTGCTGGCCAAGTGAAGGTGCCAGGAAACTCGTGCCGTAGGAGAGCGTCAGGCGGTAGTTTTCCACAAACTCCCAGCCAGCAGCCGTTTGCCAGGTACCGTGCCAGCCGAACGCATCATCTTTATCTTCGCGCCCGGAAGCCTCCAGCGTAACATCGCCAAACTGCTGCATGCCGTTCAGGTAGAAGCCGGTATTATCGCGATCGTAGCTGTCGCTCGTGCTTTGATTAGATGAAACCAGACGTTCCTGCTTCCAGTCGACACCTGCGCCCAGCGAGCCTTTACCCACCGCAATATTGTTACCCCACTGAATGTAACGCTGCTCCATATCATCCAGCGTAGTGCCATCGTTATAACGGCCATAGATGCTGCTGTAGTTGTAGTCTTTGCTTTTTTGATAGCTGGCCAGCAGCTGCGATGAGTAGATCCCCTGGTTGAAATTCAGCCCGGTATCCCAGCCCTGAACATACAACTGGCGCTCATCGGCGCTGTAATCTGGCGAATACGGCTCGCTGCCCAAATCGTAATCCACATTATTACTGAAGTTGTAGCCACGGAAGAAACCATCAAAATGGTCATCGAACTTATGCTGTAAGCTGCCCCAGAACGTTTTATTGCGGTAGCCATCACGATCTTCATCATGATCCCATGTCGAATCCGGCTGCACGTTGAATCCGCGCGTACTGGTATAAGAACCTGCCGCGGTCACCATCGTATCGCCAAAACGCTGGCGCCAAGTGCCGTCATAGGTTTGATAACCTTTCGAGCCCATGCTGGCGTTGACCTGGGATTTCTCGCTATCCGTCATCGTAATGACGTTGACCACGCCGCCAATCGCGCCGGAGCCATAAACTGCAGAGCGCGGCCCGCGAATATACTCAACGCGCTGCACCAACGAGAGCGGGATTTGATTGAGTTCGGGATCGTTCGAAATCCCTGAACGCGCCACCGGTACGCCATCAATCAGCAGCAGCAGATGTTTTGCTTCCGTACCGCGAACATAAACGGACGCTGTTTGTCCCAGCCCACCGTTTTGCGCGATATCCACGCCCGGTAAACGGCGTAGCACATCAATGAGTGAACGGGATTGCCAGCGATCGATATCCTCGCGCGTGACCACCTCGGTCGGCGCCAGCACGGTTTTAGCCGATTGTTGAAAACGATTTGCTGTCACCACCAAATTGTCTGAGCTGCTATCCTGCGCCCAGCCGGAAAATGCCGTGACGGAGAGCGCCGTCAGCAGCGAAGCTTTTTTAATCATTGTGAGAGCATCCACAAAATAAAAAGGATGCCGCAGGTTCCATCAATAGCACGCGATGATGTTACCAGATGCGACGTATTCCGGCAGGTCTTCGGGCTTGGAGGTACAACAAGACAGGACTTCCCACCACTGGCAGTGTCTGCTGTCTCACCTTAATCCTTACCGCTGCGCGTCAGCCCCAGATTTACACTGGGTTCCCTTTTAACTCACAGGACCGGAACACGGATGCTACATTCGGTTACATATGGATGTCCAGACTGCTAAGTGAGTATTTCAAAAACATCCAGCACTGGACATCCGGTGAGCAATCCCTACAATCGCCGCGTTATTCTTAATCTCTCAGGAAGCATCATGACCCCCGAACACCTGCCGACAGAACAATACGAAGCTCAACTGGCCGAAAAAGTCGTGCGTCTGCAATCGCTGATGACGCCATTTTCCGCGCCGCTTCCGGAGGTGTTCCGCTCGCCGGTCAGCCATTACCGCATGCGCGCCGAGTTCCGGATTTGGCATGACGGGGACGATCTCTACCACATCATCTTCGATCAGCAGACAAAATCGCGTATCCGCGTCGACAGCTTCCCGGCGGCCAGCGAACTGATTAACGTGTTAATGAAGGTGATGATTGATGCCGTGCGCGGCAACCACACGCTGCGCCATAAGCTGTTTCAGATTGACTACCTGAGCACCATGAGCAATCAGGCGATTGTGACGCTGCTGTATCACAAAAAGCTGGATAACGAGTGGCATGAAGCCGCCACCCAGTTGCGTGATGCGCTGCGGGCGCAAAACCTGAATGTGCAACTGATTGGCCGCGCCACAAAAACCAAAATCGAGCTCGATCAGGATTATGTCGATGAACGCCTGCCGGTCGGTGGCAGAGAAATGATCTACCGCCAGGTGGAAAACAGTTTTACCCAGCCTAACGCGGCAATGAATATTCAGATGCTGGAATGGGCGCAGGATGTCACCCGCGACGCCAGCGGCGATTTGCTTGAACTGTATTGCGGTAACGGCAACTTCTCACTGGCGCTGGCGCGCAATTTCAACCGCGTGCTGGCCACAGAAATCGCCAAGCCTTCTGTCGCCGCTGCGCAATACAACATCGCCGCCAACCATATTGATAATGTACAAATCATTCGTATGTCTGCGGAGGAGTTCACTCAGGCGATGAACGGCGTACGCGCCTTTAACCGTTTGCAGGGGATCGATCTGAAAAGCTACCAGTGCGAAACGATCTTCGTCGATCCGCCCCGCAGCGGGCTGGATGCGGAAACCGAAAAAATGGTGCAGGCCTATCCGCGCATTCTGTACATCTCCTGCAACCCGGAAACGTTGTGCAAAAACCTCGAAACATTAAGCCAGACGCATGACGTTTCGCGTCTGGCATTGTTTGATCAGTTCCCTTACACGCACCACATGGAGTGCGGCGTTCTGTTGACCAGAAAGTAAAATCTCTCATCCCTCTCCCATAAAGGAGAGGGAAAAATCACTCCGATGCTTCGTGTTTGCGGCTACGACTGCGCAGGCGGAAACCAATCCAGAAGACCAGCACCACCGACAGCACGGCCGGCAGGAAGTTGGAGCCGATCACCGGGTATTCAGCGCGAACGACCGTACTGTACAGAAGCACACCGAGAATAAAGCAGGCGGCGGCAAGGCCCGGCAGGCCAACTGGCATGGTGCGATTCTGGTAACGCTGATGCAGGCAATAGACCGTCAGCACCAGCGAGATAACCGGAAACAGAGAAAAGGGAACCACGGAACTGAACACAGCGGAAAATGCGCCGTTAATCGATAAGCCAGCAACCAGCGCCAGCAGCAACGTACCTTTATCTTGACCTGACTGTTTCATTACTCATCCTTTGCTTCACTCGTCGGTTGATGCGCCAGTTTTTCCTGCTCGCGGCGATACCAGTAATAGGCGCCTTTTGAAATCATCCGCAACTGTAGTACCAGCCGCTCTTCTAACTGCCGACGTTGTTCGGCACTCACATCCAGCGCCTCTGCGCCGGCGTTGAAAACGATCGTTACCATCGCCTCGGCTTGCGCCTCGGTAAAGGCGCGCGGCATATGGTTTTCGAGTTCGAGATAGTCAGCAAGTTCCGCGATAAAGTGCTGAATTTCGCGCGCGACCGCCGCGCGGAAAGCGGCTGACGTCCCGGAACGCTCACGCAGCAGTAGCTGAAATGCGTTGGGATTGTTGCCAATAAATTCCATAAAGGTGGAAACCGAGGTGCGGATTACGCTGCCGCCTTTGGCAATACGCTGGCGCGCCTGGCGCATCAACTGGCGCAGCATCAACCCGCTTTCGTCCACCATGGTCAGACCGAGCTCATCAACATCACGAAAATGCCGGTAAAAAGACGTCGGTGCGATACCCGCCTCGCGGGCAACTTCCCGCAGGCTCAGGCTGGCAAAACTTCGCTCGGCGCTCAGTTGGCTAAATGCCGCTTCCACCAGCGAACGCCGGGTTCTCTCTTTTTGTTGCGCTCTTACACCCATCACTATGTTTGAATCCTTCCTGGGGCTTTCTGGCAATATACCAGAGAAAAATCCGATCTGATCGTACTGGATTGTGACCGATTATTTACACGGCGTTTCTTCTTTTTTGCATGAAAAAAGCACAACGATAATTGGGATATCGTGGCTTTAATGTTAGTATTCTGTTGTTTTTATGTATAAGAACAGGTAAGCCTTACCATGCCACATTCCTACGATTATGATGCAATTGTAATAGGCTCCGGCCCAGGCGGCGAAGGCGCAGCTATGGGTCTGGTTAAACAAGGAGCACGGGTCGCGGTTGTTGAGCGTTACCATAACGTCGGCGGCGGCTGTACGCACTGGGGAACCATCCCCTCGAAAGCGTTGCGCCATGCCGTTAGCCGCATTATCGAATTCAACCAAAACCCTCTCTACAGCGACCATAGCCGCCTCCTCCGCTCCTCTTTTGCTGATATTCTGAACCACGCAGAGAGCGTGATTAATCAGCAAACCCGCATGCGTCAGGGCTTTTATGAGCGTAACCGTTGCGAAATTCTTGAAGGCAACGCCCACTTTATTGATGACCACACGCTGGCGCTGGAGTGCCACGACGGCACGGTAGAAACGATCACCGCAGAGAAGTTTGTTATCGCCTGCGGCTCGCGCCCCTACCATCCGGCCGATGTGGATTTTACCCATCCGCGTGTCTACGACAGCGATTCAATCCTCGATATGCACCATGAACCCCGCCATGTCATTATCTATGGCGCCGGGGTGATCGGCTGCGAATATGCATCGATCTTCCGGGGAATGAACGTCAAAGTCGACCTGATTAACACTCGCGATCGTCTGCTGGCGTTTCTCGATCAGGAGATGTCGGATTCGCTCTCGTACCACTTCTGGAACAGCGGTGTCGTTATCCGTCACAACGAAGAGTATGAGCGTATCGAACCGCTGGAAGACGGCGTTATCATGCACCTCAAATCGGGCAAGAAACTGAAAGCCGATTGTCTGCTCTATGCTAACGGCCGTACCGGTAATACCGACAGCCTGCAGCTGAGTAACATTGGTCTGGAAGCCGATGGTCGCGGGCAGCTGAAGGTCAACAGCATGTACCAGACCGCGCTGCCGCACGTTTATGCGGTGGGCGATGTGATTGGCTACCCAAGCCTGGCGTCAGCGGCTTACGATCAAGGGCGTATCGCCGCGCAGGCGATGATTAAAGGCGAAGCGACAGCGCACCTGATTGAAGATATCCCGACCGGCATCTACACCATTCCGGAAATCAGTTCTGTCGGCAAAACCGAGCAACAGCTGACCGCAATGAAAGTGCCGTACGAAGTGGGTCGCGCGCAGTTTAAACACCTGGCGCGGGCGCAAATTGTCGGCATGAATGTCGGAACCCTGAAGATCTTGTTCCACCGCGAAACGAAAGAAATTTTGGGGATCCACTGCTTTGGCGAGCGCGCGGCCGAAATTATTCATATCGGCCAGGCGATTATGGAGCAGAAAGGTGGCGGTAACACGATCGAGTACTTCGTTAACACCACCTTCAACTACCCGACAATGGCGGAAGCCTATCGGGTTGCCGCGCTAAACGGTTTAAACCGCCTGTTTTAACGTGTTATCGAAATGGCCATCCATTGCACCGCGGATGGCCTCTGCCAGCTGCTCATAGCGGCTGCGCAGCGGTGACCCCGGGCGATAAACCAGGCCGACAGTACGTTTCGGTTCCGGCTTAATGCACGGCAGGTAAACCACGCCATCACGTTTACGCTCACGCGGCACAGCCAGCGCGGGCAGCAATGTGATGCCACTCCCTGCCGCCACCATATTGCGCAGCGTTTCCAGGCTGGTAGCGCGGAAGTGCGTATCTTCGTCTGCCCCGGCTTCAAAGCAGAAACCCATCGCCTGATCGCGTAGGCAGTGGCCATCTTCCAGCATCAGCAGCTTTTCACCCGCCAAATCGGCCATCGGCACGCAGTCGCGATTCGCCCACGGATGATCTTCATAAATCGCCAGCAGCATCGGTTCGTCAAACAGCGGCACTTCAATAAAGGCTTCGCTCTCTTTCACCAGCGCCAGAATCGCGCAGTCGAGCTTGCCGCTGTCCAGTTGCGCCAGCAACTGATGCGTCTGCGCTTCATGCAGATACATTTCCAGTTTCGGGAACGTTTGATGCAGAAGTGGAATAATATGCGGCAACAGATAAGGCCCAACGGTTGGGATCAAGCCGATATGCAGCGGGCCGGACATGGTTTCCCCCTGCTGGCTTGCCATTTCCTTCAGCACTTTGACCTCGCGCAACACCGTGCGCGCCTGATCCACCAGCAACAAACCCGCCTGGGTGAACAGCACTTTGCGGCTGGTACGTTCCAGCAACATCACGCCCAGTTCATCTTCCAGCTTACGAATCTGCCCGCTCAGCGTTGGCTGGCTGACGTGGCAGGAGTCGGCTGCCCGGCGAAAATGGCGGTGTTCGGCTAACGCCACCAGGTATTCAAGATCACGAATATTCATTATTCATCCTCCGTCGCCACGATAGTTCATGGCGATAGATAGCATAGCAACGAACGATTATCCCTATCAAGCATTCTGTTGAATAATAAGCAACAGAAGCGAAGCGGAGCCTCACTTACCCCGTGATGAGACTATTAACCCTTTGTTTCTCTCTGAACAACTAAAGCCAACGTGAACGTTTAGCGGACCTGAGTGTCCGCTTTTTTTTGCGTAAAAAAGCCCGGCGAAGAGCCAGGCCCGGTATTGCGTTTTCTTGCCGGTTACACCAGACGCGCTTTCGCATCGGCGATAGCCTGCGCCACCTGAACCGGCGATACGCCGCCTTTCGCCGCACGTTTATCCAGGCAGGATTGCAGCGACAGCACAGGATAAACATCGTCGCCAATCACCGTACTGAATTTTTGCAGATCGGCAAGCGTCAGCGCTTCCAGCGGCTTCGCCTGGCGAATCGCTTCCACCACGGCTTCACCAACAATATGGTGCGCTTCACGGAACGGCACGCCTTTAGCGACAAGGTAATCGGCCAGTTCGGTGGCGTTTGCATAACCCTGCTGCGCCGCTTCCTGGCAGCGCGGACGTTTCACCTGAATACCGTCCAGCACCAGCGCCGCCATATGCAGGCAGTCGAGCCAGGTATCAAGCGCATCGAACAGCCCTTCTTTATCTTCCTGCATATCTTTGTTGTAGGCCAGCGGCAGCCCTTTCAGCGTCATCATCATGCCGGTCAGCGCGCCCTGCACGCGGCCGCATTTACCACGGATCAGCTCCAGCGCATCCGGGTTTTTCTTTTGCGGCATCAGTGAAGAACCGGATGTCACCCGATCAGACAGCTCAACAAAACCCGCTTCGCCAGAGTTGAAGAAGATCAGATCTTCGGCAAAACGCGATAAATGCACCATGCCGATAGAAGCATCAGAGAGCAGTTCCAGAACATGATCACGATCGGAGACGCTATCCAGGCTGTTGCGGGTTGCCGAGGCAAAACCCAGCCAGCCAGCCAGTTGCTCGCGATCGATTTCATAAGCCGTACCCGCCAGTGCGCCGCAACCAAGCGGGCTGACATCGAGGCGTTTCAGCGAATCCTGCAGACGGCTCTCATCACGCGCCAGCATCTCAACGTAGGCCAGCGCCCAGTGGGCAAATGTCACCGGCTGCGCACGTTGCAGGTGCGTATAACCTGGCATTACAGCATCCTGATTATTCTCTGCAGTTACCACCAACGCGCTCTGCAACTGACGGTTCGCCAGTAGCAATTCGCTGATGGTGTCTTTACACCACAATTTCAGATCGGTGGCGACCTGGTCATTACGGCTACGCCCGGTATGCAGTTTTTTACCCAGTTGGCCGACTTTATCGATCAGCTTGCCTTCTACCCAACTGTGAATATCTTCCGCATCGCTTTGCAGGATCTGCTGCGGATCGGCCTGCACTTCCTGCAACAGATTGTTCAGCGCCTCTTCCAGCTGCTGTTGCTCTGCCTGCGTCAGTACGCCAACCGTCACCAGCGCTTTAGACCAGGCCACAGAGCCAACAATATCCTGCTCTGCCAGGCGATAGTCAAAGCGCAAAGAGTCGTTGAACTGTTTGAACCGTTGATCCGCTGCCTGAGTAAAACGCCCGCCCCAAAGTGCCATAATATGCTTCCTTAATTTCTTGAATTTCATTGCCGGATAGCGCTGCGCTTATCCGGCCTGGAGGTTCAGTTCACGCAGGCCCGATAAGGCGTAGCCGCCATCGGGCACATACATTGGTTACGCCAGAATACGCGTGCCGATCGGCGTACCGTTAAACAGTGCCGGTAACTGCTCGGCATGACGCCAGGAGGCGATATCAACCGGGCGACCCAGCGTGCGCGCCGCATCCAGCGCAGCATTCACTTTAACGATCATGCCATCGGTAATAATGCCCTGAGCGATCAGTTGCTCGGCTTTGGCTGCTGTCATTTCCGCAATACGCTGACCTTTACCGTCGAGAATACCGCTCACGTCAGAGAGCAGGATCAGATCCGCGCCGAGCGTTGCCGCCAGCGCAGTCGCCGCCTGATCCGCGTTGACATTCATCAGCGCGCCTTCGTCGGTCACGCCAATAGAGCTAATCACCGGCAGAAAACCACCTTCCAGCAGTGCATTAATCAGTTTCGGCGAGCCGGGCTGCGCCAGACCAACATGGCCCAGTTCCTCATCCAACTGGGTTACCTTGACGCTGTCGCCATCGCCGAGGAACAGGCCAACGGAAGCGATATGGTGTTTCTTCGCCCACGCAAGCAGCGTTTTGTTGGCGGTACCCGCCAGCGCGCCGGTGATGATGTCGATTTGATCGGCAGGCGTCACGCGCAGGCCGTTTTTCTTCTTCACCGGCAGGTTAAGTTGTTTCATTAACTCATCCACTACGCAACCGCCGCCGTGGACAATGACTAACGGGCGCTGATGAGATTCGCGATATTGCACCAGCGCCGTAAACAGACGCTCCAGCGCTTCTTCACTGTCCAGCAGTACACCACCGAGCTTAATAATTAATGGATTCATCATCACGCCTGTCTTAAATAAGTGACTGGGTTTCAGCATAGCCGAAACGAATATTTGCACACTGCATCGCCTGTGCCGCCGCGCCTTTCAGCAGGTTATCTTCCGTGGCGACCACAATCAGATGCTCGCCCTGAACGGCGAAACCAATATCGCAGAACGGCAGACCGACCACGTTTTTCAGCGCCGGAACGCCTTTGTCATACAGACGTACCAGCGGCTTGTTACCGTAAACCTGTTTGAACAGATCGGCGATCTGTGCCTGCGTAACGCCAGGCTTCAGGCGGCAGGTGATAGTTTCCAGAATGCCGCGCGGGAAGCTCGCCAGGTGCGGCGTAAAAATCACGTCCGTGCCAAGATGTGTGGCAATTTCCGGCTGATGGCGGTGGTTAAAAATGCCGTAAGGTTGCAGGCTCACTTCGCAGAAGCTATTGGAGAGCGCCGCTTTACGCCCGGCGCCGCTCACGCCGCTGGTCGCGTTGATCACCGGCCACTGGTTCAGATCGAGCAGACCGGCATCGATCAACGGTTTCAGCGAGAGCTGCGCTGCCGTCGGGTAGCAACCCGGCACGGCAATTAATTGCGCTTCTTTCAGTTTATCGTGGTTCCACTCCGCCAGCCCGTAAACCGCCTGCGCGAGTAAATCGGCGTGCTGATGGGTGAAGCCATAGAATTTTTCGTAGAACGCGGGATCGTTAACGCGGAACGCGCCAGAGAGATCGAACACCACACAGCCTGCAGCCAGGCAAACCGGTGCCAGGTCGTGGCTCACTTCATGTGCCGTCGCCAGGAAAACGACGTCCACGCCATCAAGAAACTCAGTGATGTCGGACATCGGCTGCAACGGGAGATCGACAATGCCTTTCAACTGCGGATGTAAATCGGAGATACACTTTCCTGCATCATTACTTTGCGCAGAAACCGTCAAAGCGGTTATGTTCATATGAGGATGGCGATTTACATAGGTCACTAGCTCTGCGCCGGCGTAACCGCTGGCGCCCACAATTAATGTGTTCAACATTGGGGCGGTTTACCTTCTTACGTCATGTGTGCCAGGGAAAGACTCAGCATCCCTCCCACGTTGCTGAGCAAGTCGCCTTTTGGGTTCCCTTACGCTCAGCATTAATGTATTTTTATTCACATTTAGTGCATGAATATTGATACTATCACGAACTCAGGTATGTCAACAATGAAAATGAATTTGCCGCCATTTATCGAGATTTACCGCGCCCTGATTGCCACTCCATCAATCAGCGCAACGGAAGAAGCGCTGGATCAGAGCAATGCGTCTTTAATCAATCTGCTGGCAGGATGGTTTGGCGATCTCGGTTTCACTGTTGAAGTGCAGCCGGTGCCAGGCACGCGCAATAAATTCAATATGCTCGCCAGTGCCGGAACGGGCGCGGGCGGCCTGCTGCTGACCGGCCACACCGATACCGTGCCGTTTGATGACGGGCGCTGGACGCGCGATCCCTTCACGCTGACCGAACATGACAACAAACTCTACGGCCTCGGCACCGCCGACATGAAAGGCTTTTTTGCCTTCATTCTTGATGCGCTGCGTGACGTCGATGTGACAAAGCTGAGCAAACCGCTCTACATTCTCGCCACCGCCGATGAAGAGACCAGCATGGCGGGCGCGCGTTATTTTTCCGAAAATACGCAGCTGCGTCCGGATTGCGCCATCATCGGCGAGCCAACCTCCCTGCAACCGGTGCGCGCGCATAAAGGCCATATCTCCAACGCGATTCGTATCCTCGGACAGTCCGGCCACTCCAGCGATCCGGCGCGCGGCGTCAACGCTATCGAACTGATGCACGATGCCATTGGCCATATTCTGCAACTGCGTGACAACCTGAAAGAGCGTTATCACTATGCGGCGTTCACCGTACCGTACCCGACGCTGAACCTGGGGCATATTCATGGTGGTGATGCGGCGAACCGTATTTGCGCCTGTTGCGAACTGCATATGGATATTCGCCCGCTACCGGGCATGACGCTGAACGATCTGAATGGGTTGCTGAATGAGGCGCTGGAGCCGGTCAGTTCCCGCTGGCCGGGCCGTCTGACCATTTCTGAACTGCATCCGCCCATTCCGGGCTACGAGTGCCCGCCGGATCACCAACTGGTGAGCGTGGTGGAAAAACTGCTCGGCGTTGAAACCGAAGTGGTGAATTACTGTACCGAAGCGCCCTTTATTCAGACGCTGTGTCCAACGCTGGTGCTCGGTCCGGGCTCAATTAATCAGGCTCATCAGCCGGATGAATATCTGGAAACGCGCTTTATTAAGCCAACGCGCGAACTTATTACCCAGGTTGTCCGTCATTTCTGCTGGCACTGATCGTCCTTTCCCCCGCCAATAACCCCTCTGCGGAAGGGGTTTTTAGGCGCGCGAAAGGGTGACAAATGTCACAATCTCATAAGCATTTCTTATCTGGCAGAAAGCGAATTAAATTTCGTAAATTGACGCCATTTATTCGTTTGCTGAAGCGATTTCGCAGCAATTGACGTAGTGGGTTTTACGTGGCTTTATAAAAGGCGGTGTCTTATATCTGCGCGACGGCAGATATAACAAAATAAAATGAGATGGGGTGTCTGGGGTAACATGAACGAACAATATTCCGCTTTGCGTAGTAATGTCAGTATGCTCGGCAAACTGCTGGGAGATACCATCAAGGATGCTCTCGGCGAGAACATTCTCGACCGGGTAGAAACAATCCGTAAGCTGTCCAAATCTTCTCGCGCCGGTAATGAAGCCAGCCGTCAGGAACTGCTCACCACCTTGCAGAATCTGTCTAATGACGAACTGCTGCCAGTGGCGCGCGCTTTCAGCCAGTTCCTGAATCTTGCGAACACCGCTGAGCAGTACCACAGCATTTCTGCCAAAGGCGAAGCGGCCAGCAACCCGGAAGTGATTGCCCGCACTATCAAAAAGCTGAAAGACCAACCCAATCTCAACGAAGCCACCATCATTAAAGCTGTTGAATCGCTGTCGCTGGAACTGGTACTGACCGCCCACCCAACCGAGATCACCCGCCGTACGCTGATCCACAAAATGGTGGAAGTGAACAACTGCCTGAAACAACTGGATAACAGCGATATCGCCGACTACGAACGCCACCAGTTAATGCGCCGTCTGCGCCAGTTGATTGCTCAGTCCTGGCATACCGACGAAATCCGCCGCAATCGCCCAAGCCCGGTTGATGAGGCCAAATGGGGTTTCGCGGTCGTGGAAAACAGCCTGTGGGAAGGCGTGCCGAATTACCTGCGCGAACTGAACGAACAGCTGGAAGAGCACCTCAATTACAAGCTGCCGGTTGATTTTGTACCGGTGCGCTTTACCTCGTGGATGGGCGGCGACCGCGATGGCAACCCGAACGTCACCGCCGACATCACTCGCCATGTGCTGCTGCTCAGCCGCTGGAAAGCGACCGATCTGTTCCTGAAAGATATTCAGTTGCTGATCTCCGAGCTGTCGATGGTCGAATGCACCGATGAACTGCGTGAGCTGGCAGGCGCAGAAGGCGCACGCGAACCGTACCGTTATCTGATGAAAAAATTGCGTTCCGACCTGATGGCGACCCAGGCCTGGCTGGAAGCGCGTCTGAAGGGACAAAAACTGCCGAAGCCTGCCGGTTTGCTGACGCAAAATGAGCAACTGTGGGAACCGCTATACGCCTGTTATAAATCGCTGCAAGCCTGCGGTATGAGCATTATCGCCAATGGTGAGCTGCTCGATACATTACGCCGCGTGAAGAGTTTCGGCGTGCCGCTGGTGCGCATCGATATTCGTCAGGAGAGTACCCGACATACCGAAGCGCTGGGCGAACTGACCCGCTATCTCGGCATCGGCGATTACGAAAGCTGGTCGGAAGCGGACAAACAGGCATTCCTGATCCGCGAACTGAATTCCAAACGTCCGCTGCTGCCGCGCCAGTGGGAGCCAAGCGACGAGACCCGCGAAGTGCTGGACACCTGCCGGGTGATCGCCGAAGCGCCGCGCGGTTCCATCGCCGCCTATGTGATCTCCATGGCCAAAACGCCGTCCGATGTGCTGGCCGTTCATCTGCTGCTGAAAGAAGCCGGTATCGGCTTTGCCCTGCCAGTTGCGCCGCTGTTTGAAACGCTGGATGACCTCAACAATGCCGACGACGTAATGACCCAGTTGCTGAATATCGACTGGTATCGCGGCTTTATCCAGGGCAAACAGATGGTGATGATTGGCTATTCCGACTCGGCGAAAGACGCGGGCGTAATGGCCGCAAGCTGGGCGCAATACCAGGCTCAGGATGCGCTGATCAAAACCTGTGAGAAAGCCGGCATCGAACTGACGCTGTTCCACGGCCGCGGCGGCTCTATCGGTCGCGGTGGCGCGCCAGCGCATGCGGCGCTGCTCTCTCAACCGCCAGGTAGCCTGAAAGGCGGTCTGCGCGTGACCGAACAGGGCGAAATGATCCGCTTTAAATACGGTCTGCCGGAAGTCACTATCAGCAGCCTGTCGCTTTATACCAGCGCCATTATGGAAGCGAACCTGCTGCCGCCGCCGGAACCTAAACCACAGTGGCGCCACATTATGGACGCACTGTCAGAGAGCTCCTGTGAGATGTACCGTGGCTACGTGCGCGAAAACAAAGACTTTGTTCCCTATTTCCGTTCGGCAACACCGGAGCAGGAACTGGGTAAACTGCCGCTCGGCTCACGTCCGGCGAAACGCCGTCCGACCGGCGGCGTCGAGTCGCTGCGTGCTATTCCGTGGATCTTCGCCTGGACGCAGAACCGCCTGATGCTTCCGGCCTGGCTGGGCGCAGGCGCGGCGTTACAGAAAGTAGTGGAAGATGGTAAACAGAGCGAACTGGAAGCAATGTGCCGCGACTGGCCATTCTTCTCAACCCGCCTTGGCATGCTGGAGATGGTCTTCTCCAAAGCCGACCTGTGGCTGGCGGAATACTACGATCAGCGTCTGGTAAAACCGGAACTGTGGGGGCTGGGCAGCGAGTTGCGTAAACTGCTGCAGGCGGATATCAATGTGGTACTGGCAATTGCCAACGACTCCCACCTGATGGCCGATCTGCCGTGGATCGCCGAATCCATCCAGTTACGTAACATCTACACCGACCCGCTGAACGTCTTGCAGGCCGAGCTGCTGCACCGTTCGCGTCTGGCCGAAGAAGCCGGTGAAACGCCGGACGAGCGTGTAGAACAAGCGTTGATGGTGACCATTGCGGGTGTTGCAGCAGGCATGCGTAACACGGGCTAATTTTCTCCCCGCATCGCAAAAGGCCACACTTGCTGTGGCCTTTTTTTATGTCGCCAGCTAAGGTTGTTCCTTCGCCTGTCACGGAAGGGAAAGCATGAGCCACGACGTCAGCCATCTCATCTCCCGCCTGATCAACGGCCCGCTGCCGCTGCGTCAGGTCTGTTTTGCCGGAGTCACCGGTAGTGCGCCTGCGCTGGCCTGTCAGGTCGATTTTCCACGTCTGGAAATTGTGCTGGAAGGGTCGCTCATGGATGTCGGGATCGCCGGGGAAGCACCGTTGATGACGCAACATGACGTTCTGTATATTCCGGCTGGCGGCTGGAACTGGCAGCAATGGCAGGCGCCGGCCAGCACCTTAAGCGTACTGTTCGGCAAGCAGCAACTGAGCTTTACCGTGAATCAGTGGAATGGCGAAACCCTGCAAAACCTGGCGAAACAACATGTCGCACGCCGCGGTCCGCGCGTGGGTTCGTTCCTGCTGCAGACACTGCATGAAATGCAAATGCAGCCGCGCGAACAGCAAACCGCACGGCTGATTGTCACCAGCCTGCTCAGCCACTGCCACGATCTGCTCGGTAGCCATATCCAGACCGCTTCCCGCAGCGAAGCACTGTTCGAAGCCATTCGCAGCTATATCGACGAACATTACGCCAAGCCGCTCACGCGCGAATCGGTGGCGCAGGCGTTTTACATCTCGCCCAATTATCTTTCGCACCTGTTCCAGAAAACCGGCAGTCTCGGTTTTAACGAATACCTCAATCACACCCGGCTGGAGCATGCCAAAACGCTGCTCAAGGGTTACGACTTAAAAATCAAAGAAGTCGCGCACACCTGCGGTTTTGTAGACAGTAACTACTTCTGCCGCCTGTTCCGTAAAAATACCGAACGTTCCCCCTCCGAATACCGTCAGCAGTACCACAGCCATCTCAGCGAAAAACAGGATTGAGCCTGCGACACTGGATTTTTATACGTTAAAAATCGCATCACGCTGCGCAGAAAAGGCCTGACACCCCGCGTTTCATCGTGATACAGCGCAACTTGTGAGCCAAATCTCAATTCGCCGTGGAGCTTACATTTGTCCAGTGTTTGGCAGATTTGTTATATGGCGACCGCGTGGCAAGCGCTCGTATGCTGAGGTCAGAAACGTTATACGAGGAAGCACGATGGAACTCTATCTGGACACCGCCAACGTGGCGGAAGTTGAACGCCTGGCGCGAATTTATCCGCTCGCGGGTGTCACCACCAACCCCAGCATTATTGCCGCCGGGAAAACGCCGATATGGGATGTGTTGCCGCGTCTGCAAAACGCCATCGGCCCGGACGGAACGCTGTTTGCGCAGGTGATGAGCCGCGACGCGGAGGGCATGGTGTCTGAAGCCAGACGCTTCAACAGCGCCTTTCCCGGCATTGTGGTAAAAATCCCGGTCACAGCGGAAGGCCTTGCCGCCATCAAGCAGTTGAAAAAAGAGAATATCGTCACCCTCGGCACCGCTGTCTACAGCGCCGCGCAGGGCTTACTCGCTGCCCTTGCCGGAGCAAAATATGTTGCGCCTTATGTCAACCGTGTTGATGCCCAGGGCGGCGATGGCATTCGCATGGTGCAGGAATTGCAAACGCTGCTGAAACTCCACGCGCCGCAAAGCAAAGTGCTGGCCGCCAGCTTCAAAACGCCGCGTCAGGCACTCGACTGCCTGCTCGCCGGATGTGAAGCAATCACGCTGCCATTAGATGTAGCGCAACAAATGCTCAATACGCCCGCAGTAGAGTCAGCAATAGAGAAGTTTGAGCAGGACTGGAAAACGGCTTTTGGCAACCTCAACCTGTAAGGAGGCAATATATGGATCGCATCATCCAGTCGCCAGGTAAGTACATCCAGGGTGCAGACGTCATCACCCGTCTCGGCGACTATCTCAAACCGCTGGCCGATCGCTGGCTGGTCGTGGGCGATAAATTTGTGCTTGGTTTTGCCCAGGAAACGCTGCAAAAAAGTCTGGCGGATGCCGGGCTGGCCTGTGAAGTTGTGCCATTCGGCGGCGAGTGTTCACAAAATGAAATTGACCGGCTGCGCGGCGTTGCGGAAAACGCTCACTGTGGCGCAGTGCTCGGTATTGGCGGCGGGAAAACACTGGATACCGCCAAAGCACTGGCGCACTTCATGCACGTTCCGGTGGCAATTGCGCCAACAATCGCTTCCACCGACGCGCCGTGCAGCGCGCTTTCGGTTATCTACACTGACAACGGTGAATTCGATCGCTATCTGTTACTTCCCAACAACCCAAACCGCGTGATTGTCGATACCAAAATCGTTGCCGGCGCACCGGCGCGGCTGCTGGCTGCGGGGATCGGCGATGCGCTCTCCACCTGGTTTGAAGCCCGCGCCTGCTCACGCAGCGGCGCAAAAACCATGGCCGGCGGGCAAAGCACACAATCTGCGCTGGCGCTGGCCGAGCTATGCTACAACACGCTGCTGGAAGAGGGTGAAAAAGCCATGCTCGCGGCTGAACAGCATGTGGTAACGCCTGCGCTGGAGCGCGTGGTGGAAGCGAATACCTATCTGAGCGGCGTTGGCTTCGAGAGCGGCGGTCTGGCGGCTGCGCATGCCATCCACAACGGTTTAACCGCCCTTGCCGACGCGCACCACTACTATCATGGTGAGAAAGTGGCGTTCGGTACGTTGACGCAACTGGTGCTGGAAAACGCGCCGCTGGATGAGATCGAAACGGTTGCAGCGCTGTGCCACAACGTTGGTCTGCCGATCACGCTGGCGCAACTGGATATCAAAACGGATATTCCGGCGAAGATGCGCATCGTTGCCGAAGCAGCCTGTGCGGAAGGTGAAACCATCCACAACATGCCAGGCGGCGCAACGCCGGATCAGGTCTATGCCGCACTGCTGGTCGCTGACCAGTACGGACAGCGTTTCCTGGAAGAGTGGGAATAAGCGTTAACATACCCGGTAGAGCGAATATCCACCGGGCCTGTAAAGCAAAAGCCCGGAACGGTTGTTCCGGGCTTTTTATTTCAGGTTAGACGCCGGGGCGAACGCCCAGCGTGTGGCAAATCGCGTAGCTCATTTCCGCGCGGTTCAGCGTGTAGAAGTGGAAATCCTTCACCCCTTCGCGGCTCAAAATCTTCACCATATCCATCGCGATATTTGCTCCCACCAGCTTGCGGGTCTCAGCGTCATCATCCAGACCGTCGAACATTTGCGACATCCATGCCGGAATACGTACGTTGGTCATATCAGCGAATTTTTTCGCCTGCTTGAAGTTGGAAACCGGCAGAATACCCGGAACGATCTCCACATCAATGCCGGTCGCCGCGCAGCGATCGCGAAAGCGCAGGTAGCTTTCCACATCAAAAAAGAACTGGGTGATTGCACGGCTGGCGCCGGCATCCACTTTGCGCTTCAGGTTGAGCAGATCCGCCTGCGCGCTCTTCGCTTCCGGGTGTACTTCCGGGTAGGCGGCAACAGAGATATCGAAATCGGCAACCTCTTTTAACAGCGTCACCAGATCGGCGGCATACATATCCGGCTTACCGCCGCCCGGCGGTAAATCCCCGCGCAGCGCCACGATATGGCGGATGCCGTTATTCCAGTAATCCCGCGCAATCGCGCGCAGTTCATCGCGGGTGGCGTCAATGCAGGTCAGATGCGGTACGGCTTCCAGGCCGGTGCGCTCTTTGATGCCTTTGATTATGCTGTGAGTACGGTCGCGCTCGCCGGAGTTCGCGCCGTAAGTCACTGAAACGAATTTTGGCTTCAGGCTGCTCAGGCGATCGATGGAGTTCCATAAGGTTTGTTCCATTTCACTGGTGCGCGGCGGGAAAAATTCAAAGGAAACATTAATCTGGCCATGTACTTCCGCCAGGCTTTGATTCAGGGCTTCCCGCTGGTTGGCGTGAAAAAAGCTCATACCTTACCTCATCAATCGCATGTCATTGTCTGTTGTTTGTGAACTTCTATACGTTTAGACGTCCAGATGTAAAAATGACGGAATTTGCACAGGCCGTCAACCGGAAAATCATTATTCTGAGTGAGGAATGTTCAGCGAAGATGAAAAAAGTTCATGATGCGGGATGTAATGCCCTCTCCCCGCCGGGGAGAGGGTGAAGAGAAGATTACAGCAATTGCGCCAGACGGTTGATATCTGACTGGATAGCGCCAGCGGTGACATCACGCCCTGCGCCCGGCCCGCGAATGACCAGCGGATTATCGCGATACCAGCGGCTTTCAATGGCGAAGACGTTATCACCCGGCAGAACCGCCGCCAGCGGATGCTCCGGACGGACCGCTTCCACGCCTACACGTGCTTTGCCGTTCGCATCGAAACGCGCAACATAACGCAGCACAAGGCCCATTTCACTGGCGGCTTCCAGCCGCTGTACCATCTGTTCATTCAGTTCGTCGCCGTTTTCGAAAAAGTGATCCACCGAACCTTCTTCACAATGCGGTGGCACCAGCGATTCCACGCGAACCTGCTCAGGTTCGATGTCATAACCGGCTTCACGGGCGAGGATCACCAGCTTGCGCATCACATCTTTACCGGCGAGATCGACACGCGGATCCGGCTCAGTCAGCCCCTGCTGCCACGCCTGATCGACCAGGTCGGTAAACGGCACAGTACCGTCGAATTGCAGGAACAACCAGGAGAGGGTGCCGGAGAAGATACCGCTGATCGCCAGAATCGCATCGCCGCTATCGCGCAGATCGCGCACCGTATGGTTAACCGGCAATCCGGCGCCGACGGTAGCGTTGTACAGCCAGTGACGACCCGTCTTTTCAAACGCATCGTGGATCTGGCGATAATTATTGGTCGTGCTCGCCCCGGCCAGTTTGTTGGCGCTGATCACATGAAAACCGTGGCTGGCGAAATCCAGATACTGCCCGGCCAGTTGCTCGCTGGCGGTCACATCCAGTACGACCAGGTCGTCATACGGGTGAGCGCGCATCCACAGGAACAGCGACTCTTCATCCTGCTCGACGGCTTCATCATTGAAGAAAGCCAGCGCACGGCTGGCATCCAGCCCATCGTAATTCAGCAGGCTACGGCGGCTATCCACCACGCCGGCCAGCACAAATTCAAACCCGGTACGCGCCGAAAGCGCGCTCTGCTCGCGGGAGAACAACTCCAGCCAGCGGGAGCCGATATTTCCCTTGCCGAACAGCATCAGACCGATTCGTTTTTCCGCGCGGAACAGCGACTGGTGCAGCCCCTGAATCAGGCTCTCGGTCGGGCCAACGCGCAGTACAGCGACCAGGCTGATACCTTCGTCGGACTGCCAGATAAACTCAACCGGCTGGCCTTTCAGTTGCTGCCAGAAACGGTGGCTGTGCAACGGGTTACGGCATACGCCAGCACCGACCATCGCCACCAGCGCCAGCCCCTGACGCAGGCGTAATTCACCCGGCAGACCGGCTTCATCCAGCAGTTTAAAGACGCTGTCGACCACTTCCGAGGTGTAGCAGAGTTGCAGCAGATTACGGTCGGCATGAGCGCCCACCGCCAGCGGACGCGCCTGCGCGCGTTTGAGGAGCAGATCGATCTCTTTTTGCGCCAGTTTAAAATCCTGCCCGGCCGGAACGATAAACTCAATCAAACAGACATCATCGTGACTGGTCACGATGCGCGCGCCAGTGCCGGATGCCAGTACGCGTTCAATCCGCGTAGAGCCTTGATCGGGGTTATAGCTACAGCGCAATTGCAGATCGATATTGCTGCCGGAGACCGGTTGCAGCGTGCGGGCATGCAGTACCGGAGCGGCAAGACGCGCCAGTTCGCTGGCTTCATCGAGACGCAGCAGCGGCAGCAGACAGGCATCTTTCACTTTGCGCGGGTCGGCGCTATAGACACCGGCCACGTCGCTCCAGATGGTGACGCGGGAAACATCGCCCAGCGCGCCAATCTGCGTTGCTGAATAGTCAGAGCCGTTACGCCCCAGCAGCACCGTTTCACCCGCCTCATTACGGCTGATAAAACCGGTGACAACAATGCGTTTGCCTGGATGTTGCGCCAGCTTTTGCTGCAAAAGGGGATAAGACGCCCCTTCGTTCACCTGCGGCTGCGCCGAACGCTCGGCACGCAGAAAATCGCGGGCATCCAGCCAGGCCGCATCAAGGCCTTGCTGATTAAGTACGGCGGCCATCAAGCGCGCCGACCAGATTTCACCGTGGCCGACCACTTCCGCGTAAACCGCGTCGGTAATGCCGCCGTCGAGTAGCGCCGCCAGGTGTTCCAGATCGTGGATAAATTCGCTGGTCAGTCCATCGGCCACATCGGCGGGCAACAGCCCGCCAATCAAGTCACTTTGATAACGACGCAGGGATTGCTGAACCTGATGCGCAGAGAGCCTGTCAGTCTGGCTTAATTTCAGCCAGTTGATCAGCTGATTGGTGGTGCTGCCTGCGGCGGAGACAACCATCATGTCGCCCGGTTGTGAATACTCCGCCATGATCCCTGCAACGCGGAGGTAACACTTCACATCCGCCAGACTACTGCCACCAAATTTGTGCAGCTGACGAGCCTTCGTCCCTGCCTGCGCAATCACACTCATGTTTACCCCTCAGCTGCGACCCGGAAGCCATTTTCCAGATCGGCAATTAAATCTTCACTATCTTCAATACCGGTCGAGATACGCAACAACGTTTCCGAGATCCCGGCAGCGGCGCGCGCTTCCGGCGCCATACCTGCGTGCGTCATGGTGGCGGCGTGGGAGATTAAACTTTCTACCCCACCTAATGATTCCGCCAGAGTAAACAGTGACAAACCGCTCAGGAAACGACGCAGCGTTTGCTCGCCGCCATCCAGTTCAAAACTTAACATCGCGCCAAAGCCTTTTTGTTGACGCGCAGCAATCTCATGCCCCTGATTATCCGGCAGAGACGGGTGGTAAAGCTTTTTCACCAGCGGCTGAGTTTGCAGGAAATCGACAATCGCCTGTGCGTTACGCTGCGCCACTTCCATACGCGGCGACAACGTGCGCAGCCCGCGCAACAGCAAATAGCTGTCGAAGGCGCTACCGGTGACGCCAATATTATTCGCCCACCATGCCAGTTCGGTGACAGTCTCCGCGTCTTTTGCAATCACCACGCCCGCCACCACATCGGAATGACCGTTGAGGTATTTTGTGCAGGAGTGCAGTACCAGATCGGCACCCAGCGCCAACGGATTTTGCAACGCCGGGCTTAAGAAGGTGTTATCAACGACGCTAACTGCGCCCGCTTCACGCGCCAGTTGGCAGATTTTCGCAATATCCACGACGCGCAACAATGGGTTGCTTGGACTTTCTACCAGCACCAGTTTCGGTTTTTCCGCCAGCGCCGCTTTCAGTGCCTGTTCATCGCCCTGATCGACGAATTTCACCCGATAGCAACCGCGTTTCGCCAGACTGTCGAACAGGCGATAGCTGCCGCCGTAGCAATCATGCGGTGCAACCAGCAGATCGCCAGGCTTGAGGAAAACCGTGGTCACCAGATGAATCGCCGACATGCCGGTATTGGTCAACACCGCGCCAGCGCCCCCTTCCAGCTCCGCCAGCGCGCGCTGTACAACATCGCGCGTGGGGTTACCGCGACGCGAGTAGTCATGTGCGCGGGGTTCATTAAAACCGGTGAAATTATAGGTACTGGAGAGGTGAATTGGCGGGACAACGCAGCCATACTGCTCGTCATCGTTCAATCCGCTACGCACTGCAATGGTGGCCTGTTTACGCGTCATGGTGAAGGCTTCCTGGCTTAATGGATGAAAAATCTGACCACAGAGTAAACATTGAATAGATAGACGTCAATACATCTGGACATCTAAACTTCTTTGCGTATAGATTGAGCAAACGCGCAATAGCCGTTAAAATTATATGCTTTAGTGTGGGCGCGCAGAGCGATACACCGTGTCACTGTGATGACTCTACGGTAAACTACGCGGGATTACGGCCTGGGCTCGCCCGGGTTTAGACTAATGACTGAGAGGATTAAAGGTATCTCATGGCTGAATGGAGCGGCGAATATATCAGCCCATACGCTGAGCACGGCAAGAAGAGTGAGCAAGTAAAGAAAATTACGGTTTCCATTCCTCTTAAGGTGTTAAAAATCCTCACCGATGAACGTACCCGTCGTCAGGTGAACAACCTGCGTCACGCCACCAACAGCGAGCTGCTGTGCGAGGCATTCCTGCACGCGTTCACCGGTCAGCCTCTGCCGAACGATGAAGATCTGCGCAAAGAGCGCAGTGATGAAATCCCGGAAGAGGCAAAAGTGATTATGCGTGAACTGGGCATCGACCCGGATACATGGGAATACTGATTCAAAACAAAAGGGCGGAAGATATCTTCCGCCCTTTTTGCTTATGTCAGCTGCCCAATCAGAAGCGCGTCACTTCCGGGTGCACTTCTGCGAGAGAAAGCAGGTAAGACATAAATACATTTTTCATTGCCGTCAGCATCTCACGCCTCTTTTTTGCTCTGTTCACAGGACTGGAATGGCGAAAAGAATATGTGCGTTTTTTAATCAGAACAATATTTTCGTGATTCATTTCACAAAAATATCCCCCTCCGGCAAACGGCAGAGACAAAAAAAGCGCCTCGCGGCGCTTTTTTCTTTGGCAACTTATTTGCTGCCCGGGATGCTGAAGCGTTTGTTGAAACGCTCAACACGACCACCGGTATCAACAACACGTTGTTTACCAGTAAAGAACGGGTGGCATTTGCCGCACACGTCCAGGTTCAGGTCGTGGCCCACGGTGGAGTGGGTTTTGATCACATTACCGCAAGAACAGGTTGCAGTAATCGCAACGTAATTCGGGTGAATACCTTTTTTCATGGGAAACCTCAGTTTAAGGCCGCGTCGCTCTTCCAGCCCTAACGCCAGACACCACGCGAGTTAAATAATAAGTGTATCTTTGGCGCGCTAAATCCGCACTAAAGGCGGCGAATCATACAGAAATTAACCAGCACATGCAAACTGATCCGCTCGTCCGTAGCAACAATGTGTATACTAACCCGCCAGTTTTCAAGTCAGGAAGATGAGATGCCCGTCGCCCACGTTGCGCTGTCTGTACCCTTGCCCCGCACCTTTGATTATCTGTTGCCGGACGACATGATCGCCCGCGCAGGTTGTCGCGTGCGCGTGCCGTTCGGTACTCAGCAACGCGTTGGCATTGTGGTGGCGGTCAGCGATAAAAGCGAGCTGCCGCTTACCGAGCTGAAGCAGGTAGAAGAAGTGCTCGACAGCGAGCCCGCGTTTTCACCCGCCGTCTGGCGTCTGTTGTTATGGGCAGCTGACTATTACCATCATCCGATTGGCGATGTGCTGTTCAACGCCCTTCCCGTTCTGTTACGCCAGACAAAAACTGCCAGCGCAGAGTTTCAGGGCTACTGGTTCGCCACTGAGCAGGGCCAGGCGACGGACATTAATCGCGTAAAGTCGGCAAAGCAGCAGCAGGCCCTTTCAGCTCTGCGTAAAGGTAAAATCTGGCAACACCAGCTGGCAGCGCTGGATCTGAAAAGCGTCACTCTGCAGGCGCTGCGCGCCAAAGGGCTGGCGGAGATGAGCAGCGAAACGCCGACGTTCAGCGACTGGCGCAGCCAGTTCTCCGTCAGCGGCGACAGGCTGCGGCTGAACACAGAGCAGGCCACTGCCGTCGGCGCGATTCACAGCGCGGCCGATCAATTCTCTGCCTGGCTGCTGGCAGGCGTCACGGGTTCCGGTAAGACCGAAGTCTATTTAAGCGTACTGGAAAATGTGCTGGCGCAGGGGAAACAGGCACTGGTGATGGTGCCGGAGATTGGCCTGACGCCGCAAACCATCGCCCGTTTTCGCGAGCGCTTTAACGCGCCGGTCGAAGTGCTGCATTCAGGCCTGAACGACAGTGAACGTCTTACCACATGGCAAAAAGCGAAAAACGGCGAGGCGGCAATTGTTATCGGCACGCGCTCATCGCTGTTCACACCGTTTAAAAACCTCGGCGTGATCGTTATCGATGAAGAGCACGACAGCTCCTATAAACAGCAGGAAGGCTGGCGCTATCACGCGCGGGATCTGGCGGTCTATCGCGCCCATAGCGAACAGATCCCCATCATTCTCGGCTCGGCGACTCCCGCGCTGGAGACCTTATATAATGTGCGGGCGCGAAAATACCGGCTGCTGCGCCTGACGCGCCGCGCCGGTAGCGCGCGCCCGGCAACGCAACATGTGCTGGATATGAAAGGCCAGCAGTTGCAGGCCGGATTAGCGCCCGCGCTCATCAACCGCATGCGCCAGCATTTGCAGGCAGGCAACCAGGTAATTCTGTTTCTTAACCGCCGGGGGTTCGCTCCGGCACTGCTGTGCCATGACTGCGGCTGGATAGCAGAGTGCCCGCGTTGCGATCACTACTACACCTTTCACCAGGCGCAGCAGCATTTGCGCTGCCACCATTGCGATAGCCAGCGCCCGGTACCGCGCCAGTGCCCCTCCTGCGGTTCCACGCACCTGCTGCCCGTCGGTTTAGGAACTGAGCAACTGGAACAGGCGCTTGCGCCGCTGTTCCCTGGCGTGCCGGTGTCGCGCATTGACCGCGATACCACCAGCCGCAAAGGCGCGCTGGAGCAGCACCTGGCGGAAGTTCATCGCGGCGGCGCGCGGCTCCTGATTGGCACGCAGATGCTGGCGAAAGGCCATCACTTTCCGGATGTGACGTTGGTTGCCTTGCTGGATGTCGATGGCGCACTCTTTTCTGCGGATTTCCGTGCGGCGGAACGGTTCGCTCAGCTCTATACCCAGGTGTCGGGCCGCGCCGGGCGCGCCGGAAAGCAGGGCGAAGTGGTGCTGCAAACCCACCATCCTGAGCATCCTTTGCTGCAAACTTTGCTGCATAAAGGTTATGACACCTTTGCAGAACAGGCGCTGGCCGAACGGCAAACGCTGCAACTGCCGCCGTGGACCAGCCACGTGTTGATCCGCGCAGAAGATCAGAACAATCAGTTCGCTCCGCTGTTCCTGCAACAGTTGAAAAACTTACTGCAAGCCAGCCCGCTGGCGGATAATCAATTGTGGATCCTCGGCCCGGTTCCGGCGCTGGCAGCGAAGCGCGCCGGACGCTATCGCTGGCAGATCCTGCTGCAACACCCTTCCCGCATTCGCTTACAACATATTGTCAGCGGCGCGCTGGCATTGATTAACACGCTGCCCGATGCACGGCGGGTTAAATGGGTGCTGGATGTCGATCCCATTGAGAGTTGAGGTTGCGATCGGCGGCATAAAATTCAACTTTCATCACACTTTTCATGAAAATTCTGTAACCGCTGCGCCTAACTATCTGATAAAAATGTGACTACGCTTGCGCCGTGCATGCGAGGAGAACAAGTTGAAACCCAAAAATCAGGTTGCAGCAGCGACCATGAAAGATGTTGCCATGAAAGCAAAGGTTTCTACGGCAACCGTATCCCGTGCATTAATGAATCCGGAAAAAGTGTCGCAGACGACCCGTAATCGGGTTGAGCAAGCCGCCATGGAAGTGGGTTATTTACCCCAGTCGATGGGGCGTAACGTCAAGCGAAACGAATCCCGCACTTTGCTGGTGATTGTGCCGGATATCTGCGATCCCTTTTTCAGCGAAATCATTCGCGGTATCGAAGTTACCGCAGCCGAACACGGCTATCTGGTACTGATTGGCGACTGCGCCCACCAGAATCAGCAAGAAAAAACCTTTATCGATCTGATCATTACCAAGCAAATCGACGGCATGCTGCTGTTAGGTTCACGCCTGCCGTTCGACGCCAGTATTGAAGAGCAGCGCAATTTGCCGCCGATGGTCATGGCGAATGAATTTGCTCCTGAGCTGGAGCTGCCTACCGTACACATTGATAACCTGACCGCCGCTTTTAACGCCGTCAATTATCTACAGGAACAGGGGCACCATCTGATTGGCTGTATTGCCGGGCCGGAAGAGATGCCATTGTGCCACTACCGCTTGCAGGGTTATGTGCAGGCGCTGCGCCGCTCAGGAACGACTGTCGATCCGCACTATATTGCACGCGGTGATTTTACCTTTGAAGCCGGAGCGCACGCGCTGGAACAGCTACTGGCGTTGCCCAAGCCGCCAACGGCGGTGTTCTGCCATAGCGACGTTATGGCGCTGGGTGCGCTGTCGCTCGCCAAACGCCGGGGGCTGAAAGTACCGGACGACTTATCGATTATCGGTTTTGATAACATTTCACTGGCAGAGTACTCTGACCCGCCGCTAACCACCGTTGCGCAGCCGCGCTACGAAATTGGCCGGGAATCGATGCTGCTCCTGCTGGAACAACTGCAAGGTCATAACGTCAATAGCGGATCGCGCCTGCTGGATTGCGAATTGATCCTGCGCGGCAGTACCCGGGCGATTACGTAAATACCTGGCTTTAAGACACCCCCTTCTGGTCAAAAGCCCGTCGCTTAAGTAACATGGCGGGCTGATAAACGATATAAATACAGCGAAACGATAGTGGCACAACGAGATTATGTACGCCGCGGCCAGCCGGCTCCTGCGCGGCGAAAAGCGAGCAACTCAAGGAAAAAGCAACGCAGCAGGTCTGCGGTCTCTCCAGCCATGGTCGCCATCGCGGCCGCCGTGCTGGTCGCCTTTATCGGTGGTCTGTACTTTATTACGCACCACAAAAAAGAAGAATCCGAATCGCTACAAAATCAAAAGGTCACCGGTAACGGCCTGCCGCCGAAGCCGGAAGAGCGCTGGCGCTACATTAAAGAGCTGGAAAGCCGTCAGCCAGGCGTGCTTGCGCCTACTGAACCTTCTGCAGGCGGCGAAGTGAAAAACCCGGATCAGCTGACAGATGAACAGCGCCAGCTGTTAGCGCAGATGCAGGCGGATATGCGCCAGCAGCCGACGCAGCTTAATGAAGTGCCGTGGAACGAACAGACGCCGGAACAACGTCAGCAAACGTTGCAGCGCCAGCGCCAGGCTCAGCAGCAGCAACCGCAGTGGACGCAAACGCAGCCGGTACAGCAGCCGCGTACGCAGACGCGTGTAGTGGAACAACCGGTACAGCAACAACCGGCTCGGACAACGGCCACTGCGCCGCGTCAAACACAGACGCAAACGCAGCAGCAGCCGAAAGCCGCCGCAACATCGCAGCCGTATCAGGATCTGTTGCAAACGCCGCCGCATACTACCGCAGCACAGCCGAAAGCGCAGCAGGCTGCGCCGATAACACGTGAGGCGGAAGCGCCGAAAACGCAAACGGCGGAGAAAAAAGATGACCGCCGCTGGATGATCCAGTGCGGTTCGTTTAAAGGCCAGGAGCAGGCAGAAACCGTTCGCGCCCAGCTGGCGTTCGAAGGGTTTGATTCACGTATCACCAGCAACAACGGCTGGAACCGCGTGGTACTTGGCCCGGTGAAAGGCAAAGAGAATGCTGATTCCACCATTAGCCGTCTGAAAATGGCGGGTCATACAAACTGTATCCGTCTCGCCTCCGGGGGTTGAAACCCCCGAAATCCCCCCCATCTATAATTGCATTCTGCCCCGTACGCTGTGCGGGGCGCTGTATTCTGCATTTGTAACCAAGGGGTCTGCTCGTGACAACAATCGTAAGCGTACGCCGTAACGGCCATGTCGTTATTGCCGGTGATGGCCAGGCCACACTGGGTAATACCGTAATGAAGGGCAACGTGAAAAAAGTCCGCCGCCTGTATAACGACAAAGTTATCGCAGGTTTTGCCGGTGGTACGGCCGATGCCTTCACTTTGTTCGAACTCTTCGAACGCAAACTGGAAATGCACCAGGGCCATCTGGTGAAAGCGGCTGTCGAGCTGGCAAAGGACTGGCGCACCGATCGCATGCTGCGCAAGCTGGAAGCGCTGCTGGCGGTGGCAGATGAGAACGCGTCGCTGATCATCACCGGTAATGGTGATGTGGTTCAGCCGGAAAATGACCTGATCGCTATCGGTTCCGGTGGGCCATACGCCCAGGCCGCAGCCCGTGCGTTACTGGAAAATACCGAGCTTGGCGCGCGTGAAATCGCTGAGAAGGCGTTGGATATTGCAGGCGATATCTGCATTTACACCAACCACTTCCATACCATCGAAGAATTACCCTCTAAAGCGTAAGGATCTCCCATGTCTGAAATGACCCCACGCGAAATTGTCAGCGAACTGGACAAACATATTATCGGCCAGGACGCGGCTAAGCGTTCTGTGGCAATCGCCTTGCGTAACCGCTGGCGCCGTATGCAGCTTGATGAAGAGCTGCGTCACGAAGTGACACCAAAAAATATTCTGATGATCGGCCCGACCGGCGTCGGTAAAACCGAAATTGCGCGTCGTCTGGCGAAACTGGCTAACGCGCCGTTTATCAAAGTTGAAGCGACCAAGTTCACCGAAGTGGGCTATGTCGGGAAAGAAGTGGATTCTATCATCCGCGATCTGACCGATTCCGCAGTGAAAATGGTACGTATCCAGTCGATCGAGAAAAACCGCTACCGCGCCGAAGAGTTGGCTGAAGAGCGTATTCTCGACGTGCTGATCCCACCGGCGAAAAACAACTGGGGCCAACCGGAGCAATCCGCTGAACCTTCAGCTGCGCGCCAGTCCTTCCGCAAAAAACTGCGCGAAGGCCAGCTCGACGATAAAGAGATTGAAATCGATCTCGCTGCTGCACCGATGGGCGTAGAGATCATGGCGCCTCCGGGCATGGAAGAGATGACCAATCAGTTGCAGTCCATGTTCCAGAACCTGGGTGGGCAGAAGCAGAAACCGCGTAAGCTGAAAATTAAAGACGCGATGAAGCTGCTGATTGAAGAAGAAGCCGCGAAGCTGGTCAACCCGGAAGAGCTGAAACAGGACGCTATCGAAGCCGTTGAGCAGCACGGGATCGTGTTTATCGACGAAATCGACAAAATCTGTAAGCGCGGCAACACCTCCGGGCCGGACGTTTCCCGCGAAGGCGTACAGCGCGACCTGCTGCCGCTGGTGGAAGGCTGCACCGTCTCAACCAAGCACGGCATGGTGAAAACCGATCACATTCTGTTTATCGCCTCCGGCGCGTTCCAGGTTGCCAGCCCGTCGGATCTGATCCCGGAATTGCAGGGCCGTCTGCCGATTCGCGTTGAATTGAAGGCGTTAACGACGGAAGATTTCGAGCGCATTCTGACCGAGCCAAACGCGTCTGTGACGGTACAGTACAAAGCACTGATGGCGACCGAAGGCGTGAATATCGAATTTACTGACGACGGCATCAAACGCATTGCGCAGGCTGCCTGGCAGGTGAACGAAACCACGGAAAACATCGGCGCCCGCCGTTTGCATACCGTGCTGGAACGCCTGATGGAAGACATCTCCTACGACGCCAGCGATCTGGGCGGTAAGACCATTATCATCGATGCCGACTATGTAAGTAAGCACCTTGATGCTTTAGTGGCAGATGAAGATCTGAGCCGTTTTATCCTATAATCCCGTTCACAACGTTTTCATCACACTCGATGGGGGCTTATGCCCCCATTTTTGTTGGCGTAATTTATGAACGAAACGCAATCTCTCAGCCTTACTCAGGCCTGGCTGGAAAGCCTGCGACCTAAAACATTACCGCTGGCATTCGCGGCCATTGTCGTGGGCACCGTGCTGGCGTGGTGGCAAGGTTATTTTGATCCGCTGGTCGCCGTGCTCGCACTGATCACCGCTGGCCTGCTACAAATCCTCTCCAACCTTGCCAATGATTACGGCGATGCAGTGAAGGGCAGCGATAAACCGGATCGCATTGGGCCGCTGCGCGGTATGCAGAAAGGTGCTATCTCGCTCGCGCAAATGAAACGAGCGCTGATTATCGTGATTGTGCTGAGTTGCATTTCCGGGCTGTTGCTGGTGACGGCAGCAACCCAGACGCTGGCAGATTTTATCGGTTTCCTCGTGCTCGGCGGCCTGTCGATCATTGCGGCGATTACCTACACCATTGGTAAGCGCCCGTATGGCTATCTCGGCCTTGGCGATATCTCAGTGCTGATTTTCTTTGGCTGGCTGAGCGTGATGGGAAGCTGGTATCTACAAACGCATATGCTGATCCCGGCGGTTATCCTGCCCGCCACGGCCTGCGGCCTGCTGGCGACTGCTGTATTGAATATCAATAACTTGCGTGATATCGACAGTGACCGCGAGAACGGCAAAAACACGCTGGTGGTGCGTTTAGGGCCAATCAACGCCCGCCGTTATCACGCCAGCTTGCTGATCGGCGCGCTGCTGTGCCTGGCGCTGTTCAACCTGCTGTCATTGCATAGTCTGTGGGGATGGTTATTTCTCCTTGCAGCACCGCTACTTATCAAACAAGTGCGCTTTGTGTTGCGCGAACGCGATCCGCGCGCTATGCCGCCAATGCTTGAACGTACGGTAAAAGGCGCATTGCTTACTAACTTATTGTTTGTTATTGGAATAATTCTCAGCCAGACACACCTTTAACTGATTAATGTCAATTAACAATTGATGATTTTGCCAACAGTGCGGGATGCGCGATATACTAACGTTTCTCGCATCAACTGAACGTTAATCCTATGAAATACGATACTTCTGAGCTTTGTGACATCTACCAGGAAGAGATCAACGTTGTAGAGCCGCTATTCTCTAATTTTGGCGGTCGGTCGTCTTTTGGCGGACAAATCATCACGGTGAAATGTTTCGAGGATAACGGGTTGCTGTACGATCTGCTCGAACAAAATGGCCGTGGTCGCGTCCTGCTGGTCGACGGCGGCGGTTCTATGCGTCGCGCGTTAATCGACGCCGATCTCGCACGCACTGCGGTGCAAAACGAGTGGGAAGGCATTGTGGTTTATGGTGCTGTGCGCCAGGTTGACGATCTGGAAGAGCTGGATATCGGCATCCAGGCGATTGCCGCTATTCCGGTTGGCGCAGCAGGTGAAGGCATTGGTGAAAGCGACGTGCGCGTCAATTTCGGCGGCGTCACCTTCTTCTCTGGCGACCATCTGTATGCCGACAATACCGGCATTATCCTTTCCGAAGATCCCCTCGATATCGAGTAAAAAAAGGGCGCCATCAGGCGCCCTTCTTCTTTTGCGTCAGACAACGCTTCGCTTATCCGATCCGAACGATTTCATGTTGTAGCAAGGCGGCAAGCAAATGAATTCCCGGCAGCACAGATAGCCTGACCGGAGTGAATGCGCGCAGCCAACACCGTGAAAGATAAAGCGTAATCAGACTTCTTCCATGCGGCCCAGCAGCGCCTGCAAACGCTCCTGCCAGCCATGCTGCTGCTCTTTCAGCTGGTTGTTTTCGCGCTCCAGCTCTTCGCGACTATGCTGTGCAGCCTGAACGTCCTGCGCCAGACTATTGTTCTTTTCTTTCAGCTCTTCGATTTCCATCTGCAACAGCGTGATGGTATCAATCGCCTGCTGCACTTTCGCTTCCAGTTTCTCGAATACTTCTAATGACATTGTCATACCTCTCCTGAGTTGCAAGGCGTTGATAGGTAAATCTTCGTCCCTAATACCGGCGACGCCTTAATAAAAATGAGCGCATTTCGCTTGCCTCCGATTGTATGAATCACGCCAGCCCCTGTCCAGCGCGGAGCCGCGCTGTTTGCGCTTTGCAACACTTTTCGTCCTCATCCTGGTGCAACAGCGGTGCCCGTCTCTAAATTGTTAAGAGTGAAGTTACAAAAATGATTCAGCTCACATTTCGATATGGTACAAAAACACCCCAATTCGCGCGAAAACGCTCATTTTATTGACGCAGTACACACATTTTAATTTCGATATTTCTCGTTTTTGCTCGTTAACGATAAATTAACACTATGTCTACACGACATCATGGGAGACGTTGGCCCCATGCTAACAATAACCATTACTCTTTAGCAGGATCCGATTATGAGTCAGACATCAACCTTAAAAGGCCAGTGCATCGCCGAGTTTCTCGGAACCGGGTTGTTGATTTTTTTCGGTGTCGGGTGTGTCGCAGCGCTGAAAGTGGCAGGTGCCACCTTCGGCCAGTGGGAAATCAGCATCATCTGGGGTCTTGGCGTGGCTATGGCCATCTACCTGACTGCAGGGGTTTCCGGCGCGCATCTTAACCCCGCGGTAACGATCGCACTATGGCTCTTCGCCAGTTTTGACGGGCGCAAAGTAACTCCCTTCATCATTTCGCAGTTTGCCGGCGCGTTTTGCGCAGCGGCGCTTGTTTACGGGCTTTACTACAATCTTTTCCTCGACTTCGAACATACGCACAATATGGTGCGCGGCAGCGTCGAAAGTCTTGATTTAGCGGGTATCTTTTCAACCTACCCTAACCCGCACATCAACTTTGTGCAGGCTTTCGCAGTTGAAATGGTCATTACCGCTGTTCTGATGGGCGTCATCATGGCGCTGGGTGATGATGGCAATGGTGTTCCACGCGGGCCGCTGGCCCCCCTGCTGATTGGTCTGCTGATTGCGGTTATCGGCGCGTCAATGGGGCCACTGACCGGCTTTGCCATGAACCCGGCGCGTGATATTGGCCCGAAAACCTTCGCCTGGCTCGCAGGCTGGGGCGACGTCGCCTTTACCGGCGGCAAAGATATTCCCTACTTCCTCGTACCGCTGTTCGGGCCGATCGTAGGCGCGGCGCTCGGTGCGTTCGGTTATCGTAAACTGATTGGCCGCCATCTGCCGTCAGGAACCAGTGAGGCGGCGGAAGAAAAAGGCACTGCCTCAACGACTCAACAAAAAGCTTCGCTGTAATGTGACTACGGGACTCTAACCATGACTGACAAAAAATATATCGTTGCGCTCGACCAGGGTACTACCAGTTCCCGCGCGGTTGTGATGGATCACGACGCCAACATCATCAGCGTTTCACAGCGCGAATTTGAACAAATTTACCCGAAGCCAGGCTGGGTTGAGCATGATCCCATGGAAATCTGGGCATCGCAAAGCTCCACGCTGGTCGAAGTGTTAGCGAAGGCAGACATCAACTCCGACGAAATCGCCGCCATCGGTATTACCAACCAGCGTGAAACGGCCATCGTCTGGGAACGCGAAACCGGCAAACCGATCTACAACGCGATTGTCTGGCAGTGCCGTCGTACCGCCGAGATTTGCGAGCAGCTCAAACGCGATGGCATGGAAGAGTACGTGCGCAACACCACCGGCCTTGTGATTGACCCGTACTTCTCCGGCACCAAAGTGAAGTGGATCCTCGATCACGTTGAAGGCTCCCGTGAACGTGCGAAGCGCGGCGAACTGCTGTTCGGCACCGTGGATACCTGGCTTATCTGGAAAATGACGCAGGGCCGCGTTCACGTGACCGATTACACTAACGCCTCGCGTACCATGCTGTTCAACATCCACGCGCTGGACTGGGACGACAAAATGCTGGATGCGCTGGATATCCCGCGCGCCATGCTGCCGGAAGTGCGCAAATCCTCCGAAGTGTACGGTCAGACCAACATTGGTGGTAAAGGCGGTACGCGTATTCCTATTGCCGGGATCGCCGGTGACCAGCAGGCCGCGCTGTTTGGCCAGCTGTGCGTGAAAGAAGGGATGGCGAAAAATACCTACGGCACCGGCTGTTTTATGCTGATGAACACCGGCGAGAAAGCGGTGAAATCCGAGCACGGTCTGCTGACCACCATTGGCTGCGGCCCGAAAGGCGAAGTGAACTACGCGCTGGAAGGCGCAGTGTTCATGGCGGGGGCTTCCATCCAGTGGCTGCGTGATGAAATGAAGCTGATCAGCGATGCATTCGACTCTGAATATTTCGCTACCAAAGTAAAAGACACCAACGGCGTATATGTGGTTCCCGCTTTTACCGGCCTCGGCGCGCCATACTGGGACCCGTACGCACGCGGCGCAATCTTCGGCCTGACGCGCGGTGTGAACGCTAACCACATCATTCGCGCCACGCTGGAATCGATCGCCTACCAGACGCGCGACGTTCTGGAAGCGATGCAGGCAGACTCCGGTATTCGTTTACACGCGCTGCGTGTGGATGGCGGCGCGGTGGCCAACAACTTCCTGATGCAGTTCCAGTCCGATATTCTGGGCACCCGCGTAGAACGCCCGGAAGTGCGTGAAGTGACGGCGCTGGGCGCGGCCTACCTTGCTGGTCTGGCGGTCGGTTTCTGGCAGAATCTTGATGAATTGCAGGAAAAAGCGGTCATCGAACGCGAATTCCGCCCTGGCATCGAAACCACCGAGCGCAACTACCGTTACAGCGGCTGGAAAAAAGCCGTTAAACGCGCGCTGGCGTGGGAAGAACACGACGAGTAATCCTGCCACCTCTCCCCTCCCCCGTTTGGGGGAGGGGATCAATCCTCTCCCCCTCTCCCTGTGGTAAACTTTGTGCAATTTCTTTCACTACAGAGTGTGTTATGAGACGAGAACTTGCCATCGAATTCTCCCGCGTTACCGAGGCTGCGGCGCTGGCTGGCTACAAGTGGCTGGGACGTGGCGATAAAAACACGGCGGACGGCGCAGCGGTAAACGCTATGCGCATCATGCTCAACAATGTCGACATTGACGGTACCATCGTCATTGGCGAAGGGGAGATCGATGAAGCGCCGATGCTGTTTATCGGTGAGAAAGTCGGCACAGGAAAAGGCGACGCCGTGGATATCGCGGTCGATCCTATTGAAGGCACCCGCATGACAGCGATGGGCCAGGCAAATGCGCTGGCGGTACTGGCTGTCGGCGATAAGGGTTGCTTCCTGAATGCGCCGGATATGTACATGGAAAAACTGATTGTCGGCCCAGGCGCTAAAGGCGCTATCGACCTCAATCTGCCGCTGGCGGATAACCTGCGCAATGTCGCTGACGCGCTGAACAAACCCCTGACTGAATTGACGGTCACCATCCTTGCCAAACCGCGCCATGACGCAACGATTGCAGAGATGCAAAAGCTCGGCGTGCGCGTTTTTGCCATTCCCGACGGCGATGTCGCGGCGTCCATTCTTACCTGTATGCCGGATAGCGAAGTCGATGTGCTGTACGGTATCGGCGGCGCGCCGGAAGGTGTGGTTTCCGCAGCGGTGATACGCGCGCTTGATGGTGACATGCAGGGACGTCTGCTGGCGCGCCATCAGGTGAAAGGCGACAGCGAAGAGAACCGCCGCATCGGCGAACAGGAGCTGAAACGCTGCCGTGGCATGGGCATTCAGGCGGGCAACGTGCTGCGTCTGGACGATATGGCGCGTAGCGATAATGTGATTTTTGCGGCAACCGGCATCACCAAAGGCGATCTGCTGGATGGCATTACCCGCAAAGGTAATATCGCCACCACGGAAACGCTATTGATCCGCGGGAAATCGCGCACGATTCGCCGCATTCAGTCCATCCACTACCTCGATCGTAAAGATCCGGATGTGCAACGCCACATCCTGTAAGGCTATTTGTTCAATTGAGCTTTCCGGCCCGCACGGGCTGGAAATCTCCCTCCACAGGCACGAAGATAAGGCAACGCAACTGAACAGGAGATAACCATGGCGGAATGGGTAACAGGAAAAGTCACTAAGGTGCAGTTCTGGACCGATGCGCTATTTAGCCTCACCGTGCATGCCCCCGTTAACCCCTTCACTGCCGGGCAGTTCGCCAAACTTGGTCTGGAAATTGACGGCGAGCGCGTTCAGCGCGCTTACTCTTACGTCAATGCGCCGGGTAACCCCGACCTCGAGTTCTATCTTGTCACCGTACCGGAAGGCAAACTCAGCCCGCGCCTGGCAGCCCTGCAACCGGGAGACGAAGTGCAAATTGTCAGCGAAGCCGCCGGTTTCTTTGTGCTTGAGGAAGTACCGGATTGCGAAACGCTATGGATGCTGGCCACCGGCACCGCCATTGGGCCATATCTGTCGATTTTGCAGGAAGGCAAGGATCTGCAACGCTTTAAAAATCTGGTGCTGGTGCACGCCGTGCGCTATGCCGCGGATCTCAGCTACTTGCCGCTGATGCTGGAACTGCAACAGCGTTATGAAGGGAAACTGCGTATTCAGACGGTAGTCAGCCGGGAGACGATTTCCGGCTCACTGACCGGACGCGTACCGGCGTTGATTGAAAGCGGTGCGCTGGAAGAAGCCGTCGGGCTGCCGATGAACACCGAAACCAGCCATGTGATGCTGTGTGGCAACCCGCAAATGGTACGCGATACCACACAACTCCTTAAAGATTCCCGGCAAATGACCAAGCACCTGCGCCGCCGACCGGGGCATATCACCGCAGAACACTACTGGTAATCAGCGATACTTCACTTCCAGCGTCTCTTTGCCATATTTGTTTTCTCCCTGGGTGCCGACAAACGCGCCCAGGTCGATCAGCATCATGACAATAATCACCACCGGAATCAGACGTCCCACCGCCCATTCCAGCGTGCCGTTCAGCACTTCCCAGTGGCCGGAAAGCAGCATCCACGCCAGCACCATCAGCAATCCCCACGCGCCATGACGGCCGCGATCGTGCAAACGTTTCACCATTACGCAGGCAGTCGGCCAGATGAGGCACACCAGAATAAACGCGGCCATCTGGAAATCGAGCATTCCACTGTTTGCCAGCGCAAACAGCACTGTCATGCTCACTACCCAGAGGATGATCCAGACCCAAAAGTCGCGTCGACCAATGCGCCCTTTAAACGAAAACAACCACTGCTGTATGCCCATGTAAGGTTCCTTATTATCGTAATGCTGCGTAGTTTACCCTGGCAGCGGGAGTTTTTGACAAGCCAGCCCGATATCGTTTTAATCGTGAGCACACTTTAGAGAGGGCGATGTAATGAAAGCATGGCGTTACCCGATTTGGCTGCTCTTCTCAGCGCTGATCTTCGGCTCCCCGGTGTGGGCGGAAGAGACGCCTGCCACAGCAACCGCGCCCTACCTGCTGCCGGGCGCGCCGACATTCGACCAGTCGATCAGTCAGTTCCGGGAAAAATTTAATACCGACAACCCGACGCTTCCGCTGAACGAGTTTCGCGCTGTTGATGGCCGTAACGATCAGGCGAACCTGACGCGCGCCGCAACAAAAATTAACGACAATCTTTATGCATCGACAGCGCTGGAGCGCGGTACGCTGAAAATAAAGTCGATGCAAATCACCTGGCTGCCGGTACAGGGTCCAGAGCAAAAGGCGGCGAAAGCGAAAGCCCAGGAGTATATGGCAGCGATAATTCGCGCGTTTTCGCCGACGATGACTACCGCGCAAAGCGGGCAAAAGCTGCAAAAGTTGCTGAATAACGGCAAAAACAAACAGTACTACGCGGAAACAGAAGGCGCAGTACGTTATGTGGTGGCAGATAACGGCGAAAAGGGGCTGACCTTCGCTGTTGAACCGATTAAGCTGACGCTATCTGAATCGCTTGAAGATAACAATAAATGACAAAAAGCAAAGCCTTTCAGGGGATGAATCTCTATACTGTTTCACAGACCATGCTGCCCTGAAGGGCGGCCATATTCCTTAATTCGCCAAGCGCGTGGAGAGTAAAAATGCGACATCCTTTAGTGATGGGTAACTGGAAACTGAACGGCAGCCGCCACATGGTAAACGAACTGGTTGCAAACCTGCGTACCGAGCTGGCTGGCGTAACGGGCTGTGCGGTCGCGATTGCGCCGCCGGAAATGTACCTGGATCTGGCTAAACATGCTGCTGACGGTAGCCACATCATCCTGGGCGCGCAGAACGTCGACGTTAACCTGTCCGGCGCTTTCACCGGTGAAACCTCTGCCGAAATGCTGAAAGATATCGGCGCAAAATACATCATCATCGGCCACTCTGAGCGTCGTACTTACCACGCAGAATCCGATGAATTCATCGCCAAAAAATTCGCCGTACTGAAAGCGCAGGGCCTGATCCCGGTACTGTGCATCGGTGAAACCGAAGCAGAAAACGAAGCGGGTAAAACCGAAGAAGTCTGCGCACGCCAGATCGATGCTGTGCTGAAAACCCAGGGCGCGAGCGCGTTCGAAGGCGCAGTGATTGCCTACGAACCGGTTTGGGCGATCGGTACCGGCAAATCCGCAACTCCGGCGCAGGCGCAGGCTGTACACAAATTTATCCGTGACCACATTGCTAAAGCAGACGCGAAAGTGGCTGAGCAAGTGATCATTCAGTACGGCGGTTCCGTGAATGCAGGCAACGCCGCAGAGCTGTTCACCCAGCCGGACATCGACGGTGCGCTGGTTGGCGGCGCGTCCCTGAAAGCTGACGCTTTCGCCGTGATCGTCAAAGCAGCAGAAGCCGCAAAACAGGCGTAATGCTGTTGCATGGCGGGCGGCGCTTGCGCTTACCCGCCCTACGCAAAGCCAGGCCCGGTATGCGCTAACGCCACCGGGCTTTTTTACACCTATCCTCTCCTGCAGAAATAAGCGCATCGCTATCCGGCAATGTCAGACCGTTACAGTTTCCCCAGCACGCTAAACCACGCGTAATCCAGCGGTAACAATATCAGATACGTCACCACTGCCAGCGCCAGACAGAACAGCATTCCCGCGCGTGCCGGCACTTTCCCCAGCGCCATAGCTACCACAATCGGCGACGCCTGATACGGCAACAGCGGCGTGGAGTAGCCCAGCACCTGAATCATAATGACCGACAACAGCGGGAATCCGGTCGCGTCAGAAAAACTCTGCGCCAGCGTGGTAAACAGCGCCGGAACACCGTTGGCGGTCATAATGAAATTGAGTGCCGTGGTGATGCCCGTCAGCGCAAGAAAACTGGTGAACGGGTTAGCTGGATCGAGTGGCATCACCCTCAGCAACGCTTCCCCGACCGCACTGCCGATACCGGTTTGCGTCACCGTGATCGCCAAGCCCAAAATCCCGGCAACGTAAATACAGGTGCGGATATTCACCCCGCTGGAAAACTCGTCGCCATTGATAAAGCCAATGCGCGGCAGCAAGGTGACACAGGCCGCCGCCAGCCCGGTCCACGCCGGACCAATACCGTGCCAGCTCTCCGTCACCCACATCGTCAGCACCACCGCCAGCAGCCACGCCAGCCGTTTCTCCTCCCGGCTCATCGGCGCAGAAATGGCCTCTTCACGCGGTGCCTGCGGCTGCCCCGGAAACAGCCAGCAGATCAGGCCAATCAGAATAACGCCTTTCAGAATGCCGAGTACCGGCGTGTGCAACAGCAAATAGGGAAGATAGTTGAGATGGATGCCATAAGAGCCTTCCGCCGCACCGCTCATCACCAGATTGGGAACGTTGGCGGGCAGTATAGTGGCCGAAAGCTGGAACGTGCCGAAACCGACGGCCAGCGCCAGCCCGTACCATGAACGTGTACCTTCCTGAATGCCCGATCGCGCCGCCATCGCTGCAACGATCGGCATCAGCAGCGCAATGCGTCCCATATTCGACGGCATCACAAAAGCCAGCGCATAGCTCAACAGCACGACGCTGGCGACCATTTGCAGCCATGATGTTGTCAGCCTCGATGACAACGCGCGGGCGGCTCTGTCCGCCAGACCGGTTTTACGGATCGCCACGCCCAGCACAAAGCCGCTGAACACCAGCCAGAATGCCGAAGAAGCAAACCCACCGAAGACCACCTCCGGCGGCGCGATTTTCGCCACCATCGCTGCGGTAAAGAACAGCAGTGCAGTAATAAACTCCGGTAACAGCGAGGTCGCCCACAGCACAATGGTGATGCCGACAATTAACGAGGGAAGGAACAGAGGGTGAGTAAGCCAGAGCGACATGCCTGTCTCCTGTAGATTTTTTCAGCAAGTCTACGGCGACAGGCAGGTTGAGTAAACGCGAATTATAGTGGGGTTATTTGAGGATATCGCATTGATGATCCTGAATTTCCTCCGCAGAAGCGCGATTAAGCGCCAGCAGATTACGCTCGGTTGCCAGCAGCACAAATGAGCCGTCCGCCTGTTGCACCATCGCCAGCGCAAAACGCCCCATATGCGCTTTTGCTTCCGGGATTTCTTCCGCCAGCATCAGGAACGGGCTACGCTGCACCAGTTCTGCTTCCGTCACGCGTCGGGCCAAATATTGATGGCCAAGCAAACCGCCCGGGAATTCCAGCCACTGGCTGCTAATACGCGCGGCATTATCATTTAACTGCCGACGTACATCGGGGCGCAGACAAGAGATGTGAATGTGAAAGTGGTTTTGTGTACGCCCCATGCGGGAGTTGATGGTCAGAGAGATGGCATTATCCGGCACTTCGCTGCCGCGCAGTTTGCTCATCACATCGCGGGATTGCCACGCCTGCCAGAAAAAGTTTGGCGTTGTCGCTTGCAGCAGCAGCGGGCTTTCCGTGCCGTTGATGCGATAAGTCGACATCAACAGAAATTGCAGCGGCCCATTGCGATCTTTCATCAGCACGTAACCACTTTTCAGGTTCACCTGCGTACAGGGAGCGGGCGAATTATGTTCGCGGGCATTTGGCAGGCATTGCCCGATAACGATCTGCCGCAACGCGTCCGGATTGCCGCGACCTTTAAACCAGTATGCAGTTCCCGCGCCCGCCAGAACAACCAGCACTAACAGGGCAATGATAAGACGACGTACGGTTTTCATATTTCCGCTTCCTTTGCTGAAAGAACCGGAATGATAGCGCAAAACAGCAGTGAAGTCGGAAATCCTGGATTTTACGCAGGTGTAAAAACAACATCGCCCTCAAAAGAGGGCGATGTCTGGAGGATTAGCGTTTGCTGATTTGGTCGAACGTACCGCCGTTAGAGAAGTGCTCTTTTTGCGCTTTGGTCCAGCCGCCAAACTCATCATCAATGGTGAAGAGTTTCAGTTTCGGGAACTCACTCGCGTATTTCGCGGCAATTTGCGGATCGCGCGGACGGTAGAAGTTCTTCGCGACGATCTCCTGACCTTCCGGCGAGTAGAGATATTTCAGGTAGGCTTCAGCCACTTTCTCGGTGCCTTTTTTCTCGGCAACTTTATCAACGACAGAAACCGTTGGCTCAGCGAGGATCGATTCGCTCGGCGTCACGATTTCAAACTTGTCTTTGCCCAGTTCGTTGGTTGCCAGCAGCGCTTCGTTTTCCCACGCAATCAGCACATCACCAATGCCGCGTTCAACAAAGGTACTGGTTGCGCCGCGCGCGCCGGAATCCAGCACTTCAACGTTTTTATACAGCGCCTTCACGAACTCTTGCGCTTTTGCCTGATCGCCATTGTTATGGTGCAGAGCGTAGCCCCAGGCTGCCAAATAGTTCCAGCGTGCGCCGCCGGAGCTTTTCGGGTTCGGCGTAATAACGGAAATGCCCGGTTTTACCAGATCGTTCCAGTCATGAATCTGTTTCGGGTTGCCTTTGCGTACCAGGAAGACGATGGTTGAGGTGTAAGGCGCGGAGTTGTCCGGCAGGCGTTTGATCCAGTTTTTATCAATACGACCACGTTCAGCGATAGCGTCAACGTCATAAGCCAGCGCCAGCGTCACAACATCGGCATCAATGCCGTTAATTACCGAGGTCGCCTGTTTGCCAGAGCCGCCGTGAGATTGACGGATCACAACATTATCGCCGGTCTCTTGTTTCCAGTGCGCGCTAAACGCTTTGTTGTACTGTTCGTACAGCTCACGCGTTGGATCGTAAGACACGTTTAATAACTGGATGTCCTTAGCCAGAACGCTGGTGGAAGCCAGCAGTAAAGTAATTCCCACGCCCCATTTATTCATCGCCCACTCTCTTTGGTTGTGTATTTTGATAAGACCAGCGTGCCAGAAAGATAATCAATGATTAAAGAATAAAAAAAGATTGGCTATAACTATGAGGAATAAACAGACATAAAAAAATGCCCTCATACCGAGGGCATTTTCATGCGATCAGAAGAGTTTCTTCGCGCAGTCCAGCCAGTCGCCTTTGAACGGGCGCTTCATGTTCTCGATAGCGTCGATAATGTCGTGGTGAACCATTTTTTCGTTCTGGATACCGACGCAGCGACCGCCAAAGCCCTGCAGCAGCAGTTCAATAGCGTAAGAACCCATACGGGATGCCAGGATACGGTCGTAAGGCACCGGAGAGCCGCCACGCTGAATATGGCCGAGAACGGTCGCACGCGTTTCACGCTGTGTTTCGCTTTCGATATATTTTGCCAGCTCGTCAATGTCGCAGATGTGCTCAGTGATCGCCACAATCGCATGTTTTTTACCTTTGGCGATACCGGCTTTGATTTCTGCAACTAGATCTTCACGGTTGAATTCTACTTCTGGCAGAACGATAAACTCACAGCCGCCGGCAATTGCCGCAGCCAGAGTCAGGTCGCCGCAGTAACGGCCCATCACTTCAACGATGGAGATACGCTGGTGGGAAGAAGAGGTATCACGCAGGCGGTCAATCGCTTCAACGACGGTTTGCAGCGCGGTGAAATAACCGATGGTGTAGTCCGTTCCCGCAACGTCGTTATCGATGGTGCCCGGCAGACCAATGCACGGGAAACCCATTTCAGTCAGGCGTTTGGCGCCCATATAAGAACCGTCACCACCGATAACAACCAGGGCATCGATGCCGCGTTTTTTCATGTTCTCAATAGCCACGGCACGGATATGCTCTTCGCGGAATTCCGGGAAGCGGGCAGAGCCGAGGAATGTACCGCCGCGGTTGATCATATCCGATACGCTGTAGCGGTCGAGTTGGATCATGCGGTCTTCGTACAGGCCGAGGTAACCATCATAGATACCTGCAACTTCCAGACCTTCTGTTAATGCGGCACGGACGACCCCGCGGATCGCGGCATTCATGCCTGGCGCATCACCGCCACTTGTCAACACACCGATTTTTTTAATCATGACTACCTCTGAACTAGGAATGCAAAATAAATTCTGTGGCCCGAAGCGACTCCCCACGGGAGCGAACAACTATGCTGCAAATAGTATATCAATCACTGCTTGCTGAATTGATTCAGGTCAGCCCAAATGGCGGTAATTTATACACAAAAAACGGGTCTGGCTCACTTTTTTACAATGGAATACGAATGCACTGTTGTGCTTAACGTCCCTGAGGTACGACAGAGCAGGGATCCTGGTGAATAATTACATCCGATCCCGGAAAACGTTGCAGAATGGCCTGCTCTACCTGCTCAGCCACGAGATGCGCCTGAACCAACGGCAGGTTATCGTCCATTTCTAAATGTATTTGAATAAAGCGGGTCGGCCCTGACTGCCGCGTGCGAAGATCGTGCGCGCCGCTAACGCCTGGCCAGGCAGTGACGATATCCACAATCTCCCGGCGCTCTTCGTCGGGTAACGCTCTGTCCAGCAACGCCTGAACCGCTTCATAACCCATGCGTAACGCGCTATACAGAATATAGCTGCCAATCCCCAGTGCAAACAGCGCATCCGCCCGGTGCCAGCCGTACCAGGACAGACCAAGCGCGATGAGAATTGCACCGTTCATCATAACATCAGACTGATAATGAAGCATATCCGCCCGCACCGCCTGGCTGTGGGTTTTACGTACCACCCAACGCTGAAAAGTGACTAATATCACAGTACTGAATAACGCGATTAGCGTCACGGTAATACCAATCCCGGCAGCACGAAGCGGCTCGGGGTTAGCCAGATGCTGAATACCGGTCAAAAACAGAAACAGCGCCGAACCGGAAATAAACATACTTTGCGCCAGCGCGGCCAACGACTCCGCTTTACCATGCCCGAAAGTATGTTCTTCATCAGCGGGCTGCAACGAGTAACGCACCACTAACAGGTTGGTCAGCGATGCCGCGATATCCACCAGAGAATCCACCAATGCCGCCAGAATACTTACCGACCCGGTGAACCACCATGCAAAAATTTTAATTAACAGTAGTGACGATGCCATGACGGTCGCCGCGACTGCTGCCCGGGTAATCAGCCGCCCATAGGATTGATTCATAAACGCTCCTGCTTTGTCCTGCGGGAATTATAACGGATGGCATCGGTGGGAATAGTACGATTAAGCGTAAGATTGTTTGATAGTGAAGTGCATTGCGACAGAGAATCAACGACGAGTAACGATCACCTGGGGAAGATTCTCCTCCCCAGGTGATCTTAAAAAGATCGGGCCTTTGAAATCACTCAGTCACATTGTCAAACAGTGAAACAGAATACAGCCACGATGGCGCTTCACCAATTAAGTTATTATAACCATTGTAATCATTATAAATTGGCTCTTGGCAACCATGATGTTGCATATAATTTACAGATAACATACCCGAGTGGATAAAATATTTATCAACCAATGATGCCACACAGAAATAAGGCTTTTGGTTGGCATTTTTAACGAATTGTGCAATAGCTTCCTTATCACTCGACTTAATAAAAACAGGTACATCGCCAAGCTCCAAAGGATTCACATCCTTTTTAAAAGTAAAGTCATCATCTTTTTCTCCCACGGACAAAAAAAGATGATGGGGTAATACATTCCTATCATAGAAATATTTATTAAGAGATGGTTTATGATCACCATAAACGACAACGAGAGCATCCTTATCGATTTCTTCAATTTGATCCAAAAAATCTGACAGACGAGAAACAGCTTCCTCTGCCCTAGATCTATAAACAGCCTCGCCAGAATCATTCACATAAGGGAAAGGACCATGGGTTGACATTGTTATTAGATTCATAAAAATAGGCTTTCCGTTCTTCTCACGCAGCTTTTTTAATGCCGCCCGATATAGTAGGTAATCATCCGCCTGAACCACATAAGGCTTCTTGCCTTTGCTCAACTCAGCTGGTAACTCCCCCATCGCAAATATATCTTCAAATTGGTCGAAACCAAACTTAGGATAAACTGCAACTCTTTTCCAGAAGGCCCGATCATTATTATGTGCGGCGAATGTATAATAATTACTACGTTTTAATACACTAGCAAAAGACTCAGCATTATTTTTAAATACATCCGCATATTCTTGATAAAGGATGCCGGAAAGTAATCGTGTATTACTGGGTAACCCAGTTAACATCTCAAACTCTACGTTAGCCGTACCTCCACCATATACAGGAGAGGTTGCCCGGAATGTAGTCATTCCGTGGTTCAGTAAAGGCTGGAAAATATCCTTGAAATTATTATTGTCATACCAACATGACTCACATAAAATAAATATTATAGTTTTATTAATTGGTTGCGTTGGGGTATAGCTTTTACGGAAAGAATGATACTCATCTATTCCTTCCTTACTAATCTTAGGCGCCGCAATCCGCACACTAGTCTGAACCAAATGCATCGGCAAACCATGAGCTACAGCATTTCCAGGCCAGTTCCATGAGAAATAATCCATTTCATATTTATAATTAAGCTTACTGACACTTTCTTTTACCAAAACAGGAACAGAATCTGATGCAGTTAAATACGGGGAAAAAGCCATAGGTATAGTAATAGAAAAAAGTATCGCAATGACTTTTGATTGTGTTTTCTGCGTTTTTAATTTCTTATCCAAAAAAAACAAAAATATACCAACAAATATCACTTCGAAACAAAAAATAAAGTTATCTACAGTAAGATACTTCGCCGCAAGTGAAATGTTTGAACCTGCAATAATATCATTAAACGAAAGCGGCTCACCGGTAAGTGAAAATTTTTGTTGACTAATAAAGTTAATAACAAAAGAAGTCAGCACTACAAGGAAAAGAGAAAAAAAGACTCTTAACTTCATTAAACGAAGAAGCAAATAAATACAAATAACTGGTGAGGACATCCAATAAACTCTAATTAATTCATTACTATTTATACCGTTCTGGCTCTCACCCAATACACCCAATACGGATTTAAGGAAAAAAACCAATACGAAAACGAAAAGAACCTCCACAACAAGTTCTTTCAAAATTCTACTACTATTTTTTTCTAAATAGGCTGCTTCAATTCTCTGCGACATACCCTGAACCCCAAATATATTCCATGCAAATCAAAGAATTACAAAATAATATTCTATTATAATACATGTGTTTTTTGGAAAAAACTCACAATTGAGGATTTGTTTGCAAGAGTATGACAGAAAAATTAAAATTTTGATAAAAAACCTCATCATGGATGGGAAAGACAGGAATGGTAATTTAAACCCATGCCTATCAACATGAAATAAAAGGATTTATTTCATGCAGCATCCACCCTGCGATCACATTGACACAAAATCCGCTCTACAATCGCAGGACGTTTTCCACATCCACAAATTTTGTTGTCCTGAAATCGTCGGGCGTGGTCTGACTGGCTTCAGATATAGCGCTGTAGTGACTCCAGCGTTACAGATGTCGCACTACGTTAACGTTTTGGCATTGGTGATAACGCTCCTTGGTGGTATCTGTCCTGTAACAGCGGGTACGCGCATGAGCGGCATGTTGGCATAACGGGCAATGGAACATAATGAGCACCTCGACGGTTTGAGCAATGTCGAAATTTTACGATAAAAACCTTTAAATAACAAAAAGTTAAATCAATAACATCACTCATCGTTTTCTGATTCGTACTCAACCTCAGAAAGCTTTATTTCGAGCTCTACGCCCGTCGTGAAGCCATTATTATTGAGGTTATGAGTTACCCTACTAATCAACCACGCCTGCTCATCTATGACGCTCTTAAACCCTGAGACTTTAACCGGCGTTTCCGGGTAGAGATCGGCACGCCCGACGGCCAGACTTATCGAGAACTCCGCAACACCGCGCTGTAGCTTGTCCCATTTCGCCTGCGCCGCCCGCATGGCCTGGGCTTTTGTGGCATACACCGTTGTAAGCGCAAATACGTTATCCGCCTCACCGCCCAGATATTCGCCCTCGCGGGCTTCCGGTACTCTGGTTTCCTTCTTTCTGGCTTTGGCTTTCGGATGCTGTAGCGCGCGTAAATGCTGCTCTTTGGGCTTGCGCTTCACCTTCACTTTTTTCGGTTTCGGGTCTTTGGTGTGAAGCCACTGAGCCGTAACGCCGGTATAAGCTCCCCGGTCGGCAATCGCAAACTGGTGCCGGTCACCATCGCTGCGGGCGATCGTCACCTGGGAATGCGTTTGCTGTTGACGGTCGTTGCATTTCCGGCTTTGATGAAAAGTCATTTATCCATCTTGACCGACACCTCGCCGCCGTTCCGGTTAGCCAGACGCGTCAGGAATCTGGCGTCGGATTCCTGCGTCTGGTCGATATGAGGGATATGAATCCCGGCCAGCGCCGGGGTGACACTCGCGGTCAGCTTGTTGCGCGCGGCGATCACCGCCACGATATCGCCGAGGGTTTTGTCATGCCAGGACTCCTCACGCCGGGAATTCAGCGTCCCGCGAAAATCTGCGCTGCGGGCGCGGATAGTCAGCCACTGGAGCCAGTCGGTGATATTGCCGCCGGTCTGCACGCGACAGCGCCCGACGTTAAGATCGGTTTCGACAATAACGCCGGTGCGTATCATATTGCGGATGGCGCGGGCAAGTTCGTTAATGTTTGCTAGTGTGTTCATACAACGAAGCATGCAGCCACAAATATAAAACAGCAAAATATGTAGCTTTATTGACACATGAAACAACAGAGAGTAGAAAAATACTTCATTTCTGAATAAATAATAAAGGGAACGGGATGGCAACAGCGGAAAACAGCTCCAGACCTCTGACGGCTGGCGAAATAAGAATGATAAAACCTTTATTTAAAGATGCGATCAATTATAGTGCCGTAAAGGTTTATAACGGTGAGTATCTGCCTTTCGGACTTCAAGACAATCGCACTGCAATGACTCCCAACGGATATATGTATTATCCCGGAGACCTGTTTCAGTAAGATTTTTCCTTTGGCTTTGTCGGTAATATGGCTTTGTTTGTACATGAAATGGGACATGTCTGGCAGCATCAGATGGGCGCTAATGTCAGAACAAGAGGGCTGTTTAGCTGGGCGGCAAGCTATGAATACTCGTTGCCAGAAGAAAAAGATTTAGCCGATTACAACCTTGAGCAACAAGCCTCGATTATCGCCGACTATTATATCCTTACGAAATTTGGCGTTAATGTATTCGTGGATCAATCAACATTTAAAGGAATAATTGGCCCCGACTTAAAAAACAAATATGAGAATACTCTCAAATACTTTTTAGCCTCTCCTGCAGATAAACGGTGCCTTTGGAAATGAAAAAAATAATTTTGACTGTAGTATCGATGGTTTTGGGTGGCTGTACGTTACATAACTCACCTTACCGGGCGGCTGATATTTCATTGACTCAAAACGGTCAACCCTGCTTTGCCGTACCGAATGACTCACTGACAAAGGGAGGGAAATCCAAATTATTGGTTATCAGAGTAGCGGAGCGTTTTCCCGATAATTATATGCACCCGGTCTGGGAACGTGACTACAAGAGCGAGCCGACATTCAGCGTACAGCCAGGCACGTGCCTGCCAGTTGACTATCATTTTGAGAAAGGCAAAGAATACACTATTGACGCAATTACGGCATTTTCAGTAAGTGAAGTCGAAACAAAGCGCATCTGGTTAGCGAGCTTTACCCTGGAAAAGTTAGCTGAAAGAAAGTGACGACATAGCCCTTCCGGGCTTTTTAGTTTTGCAGATGTTGAAACACCATCTCTTCAATCGCCAGCATATCGGCGGCATTCAGCCCCAACAACGTACGTTCCGGGTATGTTAATACCGGGCTGTTTCTTCCGGGTCTGTCCTTCAAGCCAAACTGATGAACTCTGGCGATGCGCTGCACTTTGCCGGTAAACTCCACCACTGCCGCGCTGTCATTACCGCTGGCTTTCAGATAGCGATTCGTGCGCAGCTTCGCGAACATTTCTCGCTTAATCCGGCCTTTCTTTGCGCGCAGCGGCTGGGGCTTTCGCTTTGCATACGGTGAGCCGTCCGGGTTTTTCTGGGCTTTGACGCGCTGCTGTTGTTGCTGGCGCAGCTTCTTCGCTATCTCCATAGTCAGGCGACGACGTCCAGCGGGTGACAGCGCTGCCAGCAGCCCGGCAAGCTCATTCTCAAACGGTTTAAATTCAATCATCCCATTTACTCACCAGTTCGCCATTGATATACAGCTCCACCGGACGTGTGACCGGCTCCGGTGGGGCGGAGTAGGGGGCGTAACGCCCCGAACTTCAACGCCCATTTGAGCCAAAAGCCGTTAAACATTGCTGACTGAGACACTCAACCTGCATAAGTTGATTATGAAAAATTTTGCGGGGTCTTACGCAACGTGAAACCTGACATTCCACCCAATCAGGCAACACATATTCTGCGCCACACTTTCGCAAGCCATTTCATGATGAACGGGGGAAATATTATTGCCCTGCAACAGATTCTCGGGCATGCAAGCATTCAGCAGACAAGGGCCTATGCGCACCTTGCTCCTGACTACCTGCAAAATGCTGTCGCATTGAACCCCCTTAACGGAGGAGTGACGGTATAAATCATCTCTCTGAGTGTCCACATTGTGTCCACACTCAGAGGGTTTTGAAAACGTTCCATACCGTTACAGATTTTTATAAGTTGCTGTTTTATTTAGAATTATGCGTAATTGATTGATAAAAAAAACCCCCACATCATGTGGGGGAAGACAGGGATGGTGTCTATGGCAAGGAAAAACAGGGTTTGTTACCTGGTACTACTGCTACTTAACTCGGTCACCGGTGAACTTTGCTGCATTTGCGCTACGCTGCGTAACTGGTTCATCCGTTGTTGATGTTTCTGGTTCAAAACCGCTTGCTGCTCCGGCGTGAGCAGGTTGTACATCTGGTTGCGCACTCTGGCCATTTCAACCTGACGAGCTACCTGTTCCTGCGCCATTTTTTCTGCCTGAGCGCGCACAGCGTTTTCATCAAATTTTTCTGCGATGACAAGGCGATGCATTGTCTCCATTTCGCTAACATTAACAGGAGGCTGATCGTGCCGTGCCTGTCGCATGAGATCCCGCATCTGTTGACGCTGGTGTTCCGTTAAATTAATACCGTCGAACATATGGCTCTGAACACTGCGCTGCGCGAATCCCTCAGTCGGGTGCCAGTTATCGCCTGTTTCAACGTCAGCAGCACGACTAACCGTGCTTAACGCCAGCGTTGAGGCCATGACGGCAGCGGTAACGATGCGCATCATTTGCTCCAGTAACCTTTTCATCTCTCGATTCAACGATAATCAGTCTACGATTCAGGCTGCAAACATGCGTCAGGGGGTGTAAAACAACGTAAAGTCATGGATTAGCGACTCTTGATGACGTAATTTCTGCCTCGGAGGTAGTTAAACAATGAATAAAATCCTTTTAGTAGATGATGACCGAGAGCTTACTTCCTTGTTAAAGGAGCTACTCGACATGGAAGGTTTTAACGTGCTCGTTGCCCATGACGGAGAGCAGGCGCTCGACCTCCTCGACGACAGCATCGACTTGCTTTTACTTGATGTCATGATGCCGAAGAAAAACGGCATTGACACACTTAAAGAGCTACGCCAGACACACCAGACACCGGTAATTATGTTAACTGCGCGCGGCAGCGAGCTCGATCGCGTCCTTGGCCTTGAGCTGGGCGCGGATGACTATCTGCCGAAACCCTTTAACGATCGTGAACTGGTCGCACGTATTCGTGCGATCCTGCGCCGTTCCCACTGGAGCGAGCAACAACAAAGCAGCGACAACGGTTCACCCACGCTGGAAGTGGATGCCCTGAGCCTCAATCCGGGCCGCCAGGAAGCCAGTTTTGATGGGCAATCACTGGAACTTACAGGCACTGAATTCACCCTGCTCTATCTGCTGGCTCAGCATTTAGGCCAAGTGGTTTCACGTGAACATCTGAGCCAGGAAGTGCTGGGTAAACGCCTGACGCCATTCGATCGCGCCATCGACATGCACATCTCCAACCTGCGCCGCAAATTGCCGGATCGCAAAGATGGGCATCCGTGGTTTAAAACCCTGCGTGGTCGCGGTTATCTGATGGTATCCGCTTCATGATAGGAAGTTTGACCGCCCGCATCTTTGCCATTTTCTGGTTAACGCTGGCGCTGGTGCTGATGCTGGTGCTGATGGTGCCGAAGCTGGATTCCCGTCAAATGACGGAGCTTCTGGACAGCGAACAGCGCCAGGGCGTGATGATTGAACAGCATGTTGAAGCGGAGCTGGCAAATGACCCGCCGAACGACCTGATGTGGTGGCGCAGGCTGTTTCGCGCTATCGACAAATGGGCGCCGCCGGGTCAACGCCTGCTGCTGGTCACCAGCGAAGGGCGCGTCATTGGCGCCGAACGCAACGAAATGCAGATTATCCGCAACTTTATAGGCCAGGCGGATAACTCAGACCATCCGCAGAAGAAAAAGTATGGCCGGGTTGAGATGGTAGGGCCGTTCTCAGTTCGCGACGGAGAAGATAACTATCAGCTCTATCTCATCCGTCCTGCCAGCAACTCACAATCTGACTTTATCAATTTGCTGTTTGACCGCCCGTTACTGCTGCTGATCGTCACCATGCTTATCAGTTCGCCGCTGCTGCTGTGGCTGGCATGGAGCCTGGCGAAACCCGCACGTAAACTGAAAAACGCGGCGGATGAGGTTGCACAGGGCAACCTGCGACAGCATCCGGAGCTGGAAGCCGGGCCGCAGGAATTCCTTGCCGCCGGGGCCAGTTTTAACCAGATGGTGACCGCGCTGGAACGTATGATGACCGCCCAGCAGCGCCTGCTATCTGACATCTCCCATGAGTTGCGTACGCCGCTGACGCGTTTACAGCTTGGTACTGCGCTGCTGCGTCGTCGCAGCGGTGAAAGTAAAGAACTGGAACGTATCGAAACGGAAGCTCAGCGGCTGGACAGCATGATCAACGATCTGCTGGTGATGTCGCGCAATCAGCAGAAAAACGCGCTGGTCAGTGAAACCGTGAAAGCCAATCAGATGTGGAATGAAGTGCTGGATAACGCCGCCTTCGAAGCTGAGCAGATGGGCAAATCGTTCACGGTGAATTTCCCGCCAGGTCCGTGGCCGCTGTACGGTAACCCCAGCGCGCTGGAAAGCGCGGTGGAGAACATCGTGCGTAACGCGCTGCGCTATTCGCACAGTAAAATCGAAGTAAGCTTTGCGGTGGATAAAGACGGCATCACCATTAACGTGGACGATGACGGCCCCGGCGTCAGTCCGGAAGATCGGGAACAGATTTTCCGCCCGTTCTACCGCACCGACGAAGCGCGCGATCGTGAATCCGGCGGCACGGGCCTCGGGCTGGCGATTGTCGAAACGGCTATTCAGCAGCATCGCGGCTGGGTGAAAGCGGACGACAGCCCGCTTGGCGGGTTACGCTTAACGCTCTGGCTACCGCTGTACAAACGCGCCTGATAAACGCCCTCTCATCGCAGAGGGCGTTTTTTTATTTTCCCCACAGTCGGCGCGACTGATCCTCAATCTTGCCGTGAGTGCGTCGATTCTGCATAGTGCGCGTCCAGCTTGCCGACAGCCCCGCAGCCGAAAGCAGACGGTGATATTGTTCATCATCAAACGGCTGAAACCACGCAATCGCCGCCGCGTCATACACGCTGACATCGCTGACCCGGGAGAGCAGTTCAAGCGGCGCTTCTGCCGATACTTTCCCCGCAGCAACCACGCGATAAAGCCAGCCGACGCGGCCGCTGGCCTGCATCTGCGCGGAGATGTCGCCAATGCCGAAATGGAAGTTAAGTTTGAAGCAGGGCGAGCGCGGTTGCGTCACCTGAATCAGCGTATCGCCCCAGCGAAAAATATCGCCGATAAACACGTTCTGCTCGGTCAGCCCTTCCGTTGAGAGATTCTCGCCAAACGCTGGCGCGCAAAACAGCGCGGCCTGCTCCGGGAACATCTGCGCCCAGTGAGCATAGTGTTCACGAGGATAGTGGCACAACGCGCGATCGGTGCCGCCGTGGTAACTTTTTTCCGCCTGCTCGTCACCCGCGATGCCCAATTCCGTGAGGATTAGCTCGCCTTCCACCTGCAATTTAGCAATCGCGCTTGGCCGACTGCCGTCATAATCCCTTATTTTTCCAGTAAAAACGTCTACCTGATATTGCATGTTCCCTCCGGCCGCTCGTCGTCATCACGCTATTACATCACATTTGTTTGCTGACCTAACCTGCAAAAATGCGACATTCATGCCGATCCGCACCGGTCGGGCGTGCTATCACTTAACACAGTATTTGAAACGCAATTTCATTAATCAAGGAGGTTACAACGTGATCCGCGAAACATCTTTCTCCGGTGTCTGGTGCCCTTCCATCACGCCAATGAACAACGAAGGGAAACCTGACCTTAGCGCGCTGAGCCAGCATATCGCCCGGCTGGCAGCGGCGAAAATCGATGTGGTCTTGCTGATGGGCAGTATCGGCGAGTTTGCCTCCTTCTCGCTGGAAGAGCGGCTACTGTTGATTCGTGAAGCGCGCGGCATGTCGCCGATAACCATGGTGGCCAACGTCTCTTCAACCTGCTTTAACGACATTCTGTGGATGGCTGATGAAGCCTGGCGTACCGGCTATGACGCGGTCATGGTGCTGCCGCCTTACTATTACGGACAAACGCAAAATCAATTGTTGAGCTACTTCCGCGCCCTGGGCAAAGCGATAAGCGGCAAATGGTTCGCCTATAACTTTCCGGCGCGTACCGGCTGCGATCTGACGCCGGAGCTGGTCGCCACGCTGGCCGCCGAATTCCCGGATTTTGCTGGCATCAAAGAGACTGTCGATTGCCAGTCGCATACCCGTAATATGATTCAGGCCACCGCCCAAGTGCGTGAGGATTTTGCCGTGCTGTGCGGCTACGACGAGTACTTTATCCCCACTCTGCTGGCAGGCGGCGCGGGCGTTATTTCCGGGTTGAATAATGTGATGCCAGAACTGTTTGTCCAGGCGCGGGAGGCGTGGCGACAGGGCGATTTGCCGACGTTGCATGCAACCCAGCGGGAAATTGGCAAATTTATGGCGATCTACGCGATTGGCGATGACTTCGTTACCACCATCAAAACCGTGGTTTCACGCAAGTTTGGCTACTGCACGCCCGTATCACGTAACTTTGGCGGCACGCTGAATGAAGCGCAGTGCCAAATTATCGATCGGGTATTTGGAATTCAATAATTGCCGGATAGCGCTACGCTTATCGGGCCTGCAAAACGAACATGCCCGGTAAGCATTTCGCCACCGGGCAAACCGTTATTTCACCGCATTACGCATCACCACTTCCGCCTCTGCCGTTTTCACCTTGCGCGACCAGACGGACGTTAAAATCGGCACCAGAATTGACGTGACAATCACCGAGGTCGCCACCAGCGCAGTTGCGGCTGGCGCCATCGGTTTAAAGTCCGGCACCATTTCGGCGATCAGCACCGGCGTTGCCACTGCCGCGCCCGCAGAACTGGAGGCCGCCAGCCCTGCTGTACCATCACCGCCGCCAATCAGTTTATCGGCGATAATCAGCGGAACACCGGTAATCACAATCACCGCCACCCCCAGCAAAATCCCCAACAAGCCGGTCTGCGCAATCACGCTTAAATCAATCGTGTTACCCAGTGCGAAAGCAAAGAACGGAATCAGGGTTTGCACCGCTTTGCTGGAAAACTCCCGTAATTCCGGGTCCAGATTCCCCAGCGCGAACCCGACCAGGAACGGCAGCACCGCACCAACAAACACGTGCGGCTCGAACGAGGCAATTCCCGCTGTGCCGAGGATAATCATCGTCATCAGCGGGCCAGATTCCAGCGACATCAACACGAACGCACCGGCTTCCTCTTTGGTGCCGTACTGCTGCATGATTGACGCATACAGCCCGCCGTTAGTCATATCCATCGATGCTACCAGCGCCAGCGTCGATAACCCGGCGAAAAAACCCGCCTCTACACCGTGTTCAGGAATCAGCCGTGAGGCCACGGCCGCCACCACCCAGGCAACCGCAATTTTGGTCACCACCAGCGTGCCGGACTTACGCAACACCGTGCCGGTGGCGCTCAGTTTGATGGAAGCGCCCATACAGAAAAACCACACCGCCAGAATCGGCACCGTGCCAGTAATCATGCCGTTAGTGAACGAGCCAAAGTACTTTCCCGCGCCGGGCGCAAAAGTATGGCAGAGAGCGCCGATGAACAAAGGAATCAGCATCATCCCGCCAGGGATTTTTTCGATTGCACGCTTGATTTGCATATCTTCACCTGTCAAAAAACGTCCGATTTTTTGAGCGCCGACCCGCTATGTTTGCGGGACAACAGCAGCGCGGATGAAGAGAGGGTAGACCGGGTTTAGCGGAAGAAAAGTGATCAGACAATCATAACAAAACAATATTTCATTATTTTTAGATCATCGTTCCTGTTAGTTTTTATCTGAAGAAAGGATATAAAAAACCCCCGCAGACTAAGCCTGCCGGGGGTTCTGGCTCACGCTAACGCGCGGGGGAAAGCAAACTTATTTTTTCGCAGCGAAACGAGCCGCTGCTTCGTCCCAGTTCACCACGTTCCAGAACTCTTTGATGTAGTCCGGGCGGCGGTTCTGGAATTTCAGGTAGTAAGCGTGTTCCCACACGTCCAGACCCAGGATCGGGAAACCGGACGCGCCAGAGATCGCTTCACCCATCAGCGGGGAATCCTGGTTAGCAGTAGAAACCACAGCCAGTTTGTCGCCTTTCAGCACCAGCCAAGCCCAACCGGAACCAAAACGCGTGGCGGCTGCTTTTTCGAATTCAGCTTTGAAGTTGTCTACGGAACCGAAATCACGCTCGATAGCCGCTTTCAGATCGCCCTGCAGGGTGGTGCCTTTTTTCAGGCCTTTCCAGAACAGGCTGTGGTTAGCGTGACCGCCTGCGTTGTTACGCAGAACGGTTTTTTTGTCTGCCGGCAGTTGATCCAGTTTGGTGATCAGTTCTTCAGCTGACAGGCTGGCGAACTCCGGCAGGCTTTCCAGCGCGGCATTCGCGTTATTTACGTAAGTCTGGTGATGTTTAGTGTGATGGATTTCCATCGTCTGCTTGTCGAAATGAGGCTCAAGGGCATCATACGCGTACGGCAGAGCGGGCAGTGTATAGCTCATTTTCATCTCCATTATTGTCTGGCGGCATATATGTTAATGCCGCGTAAGCAGTCGGATCATTATAGTTAATTAAATGATATTGAAAATGTTTATCAATGCCGTAGTTTTAATAAGGTTATAACTTTTGGTTATGTTATTGAAATTGTGAAGCTGCTCACCTCCATCACGCGCTCATTGCCAGTTCGCCATCTATCGCGGCAAACGCCTCAAGGTTAATCTCCTGACTGATTTTTACACTCCTCAGGTCGGCTGCTCGTATTCCGACGATAAAAACAAAGAGGATGAGAAAATGAGTAACGCGATTACGATGGGTATTCTTTGGCATTTGATAGGTGCGGCCAGTGCAGCCTGTTTCTATGCCCCGTTCAAGAAGGTTAAAAATTGGTCCTGGGAGACCATGTGGTCAATCGGCGGCATCGTCTCCTGGTTGATTCTCCCCTGGACCATCAGCGCGCTGTTACTGCCTGATTTTTGGGCCTATTACAGCTCGTTCAGCGCTTCCACCCTGCTACCGGTCTTTCTCTTCGGCGCAATGTGGGGCATCGGTAACATCAACTACGGCCTCACCATGCGCTACCTCGGCATGTCGATGGGCATTGGCATCGCTATCGGCATTACGCTGATTGTTGGTACGCTTATGACACCAATTATCAACGGTAATTTTGACGTGCTGATCAACACCGATGGCGGTCGAATGACGCTGCTTGGCGTGCTGGTTGCACTTATAGGCGTCGGAATTGTGACCCGCGCAGGCCAGCTGAAAGAGCGCAAAATGGGCATTAAAGCCGAAGAGTTCAACCTGAAAAAGGGGCTGACGCTGGCGGTGATGTGCGGCGTATTCTCCGCCGGCATGTCCTTTGCCATGAACGCCGCCAAACCGATGCACGAAGCCGCTGCGGCGCTGGGCATCGATCCGCTTTACACCGCCTTGCCAAGTTATGTGGTGATTATGGGCGGCGGCGCGCTGATTAACCTTGGCTTCTGCTTTATTCGGCTGGTAAAACTGAAAAACTTGTCGGTAAAAGCCGATTTCTCGCTGGCAAAACCGCAGATCATCAGCAACATTCTGCTCTCGGCGCTGGGCGGTCTGATGTGGTATCTGCAATTCTTCTTCTACGCCTGGGGCCATGCCCGCATTCCGGCGCAGTACGACTACATCAGTTGGATGCTACACATGAGCTTCTACGTGCTGTGCGGCGGCATTGTCGGGCTGATCCTGAAAGAGTGGAAGAACGCGGGTCGCCAGCCGGTGAGCGTGCTGAGCCTTGGTTGCGTGGTGATCATTGTTGCCGCCAATATCGTCGGCCTCGGTATGGCGAACTAATCAGGCAGCAACCCGGCTACGATGACGCCACTGACCTGGCGTCATCCCCACTTCCCGGCTAAACACCACCGAAAAATAGTTACTGTCCTCAAACCCGCACTGCATGGCGATTTCGCCGATCATCTGCTCGGAATGCTGAAGCAAATACTGCGCATGGCAGATGCGCAACTGGCGCAGATAGTGGTTGATGGTCATCCCGGTCTGGGTGCGGAATTGCTGGCGCAGCGCGCGCTCGCTGCACTGTTCCTGCTCGCAAAACTGCTCCAGCGCAAAGCTGCGATTCAGGCTGCCGGAGAGCGCGGTAATCAGCTTATCGAGCAGCGTCTCACTGTGCGTCGCCGCCAGGTTATCGGCAGCAAAACGGTGGCGTTTGAGCGTCATCACCAGTTGGGCAAACAGCGTTTCTGCCATGATATTGGCCAGCGGATCGGCTTTGGCGCTCTCATGCTCCAGTTGCGCAATCACCTGTCGTGCCTGCGCCATACCGGTGCTGCCAATCCGCCAGTGCGGCGTTCTTGTCGTGCCGTTAAGTCCGGGAATATGCGCCGCCCAGTCGAGGTTAAGCGTCAATCGATCCGGGCAGTAGATGATATTTTGCAACACCAGATCGTTAACTGAAGCGTAAGAGTGGCAATCTTCGGCGCGGATATAAAACAGGTCGCCGCGCGTAATGCGGTAAGGACGGTCATTCAGCACATGCAGACCGTTGCCACGCCACACCATCACCAGTTCGCAAAATTCATGGGTGTGTTCAGCAAAGACATTTTGCGGATAGCGATCGGCCACCGCTACCGCTTGCCCGGCACGGGGAAAGAAATCCGCTTTGCGAAGAATCAGTTGGCCTGCCACACACTCACCTCTGCCTTGAACAACCTGAAATTATTAGCGGATCTTCGGCGACAAATCGGTGACAGCCTTCGCGTTACTGAAGCTGCGTATCGCGCCCCTGGCGGATATCGCGGGGCGACCAGTTGAATTCCCGGCGAAACAGGGTTGAGAAGTGATTGCTGTCGCCAAACCCGCAACGGAAAGCGATATCGGTGACGCTCTCGTCGCTGTGGCGCAACATGTGCCGCGCTTTGGTCAGCCTTAACCGGTTGAGATAGCGCTGCGGCGTCAGGCCCGTTGAATGCTTCAACTGGCGATGCAGCGTGCGCAAAGAGAGTGTGAACTGGCCGGCCAGCGTTTCCCAACAGACATCCTCGGCAAAGTGATCTTCCAGCCACAACATCAGTTGATTGAGGCGGGCATCGCTGCTGACAGCGCCCTCCTGCTGGCTCCCTTTACGCAGCATCACCAGCAGTTGCATAAACAGGATCTCGCGGTTCGCAATACCGTGGGTATCCATTTCGGGATCCAGTTTTTCCATCTGCCCGATGATCTCCCGTACCTGCGCCAGCGTCTGCTGGCTCACCCGCCAGTGCGATGGATAGTGACCATCCTGCTCCTGCGGCAGTAACTGGTTCAAACCGGCAAGGAACTGGAAAGCCTCCGGCGAACGGTACAGCACATTGGTCAGGCACAGGTTATCGGTATGCTCATATAAGTGCCGATCATGGTCGCGGACAAAACAGACGGTGCCGCCGCTGATAGTGAAAGGCTGACCATTAAAAACGTGGATCCCGGTGCCGTGTTCAACGATCACAATTTCATGAAAATCATGATGATGCTCAGGGAAAGCCGCCTGCGGAAGCCGGGGTTCAATGGCAACAGGTGATTGACCTGCCGGGAAAAAATCCACGCTATGAAGTACGGTCATGATTGCCCCAATAATGAGAAACTTTCTCAAAATAGTAATTAAGGGTTATCAACCTCACCTTAAATTTTCGACAGCTTTTCGCGCATAGCCTGCCGTTTTTTCAAGAAACGACCGGAAAGATCGGGAAATGTGGCAACGGTCACAATGGCTTAAATCCCCGTCATTACTGGAAACTGTGAACTTTCTCACGTTCACCTTTGCTTTCTTGCCAGCGGCAATTGGCGGCTGTCAGTAGCAAGAAGGTACGCCTTACCCCTCTTTTTTAGACTGTCTGCAATGACTCTAAGAAGGACCCAATCATGACTTTTCGCCACTGTGTCGCAGTTGATTTAGGCGCCTCAAGCGGACGCGTCATGCTGGCGCGTTATGACAGCCAGCAGCGCATCCTTTCGCTTCGCGAAATCCACCGTTTTAGTAACTGTCTGCAAAAAGTGGACGGCTTTGATTGCTGGGATATCGACAGCCTGGAAAGCGAAATTCGCCTCGGCCTACTGAAGGTTTGCGAAGAAGGCATTCAGCCCGACAGCATCGGCATCGATACCTGGGGCGTCGATTACATTCTGATTAACCGCGACGGCCAGCGCGTCGGTCTGCCGATTGCTTACCGCGACGATCGCACCGATGGCGTGATGCAGCGTGCGATGCAGAATCCCGGCAAAGCCGATATTTATCGCCGCAGCGGCATCCAGTTTTTACCCTTCAACACGCTGTATCAGTTACGCGCGCTGACGGAACAACAGCCGGAGCTGATTGACCAGGTCGCGCATGCGCTGCTGATCCCCGATTACTTTAGCTACCGTCTGACCGGCCAATTGAACTGGGAATACACCAATGCCACCACCACGCAACTGGTCAATATCAACACCGATAACTGGGACGATACGCTGCTGGCGTGGGCGGGCGTTCCGGCCAGTTGGTTTGGCACGGCCACACATCCCGGCAATGTGATTGGTCACTGGATCTGCCCGCAGGGCAATGCGATTCCGGTGGTCGCCGTCGCCAGCCACGATACCGCCAGCGCGGTGATCGCCTCGCCGCTGGCGGATAAAGACGCAGCCTATTTGTCCTCCGGTACCTGGTCGTTAATGGGTTTTGAGAGCAAAACCCCTTACACCAGCGATGACGCGCTGGCGGCGAATATCACCAACGAAGGCGGCGCGGAAGGCCGCTACCGCGTGCTGAAAAACATTATGGGGCTGTGGTTGCTGCAACGGGTACTGAGAGAGCAACAGGTAAGCGATCTGCCCGCGCTGATTGCCGCCACCGAACAGCTTGCGCCCTGCCGCTTTGTTATCAACCCAAACGACGATCGTTTTATCAACCCGCAGAACATGAGCGCCGAACTTCAGGCCGCCTGCCGGGAAGCGGGCCAGCCTGTGCCGCAAAACGCTGCCGAACTGGCGCGCTGCATCTTCGACAGCCTCGCCCTGCTGTATGCCGACATCCTTGCCGAGCTGGCCTTTCTGCGCGGTAAGCCCTTCAGCCGCCTGCATATCGTCGGAGGAGGTTGCCAGAACCAGTTACTGAATCAGCTCTGCGCCGACGCCTGCGGGCTGCCGGTGGTGGCCGGTCCGGTGGAAGCCTCCACGCTCGGCAACATCGGCATTCAGCTGATGACGCTGGATGAACTGAGCAACGTCGATGATTTCCGGCAGGTGGTGGCGAGCAACCATAACCTGATCACTTTTACCCCTAATCCTGACCATGAAATCGCCCGTTACGTCGCGCGCTTTCAGCAAAAACGACAGACAAAGGAGCTTTGCGCATGACCACTCAACTTGAACACGCCTGGGAAATTGCCAAACAGCGCTTCGCCGCTGTGGGGATTGATGTCGAGGAGGCGCTGCGCCAGCTCGATCGCCTGCCGGTTTCCATGCACTGCTGGCAGGGCGATGACGTCGCCGGTTTCGAAAACCCGCAAGGCAGCCTGACGGGCGGCATTCAGGCCACCGGCAACTATCCGGGCAAAGCGCGCAATGCCAGCGAACTGCGCACCGATCTGGAGCAGGCGCTGAGCCTGATCCCCGGCCCGAAACGCCTTAACCTGCACGCCATTTACCTCGAAGCCGACGGCCCGGTTGGTCGCGATGAGATCAAACCGGAACACTTCACGAATTGGGTACAGTGGGCGAAAACGAACAAACTGGGGCTGGATTTTAACCCTTCCTGCTTCTCGCACCCGCTGAGTGCCGACGGTTTTACCCTCTCCCACGCTAACGATGAGATCCGCCAGTTCTGGATTGACCACGTCAAAGCCAGCCGCCGCGTGTCGGCCTGGTTCGGCGAGCAACTCGGCACACCGTCGGTAATGAATATCTGGATCCCGGACGGCATGAAAGATGTCACCGTTGACCGCCTGGCGCCGCGCCAGCGTCTGCTGAATGCGCTGGACGAAGCGCTCAGCGAAAAACTCAACCCGGCGCACCATATCGACGCCGTCGAAAGCAAGCTGTTCGGTATTGGCGCAGAGAGCTACACCGTTGGCTCCAACGAGTTTTACATGGGTTATGCCACCAGCCGCCAGACCGCGCTGTGCCTCGATGCAGGTCACTTCCACCCGACAGAGGTGATCTCCGACAAAATCTCCGCCGCCATGCTTTATGTACCGCGCCTGCTGCTGCACGTCAGCCGTCCGGTGCGCTGGGACAGCGATCACGTAGTGCTATTGGATGACGAAACCCAGGCCATCGCCAGCGAGATCGTGCGCCACCAGTTGTTTGACCGCGTGCACATCGGTCTCGACTTCTTCGACGCCTCGATCAACCGCATCGCCGCGTGGGTCATCGGCACCCGCAACATGAAAAAAGCCCTGCTGCGCGCGCTGCTGGAGCCAGTTGAAACGCTGCGCAAACTGGAAGCCGACGGCGATTACACCGCCCGCCTGGCGCTGCTGGAAGAGCAGAAATCCCTGCCATGGCAGGCCGTATGGGAGATGTATTGCCAGCGCCATGACACGCCAGTCAGCAGCCAGTGGCTGGACAGCGTGCGGGCATATGAAAAAGAGATTTTGAGTACACGTCGTTAACCGGAAGCCAGGGTGCGGGCCGGATAAGCGCAGCGCCATCCGGCAAGCAACGTTATTAAGAAAAAATGCCGGATGGCGAGGCCATCGCAGCTTATCCGGCCTACGTGAGACCCGAGAGATGTCGGGCACTAAACAGGACAGAAAGACTATGCAGACCATTATTAATTCCTGGTTCGTCCAGGGAATGATCAGAGCCACCTCCGATGCCTGGCTGAAGGGCTGGGACGAACGTAACGGCGGCAACCTGACGCTGCGCCTGGATGATGCGGATATCGCGCCGTATGAAGCCGATTTTCACCAGAAACCGCGCTATATCGCGCTCAGCCAGCCGATGCCGCTGCTGGCGAACACGCCGTTTATCGTCACCGGCTCCGGCAAATTCTTCCGCAACGTGCAGCTCGATCCGGCCGCGAACTTAGGCGTGGTGAAAGTGGACAGCGATGGCGCGGGCTACCACATTCTGTGGGGATTGACGTCTGAAGCGGTACCGACCTCGGAACTGCCCGCTCACTTCCTGTCTCACTGCCAGCGCATCCAGCTCACCGGCGGAAAAGATCGCGTGATCATGCACTGCCACGCCACCAACCTGATAGCGCTCACTTATGTGCTGGAAAACACGTCCGATCTGATGACCCGCAAACTGTGGGAAGGCAGCACCGAATGCCTGGTGGTGTTCCCGGATGGCGTCGGTATTCTGCCGTGGATGGTGCCCGGCACCGATGAAATCGGCCAGGCGACCGCCGAAGAAATGCAGAAACATTCGCTGGTGCTGTGGCCATTCCACGGCGTTTTCGGCAGCGGCCCGACGCTCGACGAAACCTTTGGCCTGATTGACACCGCCGAGAAGTCGGCGGAGGTGCTGGTGAAAATCTATTCCATGGGCGGAATGAAGCAAACCATTAGTCAGCAAGAACTGATTGCGCTGGGCAAACGCTTTGGCGTTACTCCGCTGCAATCGGCACTGGATTTGTACAAATAACAACATCGCGCCCCGCACAAAGACGGGGCGAACTCTGTCACCTGCAAAACAACTCTTCCCTGAAGATTTCGCGGTGCGCTGCAACGCGAAAGACGACGGGAATCTAACTCGTGGAGTAAAAGCAATGAAAACAAAAGCTAGCTTGATCCTCACCGTGGCCCTCATGGCGTTGTCCGGTTCCGCTGTCGCTGAAGTAAAAATCGCCCTCGTGGCGAAATCTTTAGGCAATGGCTTTTTTGAAGCAGCAAACACCGGCGCGCAGGAGGCGGCCAAAGAGTTAGGCGATGTCAAAGTGATCTATACCGGCCCGACCACAACCACGGCCGAAGCGCAGATCGAAGTGCTGAATGGCTTGATCGCCCAGGGGGTGGATGCGATCGCCATTTCAGCCAATGATCCGGACGCCGTGGTGCCAGTGCTGAAAAAAGCGATGCAGCGCGGCATCAAAGTGGTTTCATGGGATTCCGGCGTGGCGAAAGCGGGCCGCCAGATCCACCTGAATCCTTCCAATAATGCGCTGATCGGCGAAACCAACGTCAAACTCGCCGCCGATGCGCTGAAAGCGCTGAATGTGGATAAAGGCGACGTTGCCATCCTCAGCGCCACACCGACCTCCACCAACCAGAACATCTGGATTGCGGAGATGAAAAAAGTGCTGCCGAAATACCCGTCCGTCAATCTGGTGACCGTCGCCTATGGCGATGACTTATCGGATAAAAGTTACCGCGAAGCGGTCGGTTTGCTGAAGTCATACCCCGATCTGAAAGTGATCGTATCGCCGTCGTCAGTCGGCATTGTCGCCGCGGCGCAGGCGGTAAAAGACCAGGGCAAGATCGGCAAAGTGTATGTCACCGGTCTGGGCCTGCCGTCTGAAATGGCAGGTGCGATTAAATCCGGCGCCAGCAAAAGTTTCGCCATCTGGAACCCGATCGATCTCGGTTATGCCGCCACATATCTGGCGGATGATTTAGTGAAAGGCACGGCGACCAAAGAGGAAGCCAGCATGGGCAAACTGGGCAAAGTGAAGCTCGATGCTGACGGCAGCGGCGCGATGGCTGAGCCGTTTGTCTACGATGCCAGCAACATTGATAAGTTCTCGAAGATTTTCTGATCCCTTACCTGCCCTTTCCCGGCGGGAGAGGGCAAAAACTGGAGAACGATCATGACGGCATCCCCCCCTCTGCTGTCGCTTAAGGGCATCACCAAGGTTTTCCCCGGTGTGCGTGCTCTTGAGAATGTGCAGCTTGATCTCTGGCCCGGCAAAGTCACCGCGTTGATCGGTGAAAACGGCGCAGGGAAATCGACGCTGGTCAAAGTGATGACCGGCATTTATCAACCGGACGAAGGTAAAATCCTCTATAAAGCGATCCCTATTGCGCTGCCGACGCCGGAATCCGCCCATAAAGTGGGGATCACCGCTATCCATCAGGAGACGGTTCTGTTTGATGAGCTGTCGGTGACCGAGAACATTTTTGTCGGCCAGTATCTTTATAAAGGACTGCTGAAAAAACTCGACTGGCCCGCCATGCACCAGCAGGCGCGGGATATTCTTGCCCGACTGGAAGTGCAAATCGATCCGCGCGCCACACTGAAAACCCTGAGCATCGCCCAGCGCCATATGGTGGCGATTGCCCGCGCACTCTCTTTTGACGCGCAGGTAGTGATTCTGGATGAGCCCACGGCCGCGCTTTCGCAGCATGAGATCCTGGAGTTTTACCAAATCGTCGAGCGTCTGAAACAGGAAGGCAAAGCGATCCTGTTTATCTCGCACAAGTTCGATGAAATCTTTGAACTGGCCGATCACTACACTATTTTGCGCGACGGCGTTTATGTTGATTCCGGCGCGATAAAGGCGATCACCGAAGAGCGAATGGTGGCGATGATGGTTGGCCGCACGCTGAGCCAGAGCTGGCCGAAAGTGGCCTGCGAACCGGGTGAAACGGTACTGGAAGTGCGCGATCTGTGTCATCCCACCGAGTTTGCCCATATCAACTTTTCCCTGCGTAAAGGCGAGATCCTCGGCTTTTACGGCCTGGTTGGCGCCGGGCGCACCGAACTGATGCAGGCGCTTTCCGGCGTTTCACGCCCCTCGTCCGGCGAGATCATCCTCAACGGCAAATCCGTGCAGTTCCGCCAGCCAGCGGATGCCATTCAGGCCGGTATTGTCTGCGTGCCGGAAGAGCGGCAAAAGCAGGGGGCGATTATCGAGCTGTCGATTGCGCAGAACATCAGCCTGCCGCAGCTTAGCAAGCTGAACTGCAACGGCGTGCTGAATGAGGCGAAAGAGTGGGCGCTGGCCGATGAGTACGCGCGACGTTTGCAGGTAAAAGCCTTTAGCTGGAGACAAGCGGTAGAAACGCTCTCCGGCGGCAATCAGCAAAAAGTGGTGATCGGTAAATGGCTCGCCACGCATCCGGAGGTGATCATCCTCGACGAACCGACCAAAGGGATCGATATCGGCTCAAAAGCGGCGGTGCACCAGTTTATGTCGGAACTGGTGGCGCACGGGCTGGCAGTGATTATGGTCTCCTCCGAGTTGCCGGAAGTGATGGGCATGGCCGATCGGGTGATTGTGATGCATGAAGGACTGATGGTGGCGCAGTACAACGCAGGCGACGCCACGGCGGAAACCATTGTCAGCGCGGCCAGCGGCGCCGGGAAGGAGGCAGCATAATGTGGCAACAACTGCTTAAACACCGCGAAGCGCTGCTCGGCGGCGTGATTGTACTGCTTGTACTGAGTATCGGCAGCCGTGTTCCTTCGTTTATCAGCCCCGGCAATCTGGTAGAGATGTTCAACGATACCGCCATTCTGATCATTCTTGCGCTCGGGCAGATGATGGTGCTGCTGACCAAAGGCATCGATCTGTCGATGGCGGCAAACCTCGCGCTGACCGGCATGATTGTCGCACTGATCAACTTCCATCACCCGGACGTTCCGGTCTGGTCGTTGTTGCTGCTGGCCACGCTGCTTGGTCTGCTGATGGGCATGATCAACGGCCTGCTGGTATGGAAACTGGGAATTCCGGCCATTGTGGTAACGCTCGGCACCATGAGCATCTACCGCGGCATTATCTTCTTACTTTCCGGCGGCGGCTGGGTGAATTCCAATCAGATGGGTGCGGATTTTCTCGGCCTGCCGCGCGCGTCGGTGCTGGGTTTACCGGTGCTGAGCTGGTGCGCTGTCGCCGCGCTACTGCTGGTGGGATATTTCCTGCGTTACAGCCGTACCGGGCGGGCGCTCTATACCGCAGGCGGCAACGCGACGGCAGCGTATTACACCGGAATCAACGCTGGCAAGATGCAGTTTGTCAGTTTCTGCCTCTCCGGCGCGCTGGCGGGCTTTTGCGGCTATTTGTGGATCTCGCGCTTTGCCGTGGCGTATGTCGATGTGGCTAACGGTTTTGAGCTGCAGGTGGTGGCAGCCTGTGTGATTGGCGGCATCAGCACCATGGGCGGCACCGGGCGCGTGCTCGGCTGTCTGTTCGGCGCATTATTCCTCGGGGTGATCAATAACGCGCTGCCGGTCATCGGTATTTCTCCCTTCTGGCAGATGGCTATCTCCGGCACGGTGATTGTCATTGCGGTTCTGCTGAATGAACGCGCCAACAAGCGCAAAGGCCGCTTGATCCTGCGTGATGCGGCGCTGGCACGACAAAAACAGGCGGTGAAATCATGAGCAAAATATTGACCTCCGATGCCGTGAAAAACGCACCAGCCACCTCACCTTTCCTCCAGCGCCTGCTGTGCTGGGAAGGTTTTTTGCTGGCCGTGACCCTGGCGGTATTTGTGGCGAATGCCATCGCGTCACCCTACTTCCTCAATATCTGGAACCTCTCTGACGCGACGTTCAACTTTACCGAAAAAGCGATCATCGTCCTGCCAATGGCAATGCTGATCATCGCCCGCGAGATCGATTTATCCGTCGCCGCCAACATGGCGCTTAGCTCCACGGTAATGGGGTTTTGCGCGCAGACAGGAATGGATACGCCGCTGCTGGTCGCGGTGGGCCTTGGCGTCGGGCTGCTGTGCGGATTGTTCAACGGCATTCTCGTCACCCGTTTCAATCTGTCATCGATAGTGATCACCATCGGCACCATGAGCCTCTTTCGCGGCATCACTTACATTCTGCTTGGCGATCAGGCGCTGAACCGCTGGCCAGAGAGCTTCGCATGGTTTGGCCAGGGCTACGTCTGGGGCGCGCTGTCGTTTGAGTTTGCCCTGTTTATGGTGCTGGCCGCCGCGTTTGCGTTCCTGTTGCACAAAACCAACTTTGGCCGCCGCACCTACGCGATAGGCAACAACCCGACCGGCGCGTGGTATTCCGGCATCAATGTGAAGCGTCACAACCTGATCCTCTTCGCGCTGGTGGGGCTGATGGCGGGGCTGGCGTCGGTACTGCTGACATCACGCCTTGGCAGCACACGTCCGACGCTGGCGCTCGGCTGGGAGCTTTCCGTGGTGACGATGGCCGTGCTGGGGGGCGTCAATATCCTCGGCGGCTCCGGCAGTATGGTCGGCGTCATCATCGCCGCCTTCCTGATGGGGCTGGTGACCTTCGGCCTGAGCCTGCTCAATGTACCGGGCATTGTGATGTCGATTATCGTCGGCGCGATGCTGATTGTGGTGATTTCGCTGCCGATCATTACTCGCCGCGTGATGCAGCGCAGGCGTATGTAATTGCCGGATGGCGGCTGACAAAACCGCGCCGCAGATAAATGCAGGCCCGGTAAGGCAACAAGAATTCCCCCGGCGACATGGAGTATTGCCGCCGGAAAAATCACAGCAAATTAAGGAGAGTCACGATGAGCTTTATGTTAGCCCTACCAAAAATCAGCCTGCATGGCGCAGGCGCTATCGGCGATATGGTCAATCTGGTGGCGAACAAACAGTGGGGTAAAGCGCTGATTGTCACCGATGGACAACTGGTAAAACTGGGCCTGCTGGACAGTCTGTTTACTGCGCTGAAAGCGCACAACATGGCGTATCACCTGTTTGATGACGTGTTCCCGAACCCGACGGAAGAACTGGTGCAAAAAGGGTATGCCGCATACCAGCACACCGCCTGTGATTACATCATCGCTTTCGGCGGCGGCAGCCCGATCGACACCGCCAAAGCGGTGAAAATCCTTACCGCCAACCCGGGGCCGTCCACTGCGTATTCTGGCGTTGGCAAAGTGAAAAACCCCGGCGTGCCGCTGGTCGCGATCAATACCACGGCCGGTACCGCAGCGGAAATGACCAGTAACGCCGTGATCATCGACTCGGCGCGACAAGTCAAAGAGGTGATTATCGACCCCAATATTATCCCCGACATCGCCGTGGACGACGCCAGCGTAATGCTGGAAATCCCCGCATCGGTAACCGCCGCCACCGGGATGGATGCGCTGACGCACGCGGTAGAAGCCTATGTTTCTGTCGGCGCGCATCCATTAACCGACGCCAACGCGCTGGAAGCGATTCGCCTGATCAACCTGTGGCTGCCGAAAGCGGTGGACGACGGGCATAACCTCGAAGCGCGTGAGCAGATGGCTTACGGCCAGTATCTTGCCGGGATGGCCTTTAACAGCGCCGGTCTTGGCCTGGTGCATGCGCTGGCGCATCAACCGGGGGCGACCCACAACCTGCCGCACGGCGTGTGCAACGCTATTCTGCTGCCGATCATCGAAAACTTTAACCGCCCGAATGCCGTTTCCCGTTTTGCCCGCGTTGCGCAGGCGATGGGCGTTGATACCAAAGGGATGAGCGATGAAGCCGCCAGTATGGAGGCGATCAACGCTATTCGCCGCCTCAGCGTACGCGTGGGCATTCCTTCCGGTTTTAGCAAACTGGGCGTGACCAAAGCGGATATCGAAGGCTGGCTGGATAAAGCGCTGGCCGATCCCTGCGCCCCGTGCAACCCGCGTACCGCCAGCCGCGATGAAGTCCGCGAGCTGTATCTGGAGGCGTTATGATCCGTAAAGCCTTTGTGATGCAGGTCAATCCTGAGGCCCATGAAGAGTATGAACGTCGCCATAATCCCATCTGGCCGGAGCTGGAAGCGGCGCTGAAAGAGGGTGGCGCGCACCATTACGCGATTTATCTCGATAAAGCGCGCCATCTGCTGTTCGCCACCGTGGAAATTGAGTCTGAAGAGCGCTGGAATGCGGTCGCCAGCACCGAAGTTTGCCAGCGCTGGTGGAAATATATGCGCGACGTAATGCCCGCCAACCCGGATAACAGCCCGGTCAGCGCGGAGCTGAAAGAAGTGTTTTACCTGGCCTGAGCCCTGTTCCCCCTCTCTGTCACGGAGAGGGGATCACTGAAGCGGGAACTCCCTGGCCGTCACGTGGCCGAGATCGTCTATCAGTTCAGCTTTTACGCGCAGCGGTAAATTTCTCGCCAGGTTTGCCGCTTCAACGAAATAACGCTTTTCGCTGAAGGGCGAAACCATCATGTCCGGCTGCTGCCCGGCGGCATAAGTTTTGTCACCAGCGAGTAGCGAAATACCGGCAAATGAGACATGCCACGGCGAAGTGTTATGGCACACGATCTCAATATCTTTGCCGCTTTTTTCCCGATGAAAGCTGATTTTTTCCGCAATGTTATCGGGATCGCCAATTTTTTTCGGCCGCCAGAAGATTTTCATCTGCGTATTCATGGTCAGTACCACGCTCTGCGCCTGCGGCGAAATCGTGGAGGATTTGGGCGGGATCTCATACAGATTCAGCCAGAAAACGGATTCGCGATCCTCGGGCAATGCCTGCTGGTTATAGATCAGCCGTAGCCCCTGCATCGCCTGCGGTTCTAATTTGAACAGCGCCGGAACTGCAACAAATGGCGTTTTAATGCGATCGGGCATCGCCACGCTCGTGTTGCCGTTATCCACCCAGCTTTGCGCCATTACTGGCCAGCTATTGGTGTTCACCAGCATCAGACTCTGTTGCGTCTGCCCCTCTTTAAAAATCACCCGCGTTGAGGATGCGATGAGTCCGGCATGAGAGCAAAATGCGGCTGCCCACAGCGCCGCTAACACCATCGTTTTAACATGCTTTCTCATTGGACTTTCACCACAACATAAGCACTGGCATCCACTTTGCCCGGAGTGACCGTCTGGCCCGGAAGACGTGTCAGGAACGCATTGAAATGGACAATATATTCACTCAGTCCCGATGCGCCGCCATTGGAGATTTGTGTCGCTCCATCCCGCACAGAGTACCAGCCGCTGCTATTACCGAAGCGGCAGTCGCTTAGCGAACACCAGTACCAGCCGAGCAGATTGCGTGGTACGCCATCGCTGGCGTTCGCTATCTGGATACCGACACCCGTGGCAATGCCTGGGTAGCCATAGCGATCGGACAACAAATGACTTACACCGCCCAATGGATTCACCAGATTCAGCAGCTCGGCCATCGTGTAACTGTAATATGAGGTTTGAAATGCCAGCGCCGTCATACCCTGAGACGTCCCGCTTTGCGCCGCCCCCTCGCAGAGAATATTGACGTTGAAATTCGCCTGCGCCTTTTGCCCATTGTTCAAATCCGCGACGGAAATCGTTGGAAACAGCACGACAGGCGTGGTGCTTTTTGCCACACAGGTTGGCGTCGATACCAGTATTGAACCAGGCGTGGTAGCCGAGCCCATGGTTAGCGCCATCCAGTTATCCAGATACCAGCCAGTGTAATCCAGGGAAGCATCCCCGCTATCACAGTAAGCATCCGGGCTGCCGGGCGAGCAAAAAGAGACGTAACCATTAGGCTGGTTACAACTATAGAGACCCGAACTGAGCTGCGTTGAACGGCCACAATAGTCTGTAGGAGCCTGCCCTCTGGACGTGGTGGAACTCACACGAATCAGATCGGCGCGGATGGGGCTAAAATCTTTGACGCGAATATAAATTTGCTTGCCATCCGGTGAAACCGCGTAATTTTTCATCGGGATACGCTGATAATTACGGGTAAATACCGTACCCGAATTCATGTGCGTCAGACGTATCGCCACATGGCTAAACAGCGTGCCGTAGTAGTTGGGATAACCATCGGCAGCGCCCAAATCAAAAAATCCCCCGTTACGGTCATCGCCATTGGTGGCAATGATTTCGAAGATATTATTTTTATCCGCAATATCGCAGACCCACAGAACACTGTCCGGGCCTTTGTAACGCGGGTTACTCGCGAATGACACAATGCTTGAGCCAAGCGGCGAACCGATGGGATGGATCGCCAGGCTGGAGACGTTAACCGTTCCCAGCGATAAGCCAAGGCCAAAGGCATCTTCCTCGGTGCGGACGAAATCCGGCCCTTTATTACACACTGCGCCTGCGGAGAGGCTCGCGATTAAAAGGACGTTAAGTAAAATAGCGCGCAGTAAATTCATAAACAGCTCCGTCAATTAACGACAAGGCAGATCCATCAAAAGCAGCGGTTTTCGGGGCGATGTGGCATGCCACGTAAGCTGGCAGCTTTCCTTAGCGCCTTCACCCCAGCGCAGCCGCAGCTCCCCTTTTTTCTCGCTGGAACGCAGGTAGATCTGGTTAGCCTGCCCCACCATGCCGATATAGTTGTCATAGCCGTCATACACTAAGGTGCCCATCGGGATCGGCTCATTCGCCTGACGTTGTGCCGTGATCAACATCGCCTGGCCATTCAGGGTGTTAAAACGCACCCGAACCGTCGCGCCAGCATAGGGCGCAATGCGCTGCTGCGAGGTTTGCAGCTCGGCGTCATCGTTCATATTGCGGGGATCGAGGCCAATGCTATTGAACTGGTACGCGCCGAGCGTTGGCGCAATGGCGTAGCCAAATGCATCAATGCGTGCGCCCTGGCCGCCGATCACTTCAGCGCCGCTTGCGCCAGGCGCATCGATCAGGGCAAAACTGTCTCCTACCCAGTGTCCAAGCGTGATGCCTCCTTTATGCGCAACCGCCGACCCCTGTAGTGAAGCTGAGGCCTGCCAGTAATTTTTTGACGATGACCAGGAGAGTCCGGCATTGGCAAAAGAGAAATTTTGCTGCAAACCACCGCCCCACACCGACTGCTCTCCTTTGTCATCGGTAGAGTAATTCAGGCTGTAGTTCAGTGGATTTTTGTCGCCATACATACCGCTCAGCGTGGATTGATAACCGCCATCTGAATCGCTGCGGTGTGCGCTGGTCGAAAGAACAGGTGAGAGCGGCTGAGTTCCAAGCGGTACAGAGACCGAAAGCGACCACAGGGTTTGTATCTGGTCACGCAATGCAATCGTGTGTTCGTTACCGCTATCCTGCCAGGTATTGCTGGCGCTGGCGGGCGCAACGTTATAAGTACGCGCCACGCCAAGATTCAACGCGATGCCATAATCGAAGGTTTTATTCCAGTTGAACTGAAGTTGCTTATCGCGCTTTTTGTTATCGCGATAATCCTGCGTTGAGGCGGAGAGGTTAATGTTGCCGTAATCGCCTAATGTCTGGCCCGCCGAGATCTCAAGGCGATTGCGCTGTTTCCAGCTATGCGATTGCCACTGGGCACCATGTTTATAGGCCTCACGAGCCCCTAACGCGTCATACAATTCAGAGTATCCGGCCGTTGAATAGCGATAGCCTGCGAGCGTAAATGACGTTCCAGATTGCGGAATAAATTTGCTGTAGTTCGCCCGTAACGTCCAGCCGCTTCGGGTTCCTTCATCCGCCAGAGAGGCGCGGGAAAACAGGCTGGTCAAACCAAATGCGCCTGCGGAGGTAGTGTATACGCCTCCCAGCGAATAGCTCATATAGTCGGTTGCCAGCTGGTTGCCGAGGCTCAAAGTAAACGCATTCGTTAACCCTTGCCGCCAGACCACTTCGCTGAACACGTCCTTATCGCCGACATCCCGCGCCTGAGCCAGCGTGAAAACGTAATCTGAGGAGCCTGGTCGCATGGATTCAGACAGCGCGGAAAAAGGCACCGTAAAGGTATTAACGCTGCCATCGGCCTCATTGACGACAACGGTCAGGTCACCGGCGAAATTTGTCGGATAGAGATCGTCAATAATGAACGGGCCTGCCGCAACTGTCGTTTCATACAGCGTGGCTTTCCCCTGCAAGATAGTGACGTTAGCGTTAGTGTTAGCAATACCCCGCACAACGGGTGCATAGCCCCGGCGCGAATGGGGCAGCATACGCGTATCCGATGAAAGCTGGAGTCCGCGAAAACTCATCCCGGAGAAAAATTGTCCGTTCGTAAAGCCTTCACCCACCATTAATTCGCTGCGCAGCGGGTAAATGGCGCGCTGAAGATAACGACGGTTCGTATTCCAGCGGCTGCCTTCTTCATTGCTGTAGCTCAGGCTTGACTGCTGGCGGTAGCGCCACAGCCCAAGGTTAAAACCACCATTGAAATTCAGCCAGCTGGAATCCATGCTCTCTGCGCCGCCATGGCGCGACGTCACATGATATTGGTTGGCGATATAGTTCAGAAAGAGCATGCTTTCCCCGGCATCCAGGCTTGCTTCGCTGACGCTGCCGCGGGGAACGGATTTCAACAATGCCTGCGGCACACTAAAATCCATACGCAATTGTGCAAGATCATCTTTGATGATGACGCCCTTCATCACCTCATCATCATTCCAGTAGCAGGATGATTTCATCTCTGGCGTTAAGGCCTTCAGACCTAACGTTGTTAATAATTCAGATGGCAGGCAGGGGCTAATATTCTCTCCCCGGCGGGAATACTCTATTTCACTGTGCGTGATAAACTTACCGTTAAGATAAATATCCAGCGAGTGACGTCCTGGCGTTATCATTTCGCCTTTATTTAAACGATGCAGATCCTCAACCGATAACCCGCTGCCTCTTAATAATGAGGCATCAAAATAGAACCCCTCATCTTCCGCCGACGCTGAAAAAGACAAAACAGAAATCAGCCCCATAAAAATACGAAAGCAGGTTGAATGCAGATGCATTATAGTCACCAGAGTTGAGCAATATATTTATATCATCAAGCAGAAGTTTTACCGAACCAATGAATAGGTCTTGCTAAATACGCCGCCGTAATCATTTATTGCATTAATTGTTAATTTATCACCTGTGCCTTTCGGCAATACCCATTGAGCAGAAGAATATGGCGCAATCATTCCCGTCGACTTAACCGCTATATTTTTCTTTCCATTGTCTATAAAAGCACTAACAACGGATATATGCCACGGGCTGGTATTTTTAATATCAATCTTTTGATCATGCAGGCTGACATTCAACTCATCTAGTGATTTATTTGCATCACCAACGAGACCGGCAGGCCGGTAAAATATTTTCATCCGGCTTTTTACCAGCATGGTTAAAGAGTTTTTACCCTGTGCAGCGGCACTTTTTGCGGGGTATTGCAGGAAATTCAACCAGAAAAGAGATTCTCTGTCCTGTGGCAGCGCTATTCCCGTAAATTTCAGCCGCAGGCTATGCTGCGCGTGCGGATTAACGCGGAAAATAGAGGGCATTGCGATAAAAGGTGCGTCTGCCGTTGCTGCTGTTGAATTTGGATTATTTTTGTCAGTCCACACTTGCACTAAAAAAGGGGTGTCGCCAGCATTAGTGAAATCAAGAGATTTTTCTTTAATATCTGCTTCGTAAATAATACGAGTTCCGAGCATCGTCACGCTGGCAGAAGCATTGCCAATAACTGAAGAGAACAGGAAGACAGAGAAAAAAGCAGAGAATAATTTATGTTTTGACATGCTCATTTTAACTCCATAAAAAGCGCTGCATGAAGCAGCGCCTTAGAGGGTGTTACATGTAAGTTACGGCAAACTGCACCTGCGCTTCTACAGTACCCGCCGTAGATACACCGGTTGCAAAATAACGCGCAGTCAGGTCGTAGGTTGCGCTGGTATTCGCGCCACCAACAGACTGGGAGGCGGTCTGGGCTTTATTTCCCACAAAATCCAGTGCGGTAGTGCCTTCCATTAATTGGATCGCAACATTTGATGCCGGAGAAGTTGTCGCAGTATTTTTCAAATTCATACCATCAACATCATTAGCAACAAAAAGAACGCTTGCGTTAGAGGTTTGCGCTCCGCAACCAGACAGCATTACAGTGAATGGAGTTTCACCGGTAGTATCTCCTGCATTAGCCAATTGCGCTTTTGCAGCGGTCGGCAGAAGAATAACCGGAGCAGAGCTGCTGCCATTTACAGTAATATTACAGGTTTGTTCACTTACTTCACCCATAAAACGCACAGTATTATTTGACATTGCAGCAAAAGAAGCAGTACTTACACCAAAAGCAAAAACAGCGGTTGCCGCACAAATAGCTTTCATACGATTCATAAAAAACCTTAATTCAAAATTGACATTCCATATCAAGATGATTTACCAGGCGGTAAACGTCTTAAATCCGAAAACAAAAATACACCTGCAACCATATGCTGTAAATGCAGATAAAAAAGCAAAATTAAAACAATAATTGAATTAGCATCCACTCAGAAAATAAAACAAGGAATATTATTCACATCAATAACAATTTAAAAACAAAAACATCATTACAACAAAGAGTTAAAGTGGTAAGAGGTGTATGCGCATCCGCATAAAAACAAAAATATAGAATAAAATATTAGGAATACATCTATATTAAAAGACGTTGTCACGCGCCTACAAAAACATGCCAGAAATAGATTATTAAGAACAGGAAGGATTGTTAGCATTAATGCGTACATCTCCTTCCCGATATAAGAAATCCTTTAGGATCAGAATATATAATTAACTCTGCTCTGCCACTAAAATAGCCTGTGTATCAGGTTCCAGCGCTTTAAAAATATGCTCCTGATCCGCCGGGTAGCAGATGTAATCCCCTTCACCTAACTCCTCTGGTGCTTCGGTTAGCCCCACCAGCGCGCGCCCCTGCGTCACGATAATATGCTCGACAGAACCCTGCGGATGAGGATGCGAAATACGGTCCGCGCCCGGCTGCGTCAGCAGCAGGTAGATATCGCGCCGCGCGCCTGGCGGGCAGGCAGCCAGTAAAATCGCCTGATAATTAGCCTGTTCAGCAATCACTTTGGTGCCTTCACCGCGGCGAATCACCTGTGTTTTCGGGCTTTGCGGTTCCAGCAGTCGGGCAAAGGGGATATCCAGCGCCACGCACAACGCCCACAAGGTTTCCAGGCTGGGATTGCCATTCCCGGCTTCCAATTGAGACAGCGTGGATTTGGCGATCCCGGCGCGGCGGGCAATTTCTGCCAGCGAAAGGCCGGTTCGCTGACGCTCGCGCACCAGACTTTTGGCTATGATGCTAATTGGTTGTGTCATACACGACCCCAAACGTTCATTTAATCGAACGAATCGTTCTTATTGAAAAACGATTCAGATGTGTTCATTATAATGGATAAACGTTCGATATGGCTAAAATGAGATGTTTACACAACACTTCGCATCGCTAAAAAGCGATACCATCAAAGCAATATTCCTTGTTTGCCTGGCGGTCGGCGTCGTCGGCGTCTCCTACGGATCGCTGGCCATGGCGTACGGCTTTCCCTTGTGGGTACCGCTTGCGCTCTCCACGCTGGTACTGGCGGGTGCCAGCGAGTTTATGTTCATCGGCATTGTTGCCAGCGGTGGTAATCCACTGGCAGCCTCCATTGCTGGCTTACTGGTTAATGCCCGACACATACCTTTTGGCGTCACGGTGCGTGAACTGGTCGGTCAGCGGGCGGCGGGTTTTCTCGGCTGCCACATTATGAATGACGAAAGCGTGGTGTTCGGTTTGTCGCAGCCTACGCCGGAACAGCGTAAAGCCGCTTACTGGTTGTGCGGATTGGGCGTCGCGCTGCTGTGGCCTGTGGGTGTACTGGTTGGCGCGGCGGTCGGTACGCTGTTACCGGCACCGGAAACCATCGGGCTCGACGCAGTATTCCCGGCGATCCTGCTGGCGCTGGTGTTACCGGCGCTGAAAAAACGCACCACGCTGATCCGCGCTTCCAGCGGTGCGCTGTTATCACTGGCAACCGTTCCCTTCGCCCCGGTTGGCTTACCGGTGCTGCTCTCTTTACTGGGTTTACTGACGAGGAAGAAATAATGGTCAGCGTTTCCTTAATTATCGGCGGCATCGCGGTTCTTTCCGTTGGCACTTATTTGATGCGCTTCGGCGGCGCAAAACTCGGCAGCAGGCTGGCGCTCTCAGAGCACTCACAGGCACTACTTTCCGACGCAGCAACGACGTTGTTATTCGCGGTCGCGCTGGCGGCCATGCTCTACGAAGGGGATCATTTTGCCGGAATGGCACGTGTGCTGGGCGTGGTGTTTGCCCTTTTCCTGGCCTGGCGAAAGATGCCGCTCATTGTGGTGATCATCTCGGCGGCCGTGGTGACGGCGCTGTTGCGCCTGGCGGGAATGCATTAAAAAAAAAGCGCCCGCAGGCGCTCTTTCGACAATATTGCAATTTATTTGGTCAGTTCGGCAGTCATATGAACCTGGTTGCCGTTGTACGCTTCGGTGATGTGGTAAGAAGAAGCGCCTGCCTGCTGAGCCTGAGCGGCTATTTGTGCTTCTGCACCGCTGAGAGTGGTGTCAGTTACGCTTACAGACTGGGCAGCAAAAGAACCGAAAGAAGCAGACAGAGCGATAACAGCGACAAAAGTTTTGATGCTTTTCATGATATAAACCCTTACGTTAATTTGTTGTAGTGAGGCACCGTGCCTCGATGAAATAAATACTAGACCTGTTCACTCACAACAAAAAGCGGAAGGATTTGTTCTCATCATTCAAAATTACTGATTAACAATTAACCGCTGTGGATGGGTATAGATCGTCGCCCTGCCCGGCTTACAAAAACCGACCAGCGTCAGGTTGCAGCGTTCCGCCACTTCCACGGCCAGCGTTGTCGCCGCCGATACCGCAAACAGAATTTCTACGCCGCACATCGCCGATTTTTGCACCATTTCATAGCTGGCGCGGCTGGACACCAGCACCGCTCCTTGCTCCCACGCTTCACCTTCACGCGCGCGATGACCAAGCAGCTTATCCAGCGCTACATGACGCCCGACATCTTCATGGCCGCCCGTCAGTTCGCCGGATGGCAACATCCACGCGGCCGCATGCGTACAACCGGTTAACTGCCCGACCGGCTGAAAATCGGTTAAATGCGCCAGTGCGTTATCCAGTAACGCCAAATCAAAGCGCTGCGTGAACGGCAGCGGCGCTATCGGCTTGCCGATATCGTTGAGCTGCTCCACACCGCACACGCCACAGCCGGTTCGCCCGGCCAGCGCGCGCCGCCGCTCTTTTAACCCCATAAAACGGCGGCTGGAGAGTTCGATTTGCACTTCGAGACCGTTACATGAAGGCACCACATCCATGCCGTAAATTTCCGCCGGGTTTTCGATAATCCCTTCGGATAAGGAGAAGCCAATCGCGAACCATTCGAGATCTTTTGGCGAGGCCATCATCACTACATGGGAGATGCCGTTGTAGACCAGCGCGACAGGAACTTCTTCCGCCAGCATATCCGGCTGCGTCTGCTGTAAATCGGCGCGTTTCCACAGGGAAACCTCGCGGGCCCCTGTGACGGATGTTGCATTTTCGTGCTTTTTAGGGTGCAAATCGTTCACTTTGTCTTAACCGTTATCAAACAAGCGTACCAACAATATGGTATTCTTCGCGTATATCCCTTGGGGAAAAGAGGGAATAGCAGCGATTCTGAGGACTTACGACAGAATTGACCTACCTATATTGTAGTAATCTTCGTTGCTAATCCCCCAGGATGAGGGATTACCAGCAATTCTGAACCTTTGCGAAAACCACCGCAAAGAAAAAACGATAAGAGTAATGTCGAACCAGGAGCAAACCATGCAGGTCAGCAGAAGGCAGTTCTTTAAGATCTGCGCTGGCGGTATGGCAGGAACAACGGCTGCGGCATTGGGCTTTGCCCCCAATATCGCACTTGCGGAAACACGGCAGTATAAGCTGCTGCGCACCCGTGAAACCCGTAATACCTGCACATATTGTTCCGTCGGCTGTGGGCTGTTGATGTACAGCCTCGGCGACGGTGCCAAGAACGCCAAAGCGTCAATCTTTCATATCGAGGGTGACCCGGATCATCCGGTAAACCGTGGCGCGCTGTGCCCGAAAGGCGCAGGTCTGGTGGATTTCATCCACTCGGAAAGCCGCCTGAAATACCCGGAATACCGTGCGCCAGGCTCTGATAAATGGCAGCGCATCACGTGGGATGATGCGTTTGACCGCATCGCGAAGCTGATTAAAGCCGACCGCGACGCCAACTTTATCGCGCAAAATGCCGCAGGCACCACCGTCAACCGCTGGCTGAGCACCGGGATGCTGTGCGCATCCGCGTCCAGCAATGAAACTGGCTATTTAACGCAAAAATTCACCCGCGCACTCGGCATGTTAGCCGTCGACAACCAGGCGCGTGTCTGACACGGACCAACGGTAGCAAGTCTTGCTCCAACATTTGGTCGCGGTGCGATGACCAACCACTGGGTCGACATGAAGAACGCCAACCTTATCATTGTGATGGGTGGGAACGCGGCTGAAGCACATCCGGTGGGATTCCGCTGGGCGATGGAAGCCAAGATCCATAATGGCGCGAAGCTGATTGTTATCGATCCGCGCTTTACGCGTACCGCCTCTGTTGCGGATTTCTATACGCCGATTCGTTCCGGTACTGACATTGCCTTCCTGTCAGGCGTGTTGCTGTACCTGATGACCAACGAAAAATATAACCGCGAATATACCGAAGCCTATACCAACGCCAGCCTGATCGTGCGGGAAGATTATGGTTTCGAAGATGGCCTGTTTACTGGCTATGACGCGGATAAACGTAAATACGACAAAACCAGCTGGAACTACGAACTGGATGAGAAAGGTTTCGCCAAACGCGATACCACGCTCACCCATCCGCGCTGCGTATGGAACCTGCTGAAACAGCACGTTTCTCGCTATACGCCGGACGTGGTTGAAAACATCTGCGGGACGCCAAAAGCGGATTTCCTGAAGGTGTGCGAATACATCGCCGAAACCAGTGTGCATGATAAAACGGCCTCGTTCCTCTATGCGCTGGGCTGGACGCAGCACTCTGTCGGTGCGCAAAACATTCGCACCATGGCGATGATCCAGCTGCTGCTGGGGAACATGGGGATGGCTGGTGGCGGCGTAAACGCCCTGCGCGGTCACTCCAACATTCAGGGACTGACGGACCTTGGTTTGCTGTCACAAAGCCTGCCGGGCTATATGACGCTGCCGAGTGAGAAACAGGCCGATCTCCAGACCTATCTTGCCGCCAACACGCCGAAACCGCTGCTTGAAGGCCAGGTAAACTACTGGGGTAACTACCCGAAATTCTTCGTTTCGATGATGAAAGCCTTCTTTGGCGACAAAGCCACGGCGGAAAATAGCTGGGGCTTTGACTGGTTGCCGAAGTGGGACAAAAGTTACGACGTTCTGCAGTACTTCGACATGATGTACAAAGGCCAGGTAAACGGCTATCTGTGCCAGGGCTTTAACCCGGTGGCCTCGTTCCCGAACAAGAACAAGGTTGTGGCATCGCTGTCGAAACTGAAATTCCTGGTGACCATCGATCCGCTGAACACCGAAACCTCGACTTTCTGGCAAAACCACGGCGAGTCAAACGATGTCGATCCGGCGAAAATCCAGACCGAAGTGTTCCGTCTGCCTTCAACCTGCTTCGCCGAAGAGAACGGCTCGATCGTGAACTCCGGCCGCTGGCTGCAATGGCACTGGAAAGGCGCTGACGGCCCGGGTGAAGCTGTGACCGATGGCGAGATCCTCGCCGGTATCTTTACGCGCCTGCGTAAGATGTATGCCGAAGAGGGTGGCGCGTGCCCGGAACCGGTGCTGAATATGACCTGGAACTACTCCACCCCGCATGAACCGGCATCGGAAGAAGTGGCGATGGAGAGCAACGGTAAAGCACTGGCAGACATTATCGATCCGGCGACGGGCGCGGTAATCGTCAAAAAAGGCCAGCAGCTTAGCTCGTTTGCTCAACTGCGCGATGACGGCACCACCTCCAGCGGTTGCTGGATCTTCGCCGGTAGCTGGACGCCGGATGGCAACCAGATGGCACGTCGCGATAACGCCGATCCGTCAGGCCTTGGCAATACGCTGGGCTGGGCGTGGGCATGGCCGCTTAACCGCCGCATTCTTTACAACCGTGCTTCTGCCGATCCGCAGGGTAAACCGTGGGATCCGAAGCGTCAGTTGCTGAAGTGGGACGGCGCGAAGTGGGCCGGCGTGGATATTCCGGACTACAGCGCTGCCGCGCCAGGCAGCGATGTCGGGCCGTTTATCATGCAGCCGGAAGGGATGGGTCGCCTGTTTGCTATTGATAAGATGGCGGAAGGGCCGTTCCCGGAACACTACGAGCCGTTTGAAACGCCGCTGGGCACGAACCCGCTGCACCCGAACGTCGTATCCAACCCGGCAGCCCGCGTCTTTAAAGACGATATGGAAGCCATGGGTAAAGCGGATAAATTCCCTTATGTCGGCACCACTTACCGTCTGACCGAGCACTTCCACTACTGGACCAAGCACGCGCTGCTTAACGCTATCGCGCAGCCAGAACAGTTTGTGGAGATCGGTGAGAAGCTGGCGGGCAAGCTGGGCATCGTTCAGGGTGATACGGTTCGTGTCTCCTCCAACCGTGGCTATATCAAAGCCAAAGCGGTGGTGACCAAGCGTATCCGCACGCTGAAAGTGAACGGCAAAGATGTCGATACCATCGGTATTCCTATTCACTGGGGTTACGAAGGTGTGGCGAAGAAAGGTTTTATCGCCAATACGTTAACGCCGTTCGTCGGCGATGCGAACACCCAAACGCCGGAGTTCAAGGCGTTCCTGGTGAATGTGGAAAAGGTGTAACGGAGACGACTTATGGCTTATCAATCGCAAGACATCATCCGTCGTTCCGCAACTAACGGCTTCACGCCCGCGCCACAGGCGCGGGATCACCAGCAGGAAGTGGCGAAACTTATCGACGTCACCACCTGTATTGGCTGTAAAGCCTGTCAGGTGGCCTGTTCCGAGTGGAACGACATCCGTGATGAAGTGGGGCATAACGTCGGGGTGTATGACAACCCGGCGGATCTGACCGCGAAATCCTGGACGGTTATGCGCTTCTCGGAAGTGGAGCAGAACGACAAACTGGAGTGGCTGATCCGTAAAGATGGCTGCATGCACTGCGCCGATCCTGGTTGTCTGAAAGCATGCCCGTCAGAAGGAGCTATCATTCAGTATGCCAACGGCATTGTCGACTTCCAGTCTGAGCAGTGCATCGGCTGCGGTTACTGCATCGCGGGCTGCCCGTTCGATGTGCCGCGTCTGAACCCGGAAGACAACCGCGTCTACAAATGTACGCTGTGCGTTGACCGTGTCACCGTGGGCCAGGAACCGGCATGCGTGAAAACCTGCCCGACCGGCGCTATCCACTTTGGCTCCAAAGAGGATATGAAAACCCTCGCTGGCGAACGCGTCGCGGAGCTGAAAACCCGCGGTTACGATAACGCCGGGCTGTACGATCCGGCGGGCGTTGGCGGAACACATGTAATGTACGTGCTGCATCACGCCGACAAGCCGAATCTGTATCACGGCCTGCCGGAAAACCCGCAGATCAGTGCAACCGTGAAGTTCTGGAAAGGCATCTGGAAACCGCTTGCGGCGGTCGGCTTTGCAGCGACCTTCGCGGCCAGCATCTTCCACTATGTCGGTGTCGGTCCGAACCGTGCTGAAGAGGAAGACGATAACCTGCATGAAGAGAAAGACGAGGTGCGCAAATGAAAAAACGTGACACCATCGTGCGCTACACGGCACCGGAGCGCATTAACCACTGGGTCACCGCCTTCTGCTTCGTGCTGGCGGCGGTGAGCGGGCTGGGGTTTTTCTTCCCCTCCTTCAACTGGTTAATGGGGATTCTCGGTACGCCGCAGCTGGCGCGCATTCTCCATCCGTTCGTCGGTGTGGTGATGTTTGCGTCGTTTATCATCATGTTTTTCCGCTACTGGCACCATAACCTCATCACCAGGGATGATATCTTTTGGGCGAAGAATATTCGTAAGATTGTCGTCAATGAGGAAGTGGGCGACACCGGGCGATATAACTTCGGTCAGAAATGCGTGTTCTGGGCGGCGATTATTTTCCTGGTGTTGCTACTGGTAAGCGGCGTGGTTATCTGGCGCCCTTACTTCGCGCCAGCGTTCCCTATTCCGCTAATCCGATTAGCGCTGATGGTGCATTCATTTGCCGCAGTCGCGTTAATTGTGGTTATTATGGTGCATATTTACGCCGCCCTGTGGGTTAAAGGCACCATAACCGCAATGGTGGAAGGCTGGGTCACCAGCTCGTGGGCGAAGAAACATCACCCGCGCTGGTACCGGGAAGTTCGCAAGACAACGGAAAAATCGACTGAATGAGTATTCGCATAATCCCGCAAGATGAGCTGGAGAAGAGCGATAAACGCACGGCGGAAGTTATTCCGCCGTTATTATTCCCCAGACTGAAAAATCTCTACAACCGCCGCGCAGAGCGTCTGCGCGAACTTGCAGAGAGTAACCCGCTGGGTGATTACCTGCGTTTTGCTGCGCTTATCGCCCATGCCCAGGAAGTGGTGCTGTACGACCACCCCTTGCAAATCGACCTGACAGCGCGCATTAAAGAAGCCGCTGAACAGGGTAAACCGCCGCTCGATATTCACGTGCTGCCGCGTGATACACACTGGCACAAACTGCTGCATTCGCTCATCGCCGAGCTGAAGCCGGAGATGAGCGGCCCGGCGCTGGCGGTCATTGAGAACCTGGAAAAGGCCTCCGCGCAGGAACTGGAAGCAATGGCCAGCGCGCTGTTTGCTGCTGACTTCGCCGCTGTGAGCAGCGATAAATCGCCGTTTATCTGGGCCGCGCTGTCGCTCTACTGGGCGCAAATGGCCAGCCTGATCCCAGGAAAAGCCCGTGCTGAATATGGTGAACAACGCCAGTTCTGCCCGGTGTGCGGCGCCATGCCGGTTTCCAGCGTGGTACATATCGGCACAACGCAGGGGCTGCGTTACCTGCACTGCAATCTGTGCGAAACCGAATGGCACGTGGTGCGCGTCAAATGTAGCAACTGCGAGCAGACCCGCGATCTGCACTACTGGTCGCTGGATAATGAGCAGGCAGCCATTAAAGCCGAAAGTTGCGGCGACTGCGGCACTTACCTGAAGATCCTGTACCAGGAAAAAGACCCGAACGTCGAACCGGTGGCCGATGACTTAGCTTCGCTGGTGCTTGATGCCCGCATGGAGCAGGAAGGTTTCGCCCGTAGCTCCATCAACCCGTTCCTCTTCCCGGGCGAAGGGGAATAATCCTGACAGGTCGCGGTAAGCTGTGCTTACCCGGCCTGCCATTGTTTCCATATCAGTCTTGCTATTCTGTTCCTGCCCAATTTAGCCCTCCTCACCGAAATCTGTCGCAACGTTAATGATTTCAGTACATTTTGCAGCACACCATACCGCCACTTTCGGCAAAAACAAGCGGGTTCAAAAGTTATAAACCGGCTTTACGAGCAGCCTTCCAAATTTGTGCTTTCCACAAAATCAGCCGTTCCCATTTCATAAAAACCAGGCTATAAAACTGGATATTTATACAGATATAGGTGAGCGGAATGGCACTGGAAAAAGGCATTGCCGGGTTGGTGAGCGACTTTATCGCCGCCGGGCGCCCATCGGCGCGCGCCAGAAGTATTGATGAACGGCGCGCGGGTTATATCGCCAGCGCGTCGCTTGCCGGGGAAACAGAAACCCGCGTTCGGGTTGAAGACGTCACACTTGAAGGCGTGACGCTGCGCGTGTTCTCGCCGCTGGAGGCCAACGGTAAACTGCCTGCGCTGATCTATTACCACGGCGGCTGCTTTATCAGCGGCGGGTTTGCCACTCATGATAAACAGTTGCGTCAGTTAGCGTGGTACAGCGGCTGTCGGGTGATTGCCGTGCAGTATCGGCTGGCGCCGGAACATCGCTGGCCTGCTGCGCACGATGATGCGCTACAGGGTGCAGAGGTGATATGGAAAAATGCCGAACGTCTCAACGTTGATCCGCAACGAATTACGCTAGCGGGCGACAGCGCAGGCGGCCATCTGGCGCTGGTCACAGCGCTACGATTGAAGGCAGCGGCAGTCTGGCAACCCGCGCAACTGGTGTTGATCTACCCAATGCTGGATGCCACGGCCTACTTCGACAGCTATACCTTTAACGGTTCTGATTACGTCATAACCCGTGATGCGCTGCTGTCAGGCTACGAAATGTATCTTGGCGATACAGACCGCCTGCTATCGGATGTCAGCCCGCTATGGCGCGATGATTTCGCAGGTCTGCCGCCGGTACACATTATTACGGCAGAGTTCGATCCGCTGTGCGATGAAGGGGAAGCGTTATACCAGCATATGACGGACCAGGGCGTAAATTGTACCTGTTCCCGCTACCTCGGCGTTATTCATGGCTTCTTCCAGCTTGCCGGTATCAGCCAGAGCGCCCGTGATGCCATACAAGACGTGGCCGCACGCGTGGCCAGAGCATAAAACCCAAAGGAGAGCCGATGTCTGTCGTAAGCCCCGTAGAACAGCAGTTCGCCGCGTACAATGACCATGATATTGAAGCGTTCGTCGCATGCTTTAGTGAAGATTTCACCGCCTACCGTTTGCCCTCCATAGTGCCATCGCTGCAAGGGCGGGAAGCCTTACGCGAGTTCTATGCCGGGCACCGTTTTAATAACCCGGCGCTCCGCGCAGAGCTGCTCTCGCGTACGGTGATGGGCAATAAGGTGTTCGATCACGAAAAAATCTACGGCATTGGCGAATCGGTCATCGAAAATATGGCGGTTTATGAAGTGCAGGATGGGCGCATCACCACCGCGTGGTTTTTCTTTGCGCAGTGAAGAGCAGCAATAAGGCTGCGCGCCTGCGTCAACAAGCGCGCGGTCGGTTACTCTTCTTCGTTGCCGCCCTCTTCATAAGGGCCAAAAGGTTTCGCGGGCAGTACGATGTAAATCCCTTCGAAAATCGCACCCTGCTTGCCCTCGCCAAACAGCTCAACCTGAAGCTGCACGCGCGCTTTACGCCCGCGCGCCAGGCGATCGAGATCGCCGCTTAACGAACCGAGATCGGCAATCGCGCTGGGTTTGCCCGTAATTGGCGTGCTGTATCGAATGTGTGCATCGGCCAGAATAATGGTGCCGCCAAGATGTCGTTCGCGCAGCATCAGCCAGATCAACCCCCAGCCAGTCAACGTCGCCAGCGAAAAAAGGCTGCCGGCAAACAGCGTATGGTGCGGGTTCTGGTTGCCGGTCTCCGGCATGGTAGTGATAAATTTCTGCCCGGTGTACTGCTGAATACGCACGCCCATCTTTTCGCTCAGCGGAATATGCTCGTACCAGGCTTGTTGCAGCTGTCCGCACCAGTCGCCGCGATGCAGAATATCGTCCAGCGTGGCCACGGGTTTGATCATCAAAAAATGGCGCACCGGCGTGGTTTGCGGCGCGGTGATCTCCCCTTCATTGATAAACCCGAGCTTGGCAAAAAACTCTACGGCATCTTCGCGGGCGCTACAGGTCACCCGCTTCACCCCTTCCTGACGGGCAACGGATTCCAGCGTCATCGCCATCAACGTGCCCAGCCCTTTATCCTGCACAGAAGGGTGCACGGCCATAAAACGAATTGAGGCTTCATTGTCGGCGTTGATATACAGCCTGCCGACCGCCACCATATTGCCCTCTTCATCAACCACCATCTGGTGATGCGCCATTGCATCCCATGCATCGCGTTCGGAACCTTTTGGCTGATGCAGGGGTTTGCGCAGCATTTCCCAGCGGAACTGGTAATAACGCTCTAACTCTTCTTCAGTCTGCGGTACGCGGAGGTGATACATAGCGGTGTTCTCTCTTGTGGCTCTGGGCCACGCCGCAAGCTGGCTCATATCTGCAACCAGAATGTGACAGGACCATCGTTGACCAGCGAAACCTGCATGTCGGCAGCGAATCGCCCGGTTTGCGTTTCCATCTGCTGGCTGCGGCAACGTTCGACAAAGTAGTTATACAGCGCTTCCGCTTTATCCGGCGCGGCGCCTCTGGAAAACCCAGGACGCATTCCGCGTTCAGTGTCCGCCGCCAGCGTAAATTGCGACACCACCAGCACGCTCCCACCTGCCTGCTGGACGTTAAGATTCATTTTTCCTTCAGCGTCGCTAAAAATGCGATACCCCAGCACTCGCTCGCACAGGCGGTTCGCTTTTTGTTCATCGTCTTCCCTTTCGACCCCTAACAACACTAAAAGTCCCGGACCAATTTCGCCCGTCACCTCGCCCGCCACGCTAACGCTTGCGCGGGAAACACGTTGGATTAATGCAATCATGGTTGGTCTGCTTCTTCTTGCTGTGCGGCTATTTTGAGTTTTCGGTATTCACCGAGAGTGACAGTTATTTCTGCACCTAGCAAGACGATACACCAGGTCCAGTAGACCCAGAGGAACAAAATCGGGATGACAGCCAGCACGCCATAAATAAGCTGGTAGGAAGGGAACATGGTGATATAGAGGCCAAACACTTTCTTGCCCAACTCGAACAACAGTGCCGCGACAAAGGCGCCGATAATGGCGTCGCGGTTAGGCACCCGCGTCGTGGGTACAATGCTGTAAAGCAGCCAGAAAGAGAGCCAGGATAAAATCAGCGGGAAAATCCGCAGCACATCATCAATCACGCTGTTCAGTTCACTGGCCCAGCGCAGTGACAGCAAATAGGAACTAATGGCAAGGCTGGCACCTGCCAGTAGTGGCCCAAGCGTGAGGATCATCCAGTACACCGCAAATGAGTAAACATGCGGGCGAACCCGCGTGCTGCGCCAGATAGTGTTCAGCGCCGTATCAATGGAGTACATCAACAGCAGTGATGTGACGATCAGCCCGCACGCACCGACAGCGGTCATTTTGGTGGAGTTCGCCACAAACTGCTCAATATAGTTCTGAATGACATCGCCGGTTGCCGGAATAAAATTGGCAAACACAAAATGACGTAGCTGAATGCTGATTTCAGAAAACATTGGAAATGCAGCAAACAGCGCGAATATCACGGCGATCAGCGGCACCAGCGAGAGCAACGAGACGTAAGCGAGATTCCCCGCCAGCGTCGTCATATGATCTTCATCGATGCGCTGCCAGAGTAGTTTTAACCATGACCACAATACGCGCGCGCGATGTCTGGCATGCTGCCGAACGTTTTTTAGCATAACTGCTTCGCGAAATAATCGGGGATCGTCGTTTTGCCCGTTACCAGAATACTGGTGATACCCAGTTGTTCTGCGCCAGCGATATTGTCAGCATTGTCATCGAAAAAGATGGCATCGTCGGCAGAAAAGCCTTCAAGTGATAATACTTGCTGATAAATGCGTGCTTCGGGCTTACGCATCCCCATTTCCTGGGAAAGATAGATATGATCGGCAGCAGCCTGGATTTCGGGATACTGCTCCGGCCAGTAAGTGGTATGCAGGCGGTTGGTATTCGACAGAACCACCACGCGATGCCCCTGCGCGCGCAACTTGTGCATGATGTCGATAACGTCGCTACGCAGAGCGACAAACACCGCCTGCCAGCCGGTAGAAAATTGCTCGTAGCTCAGCGGCATTTCCATCTCTTCACACAGCGCTTTGGCAAAATCCTCGTCGCTGATCTCTCCGCGCTCATGCTGATGAAAAGCCTCGCCCATGGTGAAACTCTGTTTCAAATTCGCCAGCGGCACACGGCTGAAATCACTCCAGGCACCCAGCACCCGATTAAAGTCGATATCGACAATCACATTACCTAAATCAAAGATATAGAGCATTTCTCTCTCCTTGCCAGCCGTGGAGAGTTAACTGTAGCGGTAAAGTGTGAAATTGAATAGTTTACCGTCTCACATGCGGGCATAAAAAAAGCCGCTGAATATCAGCGGCTTTTTCACGGAAAAGAGGAGAAATTACTCTTCTTTTGCACCGCGCATTGCGCGTTTACGATCGTTTTCCGTCAGGTGACGTTTACGAATACGGATAGACAGCGGGGTCACTTCTACCAGTTCGTCGTCATCGATAAACTCCAGAGCCTGCTCCAGGGTCATCTTAACCGGTGGAACCAGAACCGTTGCTTCGTCCGTACCGGACGCACGCATGTTGGTCAGTTTCTTACCGGTCAGGCAGTTTACCGTCAGGTCGTTAGAACGGCTATGAATACCGATGATCTGGCCTTCATAAACTTCCGCACCGTGACCAAGGAACAACTTACCGCGATCCTGCAAACCGAACAGCGCGAACGCTACCGCTTTACCCTGACCGTTGGAGATCAGTACGCCGTTGTTACGCTGACCAACTTCACCCGGACGAACATCGTCATAGTGGCTGAAGGTGGAGTACAGCAGACCGGTACCGGAAGTCATGGTCATGAACTCAGAGCGGAAGCCGATCAGGCCACGGCTTGGGATCACGTAGTCAAGACGTACGCGACCTTTGCCATCCGGATTCATGTTTTTCAGGTCGCCTTTACGCTCGCCCAGCGCCTGCATGACAGAACCCTGGTGCTGCTCTTCAACGTCCAGCGTCACGTTTTCAAACGGTTCCTGACGGCGGCCGTCGATTTCACGGAAGATAACTTTCGGACGGGAAACCGCCATCTCGAAACCTTCACGACGCATGTTCTCGATCAGAACAGACAGGTGCAGCTCACCACGACCGGAAACGCGGAATGCATCAGCGTCTTCAGTTTCTTCAACGCGCAGCGCAACGTTATGCACCAGCTCTTTGTTCAGGCGGTCAAGGATCTGACGTGAAGTCACGTACTTACCTTCTTTACCACAGAACGGAGAGGTGTTGACGTTGAAGAACATAGTTACGGTCGGCTCATCAACAGACAGCGCCGGCAGCGCTTCCACATTCTGCGGGTCGCAGATGGTGTCGGAGATGTTCAGTTCGCCCAGACCGGTGATCGCGATGATATCGCCGGCTTCAGCGATTTCGCTGTCGATACGTTCCAGACCCAGATGGGTCAGTACCTTACCGACTTTACCGTTGCGGGTTTTGCCTTCGCTATCAATGATAGTAACCTGCTGGTTCGGCTTCACTTTACCGCGTTTGATACGACCAATACCGATAACACCAACGTAGTTGTTGTAGTCGAGCTGGGAGATCTGCATTTGCAGGGTCCCGTCGAGATCAACGTTCGGTGCCGGTACATGGTCAACAATCGCCTGATACAGCGGGGTCATGTCTTCAGCCATGTCTTCATGGTCCATACCCGCGATACCGTTCAACGCAGAAGCGTAAACGATCGGGAAGTCCAGCTGTTCGTCGGTCGCGTCGAGGTTAACGAACAGATCGAAGACCTGATCAACAACCCAGTCCGGACGCGCGCCAGGACGGTCAACTTTGTTGATTACCACAATCGGCTTGAGGCCATGGGCAAATGCTTTTTTGGTCACGAAGCGCGTTTGCGGCATCGGGCCGTCAAACGCATCAACCACCAGCAGCACGGAATCGACCATGGACATCACACGCTCAACTTCACCACCGAAGTCGGCGTGCCCAGGGGTATCAACGATGTTGATACGGTAATCATTCCATTTGATAGCGGTGTTTTTCGCGAGGATGGTAATCCCACGCTCTTTCTCCAAATCGTTGGAGTCCATCACACGCTCTTGAGTTTCAGCACGTTCGTCGAACGTACCGGATTGCTGCAGCAGCTTGTCAACCAGGGTTGTTTTACCATGGTCAACGTGAGCAATGATGGCGATGTTACGCAGATTTTCGATCACAACTTTGCCTCAGGCATTAGAAATAGCGAGTTATTGTACACGTATTAATCGAAGGACAAAACAGGATCACAAACATCCTCCGCAAACAAGTATTGCAGAGTTGCTTTGTGATCGCTTTCACGGAGCGTTAAAAGGGCCGCCAACAAAAAATTGCACCAATACGGTGCTTAATGTTCACACGAAAGCACTATATTGGTGCAACTTAACCATCATGGTGCAGCCCTTTTGCACTATACCGGGCATAATAACGCCTTTTGAGGGGCATTTAAAAGTTGGCATAGATTTCGCTTTATCTATTTTACGGCAACTACGCCAGGTTTCACGCAGTATTTGAAGACCTCGTTACCACGACGACAATGACAAATCCGGGAGAGTTTAAGTATGTCCGCTGAACACGTTTTGACGATGCTGAATGAGCACGAAGTGAAGTTTGTTGATCTGCGCTTCACCGATACCAAAGGTAAAGAACAGCACGTCACTATCCCAGCCCATCAGGTTAATGCTGACTTCTTTGAAGAAGGCAAAATGTTTGATGGTTCTTCGATTGGTGGCTGGAAAGGCATCAACGAATCAGACATGGTGCTGATGCCGGACGCGACTACCGCTGTCATTGACCCGTTCTACGAAGAAACAACGCTGATCATCCGTTGCGATATCCTCGAACCAGGCACCATGCAGGGTTACGACCGCGACCCGCGTTCCATCGCAAAACGCGCTGAAGAGTACCTGCGTTCTACCGGTCTGGCAGACACCGTTCTGTTTGGGCCTGAGCCGGAATTCTTCCTGTTCGACGACGTTCGTTTCGGCAGCTCCATTTCAGGTTCCAGCGTTGCTATCGATGATATCGAAGGCGCATGGAACACCTCCACCAAATACGAAGGTGGTAACAAAGGTCACCGTCCGGCTGTTAAAGGCGGTTACTTCCCGGTTCCGCCGGTTGATTCATCACAGGATTTGCGTTCCACCATGTGTCTGGTGATGGAAGAAATGGGCCTGGTTGTTGAAGCTCACCACCACGAAGTGGCAACGGCTGGTCAGAACGAAGTGGCTACCCGCTTCAACACCATGACCAAAAAAGCGGACGAAATTCAGATCTACAAATATGTGGTACACAACGTTGCTCACCGCTTCGGTAAAACCGCGACCTTTATGCCGAAACCAATGTTCGGTGATAACGGTTCCGGTATGCACTGCCACATGTCCCTGTCCAAGAACGGTACTAACCTGTTCTCTGGCGACAAATACGCAGGCCTGTCTGAAATGGCGCTGTACTACATCGGCGGCGTAATCAAACACGCTAAAGCTATCAACGCCCTGTCTAACCCGACCACCAACTCCTACAAACGTCTGGTCCCGGGTTATGAAGCGCCGGTAATGCTGGCTTACTCTGCCCGTAACCGTTCAGCTTCTATCCGTATTCCGGTCGTTGCCTCTCCGAAAGCACGCCGTATCGAAGTGCGCTTCCCGGATCCGGCGGCTAACCCGTACCTGTGCTTCGCAGCACTGATGATGGCCGGTCTGGATGGTATTAAAAACAAAATCCACCCGGGCGAAGCAATGGACAAAAACCTGTATGACCTGCCGCCGGAAGAAGCGAAAGAGATCCCGCAGGTTGCAGGCTCTCTGGAAGAAGCGCTCAACGCGCTGGATGCTGACCGCGAGTTCCTGACAGCCGGTGGCGTGTTCACCGACGACGCTATCGATGCTTACATCGCGCTGCGTCTGGAAGAGAACGACCGCGTTCGCATGACGCCGCACCCGGTAGAGTTCGAACTGTACTACAGCGTTTAATCGTATTACTGAAGATCCAACGGATTTCGCGTTGCAGCAAGGCGGCAACCGAATGAATCCCGATGAGCATAGTCTACTAAGTGATTCGGGTGAATGAGGGCAGCCAACACCGCTGTAACGTGAAAGACGTTAGGATATTTTGTTGCCGTGGAACTTTTAGCCCATCCCTGGATGGGCTTTTTTCTCCACCAACACTCTGTTCTGACGCATTTTTTACCTATAAAAAGCTATACTGCACTAAATTAGTGCATATCTCCGGGAGACTGCTAAATGGCAAGTGGCGCGCTGCCCGATGCTGGGCAGATCCTCAATTCTTTGATCAACAGTATCTTACTGGTTGATGACGAACTGGCGGTGCATTACGCCAACCCTGCGGCACAGCAATTGCTGGCGCAGAGTTCGCGTAAATTATTCGGCACACCGCTGCCTGAACTGCTGAGCTACTTTTCACTGAATATCGATTTGATGCGTGAAAGTTTGCATGCAGGTCAGGGTTTTACCGATAACGAAGTGACTCTTGTGATCGATGGTCGCTCACATATTTTGTCGCTGACGGCGCAACGTTTACCGGACGGTTTAGTCCTGCTGGAAATGGCGCCAATGGATAATCAGCGACGTCTGAGCCAGGAACAATTGCAGCACGCCCAACAGGTGGCTGCGCGTGATCTGGTGCGTGGACTGGCGCATGAAATCAAGAACCCGCTTGGCGGGTTACGCGGTGCGGCGCAACTGCTTAGCAAAGCGCTGCCCGATCCGGCGCTAATGGAATACACCAAAGTCATTATTGAGCAGGCCGACCGTCTGCGAAATCTGGTGGATCGTCTGTTAGGGCCGCAGCAGCCGGGAATGCATGTTACCGAAAGCATCCACAAAGTTGCCGAACGCGTGGTGAAACTGGTGTCGATGGAACTGCCGGACAACGTAACGCTGGTTCGCGATTACGATCCAAGTTTGCCGGAGTTGGCCCACGATCCAGACCAAATTGAACAGGTTTTACTGAATATCGTCCGCAACGCTCTGCAGGCGCTGGGGCCGGAAGGGGGCGAAATTATTCTTCGTACCCGTACCGCCTTCCAGTTAACGCTGCACGGAATTCGCTATCGCCTCGCGGCGAGAATAGATGTGGAAGATAACGGCCCAGGTATTCCGTCGCATCTCCAGGATACGCTGTTCTATCCCATGGTGAGCGGGCGTGAGGGCGGCACCGGGCTGGGATTATCTATCGCACGCAGTTTGATTGATCAACATTCTGGCAAAATTGAATTCACCAGTTGGCCAGGTCATACCGAATTCTCGGTATTTCTGCCTATTCGGAAGTAGAGGTGTTTATGCAACGAGGGATAGTCTGGATCGTTGATGACGATAGCTCCATCCGTTGGGTGCTGGAACGCGCGCTCAGCGGGGCAGGCTTGAGTTGTACAACGTTTGAAAGTGCCAATGAAGTGCTTGATGCGCTCACCACCAAAACCCCGGATGTACTGCTTTCGGATATTCGTATGCCAGGGATGGATGGACTTGCACTGTTAAAACAGATCAAACAGCGCCATCCAATGCTCCCGGTCATCATTATGACCGCGCATTCCGATCTGGATGCGGCGGTAAGTGCTTATCAGCAAGGGGCTTTTGATTACCTGCCCAAACCTTTTGATATCGATGAAGCCGTCGCGCTGGTTGAACGCGCGATTAGCCATTATCAGGAACAGCAGCAGCCGCGCAATATACAGGCCAGCGGCCCGACCACCGATATTATCGGCGAAGCGCCGGCGATGCAGGATGTGTTTCGCATTATCGGTCGCCTGTCGCGCTCGTCGATTAGCGTCCTGATTAACGGCGAATCAGGGACCGGTAAAGAACTGGTGGCGCATGCGCTGCATCGCCATAGCCCGCGAGTGAAAGCGCCATTTATCGCCCTGAATATGGCGGCAATTCCCAAAGATCTGATTGAATCAGAACTGTTTGGCCATGAGAAAGGTGCCTTTACCGGTGCGAACACGATCCGCCAGGGGCGTTTTGAACAGGCCGATGGCGGGACGCTGTTTCTCGACGAGATCGGCGACATGCCGCTGGATGTGCAAACCCGTTTGTTGCGCGTGCTGGCCGATGGTCAGTTCTATCGCGTCGGCGGCTACGCGCCGGTAAAGGTTGATGTGCGCATTATTGCGGCGACGCACCAGAATCTGGAGCTGCGCGTTCAGGAAGGCAAATTCCGTGAGGACTTGTTCCACCGGTTGAACGTTATTCGCGTCCATTTGCCGCCGCTGCGCGAACGCCGGGAAGACATTCCTCGCCTTGCGCGTCATTTCTTGCAAGTCGCGGCACGTGAACTGGGAGTGGAAGCCAAGCAGTTGCATCCGGAAACTGAAGCGGCGCTCACGCGTCTGGCCTGGCCGGGTAACGTACGCCAGCTTGAGAACACCTGTCGCTGGTTAACGGTGATGGCTGCGGGCCAGGAAGTGCTGATCCAGGACCTGCCCAGTGAACTGTTTGAAACCACGGTGCCGGACAGCCCGTCGCAGAGTTTGCCTGACAGTTGGGCTACGCTGCTGGCGCAGTGGGCCGATCGGGCATTGCGTTCCGGACATCAAAACCTGCTTTCTGAAGCGCAACCGGAGATGGAACGGACATTGCTGACCACCGCGCTGCGCCATACTCAGGGGCATAAACAGGAAGCGGCGCGCTTGCTTGGCTGGGGACGTAATACTCTGACACGCAAGTTGAAAGAGCTGGGAATGGAGTAACGAGCGGGTGAAATGTAAATTATGAATCTCAGCCGCAAATTGACGCTATTTTGCGCTTTACTGTTTATCGCAGTGAAGTATGATCTTGCCCGTTCACGGGGGAGTTCATGATGCTGGAATCAATTATCAGTGTGGTCAGTGCGGGCGTCGAAGCTGGCGCATCAGCAAGCCACACACCGCAAACGGCTATCGCGGCTGTTCTTTGCGCCGCGCTGGTTGGGCTGTTTAGCTAGTTTTGCTTGCCGCCGCCGCAAGGCGCTATGCGTTTCAGGCCAGTGGTTTTTGCCCTGGCCTGATAACGCTTTCACTTAAATTACCCTTGAGAACTGCTGCATACGCGCTTTCTGGCGCAAATACGCATCAAAGCACATACAGATATTGCGGATCAGCAAACGCCCTTTCGGCGTGACCTGTATCCCCTGCTCATTCATCTCCACCAGCCCATCGTTCACCAGCGGCGCTAACAGGCGTAAGTCTTCAGCAAAATAGTCGCGGAAATTAAGATCCCAGACGCGTTCCGTTGTACTGAAATCCAGCCGGAAATTACAAATCAGGCCTTTAATCACATCGCGGCGAATACAGTCGTCGCGGGTAAGCGCAATACCGCGCCACAACGCGTCGCCACGTTCGTCAACCTGCTGGTAGTAGAGCTTCAGCTCTTTCTGGTTTTGCGCATAGCTGTCGCCGATCATGCTGATGGCGGAAACGCCCAGCCCCAGCAAATCGCTGTCGCCTTGCGTGGTGTATCCCTGGAAGTTACGGTGCAAAACGCCGTCGCGCTGGGCAATCGCCAGCTCATCATCCGGGCGGGCGAAGTGATCCATACCGATAAACTGATAACCGGAGCCGGTCAGCGAAACGATGGTTTGTTGCAAAATATCGAGCTTCTGCTGCGCCGAAGGCAGATCGGCGTCTTTGATTTTGCGTTGCGCGGCAAACAGCGTTGGCAGATGCGCATAGTTGAAGACGCTCAGGCGATCCGGGCTAAGCTCTGCAACACGTTGTAGCGTAAAGGCGAAGCTTTCCGGCGTCTGTTTTGGCAACCCGTAAATCAGATCGATATTTGTTGAGGTAAAACCAATCTCGCGGGCGTGGTTGAGCAGCGCAAAGATAAACTCTTCGTCCTGCTCGCGGTTGACCAGCCTTTGCACCTCTTTGTTGAAATCCTGCACGCCCATACTCAGGCGGTTAAAGCCTTCCGCACGCAAATGGTCAAGCACGTCGAGTTCAATTTCACGAGGATCGACCTCAATAGAGATCTCTGCATCGGTATTGAAATCAAAATGACTGCGCAGCAGCCCCATCAGGCGGCTGATTTGCGTTTTGTTGAGGTACGTTGGCGTACCGCCGCCCCAATGCAACTGGCTGACGTGGCGACCGCGAAACAGCGGCGCGCGATGGGCGATCTCCTGTTCCAGCGCATCGAGATATTGATCGGCCTTATGCTGCTGGCGGGTAACGATTTTATTGCAGCCGCAGAAGTAGCAAAGCTTGTGGCAAAACGGAATATGCACATACAGCGACAGCGGACGCTCAGGATAACGTGCAACCGCCTGGCGGAAATCCTCTTCACCGTAAGCGTCTGAAAACTCCAGCGCGGTGGGATAGGACGTGTAGCGCGGCCCGGAATAGTTATATTTCTGGATCAGGGCCAGATCCCAGTCGATAATTTGCTCTGACATTGCTTACTCCTTCCGATGACGCCGCTGGCGGTTCCGGCGGCCCGGCCTGACCTCGTTGCGGGTCATAAGCCGGTTGCGCAGCCAGACTCTGCGCTGCGACAACCGCTGTAGTTTAACGAATAACCACACCAGATAACATATAACCGGAAGGGTTATAAGCAGGACGGGAAAGCCCATAGAAAAGGATCAGTTGCCGCCTTTCAGCAGGCGCATCATATCTTCCCGGCCTTCCTCTTCTTCTTCGTCTTCATCATCATCGTAAGAAAGGCCCAGTTTCTGCATCAACTCATCGATGCGGTCCAGTTTGGCGTTAACCCACGCTTGATCGTCAGCGCTCAGGGTTTCACCCTCTTCAAGACGTTCCAGTAGCGCATCCAGGCGCTCATCCGTTTCCAGCATCTCCAACTCAGCCTGCGGTGAAAGCATAGGTTTCTCGCTCTTAGGTTTGTGCTGCTTGTTGACCGGTGTGTCGGTGACACCCAGCGGGATCGGTTTTTTGCTGCCAACGCGCGGGTCTTTCTGCAACTTGCCTTTACCGGTGCCAGAAGACTCACCGCCACCGTTCGCACGGCTGCCAGAGACATTACCGCGATGCTTTTTCTCGCGCTTACGATCGCGGCCTTCCTGATTCAATTCTTCACGGGTTTTACGGCGCACTTTGCTGCGCGGATTGGAGGACGGTTTTTTCATAATGGTCGTCTTAAGTCGTTTTCTTCAGTATAGAATTGCGGCGGAATCTAGCAGAAAGCAAGCAAAGAAAAAAGGCGACAGTGTAAACCGTCGCCTTTTTTCTTGACCTTCAACCCGAAGCCGGGTTTTACGTTCCCTGTTTGCTGTCAACTACCCTGTCTATCCCTTAGCTAAGAACGTTCCCTGTTGAGGTCCCTTTCCTTGCAAACATCTCCTGACATTATCCTGTGGTCTTCGCCTCCTGGCGCTCCCGCCCCCTCGATCCTTGAGTCTTCCTTCCCTTTCAGGCCTCCTGCCTTGTAGGGGTTACTTTACCCTTCTGAGCTAAACAGACAAGCATTAACAGGACTTAAAACGCTAGTTTCAGACTATTCTTCAAGCATAAGTTATTGATTAAAATATTCTTATCTATTTATCAACCTGAAATTCCTCTGAAAGTTCGCATAGCTGGAAGAGCCAATATCTTACAAATGGCGCGGTAATGGCTTACGGCTGCCAGACAGGTTTCTGGCGAGAAAAACAGCCTTTTGTTCCGGTTCAGGTATAATCGCCGCATGCTTTGATGATGGAGACGACCGTTTTGACAAACCTGAATTACCAAAAGACGCATTTTGTCACCAGTGCGCCTGATATTCGCCACTTGCCTGCCGATACCGGCGTTGAAGTGGCTTTTGCCGGCCGTTCCAATGCAGGTAAATCGAGCGCGCTAAACACATTAACTCAACAGAAAAACCTGGCGCGCACCTCAAAAACCCCCGGACGTACGCAGCTGATTAACCTGTTTGAAGTTGCCGAGGGCAAGCGCCTCGTCGATTTGCCGGGTTACGGCTACGCCGAAGTGCCGGAAGAGATGAAACTCAAATGGCAACGTGCATTGGGTGAATATCTGGAAAAACGCCAGTGTTTGCAGGGACTGGTGGTGCTGATGGACATTCGCCATCCGTTAAAAGACCTCGATCAACAGATGATCTCATGGGCAGTAGAGAGCAACTTGCAGGTTCTCGTGCTGCTGACCAAAGCGGACAAACTGGCCAGCGGCGCGCGTAAAACGCAGCTTAATATGGTACGGGAAGCAGTGCTGGCTTTTAACGGTGAAGTACAGGTAGAAGCATTCTCTTCACTGAAAAAACAGGGCGTGGATAAACTGCGTGAAAAGCTGGACGGCTGGTTCAGTTCTCTGCCGCCGGTTGAAGAAACCGACGCATAAACCCCAGGTGCGGCGTCCGCCGCGCTTTTTCTTTCGCGCAATAAAAAACGCCCCAGTCATTACTGACTGGGGCGGCTAAATATTCAGCCAAATCCGATTACGTGAAGTAAAAGGTCTGAAAGATAGAACATCTTACCTCTGTACCCTACGCAAATAACTCTACTCCCTTTTTGGATCCTGACAAAGCATTTTTTGTAATTTCTTTTCACTTTTTACATATGGAATTCTAATGATTGTCACAAAACTGTCGGCGATATGTTGCTTACTTACAGAAAAAGTCCCTTATTCACCGAACGCTTAGTGCGCTTGATCCCAGTTTTGCCCGCTCCCCACTTCTACCAGCAAAGGCACATCAAGCGTGGTGCTACTTTCCATCAGTTCATGGATCTTTTTCGACACTGCATCAACATCATCTTTATGCACTTCGAACACCAGTTCATCGTGTACCTGCATGATCATACGCACACGAGGTTTTTCGCTTTGCAGCCAGCCATCAACGGCGATCATTGCCCGTTTGATGATATCGGCCGCCGTACCCTGCATCGGGGCGTTGATTGCTGCACGCTCCGCTCCTGCGCGTCGGGCAGCATTGCTGGATTTGATGTCCGGCAGATAGAGGCGACGACCATCCAGTGTTTCCACATAACCGCGATCTTTCGCCTGCGCCCGTGTGCGCTCCATATACTCCAGCACACCAGGATAACGCTCAAAGTAAAGATCCATGTACTTCTGCGACTCTTTACGCGGAATATTAAGTTGTCGGGACAAACCAAAGGCGCTCATTCCGTAGATCAAACCAAAGTTGATCGCTTTCGCGCTGCGACGCTGTTCATTGCTTACGCTTTCCAGCGGCAAGCCGAAGACTTCGGCAGCGGTCGCCCGGTGAATATCTTTACCTTCAGCAAAGGCTGACAGCAGGCCTTTATCGCGCGATAAATGCGCCATAATTCGCAGTTCGATTTGCGAGTAGTCTGCCGAGACAATCACATAATCTTTCGGCGCAATAAACGCCTGGCGAATACGTCGCCCTTCATCATTACGTACCGGAATGTTTTGCAGGTTTGGATCGGTAGATGATAAACGCCCGGTTGCCGTCACCGCCTGATGATACGAGGTGTGTACGCGCCCGGTTTTTGGATTAATCATCAGCGGCAGTTTGTCGGTGTAGGTTGACTTGAGTTTGGCCAACCCACGGTATTCCAGAATGACTTTCGGCAACGGGTAATCCAGCGCCAGCTCTTCCAGTACCTCTTCTGACGTTGAAGGCGCGCCGCCCGGCGTTTTCTTCAGCGGTTTAATCCCCTGTTTTTCAAACAGAATAGTTTGCAGCTGCTTGGTTGATGAGAGGTTAAATGGCTCACCTGCAATGTCGTGCGCTTTTTTCTCCAACTCAGCCAGACGCAATGTCAGCTCTTCGGAGTGCTTATGTAACACAGCAGGATCAATATTGACGCCGTTACGTTCAATGCGCGAGAGCACAGGAACCAGCGGCATTTCGATATTCTGGAATACATTCAGCGGCCCGGCATTTTTTTGCAACTCCGGCCACATCTTCAGATGCAATTGCAGCGTGACATCAGCATCTTCCGCCGCGTAGCGCCCCGCCTGCTCCAGATCGATTTGGTTAAAAGTGAGCTGGTTTTTACCCTTGCCGGCAATCTCTTCGAAGGTGATGGTTTTATGCTGCAGCCAGCGTTCAGACAGGCTGTCCATATCGTGGCGACCGACAACGCTATCCAGCGTATAGGATTCGAGCATGGTGTCGAACGCGATCCCGCGCAGCTCAATGCCGTAGTTTTCCAGCACACCGCGATCGTATTTCAGGTTTTGCCCTACCTTGCGGGCATTCTCATCTTCCAGCAGCGGTTTGAGCAGCTCTAACACACGATCGCGGGCGATTTGGTCAGGTGCATCAAGGTAATCATGCGCGACCGGCACATAAGCGGCGACGCCGGGTTCAATCGCAAAGGAGAGGCCAACCAGATTAGCACTGATATTATCGAGGCTGTCCGTTTCAGTATCAAAGGCAAACAGCGGCGCGCTCTTCAGTTTCGCGATCCATTGTTGCAACGTCTCTTCGTCAAGAATAGTGACGTACTGTTCCGCAGAGAGTGTGGCAGCTGGCATATCAGCTTCCGCTTCCACCACAATGGTTTCCTGCGGTTTCGCTGTGGGTTTTGCGCCTCTCGCCTGCAACCATTTACCGGCTTCGACGTCGGTTATCCAGCGTTTGAATTCATATTGCTTAAACAACCCAAGCAGTTCCTGAGCCGCAGGCTGCTGCACTTCCAGTTGCTCACACGTCAGTTCCAGTTCGACATCGGTTTTGATGGTCGCCAGTTGATAAGAGAGGTACGCCACCTCTTTATTCTGCTCCAGCTTCGCGGCCATGGTTTTCGCACCACGGAAAGTCAATCCGGCAATTTTATCTGATTCAGCATACAGCGTATCCAGACCACCCAGCCCCTGTAGCAGCGCCTGCGCGGTTTTCTCACCCACACCAGGAACGCCCGGAATGTTATCGGAGGAGTCACCCATCAGCGCCAGGAAATCGATGATCAGTTCAGGTGGTACACCATATTTGGTGACAACCTCATCCGGACCAAGAATGGTGTTGGTCATAGTATTGATCAACGTGATACCCGGCGTTACCAGTTGCGCCATATCTTTATCACCGGTACTGATCAACACCGGACGCCCCATTTTCTCGGCTTCTCGCGCCAGCGTGCCGATCACATCATCCGCTTCCACGCCAGAAACCGCCAATAGCGGCAGGCCCATCGCTTTAACCATGGCGTGCAGCGGTTCTATTTGCGCACGCAGATCGTCTGGCATCGGAGGACGATGGGATTTGTAATGCTCAAACAGCTCATCACGGAAGGTTTTTCCCTTCGCATCAAATACCACGGCGGCATGAGTCGGCTGATATTGCAGGATCAGGCTACGCAGCATATTCAGCACGCCGTACATGGCACCGGTGGGCTCTCCGGCGCTGTTGGTCAGCGGCGGGAACGCATGATATGCGCGATAGAGGTAAGACGAGCCGTCAACAAGGATAAGTGGGTTTTCTGGGATCTGAACCATGATGTCCGTGCCTGTTTATCAATTTATAGCTAAAGGATGCCACAGACAGGGAGAAAACATGAGTTTTTCACGGTATTTGCCGGAAAAGATTTCGCGATCGTCGGGATCGCTCGCACAATAAACCTGTGGATAAGTTTGTGAATAGTTTCTGTTCGGCTGGATTTTTGTGCCCTTCTGTCGATCGTAAAAAAACACAATTACTTTATATTTAATAAGTTACACAAAGACAAAAGATCATTATTGCCTTTTGATGGCAATTTACTCTATGTGGATATAAGAAAAGTCAATTGGCATTCTCTATTCCAGAGGCACCAGGTATTACCAGCAAGGTTTAAGCATTCCCGCATTGGGTTTTCTGGTAAAATCAGCGCCTTACTCTTCTTTATTGTGTGGCTTTAGCAGCTAACTTTCTGAATACTTTAACTATGTCGAGATTGCTTGCAGTATTCACTCTGTTTATGAGTGTCCTGCTTACCATACTGGTTACTATTTTTTGCTCCGTGCCAATTATTGTCGCCGGCTTACTCAAGCTGCTGCTTCCAGTGCCGGTATTGTGGAGAGCGATCTCAGCCTTCTGTAATTTCATGATGTATTGCTGGTGTGTAGGCCTCTCATGGCTGCTGCATCTCAATCCGCATTTAAAATGGGATGTTGAAGGGCTGGAAGGGCTGAATAAAAAGAACTGGTATTTGCTGATCTGCAATCACCATAGCTGGGCAGATATCGTGGTGTTATGCGTGCTGTTCCGCAAACATATCCCGATGAATAAATATTTCCTTAAGCAACAACTCGCCTGGGTACCCTTTATCGGGCTTGCCTGCTGGGCGCTGGATATGCCATTTATGCGCCGCTACTCCAGAAGCTATCTGCTCCGTCACCCGGAACGCCGCGGCAAAGATGTGGAAACCACACGGCGCTCGTGTGAGAAGTTTCGCCATCATCCCACAACGATTGTGAATTTCGTGGAAGGCTCGCGCTTTACCGAGGAAAAACGTCGCCAGACACGTTCCCCCTTCAAAAATCTTTTGCCACCAAAAGCGGCCGGTATTGCCATGGCGCTGAACGTGCTGGGAGAACAGTTTGATAAGCTGCTGGATGTTACTTTGTGCTACCCGGAAAATGATAAGACGCCTTTCTTTGATATGCTCAGCGGCAAGCTGACACGCATTGTCGTACGTATTAATTTGCTGCCGGTGAATGAAGAACTGCATGGCGATTACGTCAACGACAAGAATTTTAAACGCGGTTTTCAGCAATGGCTGAATAAATTATGGTCCGACAAAGATGAACATATAGACGCGATAAAAGCGCAATATAAAAACGCCGGTCATTGACCGGCGCTATTTTTTACTTCTTCTCTACCAGATATTTTACAGTATCTGCGTAGTCTTTCACGAAAGCATCCAGACTGCTGCCGTCCATGCCCTGCTGGTTAACCTGGTATTTGCCGTTAACAAACATGGCCGGAACGCCCTGCAATTGAAGGTCAGCAGCCGCTTTTTCCTGCTGAGCAACCAGTGATTTCACCACGAAGCTGTTCCACGCCGCATCATACTCTTCGCCTTTTACGCCAGCGCTGATGAAGACATCGCGGATATCAGCAACGGACTGAACAGTCTGCGTTTTTTGTACCGCTTCAAACATCGGGGAAGTAATTTTATCTTCCACACCAAGCGCCATTGCAACCGCCCAGGCCTGGGTCATTTCTTTACCCAGTGGCCCCAGAAATTCAACATGGTACTTGGTCATTTTGGTGCCCTGCGGCAGCTTTTCTTTCACAGCGCTGGCAACATGCCACACCTGTTCAAAGTCATAGCAATGCGGGCAATAGAACGAAAAGAACTCAAGGACCTGCGGCTCCCCTGCCACCGGCTTATCAAGCGTAATAAACTGCTTACCATCAGTAGGTTGAGCAGCTACGGCGCTAAAAGCCAGAATCATTCCTGCCAGCGCCAAAAAGATCTTCTTCATGGTTAATTCTCTCCATTTAATACATTGGTGTTAATGCTAAAGGTGGTTCTTGCAGAACATTCACCTGATCCAGAAAAATCGAAGTTTGCCTGCGCCAGTGATCTTCACTGCGCAGCCATGGAAAGTTTTTCGGAAACGCCGGATCGTCCCAGCGACGAATAAGCCACGCCAGATAGTACACCTGACGCATGGCGCGAAGAGGCTCAATCAGGCCAAGCTCGGCACGATTAAATTCACAAAACTCTTCATATGCTTCGACGATCATCTCCAGTTGCATACGCTGCTCGGCTTTATCGCCATGTAGCAGCATCCATAGATCCTGTACCGCAGGACCATTACGCGCATCGTCTAAGTCAACAAACATCGGTCCGTCACGCCAGAGAATATTTCCGGCATGACAGTCTCCGTGCAGACGCAGGAGATTGAAACGGCTGTGCCACTGATCCATAACAGCATCAATAAGCTTATCAACAGCGCTCAAAAATGCCTCTTTCAGCGACGCAGGAATAAGCGTGGTGGTTTCAAATAACTGGCGGGGTTCAATTAAATACTCTTTAACACCAATATCCGGGCGATGAGTAAAACGTTTTTTGCTGCCGGTTTGATGCAATCGCCCGAGATAGCGGCCAACCCATTCCATTTGATCCAGATTGTCGGCTTCGAATTGCCGACCGCCAACGCTTGGGAAGACAGCAAAATAGAAATCCTGATAAGTAAGTAGGGTCTGGTGATTAAAGGCAAGCGGTGCGGCGACCGGTACATCATCGCGCTGAAGATCCAGGGCAAACTCGTGCTCTTCAAGGATCTGCACGGCCGACCAGCGTTCAGGACGGTAAAATTTCACCACATAACGACGGCGATCTTCGTCCTGAAATTGATAAACGCGGTTTTCGTAGCTATTTAGCGCAGTAAGGCCAGAATCCACACGGATCCCCTGCGCAAATAGCGCATCCATGATGGTGTCGGGGTGTAGTGTCTGGAAAGTAAAAGCGTTACGGGTCATCCTGGCATCCGAAAATTCGACGAATAATTCAGGATACCATTTCGCGGCGCGTTCAGTGGCGCCGCTTACAAGCTTTTACTCTTTAATTACGCCACGTGCGCGCAGCAGAGCGGTTTTAAAATCCTCTTCATAATCCTTCTGAATACCAGGGATGATGGCATCTTTCGCTGAGTCACGCATTTTCAGATGATAGATCAGGATGTCATCACTTAAATCGACCAGTTCACCCTCATAACCTGACTCTTGCGCCAGTTTCTGCAAGAATTGCATTAAGTTTAACTCGGGTTCTTTTTGCCACGCAGGCTGGAGAAGTTCGATAACTTCGTTCAGGCGTTTACATTTCATGTTCGTGCTCCTTACTCTTGGTACAGACACGTTAGCAGGGTCAAACCCACAATAAAAGAGGCGATACTGGTGGCAGTAAGTGATGCGGTAACTGGCGTAATTCTGGCGGGAGGGAAAGCCTCACGTATGGGAGGAAATGATAAGGGATTATTGCAACTTAATGGCCAACCACTTTGGGAGCATGTAGCGCAAAAACTGAAGCCACAGGTGACAGATATGGTTATTAGCGCTAATCGAAACCTCGATATCTATCGTGCCAGTGGCCTGCCAGTGCTGACCGATACGCTACGTGATTATCCCGGGCCGCTGGCAGGAATTCTATCAGTGATGCAGCAACATTCTGGGCTATGGTTCCTTTTCTGTCCCTGCGATACCCCTCATATACCGGCAGATCTTGCCATACGGTTACAGAGAAACCGTCAGCAGGCTTTGGCTATCTGGGTCCACGATGGCGAGCGGGATCATCCAACTATCGCGCTAATTCATCGCGATATCATGCCCTCTTTACAGGAATATCTGGCACGCGGTGAACGCAGGGTAATGGTATTCCTGCGCGAGGCTGGCGGCCATGCGGTGGATTTTAGCGATGTTAAAGACGCTTTCGCTAATGTGAATACCCCGGAAGACCTGGCTCATTGGCAGGAGTAACTATGATCCCACTACTGGCTATTGCCGCATGGAGCGGTACAGGAAAGACCACGCTACTCAAAAAGTTAATTCCAGAGCTTTGTGCTCATGGTATCCGTCCCGGCTTAATAAAACATACCCACCACGATATGGATGTCGATAAACCGGGTAAAGATAGCTATGAGCTACGCAAGGCGGGAGCAGCACAGACTCTGGTCGCCAGTTCGCAGCGTTGGGCGCTGATGACAGAAACACCAGATGAAACCAGTCTGGATCTGGCGTATCTTGCTGGTCGAATGGATGCAACGAAACTGGATTTAGTTCTGGTCGAAGGTTTTAAACATGAGTCCGTGGCAAAAATTATGCTCTGGCGACAGGACTGCGGGCATAATCTGCAAGAGCTTATACTGGATGAGCATGTCATCGCGGTAGCCAGCGATGTAGCACTGGAACTTGATGTACCGGTGCTGGATATAAATGATATTGCTCAGATTGCTGGCTTTATTCTTCATTGGTTACGCGCATAGAGCGTGTGACCTTTTATTTTATCTGAACGCAAAAAGGCCATCCTTCCGGATGGCCTCTTCACTGGTTTGATGCCTGGCAGTTCCCTACTCTCGCATGGGGAGA
>NZ_QODH01000012.1:0-119621 GCF_009935945.1 Kosakonia sp. MH5 | reverse complement strand
CACCTGACAGGCCGGTGTGTATGCCGTTGTGCCGTGTCAGTGGAGGCGCATTATAGGGAGATAATTCTGGCTGACAACCCCTAATTTAAAAAAAGTTTTCAACCGTGTCTTTTTTCAACAAAACGCGGCAAAAAGAGGCATGAATAACTGATTTTGCTGTTTTTGCCACCACTGACAGATATCGAATGGCATACTAGCGAGTGATACAAAGAAAAAAGGAAGTGAGAAATGCCTTTAAACGCACAGCAGCTTGCCGCGCAGAAAAACATCTCCTGGGTGTTAGCAGAGAAACTGGCGCAACAGATCCTGAAAGGTGAATATGCTCCGGGCTCGATTTTACCGGGTGAGATGGAACTGGGTGAGAAGTTTGGCGTCAGCCGCACCGCAGTCAGGGAAGCGGTAAAGACATTAACCGCAAAAGGGATGGTCTTGCCTCGCCCGCGTATTGGCACCCGGGTAATGCCCCGCGACAACTGGAACTTCCTTGATAAAGAATTATTGTTCTGGTGGATGCACGAGGATAACTTCAAGGAAATCATTCAGCACTTCCTTATTATGCGCAGCAGCCTTGAACCTCAGGCTTGCCTGCTCGCAGCAACACTCGCCAGCGCAGAACAAAAAGCGTATCTCAATACCCTAATGGAAGAGATGGTTAGCCTGAAAAAGGACTTTAACCGCGAACGCTGGATTGAAGTGGATACGGCCTGGCACGAACACATTTACGCGATGAGTGATAACCCCTTCCTTATTTCTTTCTCTTCACTCTTTCACTCGATTTACCACACCTACTTTACCTCTATAACTCAAAACGAAGTGATCAAACTCGACCTTCACCAGGCGATAGTGGACGCCATTCAGGAAAGCGACGGCGAAAGCGCATTCCGGGCGAGCCAGTTATTACTGAATACGCCTAATTAACGGGAATTGGTATGACAGAGAAGAAAGCGCGCAGTATGGCCGGCCTGCCATGGATCGCAGCAATGGCTTTTTTTATGCAGGCACTGGATGCCACCATTCTTAACACCGCCCTACCCGCAATAGCACAGAGCCTTGGCCGCTCCCCGCTGGCGATGCAATCCACCATCATTAGTTACACGCTGACCGTGGCCATGCTGATCCCGATGAGCGGTTGGCTGGCAGACCGTTTTGGCACTCGTCGGGTATTTATGCTGGCGGTAAGCCTGTTTACCCTCGGCTCACTGGCGTGCGCGCTCTCCAACTCACTGTCAATGCTGGTTGTGTTTCGTGTCATTCAGGGGATTGGCGGTGCGATGATGATGCCGGTGGCCCGTCTGGCATTACTACGCGCGTATCCGCGCAGTGAACTGCTGCCGGTCCTGAACTTTGTCACCATGCCCGGGCTTGTCGGGCCGATTCTTGGCCCGGTATTGGGCGGCGTGCTGGTCACCTGGGCAAGCTGGCACTGGATCTTCTTGATTAATATTCCGATTGGTATAGCTGGCCTGTTTTATGCGCGGAAATATATGCCGAACTTCACCACGCCACGGCGAAGTTTCGATATGGGGGGCTTTTTCCTTTTTGGTTTGAGCCTTGTACTGTTTTCCAGCGGCATGGAGTTATTTGGAGAGAAGCTGGTCGCCAGCTGGATTGCTTTCGCGATTATCCTCAGCGGTCTCGGTTTGCTTTGGGCTTACGTTCGCCATGCGCGTCGCCACCCTGCTCCACTGATATCACTCAATCTGTTTAACACCCGCACCTTTTCCGTCGGCATCGCCGGGAACATTGCTTCCCGCCTGGGGACGGGTTGCGTACCGTTTTTGATGCCGCTGATGTTGCAGGTCGGTTTTGGGTATCCCGCGCTGATTGCTGGTTGCATGATGGCGCCAACCGCGCTGGGCTCTATTCTGGCAAAATCCACGGTCACACAGATATTGCGCTGGTTCGGTTATCGCAAGACGCTGGTTGGTATTACGCTGTTTATTGGTTTGATGATTGCCCAGTTCGCGCTGCAAACGCCGGCGATGGCAGTATGGATGCTGGTGCTGCCGCTGTTCATCCTGGGGATGGCAATGTCCACCCAGTTTACCTCGATGAATACCATTACTCTGGCGGACTTAACCGATGAAAATGCCAGCAGCGGCAACAGCGTCCTGGCAGTCACGCAACAGTTATCGATAAGTCTGGGGGTCGCGGTCAGCGCTGCGGTGCTGCGTTTCTATGAAGGGTTCGATAGCATTAATACCGTGGAGCAGTTCCACTACACCTTTATTACCATGGGCGCTATCACGCTGCTCTCCGCGCTGGTCTTTATGCTGCTGAAAGCGAAAGATGGCCGCAACCTGATCAAAGAGCGCCACAAAAAATCAGGCTGAACCACGCTCTATCAGAATCGGCGTGAGCTGCAACCGCTGTTGCTGCAAACCCGGTTCAGCAATACGGTGGATAAGCACGTCAATTGCCAGCTCACCCAGTTCATCTTTTGGTTGATGGATAGTGGTGAGCGGTGGAGTCATATAGCGCGCCAGTTCAATATCGTCGTAACCGACAATCGCCATATCTTGCGGGATCTTCAACCCGGCCTGATACAAAGCCTGGTATGCGCCAACAGCCATCGCATCGTTGCCGATAAAAACCGCCTGCGGGCGTTCGTTCATCGCCAGTAATGCCTGCATGGCATCAAAACCGCCGCCGAATTCAAAGTCGCTCTCGATTTCATCGCCTTCACGGATGGTTAACCCGGCGCGCGTCATCGCTTCGCGATACCCCTCCAGACGCAAACGCGCAGGCGTTTTATCCAGTGGCCCGGTGATACAGGCTATACGCGTGAATCCTTTATTGATCAGGTACTGCGTTGCCATATCGCCACCCAGCAAAGAGTTATCCTGAATCAGATCGCTATCACCGTTAAACGGCGCCCAGTCCATCATCACGGTCGGTATGGAAGGATAGCGCTGCATGATCTCTTGCGAAGGTTGATGGGTCTCGGTGCACAGCAGCAGCAACCCGTCGACGCGCTTCTGCATCAGCGTTTCCAGATTACTGTTCATCCGCTGTTCATCGCCTTCGGTATTGCACAACACCAGGCTGTAACCGCGCTCAAAACAGCTACGCTCCACGCCGCGCACCAGCTCGGAATAAAAGGGGTTAGTACTGGCGGTTATCAGCATGCCGATGGTGCGGGTCTGATTGATTTTCAGGCTCCGCGCCAGCGCAGAAGGGGCATAGTTCAGCGTTTTGATCGCTGCTTCCACCTTCTCCCGAACAGCATCACTGACAAAGCGATCTTTGTTAATAACGTGGGATACCGTTGAGGTGGAAACGCCCGCCACGCGGGCAACATCCTTCATGGTGGCCAAGTTTCACCCCTGCTGAGAGAGAAAATCATCAATCTCTTTGCGCCACGGAACAGAAGGTTGCGCGCCTTTACGCGTGACAGCAATCGCCGCTGCCGCATGAGCAAAACGGATCGCTTCATCCAGCGTTTTATCTTCCAGCAATGCCGTCAACAGCGCGCCGTTAAAGGTATCGCCAGCGGCAATGGTATCAATGGCTTTCACTTTAAAGCCGGGGACGCGTTTACCTTCGCCATTAACACTTGCCCATACGCCACGGCTGCCAAGGGTAATAATTACCGTCTTGATCCCTTTGGCATGCAACGCCTGCGCGGCACGCGCGGCGTCTTCATCACTGTCAACGCGAATACCAGTCAGTTTTTCCGCTTCGGTTTCATTTGGTGTGATGATGTCCACCAGCGCCAGCAGTTCATCGGAAAGTTCCCGCGCCGGAGCCGGGTTAAGCGCAACGGTTGTGTGGTTCTGCTGCGCGATGCGCGCGGCAGCCAGTACGCTTTCTACCGGCGACTCCAGTTGCATCAGCAATGCCGATGCGTTCGCAATCAGCGCGTGCTGCGCTTCTACGCGTTCAATCGAGAGCGCCGCATTCGCTCCCGCATGAATACCGATGACATTCTCACCTTCGCCATTAACAAAAATCAGCGCCACACCGGTGGATTCCCCCGCAACAACGCTTACTGGCGCGACATCAATATGATCGCTTTCCAGCTGCTTACGAACACGAACGCCCGTGTCGTCATCGCCCGTGCAGGCAATAAAAGCGATATCAGCGCCGCTACGCCCGGCGGCAACCGCCTGGTTTGCGCCTTTACCACCGAAAGCCACCTGATACTGGCTGCCAGTGACGGTTTCGCCCGGCGTCGGGAAAGATTCAAGGTTAAGAATGTGATCGGCATTGATACTACCAAGGACGACGAGTTTGCCTGCGGTTTTCATGATGAGCTTGTCCATAAAGTGCGCCACCGTTCCCGGTGGCGCGTGCCATGCTTTTCTTTATTTTTACGTTGTCCCCAGGCGGCAGGTTCAAGCCTACCGACTGAACTGCTTATTACTGCTTGATGACCAGTTTCAGGTCAACCGGGTTTTTCGCGTAGACTTTTTCGCCTTTCAGCACTTTGTCTGCGGTATCAACACCTTTCGCGCCAATTTGCTCCGGCAACTGAGCAATCGTTGCTGCCAGTTTACCGTCATTTACAGCTTTAATACCGTCTGGCGTACCGTCAAAACCCACCACCATCACGTCGGTTTTACCGGCAGTTTGCAGTGCACGCAGCGCGCCCAGCGCCATTTCATCGTTCTGGGCAAAGACTGCCTGAACATCCGGGTGAGCCGTCAGCAGGTTCTGCATAACGTTCAGGCCTTTAGTACGATCAAAGTCTGCCGGCTGGCTGGCCAGCACGTTAAATTTATGAGCAGCAACGGCCTGCTGGAAACCTTCGCCACGTTCACGTGCAGCGGAAGTCCCGGCAATACCCGCCAGTTCGATAACTTTCGCACCTTCACCCGCTTTTTTAGCGATGTAGTCGCCAGCAATTTTGCCGCCGAGCACGTTGTCAGACGCAATGTGGCTTACCACTTCACCGCTGCTTGCTACGCGGTCGAGGGTAATTACCGGGATTTTTGCCTGGTTAGCCATTTTGATCGCGTTACCAACAGCATCGGAGTCTGTCGGGTTAATCAGCAGCAGTTTGGTACCGCGAACGGTCAGATCCTGCACGTTGGCCAGCTCTTTGGCCGGGTTGTTCTGCGAATCCAGGACAACCAGGTCATACCCCAGTTTATCCGCCTCTTTCTGTGCTCCATCCTTCAGGGAGACGAAGAACGGGTTGTTCAGCGTGGAAATCACCAGAGCAATAGAGTCTTTCGCCATCGCGTTTGCGCTAATGGTGGCGCTCAGTGCAACAGCAGAAACCAGAGTGGCCAGTTTTTTCATGTTCATATTCACGAGTCCTGTTGTGTAGGTAATTACTGCTTTTTGTTGTCTACCAGCACCGCGAGCAGAATCACCACTGCTTTAACGATCATCTGGTAATAGGAGGAAACGCTCAACAAATTCAATCCATTATTGAGGAAGCCCAGAATCAATGCGCCGATCAACGTCCCAACAATGCGACCTTTACCGCCAGCCAGACTGGTTCCGCCCAATACCACCGCAGCAATAGCATCCAGTTCATAACCGGCCCCAGCAGTAGGCTGTGCAGAAGAGAGACGCGCCACTTCAATAATGCCCGCCAGTGAAGCCAGCAGGCCGCACAGCGAGTAGACGATAATTTTCACTTTATCGACGGAGATGCCGGACAAGCGCGTCGCCGCTTCGTTACCGCCCAAAGCATAGATATAGCGACCCAGGCGAGTTTGATGCAATAAATACCAGGCGGCGATAAAGACCACAGCCATCAGCCACACTGGCGTCGGGATCCCGAGCGGACGGCCAATACCAAACCAGCCAAAAATATCTGCGTTAGCGGTAAATCCGGTATTGATTGGGCTGCCATTGGTATAAACCAGCGTTACGCCGCGCAGCAGCAACATCATTACCAACGTAGCGATAAACGCCTGCACGCGGCCTTTCGCGACAATCGCCCCGGTAACGGCGCCGATAGCCGCCCCCAGCGCCAGCGCGCCAGCAACGGCCACCAGCGCATTCACTTCCACGCCAATCATCGATGCCGCAACCGCGCCGGTGAGCGCCAGCAGGGAACCGACGGACAGATCAATTCCCGAGGTCAGGATAACCAGCGTCATCCCCACCGCCATAATGGCGTTTACCGAGGTTTGTTGCAGGATATTCAGCAGGTTATTGACGGTAAAAAAGTTCGGACTCATGGTCGAAACAATCGCAATCAACACCAGCAAAGCAATTAACGATTTTTGTTCCATTAGCCATGCTTTGCTGAAATAACGGCGACCAGAAACAGCCTGGGTAGTCATCTTTTTTACTCCTGATTCACACGATTAAGCTTGCCCACAGCGGCAGCCATCAACACTTCCTGAGTGGCCTGCTCGCGCGTGAATTCACCGCCGAGATGCCCTTCATGCATCACCATAATGCGATCGCTCATTCCCAGCACTTCCGGCATTTCAGAGGAGACCAGGATGATGCTCAGCCCGTCTGCCTTGAACTGGTTAATAAGCTGATAAATCTCTTTTTTCGCCCCAACATCGACGCCACGCGTCGGTTCGTCGAGGATCAGCACTTTTGGCCGCGTCATCAGACCACGGGCAATCGCCACTTTTTGCTGATTACCGCCGGAGAGCAAACCAATCGCCTGTTCCATCGATGGCGTTTTCACATTGAACAGACGGATAAAATCATTCACCGCCTGCTGTTCATCTTTATGCTTCAGCGAACCGCCCGCACGGCTGAAGTAACGCAGTGCCGTCAGCGACATATTCTCTTTCACCGACATGCCGAGCACTAAGCCGTCGCGCTTACGGTCTTCTGAAATATAGACGATGCCGTTCGCCAGCCCGTCCTGCGGAGAGCGGGTGATCACTTCATGGCCGTCGAGTGTCACATAACCGCTGGTGCGCGGCAGTGCGCCATACAGCACTTTCATCAGTTCGGTGCGGCCAGCGCCCATCAACCCGGCGACGCCAAGGATCTCGCCTTTGCGCAGGGTGAAACTGACGTTTTCCACGCCGGGACCACACAGATTATTGACAGTAAGGCGCACTTCGCCCGGCGCTTGATCCAGACGCGGGTATTGGTCTTCCAGCTTGCGGCCAACCATCATTTCGATCAGCGTATCTTCGGTGAGCGTCGCCACTTCACGCTCGGCGATAAACTGCCCGTCACGGAAAACCGTCACATCATCGCAAATCTCGAAGATCTCTTTCAGACGATGGGAGATATAGACAATGCCGCGCCCCTGCGATTTCAACTCGCGGATCACGCGGAACAGCGATTCAGTTTCGGTGTCCGTCAGGGCATCGGTGGGTTCATCCATAATGATGACCTGTGATTCGTAGCTCATCACTTTGGCGATTTCGACCATTTGCTGATCGCCAATGGAGAGTTCGCCTACAAGCCGATCGCTCTTAAAGCGCAGATTCAGTTTGGCCAGCAGCTTGTCGGCTTCAGCAAACATCTTTTTCCAGTCGATTTTACCGAAACGATTGACGAACTCACGTCCGAGAAAAATGTTCTCAGCAATGGTGAGCTGCGGGATCAGGTTCAATTCCTGGTGGATGATGCCGATACCGGCTTCCTGCGATGATTTTGGGCCGTTAAAGGTGGTCTCTTTTCCCAGCCACAGCAGCGAACCAGCGTCACGGGTATAGATGCCCGTAAGCACTTTCATCATCGTGGATTTACCGGCACCATTTTCGCCCACCAGCGCCATCACACGGCCAGGATAGACGTTCAGCGCCGCGCCGGAAAGCGCTTTAACGCCGGGGAATGCTTTATCGATCCCCTTGAGTTGCAGTAACGCGTCCATGATGGCCTCAGAAAGTGACGCCAGCACAGAGAATGATATTCGCAAACGGGGAACACTCCCCGCTGCGAATCACCGCATGACTGTCCGCGGTGTGTTTTTTAAACTGCTCGTGCGTAACGTACCGCACTTCTATGGTGTTTCCCTGGTGTTGTTGCAGTTGCTCAAGAGACTTAAGCAACGTTTCGTGGAGCTGCGGATTATGTTCTTTGATTTCCAGCGCCAGGATAGCGGATTCAACTTGCATTTCGGTTGTCACCACATCCAGCACCTGCATAAAGGACGGTACGCCCTGCGTTAGCGCCATATCGATTCGTTGCGTATTACGCGGCACCGGCAACCCGGCATCACATACCACCAGCGTATCGGTATGACCAAGACGAGAGATAACTGACGAAATGTCAGTGTTCAATACACGACCTTTTTTCATTTTTTATGCTCCACTAGCGAAACGTTTCGCTGAACGCAGTGTAGTACAAAGAATAATCTTATAACTATGTCTCAGTTACAGAAGTGTGATCGATATCGAAACGTTTCGCGTCTGAATGTGATGAAAAAAACAGCTTGATTATCTTAAATGAAATTAACAGGCATAAATAACAAAAACCCCTCATAAGGAGGGGTTTGATAAACGCTAAATTTCGACCTGTGTTCCCAGCTCGATAACCCGGTTTGGCGGGATTTCAAACTGGTCCGGCGCGCGCAGCGCGTTGCGCTGTAATACCAGGTAGAGCTTACCGCGCAGCCGCAAATACCATGGTCGTTTACCGAGAATCAACGACTCATGCGACATAAAGAAGGAGGTTTCCATCATCCGGCAATTGAGCCCCTCCAGACCACAGCGGTGGAACACCTCTTCAACGTTCGGCGTTTCGCGCCAGCCGTAACTTGCCACCACGCGCCAGAAAGTTGGCGACAACTGTTCAATTTGCACCCGACGCACATTGTGGACGTAAGGTGCATCTTCAGTACGCAGCGTCAGCAGAATCACGCGTTCATGCAACACCTTGTTGTGCTTCAGGTTATGCATCATGGCAAACGGAATGACATTCAGCGCGCGGGACATGTACACCGCCGTACCCGGTACACGAACCGGCGGCGATTTCTCCAGCGACGCAATCATCGCCTCCAGAGAGTTGCCGTGTTCGTGCATACGGCGCAGCAGGCGGAACCGTTCGCTTTTCCAGGTAGTCATCACCAGGAACATCACCATGCCGAGCGTTAACGGCAACCAGCCGCCGGAGACGATTTTATCGAGGTTCGCCGAGAACAGCGGCACATCAATACTCAGGAATAAAATCAGAATCAGCCCCACCAGCACTTTATTCCAGTGCCAGTTTTTGCGTGCCACGGTCGTGGAAAGAATTGAGGTCAGCACCATCGTCCCGGTAACGGCAATACCGTAAGCCGCCGCCAGATTGCTGGAGTGCTCAAAGCTGACAATCACCAGTACCACCGCAAAATAGAGCAGCCAGTTAATGAAAGGGATATAGATCTGCCCGGATTCCATCTCCGAGGTATGAATAATACGCATCGGCGCCAGATAACCCAGACGCACGGCCTGGCGAGTCAGGGAGAAGACGCCTGAAATAACCGCCTGCGACGCAATGACCGTCGCCAGCGTGGCGATAATCAGCATCGGGATCAGCGCCCACTCCGGTGCCAGCAGGAAGAAGGGGTTCTTAATCGCTTCCGGCGTTTTCAGCAATAATGCGCCCTGGCCAAAGTAATTCAGCGCCAGCGACGGCAGCACCACAATAAACCACGCCACGCGGATCGGCAGCTTACCGAAGTGTCCCATATCCGCATACAGCGCCTCGACACCGGTGATCGACAGCACCACGGCGCCAAGCGCAACAAAAGAGACCGTCTTGTACTCAAGGAAGAAATTCACCGCCCAAAGCGGATTCAGCGCCTGCAACACTTCAGGGTTTTCGATAATACCGCGCGCGCCGAGCACGGCCAGAATCAAAAACCACGCCAGCATGATCGGTGCAAACAGTTTCCCCACCAATCCGGTACCGTGCTTCTGAATCATAAACAGCAGGGTTAAAACGATAATCGACAGCGGCACAATCCAGCTATCGAGCGAAGGCGCGACAATCTCCAGCCCCTCTATCGCCGACATCACCGAGATCGCGGGAGTAATAACCACCTCACCATAGAAGAAGCTACCGCCAATCAATCCCATGATCACCAGCATCGAAGTCATTCTGGCCGAAGTGTTGCGACCGGCCAGCGACATCAGCGTCAGAATACCGCCTTCACCGGCGTTATCCGCGCGCATGACGAATGTCAGATACTTAATGGAGACCACAAAAACCAGTAGCCAGAAGATCAGTGACAAAAAGCCGAAGACGGCATCGCGCTCAACACCGAAACCAAACTGACCAGACAAACATTCACGAAGTGTATAAAGTGGGCTGGTGCCGATATCACCGTAGACAACCCCAATTGCCGCGAGAGTGACAGCGGGTAACGATTGTTTATTATCAGTGCTCATAGACTAATCTTTTGTTTGAATGACAAATGTGTGCTTAGTCCCTTGGCCCACAAAAAGCGCACAGTATGCACGATTATTTGCAAAATCGTACCCCTAAATGCGGCCACATTAATCTGGCGCAATGAAAATAAAGCCGTTCTTCAGTCTATTACAAGCCCTTTCGGAAACGTCTATACTCGCTTTTGCAAGCCGGATAACACGGCGAAAGGACGCAAATCTATTATGGCTCACTCACATTTATTAGCAGAAAGAATTTCCCGCTTAAGCAGCGCGCTGGAAAAAGGACTCTTTGAGCGTAGCCACGCTATCCGGTTGTGCCTGCTGGCTGCGTTGAGCGGCGAGAGCGTATTTCTTCTTGGCCCGCCAGGCATTGCGAAAAGCCTGATCGCACGTCGCCTGAAATTCGCCTTTAAACATGCCCGCGCCTTTGAATACCTGATGACGCGCTTCTCCACGCCGGAAGAGGTTTTTGGTCCGCTCTCCATTCAGGCGTTAAAAGATGAAGGGCGCTATGAGCGCTTAACTGACGGTTATCTTCCGGAAGCAGAAATCGTGTTTCTGGATGAGATCTGGAAAGCCGGCCCGGCGATCCTCAACACCCTGCTCACCGCCATTAACGAACGTCGCTTCCGTAACGGCGCGAGCGAAGAGAAGATCCCGATGCGTTTGCTGGTGGCCGCCTCGAACGAACTGCCGGAAGCCGACAGCAGCCTCGAAGCGCTGTATGATCGCATGTTAATCCGCCTGTGGCTCGATAAAGTGCAGGAGAAGGGGAATTTCCGCTCCATGCTGGTCAGCCAGCAGGACGAAAACGAAAACCCGGTACCCGCCGAACTGCAAATCACCGACGAGGAATATCAGCGTTGGCAACAGGATATTGGGCTGGTCAAACTGCCCGATCCGGTATTTGAGCTGATCTATACGCTACGCCAGCAGCTCGATGCCTTACCGAATGCGCCGTATGTTTCCGATCGCCGCTGGAAAAAAGCTATCCGCTTATTACAGTCCAGCGCCTTTTTCAGCGGGCGCGATGCGGTTGCCCCCATTGATTTGATCCTGCTGAAAGATTGTCTGTGGCACGATGCCGAAAGCCTGCGTTTGTTGCAGCAGCAACTGGATATTTTGATGACCGGGCACGCATGGCAGCAACAATCGATGCTGACACAGCTCACCAGTATCAATCAGCGTCATATGCAGCTTCAGCAGCAACAAAGCGACAAAACCGCGCTGAAAGTCAGCCGCCAGGGCGGTATGTTCAGCCGCCGTCCGCACTATGATTTACCCGAAGGTCTGAACGAACCGCTGTTAACGCTACTGTTACAGCAGCCGCTAAAATTGCACGATTTACAGGTAATTCACGTCACTATTGAGCGCAATGCGCTGGAGCAGTGGCTGGCGAAAGGCGGTGAAATCCGCGGCAAGCTTAACGGTATCGGTTTTGCGCAACCTTTAAATCTTGAAGTTGATACCTCGCTTCATCTGGTGATCCGCGATGTCAGTTTGCAGGGATCGCGTCTTGCGCAGCCTGGCGCCACTACCGAAAACGTCCCGGAAGAGATAGCCCAACAACTGGAAGCGCTGGATAACACCTGGCACCAGCAGCACACCCGTTTTAGCGAGCAGCAAAAATGCCTGTTCGTCTCTGGCGACTGGTTGGGTCGCATTGAAGCCAGTCTGCAGGACGTCCGCGCACAGATCCAACAGGCGCGTCAATGCTAACGCTGGAAACACTGAATGTGATGCTTACCATCAGCGAAGAGACGCTGGTAGAAGAGCTTATCGTTCTGCTGCTGGCTTCTCCGCAACTGGCGCTGTTTTTTGAAAAATTCCCGCGCTTAAAACATGCGATCACGGAAGATATTCCCCGCTGGCGCGAAGCGCTAAAAAAGCATCTGAAAGAGACCGCTGTGCCGCCGGAACTGGCGGAAGAAGTGCTGAGTTACCAGCAAAGCCAGCTACTCTCAACATCGCAATTTATCGTCCAGTTACCGCAGATCCTGGCATTACTGGAAAAGTTGCATTCGCCTTTTGCCGCCCAGGCACGGCAAATGGTAACGGATAACCCGCAGTTCACACCCGCTTTGCATACCCTCTTTTTGCAGCGCTGGCGTCTGAGCCTTGTCGTGCAAACCACCACCTTTAATCAGCAATTGCTGGAAGAGGAACGCGAGCAGTTGTTGAGTGAGGTGCAGGAGCGCATGACGCTGAGCGGGCAGCTGGAGCCGGTACTGGTCGAAAATGAGAACGCCGCCGGACGCTTGTGGGATATGAGCGCCGGTCAGCTTAAACGCGGCGACTACCAGTTGATCATCAAATATGGCGATTTTCTGAAAGAGCAGCCGGAGCTTCAGCAACTGGCGGAGCAGCTTGGCCGCTCGCGGGAGGCGAAATCAGTGCCGCGTAAAGATGCACCGATGGAAACGTTCCGCATGCTGGTGCGTGAACCGGCAACCGTACCGGAACAGGTCGATGGTTTGCATCAGAGCGATGATATTTTGCGCCTGTTGCCGCCGGAGCTGGCAACGCTCGGCATTACAGAACTGGAATATGAGTTTTACCGGCGGCTGGTGGAAAAGCAGCTGCTCACCTACCGTCTGCACGGCGATGCCTGGCGGGAAAAAGTTACCGAACGCCCGGTGATCCATCAGGATTTTGATGAGCAACCGCGCGGGCCGTTTATCGTCTGCGTTGATACTTCCGGTTCAATGGGCGGGTTTAATGAGCAGTGCGCGAAAGCATTCTGCCTGGCGCTGATGCGCGTGGCGCTGGCGGACAAACGGCGCTGCTTTATTATGCTGTTTTCCAGCGAAGTTGTGCGTTATGAACTGACCAGCGCGCAGGGGCTTGAGCAGGCGATCCGCTTTCTGAGCCAGCGCTTTCGTGGCGGAACCGATCTGGCAAGCTGTTTTCGGGCGATCATTGAACGGATGCAGGGCGGCGAATGGTTTGATGCCGACGCCGTGGTGATCTCGGATTTTATCGCCCAGCGCCTGCCGGACGATATCATTAGCAAAGTGAAAGAGTTGCAGAACGTTCACCAGCACCGCTTCCACGCGGTGGCTATGTCGGTACATGGTAAGCCCGGCATCATGCGTATTTTCGATCACATCTGGCGTTTTGATACCGGGATGCGCAGCCGTCTGCTGCGACGCTGGCGGCGTTAGAGCAGGCCGGAAACCTGCCCGCGAACCATTGCGGGCCACACACCGCACTGTACCTGGCCGATATGCGACAGTTGCAGCAGCAGCATCGTCAGACGCGACTGACCAATACCGCCGCCGATGGTTTGCGGCATCTCACCGCGCAGAAGCGCCTGGTGCCACTCCAGTTGCAACCGATCTTCGTCACCGGTGATCCGCAACTGACGTTTCAATGCCTCCGCATCTACGCGGATCCCCATCGAAGAGAGTTCCAGCGCATCTTCCAGCACCGGGTTCCACACCAGAATATCGCCGTTCAGGCCGCTAAAACCGGCCTCAGCAGGCGTGCTCCAGTCATCATAATCCGGAGCGCGCACATCGTGGCGCTTGCCATCGCTGAGTTTGCCGCCAATCCCCATCAGGAACACAGCGCCCAGTTCTTTCGCAATCGCTTTTTCCCGCCCTTTAGCATCCAGTTCCGGGAAGCGGCTGAGCAGCGTTTCGCTGTGCACAAAATGGATCTGTTCCGGCAGAAACGGTACAAGCCCAAAGGTTTCGCTGACGGCGGCTTCAGTCGCTTTGATCCCGGCCCAGATCGCTTCAACAGTGGATTTCAGCGTTGTAACATGGCGCTCGCCATCGCCCAGCACCCGCTCCCAGTCCCACTGATCAACATAAACGGAGTGAATAGCCGAAAGGCGGTCTTCATCCGGACGCAGGGCTTTCATGTGGGTGTACAAGCCTTCCCCGGCGCTGAAATCATGCTGGCCCAGCGTCTGTCGTTTCCATTTCGCCAGCGAATGCACCACCTCAAAACGGGCATCCGGCAGCGTTTTCACATTAACCTGCACCGCTTTTTCACATCCTGACAGGTTATCCTGCGTGCCATCACCGACGCGGCTGAGGATCGGCGCCTGAACTTCAATCAGACCCAATTTCTCTTCCAGTTGGCGGGAGAAAAAAGATTTCACGAAGGCGATTTGGCGTTGTCTGGCGATGTAAGAGGTTTTCATTATGTTACTCCTGTCTTCTGTTGCTGATAATTAAGCAACAAAATGCCGCCTCAACTCAATAATCCATAATTAAAAAGGCCAGTACGGTTTTAAATCGATAAAATAAGCGGGTAAAATAGAAAGAATCTCTATCCTTCATAAGAAAACCCTATGGAAAATTATCAGATCGATAATCTGGACCGCGGCATCCTCGACGCTTTAATGGCCAATGCGCGCACCGCTTATGCCGAACTGGCCAAACAATTTGGCGTCAGCCCCGGTACCATTCATGTGCGTGTAGAAAAGATGAAGCAAGCCGGGATCATCACCGGCGCGCGTATCGATGTCAGCCCGAAGCAACTGGGTTACGATGTCTGCTGCTTTATTGGCATCATTTTGAAGAGCGCAAAAGATTACCCTTCAGCGCTGGCGAAACTGGAAAGTCTGGAAGAAGTGACCGAAGCCTATTACACCACCGGCCACTACAGCATCTTTATAAAAGTAATGTGTCGATCCATCGATGCCCTGCAGCAGGTACTTATCAACAAGATCCAAACAATTGATGAAATTCAGTCCACGGAAACATTGATCTCCCTGCAAAACCCTATCATGCGTACGATCCGCCCTTAACAGGGCGTTTTTCTCCTTCCTTAATACCCATATTGTCCACAGGTAGATCCCAGGCCTTTCACAGCGTACAATACGCCTCACTTTGTCGCCGGATGGCGAATAAACGGAGCGGGGTTTTCATGGCGGATATTACTCTTATTAGCGGCAGCACCCTCGGCGGTGCGGAATATGTGGCGGAACATCTGGCTGAAAAGCTGGAAGATGCCGGTTATAGCACCGAGACGCTGCACGGCCCGCTATTAGAGGATCTTTCTCCGCAGGGCATCTGGCTGGTTATCAGTTCCACCCATGGTGCCGGCGATCTGCCTGAGAACCTGCAGCCGTTTTTAGACGATCTACAGGAACAGAAGCCGGATCTCGCGCAGGTGCGCTTTGGCGCGATCGGCATCGGCAGTCGCGAATATGACACCTTCTGCCAGGCAATCGAGAAGATTGAGGACGCGTTGAAGGCAAATGGCGCGAAACAGATCGGTGAAACGCTGAAGATCAACATCCTTGAACACGATATTCCGGAGGATCCAGCAGAAGAATGGCTGGGATCCTGGAAAAATTTACTCAAGAACGATTAAAGATTGCGCGATCAGTTGTGGATAACTGTGCTTAAAAGGCCTTATTAACCGGTAGTTATCCCATGAACAACTCTTGTTTAGTTTTCAGCCTGTGTATAAACAGGCATTCTGATCCCAGCTTATACTGTTCAGGATCACCGATCATTCACAGCTAATGATCCTCTCTAATAAATTGATCTTACAGCGATGATCCGGGTTATCCACAAGGCATCGCGATCCTAATAAGAGATCACAATAGAACAGATCTCTCTATATAAAAGATCTTCTTTTTAATACCCGGGATCCGGATCTTTCTCACTGGGCTAAAGTTGAGTAGAATCCACGGCCCGGGCTTCAATCCAATTTTTAACCGCTTAGGCGAGGCATACCACCATGTTTTATCCGGATCCTTTTGACGTCATTATCATTGGCGGGGGTCATGCAGGTACTGAGGCCGCGATGGCTGCAGCACGTATGGGTCAACAGACTCTGCTTTTGACACACAATATCGACACGCTGGGACAGATGAGCTGCAACCCGGCGATCGGCGGTATTGGGAAAGGACACCTGGTAAAAGAAGTGGATGCGCTCGGCGGGCTGATGGCGAAAGCGATCGATCAGGCGGGCATTCAGTTTAGGATACTAAACGCAAGCAAAGGCCCGGCGGTGCGCGCCACTCGTGCGCAGGCAGACCGTGTGCTTTACCGTCAGGCGGTACGCACCGCTCTGGAAAACCAGCCGAACCTGATGATCTTCCAGCAGGCGGTTGAAGATCTGATCGTGGAAAACGATCGCGTTGTTGGCGCAGTTACCCAGATGGGGCTGAAATTCCGCGCTAAAGCTGTGGTACTGACGGTCGGGACATTCCTTGACGGTAAAATCCACATCGGCCTTGATAACTACAGCGGTGGCCGCGCTGGCGATCCGCCGTCTATTCCGCTCTCGCGTCGCCTGCGTGAACTGCCGTTGCGTGTCAGCCGCCTGAAAACCGGTACGCCGCCGCGTATTGACGCCCGTACCATCGACTTCAGCGTTCTGGCGCAGCAGCACGGGGATAACCCGATGCCGGTATTCTCGTTTATGGGTAACGCCGCGCAGCATCCGCGTCAGGTACCGTGCTATGTCACGCACACCAATGAAAAAACCCATGACGTGATCCGTAATAACCTCGATCGTAGCCCGATGTACGCTGGCGTGATCGAAGGGATCGGCCCGCGTTACTGCCCGTCGATCGAAGACAAAGTGATGCGCTTTGCCGATCGCAACCAGCATCAGATCTTCCTGGAACCGGAAGGGCTGACCTCCAACGAAATTTATCCGAACGGTATCTCCACCAGCTTGCCGTTCGATGTGCAGATGCAAATCGTCCGTTCCATGCAGGGGATGGAAAACGCGAAGATCGTGCGCCCTGGCTATGCCATTGAGTACGATTTCTTTGACCCGCGTGATTTGAAGCCGACGCTGGAAAGCAAATACATCCATGGCCTGTTCTTTGCCGGCCAGATTAACGGTACCACTGGTTACGAAGAAGCTGCTGCGCAAGGGCTGCTGGCCGGTCTGAACGCCGGGCGCTTCTCTGCTGAAAAAGAGGGCTGGGCGCCGCGTCGCGACCAGGCTTACCTCGGTGTGCTGGTGGACGATCTCTGCACGCTCGGCACCAAAGAACCGTACCGCATGTTCACCTCCCGCGCGGAATATCGTCTGATGCTGCGTGAAGATAACGCCGACCTGCGTCTGACCGAAGCTGGTCGAGAGCTGGGTCTGGTGGACGATGAACGCTGGGCGCGCTTTAACGAGAAGCTGGAAACGATTGAACGTGAACGCCAGCGTCTGAAATCGCAGTGGGTTTCACCATCATCGGAACATGCTCCGGCGGTGAATGCGCACCTGACTGCGCCATTATCGCGTGAAGCCAGCGGTGAAGATCTGCTGCGTCGCCCGGAAATGACTTATGAACAACTGGTACAGTTGACACCGTTCGCGCCGGGTCTTGATGACCAGCAGGCGGCTGAACAGGTTGAAATCCAGGTGAAATACGAAGGTTACATTGCACGCCAGCAGGATGAGATCGAAAAACAACAGCGCAATGAAAACACTTTGTTGCCGGCATCGCTGGATTACCGTCAGGTGAATGGCCTGTCCAACGAAGTGATCGCCAAACTTAACGATCACAAACCTTCCTCGATCGGTCAGGCATCCCGTATCTCAGGCATCACGCCAGCGGCTATTTCCATTTTGCTGGTATGGCTGAAAAAACAAGGTATGCTGCGCCGCAGCGCTTAATAGTATTGCCCGGCAGTGCTTGCCGGGCCGATTGAACTTTTAGGACGGGCCGCATCGCGCTGCCTGCCGCTTAGTATCTCAACAGGTATTCACTGTGCTCAATAAACTCTCTCGTCTGCTGGATGAAGCAGGCATTTCGTTGTCGGTTGAACAGCAGAAACAGCTGGTGGCCTATGTCGAACTGCTGCACAAATGGAACAAGGCCTATAACCTGACCTCTGTGCGCGATCCGAACGAGATGCTCATCCGCCATATTCTCGACAGCATTGTCGTTGCGCCGTACCTGCAAGGGACACGTTTTATCGATGTTGGTACTGGGCCGGGCTTGCCGGGGATCCCGCTTTCAATCGTCCGTCCTGAATCCCATTTCACACTGCTCGACAGCCTGGGGAAACGCGTTCGTTTCTTACGCCAGGTGCAGCATGAGCTGAAATTGAGCAATGTTGAGCCGGTTCAGAGCCGCGTTGAAGATTTCCCGGCCGAACCGCCATTTGACGGTGTGATTAGCCGCGCCTTTGCCTCGCTGAATGATATGGTGAACTGGTGTCACCATTTGCCGGGTGAAGAGGGGCGTTTCTACGCGCTTAAAGGTCTGGTGCCGGAAGATGAGATCGCGCTGTTACCTGCGGAGTTAGCCGTTGAAGCTATTGTTAAACTGAATGTTCCGCACCTGGAAGGCGAACGTCATCTGGTGATCGTTAAGCCAAATAAAGTTTAATTTTTATCAAAAAATGTATCTTTCGTGCTGTTGCTTAGATGTTAAAAAACGAAGGAAAAAAGGGCGATACGTTCAGTTACATTTCACCGTCTTGTTACCAGGATTTTTCTGACATTTAACGTCCAGAATTTGATTCATGGAAATAATAGTCAACAGCGAAAATATCAGCCCGCTAAAAGTCGGCAGGTAGAATGAAATACGGATGTAAAATAATTATTATAAATGTCAATGGAAGGTTTTCGATGTATAGGCAGGTGTTTTAAAAAGAGTTGTGATAAATCGTCTTGAATATCATAAAGTTGAAAAGTGGTAATTTCTTTGCGTGATTAACCCTGCAGACGCATAAATGTTTAATTTGTGACCGAGTGCACGCTTTGTTGTTGGGTTTTTGGTGTTATTCGCACTTTTGCCCGACAGTTCACAGTTTCCTCAAAAGTTTAAAAATAGCGCTCGGGAAAAATATTTAAACATTTATTCACCTTTTTGCTACTTATTGTTTGAAATCACGGGGCCGCACCGTATAATTTGACCGCTTTTTGATGCTTGACTCCGGACCATAAAGAACGTTTTATACGACACGCGGCATACCTCAAAGGGAGCAGGAGTTAAGAAACGTCATGTCTGTGTCGCTTTATAGTCGAAACGTTGCTCGCAAGCTTCTGCTTATTCAGTTTCTGGCGGTAATGGCAAGTGGATTGCTGTTTAGCCTCAAAGACCCCTTCTGGGGCATTTCCGCCGTGTGCGGAGGTATGGCAGTCTTACTGCCGAATATGTTTTTTATGATTTTTGCCTGGCGTCATCAGGCGCATACACCTGCTAAAGGCCGCGTGGCCTGGACCTTCGCCTTCGGTGAAGCGCTCAAGGTGTTGGTAACATTCTTGTTACTGGTGGTGGCGCTGGGGGTTTTTAAGGTGGCTTTTTTGCCGCTGATAGTCACGTGGGTTTCGGTGCTGGTTGTTCAGATACTGGCACCCGCTGTAATTAACAACAAAGGGTAAGAGGCATCATGTCTGCAGGAGAAATCTCTACACCACAGGAGTACATAGGTCACCATCTGAATAACCTTCAGATTGATCTTCGTACCTTCTCGATGGTGGATCCGCATAACCCCCCGGCCACCTTCTGGACGCTGAATATCGACTCCATGTTTTTTTCGGTGGTACTGGGTCTGTTGTTCCTGGTGATGTTCCGTAGCGTAGCGAAAAAAGCCACCAGCGGTGTCCCAGGGAAATTCCAGACGGCGATTGAGCTGGTGATTGGTTTTGTTCATGGTAGCGTTAAAGACATGTACCACGGCAAAAGCAAGCTTATCGCGCCACTGGCCCTGACGATTTTCGTTTGGGTATTCCTGATGAACCTGATGGATTTGCTGCCTATCGACCTGCTCCCGTACATCGCTGAACATGTACTGGGTCTGCCTGCGCTGCGCGTGGTGCCGTCTGCTGACGTCAACATCACCCTGTCTATGGCGTTGGGCGTATTTATCCTGATTCTGTTCTACAGCATCAAAATGAAGGGTATTGGCGGTTTCGCTAAAGAGCTGACTCTCCAGCCGTTCAACCATCCGGTATTTATTCCGGTAAACCTTATCCTTGAGGGCGTGAGCCTGCTGTCCAAACCGGTTTCTCTCGGTCTGCGACTGTTCGGCAACATGTACGCGGGTGAGTTGATTTTCATTCTGATCGCAGGTCTTCTGCCGTGGTGGTCACAGTGGATTCTGAATGTGCCATGGGCCATTTTCCACATCCTGATTATTACGCTGCAAGCCTTTATCTTCATGGTTCTGACGATTGTCTATCTGTCGATGGCATCTGAAGAGCATTGATTTTTAACAACACTACTACGTTTTAACTGAAACAAACTGGAGACTGTCATGGAAAACCTGAATATGGATCTGCTGTACTTGGCTGCCGCTGTGATGATGGGTCTGGCGGCAATCGGTGCTGCGATCGGTATCGGCATCCTCGGGGGTAAATTCCTGGAAGGCGCAGCGCGTCAACCGGATCTGATTCCTCTGCTGCGTACTCAGTTCTTTATCGTAATGGGTCTGGTGGATGCTATCCCGATGATCGCTGTAGGTCTGGGTCTGTACGTGATGTTTGCTGTCGCGTAGTAAGGGTTGCTTTACAAGCAATTGTTTAGAACGTTAACCAGATAAGAGGCATTGTGCTGTGAATCTAAACGCAACAATCCTCGGCCAGGCCATCGCGTTTGTCCTGTTCGTTCTGTTCTGCATGAAGTATGTATGGCCGCCGTTAATGGCTGCCATCGAAAAACGTCAGAAAGAAATTGCTGACGGTCTTGCTTCCGCAGAACGAGCTAAAAAGGATTTGGATCTTGCACAGGCCAATGCGACCGACCAGCTGAAAAAAGCGAAAGCTGAAGCTCAGGTTATCATTGAACAGGCGAACAAACGCCGTGCTCAGATCCTGGATGAAGCGAAAGCAGAAGCCGAGCAGGAACGTAACAAAATCGTCGCGCAAGCGCAGGCTGAAATCGATGCCGAGCGTAAACGTGCGCGCGAAGAGCTGCGTAAACAGGTGGCTCTGCTGGCAGTAGCCGGCGCCGAGAAGATCATCGAACGTTCCGTGGATGAAGCTGCTAACAGCGACATCGTGAATAAACTGGTCGCTGAACTGTAAGGAGGAGGGGCTGATGTCTGAATTTGTAACGGTAGCTCGCCCCTACGCCAAAGCAGCTTTTGACTTTGCCGTCGAAAACCAGAGCGTTGACCGCTGGCAGGATATGCTGGCGTTCGCTGCCGAGGTGACGAAAAATGAACACATGGCCGAGCTTCTCTCTGGTGCTTTAGCGCCGGAAACGCTCGCTAAGTCGTTTATCGCAGTCTGTGGGGAGCAACTTGACGACAAAGGTCAGAACCTGATTCGGGTGATGGCTGAAAACGGTCGTATCAAGGTGCTTCCTGATGTTCTTGAGCAGTTTATTCAATTGCGTGCAGCCAGCGAGGCTATTGCAGAAGTCGATGTGACTTCTGCAACTGCACTGAGTGAAGAACAGCTTTCGAAAATCAGCGCCGCGATGGAAAAACGTCTGTCACGCAAAGTGAAGCTGAATTGCAATATCGATAAGTCTGTAATGGCAGGCGTAATCATCCGTGCGGGTGATATGGTCATTGATGGCAGCGTTCGCGGCCGTCTTGAGCGCCTTGCAGACGTCTTGCAGTCTTAAGGGGACTGGAGCATGCAACTGAATTCCACCGAAATCAGCGAACTGATCAAGCAGCGCATTGCTCAGTTCAGTGTTGTGAGTGAAGCTCACAACGAAGGTACTATTGTTTCTGTAAGCGACGGTGTTATCCGTATCCACGGCCTGGCCGATTGTATGCAGGGTGAAATGATCTCCCTGCCGGGTAACCGTTACGCTATCGCACTGAACCTGGAGCGCGACTCCGTGGGTGCAGTTGTGATGGGTCCGTATGCTGACCTCGCCGAAGGCATGAAGGTTAAGTGTACTGGCCGTATTCTCGAAGTTCCGGTTGGCCGTGGCCTGCTGGGTCGCGTGGTGAACACCCTGGGTGCGCCAATCGACGGTAAAGGTCCGGTTGATAATGACGGCTTCGCTGCCGTAGAAGCTATCGCACCGGGCGTTATCGATCGTCAATCCGTTGATCAGCCGGTACAGACCGGTTATAAATCCGTTGACGCCATGATCCCAATCGGTCGTGGTCAGCGTGAATTGATCATCGGCGACCGTCAGACCGGTAAAACTGCGCTGGCAATCGATGCCATCATCAACCAGCGTGATTCCGGCATTAAATGTATCTACGTTGCTATCGGCCAGAAAGCATCCACCATCTCTAACGTGGTGCGTAAGCTGGAAGAGCACGGCGCGCTGTCTAACACCATCGTTGTTGTGGCAACCGCGTCTGAATCCGCAGCACTGCAATACCTGGCTCCGTATGCCGGTTGCGCAATGGGCGAATATTTCCGCGATCGCGGCGAAGATGCGCTGATCATTTATGATGACCTGTCTAAACAGGCAGTCGCATACCGTCAGATCTCCCTGCTGCTCCGTCGTCCGCCTGGACGTGAAGCATTCCCGGGCGACGTATTCTACCTCCACTCCCGTCTGCTGGAACGTGCTGCGCGTGTTAACGTGGAATACGTTGAAAGCTTCACTAAAGGTGAAGTGAAAGGTAAAACCGGTTCTCTGACCGCGTTGCCGATTATCGAAACGCAAGCTGGTGACGTTTCCGCGTTCGTTCCGACTAACGTAATTTCTATTACCGATGGTCAGATCTTCCTGGAATCCAACCTGTTTAACGCCGGTATTCGTCCTGCGGTAAACCCGGGTATTTCCGTATCCCGTGTAGGTGGTGCAGCGCAGACCAAGATCATGAAAAAACTGTCCGGTGGTATTCGTACCGCTCTGGCACAGTATCGTGAGCTGGCAGCGTTCTCTCAGTTTGCTTCCGACCTTGACGATGCAACTCGTAAACAGCTCGACCACGGTCAGAAAGTGACCGAGTTGCTGAAACAGAAACAGTATGCGCCGATGTCTGTCGCGCAGCAGGCTCTGGTTCTGTTCGCGGCTGAACGCGGTTACCTGGCGGATGTTGAACTGGCGAAAATCGGTAGCTTTGAAGCCGCTCTGCTGGCTTACGTTGACCGTGACCACGCTCCGCTGATGCAAGAGATCAACCAGACCGGTGGCTATAACGACGAGATCGAAGGCAAGCTGAAAGGCATCCTCGACTCCTTTAAAGCAACCCAGTCCTGGTAACGTCTGGCGGCTTGCCTTAGGGCAGGCCGCAAGGCATTGAGGAGAAGCTCATGGCCGGCGCAAAAGAGATACGTAGTAAGATCGCAAGCGTCCAGAACACGCAAAAGATCACTAAAGCGATGGAGATGGTCGCCGCTTCCAAAATGCGTAAATCGCAGGACAGAATGGCGGCCAGCCGTCCTTATGCAGATACCATGCGCAAAGTGATTGGTCACCTTGCTCACGGTAATCTGGAATATAAGCACCCTTACCTGGAAGAACGCGACGTTAAACGCGTGGGCTACCTGGTGGTGTCGACCGACCGTGGTCTGTGCGGCGGCTTGAACATTAACCTGTTCAAAAAGCTGCTGGCGGATATGAAAGCATGGTCCGATAAAGGCGTTCAGAGCGAACTCGCAATGATCGGCTCCAAGGGCGTAGCGTTCTTTAATTCCGTCGGTGCGAACGTTGTCGCGCAGGTGACAGGTATGGGGGATAACCCTTCCCTGTCCGAACTGATTGGACCGGTAAAAGTGATGTTGCAGGCCTATGACGAAGGCCGTCTGGACAAGCTTTATATTGTCAGCAACAAATTTATCAACACCATGTCTCAGGTGCCAACCATCACCCAACTGCTGCCGCTGCCGGCTTCAGAGGATGAAGGCTTGAAGCATAAAGCCTGGGATTATCTGTATGAACCAGACCCGAAAGCGCTGCTGGATACCCTGCTGCGTCGTTACGTCGAGTCTCAGGTTTATCAGGGTGTTGTGGAAAACCTGGCCAGCGAGCAGGCCGCACGTATGGTGGCGATGAAAGCCGCAACCGATAATGGTGGCAGCCTGATTAAAGAGCTGCAGTTGGTATACAACAAGGCTCGTCAGGCCAGCATTACTCAGGAACTCACCGAGATCGTCGGTGGTGCATCCGCGGTATAACCAGGTTAATTCGTAGAGGATTCAAGATGGCTACTGGAAAAATTGTCCAGGTAATCGGCGCCGTGGTTGACGTCGAATTCCCTCAGGATGCCGTACCGCGTGTGTACGATGCTCTTGAGGTGCAAAATGGTAATGAGCGTCTGGTGCTGGAAGTTCAGCAGCAGCTCGGCGGCGGTATCGTACGTACCATCGCAATGGGTTCCTCCGACGGTCTGCGTCGCGGTCTGGAAGTTAAAGACCTCGAGCACCCGATCGAAGTCCCGGTAGGTAAAGCAACACTGGGTCGTATCATGAACGTACTGGGTGAACCAGTAGACATGAAAGGCGACATCGGTGAGGAAGAGCGTTGGGCTATCCACCGCGCAGCACCGACCTATGAAGAGTTGTCAAACTCTCAGGAACTGCTGGAAACCGGTATCAAAGTTATCGACCTGATGTGTCCGTTTGCTAAGGGCGGTAAAGTTGGTCTGTTCGGTGGTGCGGGTGTAGGTAAAACCGTAAACATGATGGAGTTGATCCGTAACATCGCGATCGAGCACTCCGGTTACTCTGTGTTTGCGGGCGTGGGTGAACGTACTCGTGAGGGTAACGACTTCTACCACGAAATGACCGACTCCAACGTTATCGACAAAGTATCCCTGGTGTATGGCCAGATGAACGAGCCGCCGGGAAACCGTCTGCGCGTTGCGCTGACCGGTCTGACCATGGCAGAGAAATTCCGTGACGAAGGTCGTGACGTTCTGCTGTTCGTCGACAACATTTACCGTTATACCCTCGCCGGTACTGAAGTATCCGCACTGCTGGGCCGTATGCCTTCAGCGGTTGGTTACCAGCCGACGCTGGCAGAAGAGATGGGCGTGCTGCAGGAGCGTATTACCTCCACCAAAACCGGCTCCATCACCTCTGTTCAGGCGGTATACGTACCTGCGGATGACTTGACTGACCCGTCTCCGGCAACCACCTTTGCGCACCTTGACGCAACCGTGGTACTGAGCCGTCAGATCGCGTCTCTGGGTATCTACCCGGCCGTTGACCCGCTGGATTCCACCAGCCGTCAGCTGGATCCGCTGGTTGTTGGCCAGGAACACTATGATGTTGCGCGTGGCGTTCAGTCTCTGCTGCAACGTTATCAGGAACTGAAAGACATCATCGCCATCCTGGGTATGGATGAACTGTCTGAAGACGACAAACTGGTGGTAGCTCGCGCGCGTAAGATCCAGCGCTTCCTGTCCCAGCCGTTCTTCGTAGCGGAAGTATTCACCGGTTCTCCGGGTAAATACGTTTCCCTGAAAGACACCATCCGTGGCTTTAAAGGCATCATGGAAGGCGAATACGATCACCTGCCGGAGCAGGCGTTCTACATGGTCGGTTCCATCGACGAAGTCGTGGAAAAAGCCAAAAAACTTTAACGCCTTAATCGGAGGGTGATATGGCAATGACTTACCACCTGGACGTCGTCAGCGCAGAGTTACAAATGTTCTCTGGTCTGGTCGAAAAAATCCAGGTAACGGGTAGCGAAGGTGAACTGGGGATTTACCCGGGTCACGCGCCGCTGCTCACCGCCATTAAGCCTGGTATGATCCGCATCGTGAAACAGCACGGTCATGAAGAGTTTATCTATCTGTCCGGCGGCATTCTTGAAGTGCAGCCTGGCACAGTGACCGTTCTGGCTGATACTGCTATTCGTGGTCAGGATCTCGACGAAGCGCGAGCCCTGGAATCGAAACGCAAAGCAGAAGAGCACATTAAAGCTTCTCACGGTGACGTGGATTACGCTCAGGCGTCTGCGGAACTGGCGAAAGCTATCGCGAAACTGCGTGTTATCGAGTTGACCAAAAAAGCGATGTAACACCGGCTTGAACCTAAAAGGCCAGTCTGATTTCCAGGCTGGCTTTTTTTATGGCTGCGTTTCAGAAAAATCAGAACTGAAAATGCGTTTTATTATTTTGTGATATGAGTCACAAAAATGTTGATCGGTTAAAAAATGAGGGGTAGACTTCTTTTTGTGATGTAAATCACAAAAAACACTCTCACTTATCAGGACGCCATCATGAAACTGATCAATAAAATCATCGCTCTTTTCAGCAACATGAACATTTCTTTCGGTACGTTCAACCACTAATGTGCTGATACGCTGAGTGGCGCCGCGCTTACCGTTGTGTGATAAGCGAAGCGCTATCTGGCATCACTGGCTGAGTTGCACCAGATACGGTTTACTATCCAGTTCTTTTTGCGCCAGATTTACGCTTTTACCGTCGATGATAAAGTAGTTCGTCTCATCCACATTCCCCACCACTGAATCATCATATTTTCCCGGCTTACTGCGCACAGATATGTTGCCGCTAAACACGCCTTGCGTTGACGCATCGCCATACGGGGCCGGACGAAAGATGAAATTAAAGCGTTGGTTATCGACAGCAATATTGTTTTCAACCCGCAGTTTCCCCGGATTGAAGTTATCGGTAAAACCATCCAGATAATTACCTATCGCCTTACTGTTACGAACCTGATGCGCGACCGGTTGCCCTTCGCCCCCCAGTTTGAAACCGTTACTGGTATTGTTGCTGGCAATAGAATCCTCGATCACCACAACGCCATTTGCGCCATCCTCGATTTTGTTAAACAGGTCAAAACCATCATCAATATTGTCATGTGAATAGCAGCGTTTCAGGTGATTGCCTTCGCCAACGCGCATCTTCACGGCAAAACCATCAGCGTTAATTTTCCCCGGATCTTCATTACCCCAGGATTCCGAATCGATAACGAGGTTGTTGCTCGCCCACAGGGCGCGGCCCACTTTTTCCGGCGATGAAATCTGAATACCGGTATCGTCATTACGCCAGGCGACCACTTTTTCGATGACGTTATGGCTGCCCTGAATACGCAAGCTTTTCTCGGTCACTTCTATACCTTTAATGTGCCAGTAGCTGGCGTCAATCAGCAAGCCGTGGATCACGGCTTTTCCATCCGCTTGCAGGATTTTCTGTTTATCGCGCACTCCACTGGCGGAAAGAGGGATCTCCGTTTGTGCATAATCCCCGGCCTGCAACACAATTTTGCCGCCTGGCGGCAGTAAGCGAATCGCGCTGGTCAGATCCAGAGGGGATGCAGCCGTACCTTTACCTTCGCTTTTACCCTGGGGGGCGACATACAACGTTGCTGCTGTCGGGCCGGCAATTTTCTCTACCTTAATCTGCTGGCTGACAGGCGTATTGTCGCTGGCGCTGGAGGGCATAAATGTCACTGCAAACGTGGCATTGCCACTCAGTGTGGCGGGCAGGGTATACATTTCCCCCGCTTTAACCGGTTTTTCATTACCGATCACCACTTCGTCCTGCCGGGTACTGAACAGGCCATCATAATTGGCTCGTGCCTGTAATGTGTATTTGTCGCTGCTGCTTTGCGCAGGAGAGGCAATTTGCACCACGACTGGTAGCGGTTTAGCCTGCCAGGGTTTTGTCACAGCGGTATGCGCCGTTGAAGTGGTCAACGAAGCATCGCTGATGGTGATTTTGGCATTACGCGAGGCAAAGAAACCGACGTAATAATGATCCTTATACTGTATGGAGATAAGATCTGCGCGCGGTACGCTGCGGCTAACCCATTGGTCGCTGCCTTGCGGCGCCCAGGCCGTGATAAAACCGTCGTTGGTGCGCTCCAGTTTCAGGCGAAAGGTCGGCGTCTGGCGCAGATCAATCTCTTCCTGATAGCTCTGTTTCACTATTGCCGCACCAGCATTACCCCAGGGCTGCGTGATCCCTTCACGGGAGATCGCCTGCATCTTCACGCGAAAATTGTCTTTTTTATCCTGCGTCATGATGGCATTCATCACCATATTCGACGCCGCAGGAAACTCCTCATAACCTTCTTTAAGCGGCTGCTGACGCGGATTGCCAATCACGTCACGCACCAGCAATCCGGCACCCTCCTGTGCCGCGGGTTTCGCGCCGTTTTCCGGGCCGAACTGCTCAACGGTCACGGTGGCCTGTAAAACGAAGTTTTCACTGCCAGGCAAAGTGGTATAAAAGAACGTCAGGCCGTCATGAGCGTTGGCGATTTTACCGCCTCGGCTTTCGAGGGTAACGGGCCTGGAGAGATCGGCACTGTCCGTTACGGAGAGTTTTTTGCCGTCAATGGTGACATCATTCACGCCAATCTTTTCCGGCAGAACATTCGATGAAAAGTTCACGTCGGTCGATTGGCCAAAAGCGATTGCTTTCCAGACCGTTGCTGATGATGGAAAAGCGATAAGCGAGCTACAAACCGTTAAAGCCAGAGGTATTTTATAATTCATTTTATTCTCCTGATTGATTATTGCCCGCCATTATCTTCAAGATGAAACGCTGTTTCTTTTTTATGCGTCACAATCTCCAATGATCAAAACGACGTTTTGTTTTTGCACGATCTTTATTCAGGATGAAAAAAAACAGCTAACCCATTGTATGAATTAGCGGCAAACAGAAATGGAGATATTTTTTAGCGGCAAACCTGGTTGCTTTGTCGGTAAAATAGCCCGCAAAAGCGCAGTAACTGTGGATGTTGGGCGTTTCACCAGCATTCCATTTCATGCTACAAAATATGTAGAATTTTCAATATGAAAGAGGTTAACTTCTTTCTCCAATGACAGTCAGGACGCGTATGTTGAATACAAAAATGAGTGTGGTGATCCTTGCCGCAGGTAAAGGCACACGCATGTACTCCGATATTCCCAAAGTGCTGCATACCCTTGCAGGGAAAGCGATGGTTCAGCATGTCATTGATACTGCTAATCTTCTCGGCGCCGATAATGTTCATCTGGTTTATGGCCACGGTGGCGATTTGCTCAAACAACATCTCGCTGATATCAAGCTTAACTGGGTCCTGCAGGCAGAACAGTTGGGCACCGGCCATGCGATGCAGCAGGCTGCGCCGTTCTTTGCAGACGATGAAGATATTTTAATGCTCTACGGCGATGTGCCGCTGATCTCGCTGGAGACGTTGCAGCGTCTGCGCGATGCGAAACCGCAGGGCGGCATCGGTCTGTTAACGGTGGTGCTCGACGACCCGACGGGTTACGGGCGTATCACGCGTGAAAACGGCGCGGTGACAGGCATTGTTGAACAGAAAGATGCCACTGAAGAACAGCGTAAGATCACCGAGATCAACACCGGCATTCTGATTGCCAACGGCGGCGATCTGAAACGCTGGTTGAGCAAACTGACTAACAATAATGCGCAGGGTGAATATTACATCACGGATATCATCAGCCTTGCCTGGCATGAAGGCCGTGAGATTACTACCGTGCATCCGCAGCGCCTGAGCGAAGTAGAAGGTGTGAATAACCGACTTCAGCTATCCCGGCTGGAGCGTGCGTATCAGGCTGAACAGGCTGAAAAGCTGCTGCTGGCTGGTGTTATGCTGCGCGATCCTGCGCGCTTCGACCTGCGCGGTACGCTGGAGCACGGGCGGGATGTTGAGATCGATGCTAACGTCATCATTGAAGGCAACGTAAAACTGGGCGATCGTGTGAAGATTGGCGCAGGTTGCGTGCTGAAAAACAGCGACATCGGCGACGACTGCGAAATCAGCCCCTACAGCGTGGTGGAAGATGCGCGTCTCGAAGCTGATTGCACTATCGGGCCATTTGCGCGTTTGCGTCCTGGCGCTGAACTGCTTGCCGGTGCGCACGTGGGCAACTTCGTGGAAATGAAAAAAGCGCGTCTGGGCAAAGGCTCGAAAGCGGGCCATCTGACTTACCTGGGCGATGCGGAAATCGGCGACAACGTGAATGTTGGCGCGGGTGTTATCACCTGTAATTACGATGGTGCAAACAAGCACAAAACCATTATTGGCGATGATGTGTTTGTTGGTTCCGATACACAGCTGGTGGCGCCGGTTACCGTTGCCAAAGGTGCGACTATCGCCGCCGGGACTACAGTAACGCGCAATGTTGCGGAAAATGAACTGGTTATCAGCCGTGTACCGCAAATCAATAAACAAGGCTGGATACGTCCGGTTAAGAAGAAGTAGCCCGGATAAGCGCAGCGCCATCCGGCAATGTATTCATAATGAATTTAGGGTGAGGGGAAAGATAATTCCTCCGCCCGGCAGGCAGTACCTATAAAAATAACCCCACTCTCTACAAGGCTCGGGGCGATACAGGTTGACCGACAACAAAAGGCATAACGCCTAAATCGGAATCGAAAAATATGTGTGGAATTGTTGGCGCAGTCGCGCAACGTGATGTTGCAGAAATCCTTCTCGAGGGATTACGTCGTCTGGAATACCGTGGCTATGACTCTGCTGGTCTGGCCGTTGTAGATGCAGAAGGTCATATGACCCGTCTGCGTCGTCTTGGAAAAGTCCAGATGCTGGCCCAGGCCGCAGAAGAGCATCCGCTGCATGGTGGAACTGGTATTGCTCACACCCGTTGGGCAACACACGGTGAACCGTCAGAAGGTAACGCGCATCCGCATGTTTCTGATCATATTGCGGTTGTACATAACGGTATTATTGAAAACTACGAGCCGCTGCGGGAAGTGTTAAAAGAGCGTGGCTATGTATTTGTTTCGGAAACGGATACCGAGGTTATCGCACATCTCGTTCACTGGGAGCTTGAGCAGGGCGGCACGCTGCGTGAAGCGGTTATGCGCGCTATCCCGCAATTACGTGGCGCTTATGGCACAGTGATTATGGATACCCGTGACAGCGGTACTCTGCTGGCGGCACGCTCTGGCAGCCCGCTGGTTATCGGTCTTGGCATGGGGGAAAACTTTATTGCCTCCGATCAGCTGGCGTTACTGCCGGTGACGCGTCGCTTTATCTTCCTTGAAGAGGGCGATATTGCGGAAGTGACTCGCCGCAGCGTGACCGTGTTTGATAAATCCGGCGCGCAGGTAAAACGGCCTGATATCGAATCCAGCCTGCAATATGACGCGGGCGATAAAGGTATCTACCGTCACTACATGCAAAAAGAGATCTACGAACAGCCGAACGCGATTAAAAATACGCTGACCGGCCGTATCAACCACGGTGAAGTGGATCTGAGCGAACTGGGTCCGAATGCCAACGCGCTATTATCGCAAGTTGAGCATATTCAGATCGTTGCCTGTGGCACTTCTTACAACTCCGGTATGGTTTCCCGTTACTGGTTTGAGGCGCTGGCTGGTGTGCCGTGTGATGTGGAAATCGCCTCGGAATTCCGTTACCGCAAATCTGCTGTGCGTCATAACAGCCTGATGATCACCCTGTCGCAATCCGGTGAAACGGCGGATACGCTGGCGGCGCTGCGCTTGTCCAAAGAGCTGGGTTATCTGGGTTCGCTGGCGATTTGTAACGTGCCGGGCTCCTCGCTGGTGCGTGAATCCGATCTGGCGATGATGACTAAAGCCGGTACTGAAATCGGTGTTGCCTCCACTAAAGCGTTCACCACTCAGCTTACCGTTCTGCTGATGCTGGTGGCGAAACTGAGCCGCCTGAAAGGGCTGGATGCGTCCATTGAGCACGATATCGTTCACGGTTTGCAGGCATTGCCGAGCCGTATTGAACAGATGCTGTCGCAGGATAAACGCATCGAAGCGCTGGCCGAAGATTTCTCCGACAAACACCATGCGTTGTTCCTGGGGCGTGGCGATCAGTATCCGATCGCGCTGGAAGGCGCGCTGAAACTGAAAGAGATCTCCTACATTCACGCCGAAGCCTATGCGGCAGGTGAGCTGAAGCATGGCCCGTTGGCGCTGATTGATGCGGATATGCCGGTGATTGTCGTTGCGCCTAACAACGAACTGCTGGAAAAACTGAAATCCAACATCGAAGAAGTGCGTGCCCGTGGCGGCGTACTGTATGTGTTCGCCGATCAGGATGCGGGTTTCACCAGCAACGACAATATGCACATTATTGATATGCCGCACGTCGAAGAGGTGATTGCACCGATTTTCTATACCGTGCCACTGCAATTGCTGGCTTATCACGTTGCGCTGATAAAAGGCACCGATGTTGACCAGCCGCGTAACCTGGCGAAATCAGTAACGGTAGAGTAAACATTTATTGCCATAAAATGCGAAAGAGGTTGCCGGCGGGCAACCTCTTTTTTTTACTTTATTTTGTGAATTCTCATTCGTTTCAACTACTTTTTTATTGTCACAAAAATAAAATATGACTGAAATATTACTGTGATGTTTTTTATTAAGAGTTTGATTTTTATCTTTTTTATATCATGCGATAACGATATTTTTCCGCTGTCATCAAACAGTAACAATGATTGCATATAACTGTCATCAAAGTGTCCTATTTTGCTCGTCGTAGCCACTAAACAACGATTTACGATCCTTGCAGGAGACATTATGAACGTTATGCGTACCACTGTCGCAACTGTTGTCGCCGCGACCTTTTCTCTGAGTGCTTTTGCTGTTAATGCAGCAGCCAGCCTGACTGGTGCGGGTGCAACTTTCCCGGCGCCGGTGTATGCCAAGTGGGCTGATACTTACCAGAAAGAAACAGGTAACAAGATCAACTACCAGGGTATTGGTTCTTCTGGTGGAGTAAAACAAATTACTGCTAAAACTGTGGATTTCGGTGCATCCGATGCCCCTCTGGCTGACGATAAACTGGCTCAGGAAGGCCTGTTCCAGTTTCCGACCGTAATCGGCGGTATCGTGCTGGCTATCAACGTCCCGGGTATAAAATCCGGTGAGCTGGTGCTGGACGGAAAAACCCTGGGTGACATCTACCTGGGTAATATCAAAAAATGGGATGACGCAGCGATCGCTAAACTCAACCCAGGCCTGAAACTGCCTTCGCAGAACATCGCCGTAGTTCGCCGTGCTGACGGTTCCGGTACGTCATTCGTCTTCACCAACTACCTGGCAAAAGTGAACGAAGAGTGGAAATCGAAAGTCGGTTCTGGCTCTACCGTTAACTGGCCGACCGGTCTGGGCGGTAAAGGCAACGACGGAATCGCGGCATTCGTTCAGCGTCTTCCGGGTTCAATCGGTTATGTTGAATATGCTTACGCTAAGCAGAACAACCTGACCTACACCAAGCTGCTGTCTGCGGATGGTAAGGCTGTAAGCCCGACTGAGCAGAGCTTCTCCAATGCGGCTAAAAATATCGACTGGAGCAAATCCTTCGCGCAGGATCTGACCAACCAGAAAGGTGCTGACGTATGGCCGATCACCTCAACTACCTTTATCCTGGTACACAAAGAGCAGGCTAAGCCGGAGCAAGGTGCTGAAGTCCTGAAATTCTTTGACTGGGCCTATAAAAAAGGCGGCAAACAGGCTAACGACCTTGATTACGCAACCCTGCCGGATAGCGTAGTTGAACAAGTTCGTGCTGCATGGAAAACCAATGTGAAAGACAGCAGCGGTAAAGCACTGTACTAACAGCTGGTTTTTTTAGAACATGGCGGATGGCGCTTACACCATCCGCCTTACAGATCCTCTGTAGGCCTGGCCGCGTAAGCATTACCGGGCAAATTCGTAAGACGTTAAACTGAAGAGTAATTTATGGCTGCAACCAAGCCGGCATTTAATCCTCCGGGTAAAAAAGGTGACATGATTTTCAGCGCGCTGGTAAGACTGGCTGCGCTGATTGTGCTATTGCTGTTGAGTGGCATCATCGTGTCGCTGATTTTCTCCTCATGGCCAAGCATTCAGAAGTTTGGTTTTTCATTCCTGTGGACCAAAGAGTGGGATGCGCCCAATGATATTTACGGTGCGCTGGTGCCCATTTACGGGACAATTGTTACCTCTGTCATCGCCTTGCTGATCGCCGTTCCGGTGAGTTTCGGCATTGCGCTGTTTCTGACGGAACTGTCGCCGAACTGGCTGAAGCGTCCACTGGGTATCGCCATTGAATTACTGGCTGCGATTCCAAGTATTGTGTACGGCATGTGGGGGCTGTTCATTTTTGCTCCGCTGTTCGCGACTTACTTTCAGGAACCGGTGGGCAACGTGCTTTCTAACATCCCGTTTGTTGGCGCACTGTTCTCTGGCCCGGCATTTGGTATTGGGATCCTGGCGGCCGGGGTTATTCTCGCCATTATGATTATTCCTTACATTGCGGCGGTAATGCGCGATGTATTCGAACAAACGCCGGTGATGATGAAAGAGTCGGCCTACGGCATTGGCTGCACCACCTGGGAAGTTATCTGGCGCATTGTGCTGCCATTTACCAAAAACGGGGTGATTGGCGGCGTGATGTTGGGTCTGGGACGCGCACTGGGTGAAACCATGGCGGTGACCTTTATCATCGGTAACACCTACCAACTCGACAGCGCTTCGTTGTTTATGCCGGGTAACAGTATCACCTCTGCGCTGGCGAACGAATTTGCCGAAGCGGAGTCCGGCCTGCATGTTGCGGCATTGATGGAGTTGGGGCTGATTCTGTTTGTGATCACCTTTATCGTACTGGCTATATCTAAGTTTATGATCATGCGCCTGGCGAAAAATGAGGGGGCTCGCTGATGGCTACGCTCGAAATGCAAAGCATCACAAAGCTGGCTGAATCGCGCCGTAAAATGCAGGCTAAGCGCCGTCTGAAAAACCGCATTGCTCTGACATTATCAATGGCGACCATGGCGTTCGGTCTTTTCTGGCTGGTCTGGATCCTGTTGTCTACCGTAACGCGCGGCTTTGACGGCATGTCGCTGGCGCTGTTTACTGAAATGACGCCACCACCAAATACGGCAGGAGGTGGTCTGGCGAACGCCCTGGCGGGTAGCGGCCTGCTTATCCTGTGGTCGACCATTGTCGGTACGCCGCTCGGCATCATGGCGGGGATTTACCTGGCGGAGTATGGCCGTAAATCGCTACTGGCCGAAGTTATCCGTTTTATCAACGACATTCTGCTTTCCGCGCCATCAATTGTGGTTGGCCTGTTCGTCTACACCATTGTCGTCGCACAGATGCAGCACTTCTCCGGCTGGGCGGGCGTGATTGCGCTGGCGCTGTTGCAGGTGCCAATTGTCATCCGCACCACGGAAAACATGCTGAAACTGGTGCCGGACAGCCTGCGCGAAGCGGCTTATGCGCTGGGTACACCGAAGTGGAAGATGATTGCTTCCATTACGCTGAAAGCGTCTGTTTCCGGGATTATGACCGGGGTGCTGCTGGCCGTGGCGCGTATCGCCGGGGAAACGGCACCACTGCTGTTTACCGCGCTCTCTAACCAGTTCTGGAGCACCGATATGATGCAGCCTATCGCTAACCTGCCAGTGACCATTTTCAAATTCGCCATGAGCCCGTTTGCCGAATGGCAGCAACTGGCCTGGGCCGGGGTGCTGATTATCACGCTCTGCGTACTGCTGCTGAATATTCTGGCGCGCGTCATTTTCGCGAAGAGTAAACACGGTTAATTTTTGCGACGCGGCGAAAGCGGCGTCGAGTTGAGGAAAGAGATAAATGAGTATGGTTGATACGACGCCGGGCAAAATTCAGGTTCGTGATTTGAACTTCTATTACGGCAAATTCCATGCACTGAAAAACATCAGCCTGGATATTGCCAAAAATCAGGTAACGGCGTTTATCGGGCCGTCAGGCTGCGGTAAATCCACGCTGCTGCGTACTTTTAACAAAATGTTTGAGCTCTACCCTGAGCAGCGAGCCGAAGGCGAGATCCTGCTGGATGGCGACAACATTCTTACCAATACGCAGGATATCGCGCTGCTGCGCGCGAAAGTGGGGATGGTATTCCAGAAACCAACGCCGTTCCCGATGTCGATTTACGACAACATCGCCTTTGGCGTGCGCCTGTTTGAAAAGCTGTCGCGTCCGGATATGGACGAGCGTGTACAGTGGGCTTTGACCAAGGCCGCATTATGGAACGAAACCAAGGATAAACTGCACCAGAGCGGATACTCTCTCTCCGGTGGTCAGCAGCAACGTCTGTGCATCGCCCGTGGTATCGCGATTCGCCCGGAAGTGCTGTTGCTCGATGAACCCTGTTCAGCCCTTGACCCGATCTCTACCGGTCGTATCGAAGAACTGATCACGGAACTGAAACAGGATTACACCGTGGTTATTGTGACGCACAACATGCAGCAGGCTGCACGTTGTTCCGATCACACGGCGTTTATGTATCTCGGTGAGTTGATTGAGTTCAGCAACACAGATGATCTGTTCACGAAGCCGAAGAAGAAGCAAACGGAAGACTATATTACCGGGCGCTATGGTTGATTTGCTGCACCCTGAGGGTATAAGCGACCTTGTTACCACGTGAAATCTGTCGGGCATTTGGAGTGCACCATGGACAATCTCAACCTTAACAAACATATTTCCGGGCAGTTCAACGCTGAGCTGGAAAGTATCCGCACTCAGGTAATGACCATGGGTGGGATGGTGGAGCAGCAGCTTTCTGATGCGATCACCGCCATGCACAATCAGGACAGCGAGCTGGCCAGGCGCGTTGTTGAAGGCGACAAACAGGTTAATATGATGGAAGTCGCCATCGATGAAGCCTGCGTGCGCATCATTGCAAAACGCCAGCCAACGGCGAGCGATTTGCGTCTGGTGATGGCGATCATCAAAACAATTGCCGAGCTGGAACGTATTGGCGATGTGGCAGACAAAATCTGCCGTACTGCGCTGGAGAAGTTCTCTCAGCAGCACCAGCCGCTGCTGGTGAGCCTGGAATCGTTGGGCCGTCACACCGTGCAGATGCTGCATGATGTGCTGGACGCTTTCGCCCGTATGGATCTGGACGAAGCAGTGCGGATCTATCGCGAAGATAAAAAAGTGGATCAGGAGTACGAAGGCATCGTACGTCAGCTAATGACTTACATGATGGAAGATTCCCGCACCATTCCGAGCGTCCTGACCGCCCTGTTCTGTGCCCGTTCTATCGAACGTATCGGTGACCGCTGCCAGAATATCTGCGAATACATCTTCTACTTCGTGAAGGGACAAGATTTCCGTCATGTTGGCGGCGACGAGCTGGATAAACTGCTCGCCGGAAAAGATGTTAAAGAGTGATATAACGATAACCCCCTCGCTGTGAGGGGGTTTTTGTTGCAGGGTTATTTGGCCAGTAACTTTCTCGCCAGAGTATCAATATCCCCGTACTGCCACAGTTTTTCCTGCCACTGCTGCGGGATTCCATTAATACCGTAATACGCGCCAGCCAGTTGCCCGGCGATAGCGGCGGTGGTGTCCGCATCGTCACCGAGATTGGTGGCCAGCAGGATAGTTTCTTTAAAGTTTTTACCCTGCGCAAAGCACCACAATGCCGCTTCCAGACTCTGCACGCAGTAACCCGTACCGAAGATCTCCGCTCGCGTTTTCTTCAGGTAGTTCCCTTCAGCTATGCGACGCAGATTCTCCTGTTCCGGTAGCTGCGGGATAGCTGTCAGCGTTTCCCGCTTACTTTTACCGCTCAGGGCGTTCATCAGCATTTGTGCAAACAGGCGACAGCAGGCGAGCGCTTCTGGTGCTGCATGCGTGGTTCGCGATGAGGCTTCGGCATACTCCAGCGCCAATAACTCATCGGGGAAATACCACAGCACCACCGGCGCGAGGCGCATTAACGAACCGTTTCCTGCCGTTCTGGGATGGCTGGAACCGGCAAACGGATCGCCGTCATTCGCATATTTTTGCAATGCGTGTGCGACTGTCGTACCAATATCAAAACAGTGGCCGGTGGCGCTTAAGTAACCCCATTGCCACCAGTTCATATACCGGTTCATCTGATCCTTTGCATCAAACCCCTGGCGAGCGATCAGGCTTTCCGCAAGGCACAGCGCCATAGAGGTGTCGTCTGTCCATTGCCCCGCCTGCAGATGAAACGGCCCGCCTCCCACCATGTCGGTGATGGGCGGAAAGGAATCTTTTGCACTGAATTCCACCGCCGTGCCGACGGCATCACCGATGGCTAGGCCGAGCAAACAGCCCTGATAACGTTCGAGTAATTCCGACATCTGTTGTTCCTTATTCCGTGGAACTGCTCAGGAAAAATCCGCCCATAACCGTAATTTGCCGCAGTGTAAGCAGCGGAAGAGATATCCCTGGCAGTCGCCACCATCGAGCAGGTATTCCGGTAATTTCTCATAATCCATGCCGAAGGCATCGCAATCGGCCTGAATATCCACGAACTGGTCGAGTTTGTCAGCAATATCTTGCCAGCCAACGTAGCCGATAAACGCGCAGAAATCATTACAGTGCGCCAGCCAGTACTCCTGCTGCCAGCCACAATATCCCGGTGTTCTCTGAGTCAATTCCTGCAAACTGGCTTCCGGCCACGGATTTTTGAAACCGGTAAATTCACCCTCATCATCGAACAGGCTGTCCACACCTTCAATGCTGGACTTATCGTGAAAGCTGCCGCCAAATTTTTGCGCGGCGGAACCATCCGCGATGCACCACGGGCAAAGGGTATCGACATCCGCTGTGGTGTAAAACGGGTTGGTGTAATACACGTCCGTTAGCTGTTCACAGCAGGCGCAAGTCACAGTTTTTCTTTGTGAAAAGACGCCCGTGTCCAGGGGCTGAGGGTGGTACTTAAATACCGGGAGAGAACGGTTTGTCTGAGCCATAAAAACATCCTGTTTAGTGGTTTAGATTAACGCGTAACATGCCACCCACGCGCACGCCAGAGTTCCGGCAGCTGCGCTAAATCAGTGAACGTCGTCACTTTAGGGTGATCAATGGGTTTGTTATGCGGATCGGCGCAGAAGTAATACACTTCCATCCCTGCCGCGATTCCTGATTGTGCCCCAGCGGAGGAGTCGTCCACCAGAATACAGTTCACAGGATCAACATTCAGCGCTCTGGCTGCATGGTACATTAACGCCGGATCGGGCTTCCAGCGTTGGATGTCATAACCGCTAAACAGTTTTCCAGGAAAGTGATGTAGCATGCCTAATTTGCCCAATGAGTGTTGCATTTTGCTGACCGGGCCATTAGAAACCACACACATCGGTACACTCACTGCATCCAGCAATGCGTTCGCACCGGCAATTACTTCCAGTTCGCTGTCGAACAGGCGCGCCACTTCCGCACGATAAATGGGTTCAAGCGCCTCTTTCTCCAGGCTTACACCGCGCTCTCCGGCGATGACATCAATAATTTCGTATAACTTCATGCCTTTAAAGCGTTTAAAGACCTCTTCCAGATCCAGTGTGATGCCAAAAGCCTGAAACATATGCACATAGGCGCGGGAACAAATAACTTCACTATCGACCAGGGTGCCGTCACAGTCGAAAAATATTGCATCAATGTGGGACATGCCATTTCCTGTTATTGCGAGTTTAACGTTTACTTAACGCAGATAGCGAAACGCAATCGTTGCCGTATAAGCAAATTCAATGAAAAAAAGTGTGTGATAACCGTCAATATTGTCTCATTTTGGTATAGGATAGCGACGAATTTTCCCCCCTATTCCGGAAATTGATAATGAGCCAACAACACACTACCCAGGCTTCGGGCCAGGGGTTGCTTGACCGCGTGTTTAAATTACGCGAGCACGGCACATCGGCACGCACCGAAGTGATCGCCGGTTTCACGACGTTTTTGACGATGGTGTATATCGTTTTTGTTAACCCCCAGATTCTGGGCGTCGCCGGGATGGATACCAGCGCAGTATTTGTGACCACCTGCCTGATTGCTGCGTTCGGCAGCATCCTGATGGGGCTGGTAGCTAACCTGCCGGTTGCGCTGGCACCGGCAATGGGTCTGAACGCCTTCTTTGCGTTTGTGGTTGTTGGCGCCATGGGGCTTTCCTGGCAGATCGGCATGGGCGCAATCTTCTGGGGCGCGGTGGGTCTGTTGCTGCTTACCTTGTTCCGCGTTCGTTACTGGATGATCGCCAATATTCCGGTCAGTCTGCGCGTGGGTATCACCAGCGGTATTGGGCTGTTTATTGGCATGATGGGGCTGAAAAACGCTGGCGTAATCGTGCCGAACAAAGAGACGCTGGTGAGCATCGGTAACCTGACTTCCCACAGCGTTCTGCTGGGCGTTCTTGGTTTCTTTATCATCGCTATTCTGGCGTCGCGCAACATTCACGCCGCTGTGCTGGTGTCGATTGTTGTTACTACACTGCTGGGCTGGCTGCTGGGCGATGTGCAGTATCACGGTATTGTTTCTGCGCCGCCGAGCGTGGCAAGCGTTGTCGGTAATGTGGATCTGGCCGGTTCCTTTAATATTGGCCTGGCGGGTGTGATCTTCTCGTTTATGCTGGTGAACCTGTTTGACTCCTCCGGTACGCTGATCGGCGTGACCGATAAAGCCGGGCTGGTGGATGAAAGTGGTAAGTTCCCGCGCATGAAGCAGGCGCTGTTTGTCGACAGCGTCTCTTCGGTGACTGGTGCCTTTATCGGTACCTCTTCTGTTACCGCGTATATCGAGTCTTCTTCTGGTGTTTCTGTTGGCGGCCGTACCGGTCTGACTGCGGTGGTGGTTGGCCTGCTGTTCCTGCTGGTGATCTTCCTGTCGCCGTTAGCGGGTATGGTACCAGGCTATGCTGCTGCGGGTGCGCTGATCTATGTGGGCGTGCTGATGACATCCAGCCTGGCGCGTGTGAATTGGCATGATCTGACAGAAGCCGTGCCGGCGTTTATCACTGCGGTAATGATGCCGTTCAGCTTCTCGATTACCGAAGGTATCGCGCTGGGCTTTATCTCTTACTGCGTGATGAAAATCGGTACTGGCCGCCTGCGCGATCTCAGCCCATGCGTGATTGTGGTTGCGGTGCTGTTCCTGCTGAAAATCGTCTTTATCGACGCGCATTAATGCTTTTCCCCTCTCGCGCTGCGGGAGGGGGTTCCATTACGGCTTAACGCGCTGAATATACTCGCCGAAAGCCGTAAGCTGGCCAGTCAGATGGTCAAGCGTGCTTTGATCAACCACTTCTCCCGTCTGCTGATCAACCTTGCTTTGAATCACCCCACCCATAAACTCCGGTTTGTTCATGACCATCGCATCAAGGAACACCAGGATCTGGCGCAGATGATACTGGCAACGCGCGCCGCCAATCGCGCCCATTGAGCTGGTCTGAATCAGCACCGGCTTACCCGCCAGCGGCTGCTCTGGTAAGCGAGACAGCCAGTCAATCGCATTCTTCAGGCCGCCCGGCACTGAGTAGTTATATTCCGGCGTCACAATCACCACGCCGTCAGCCGCACGGATATGTTCGGCAAGTTCCTGCACACTTTCCGGGAAACCTTCTTCTTGCTGAATATCGGCATCATACAGCGGGATATTGGCAATCGAAGGCAATGGCGTGATGTCCATGCCCGCTGGCGCAAGCTTAGGCAATGTGCGCGCGACCATGGCATTAAAAGAGCCTTTACGCAGGCTACCGAGCAGGGTCACAACCTTGAGTTCAACAGACATGATGACTCCTCATTATGGGATCAATTAAGGATCAGGGCTTTTTCTGCGGGCAAGCTGGTGAAACGCATTAACCGGGAGGCGGGATCGTTGGCGCGCGTTTGCACATCGGAGAGATAACGCCACCCTGTACGGCTATCGAATTCCCATATTTTCAGGCTTTCGATGGCCGGAGATACCGCTACAGACCAGATCAGCACATCTTCTGCATCAGACATCACTTCAACCCGCGTTAGCGGCGTCAGACGCAGACGTCCGGAGCCAGGCAACAGTTGCAGCAGGCCTTGATCATCGTGCATTTGATGGATCAATTTCATTGCACTCTGGCGCAGCGTGACAAGTTGAGTTTGCGCTTCGTTGGGATCGTTTTGGTTATTGATCCACAGCAGTTCATTATTGCTGAAAAGGGGCTTCTGCGCGTGCACACTGTGAAAACTGCGCGTAGCGCGTTGCAACTCCATATCCAGACCGCATTCGCCTTCAGTCGTAATGGCGACACCCACCATATTCCCGGCATAGGCCAGCGAAAAGTGCGGCAGCCTCACGTCGGCAAACTTCGGCTTGCCGCTGGATTCAATGACTATCTCTGGCAGTTCGCTGGTGCCATACAGCATAAACATCATTTCAGCGAGTAATGCACGGGAAGCAAGAAAACGTGTGCGGCGATGCTCAGGAAGCTGGCGAGCCGTATCGTGACAGGACACCGGTAGTCGCGTGGAGACAAGATGCCCTTCGGAAATTATCCCTCGTGCAAAATGCGTAGCCATTTTTCTCTCCGTGATAATGGTCTGAATGAATCGAATCGATAGTGAATATTATCGCCCATAGTCCATAGGTTTTAATGCGGAAATTGGTTTCTGAAAAGTCCTGGCGGGGATATTTACACTTTGTTTGGCCAATCCCGCACTTTACGAGGCTTCGTCGTTATAACAGGAACGGCCATTTTTATGGCCGTTCGGTACGATTACTTACCAATACAGAAGCTGGAGAAGATACGGCCCAGCAAATCATCGGAGGTAAATTCGCCGGTGATCTCACTCAGGTTCTGCTGCGCGAGGCGCAGCTCTTCGGCCAGCAATTCACCTGCCCAGGCACCCAGCAGTTGCGCTTTACCCTGTTGCAGATGCTCTGCGGCCGCTTCAAGCGCCTGTAAGTGCCGGCGACGCGCCAGGAAACCGCCTTCCATGCTGGTGTCAAACCCCATACTCTGCTTGAGATGCTGACGCAGCACGTCAACGCCTTCGCCGGTACGCGCGGAGAGACGCACAAGTGAGTGATTGTTCACATCGCTGATACCCAGCGGCTCGCCGGTAACATCCGCTTTATTGCGTACCACGGTGATCGGTAATCTGGCGGGCAGACGGGCAATAAAGTCCGGCCAGATTTCTGCCGGATCAACCGCATCGGTGGTGGTGCCATCAACCATAAACAGCACGCGATCGGCCTGCTCAATCTCCTGCCAGGCGCGTTCGATACCGATACGTTCCACTTCGTCGCTGGCTTCGCGCAAACCGGCGGTATCGATAATGTGCAGCGGCATACCGTCGATATGTATGTGCTCGCGCAATACGTCGCGCGTGGTGCCTGCAATATCCGTCACAATAGCGGCTTCACGCCCGGCCAGCGCGTTCAACAGGCTCGATTTCCCTGCATTTGGGCGACCAGCAATGACCACTTTCATTCCTTCACGTAACAGGCTTCCCTGACGCGCTTCAGCTCGTACCGCGTCCAAATCGGCGATAACGTCGTTCAACTGGGCTTCGATTTTGCCGTCTGAAAGGAAGTCGATCTCTTCATCCGGGAAGTCGATAGCCGCTTCCACATAGATTCGCAGGTGAGTAAGTGCTTCCACAAGGTGGTTAACACGGGCAGAGAAAGCGCCCTGCAACGAGTTCAGTGCGGAGCGCGCGGCCTGTTCGGAACTGGCGTCAATTAAATCGGCAATCGCTTCAGCCTGCGCCAGATCGAGCTTATCGTTAAGGAACGCACGCTCGGAGAACTCGCCCGGCCGGGCAATGCGCAGCCCCGGTAAGGTCAGTATGCGTTTTAACAGCAGGTCGAGGATAACCGGGCCGCCGTGCCCTTGTAGCTCCAGTACATCTTCACCGGTAAAGGAGTTCGGGCCCGGGAACCACAGCGCAATGCCTTGATCCAGCGCGCTGCCATCAGCGTCCTGGAATGGCAGATAGTCGGCATAACGCGGTTTCGGCAGCTTGCCCAGCACCGCCTGCGCCACGTCTCGCGCTTTTACGCCCGAAATACGCAGGATCCCCACCCCACCGCGTCCCGGTGGGGTGGCCTGTGCGACGATAGTGTCGTTATGGCTCATGGTATGTTTTCCGAAATCTCAAAATAAAAAAGGCGGTCAACTGACCGCCCTTTGTTTGTTGTTCCTTTTGCCGGGTGGCGCTTCGCTTACCCGGCTCGCGTATCAGGAGCTTTTCTTCTGGCGGCTATGCAGACCGCGCTTCTCCAGACCACGGTAAATCAGCTGCTGCTGAATGATGGTCACCAGGTTGCTGACGATATAGTACAGCACCAGACCTGACGGGAACCACAGGAAGAACACCGTGAAGATGACCGGCATAAAGGTCATGATCTTCTGCTGCATCGGGTCGGTCACGGTGGTCGGCGACATCTTCTGGATGAAGAACATCGTTACGCCCATCAGGATCGGCAGAATGTAGTACGGGTCCTGTGCAGACAAGTCATGGATCCACAGTGCGAACGGCGCATGGCGCAGTTCAACGGAACCCATCAGCATGTAATACAGCGCCAGGAAGATAGGCATCTGAATAATCAGCGGGAAGCAGCCGCCCAGCGGGTTTACTTTCTCCGCTTTGTACAGCGCCATCATCTCCTGACTCATACGCTGTTTGTCGTCACCCAGACGCTCACGCATGGCCTGAATCTTCGGTTGCAGCATGCGCATTTTCGCCATGGAGGTGTACTGCGCTTTGGTCAGCGGGTACATGATGCCACGAACGATGAAGGTGATTGCGATGATGGAGAAGCCCCAGTTACCCAGGAAGCTGTGGATCCACTTCAGCAGTTTGAACAGCGGCTGAGAGATAAACCACAACCAGCCGTAATCCACGGTCAGATCCAGGTGCGGCGCCGCCGCAGCCATTTTGTCCTGAATTTCCGGGCCGACCCACAGGGTGCTGTTCAGCGCGGTAGTCTGACCCGGCTGCACCAGTACCGGCTGGGATTTATAACCGATAGCGGCTACGCCATTACCCAGATTGCTGGTATAGAAGTTATTCGCACCTTCGTTACGAGGGATCCATGCGGTAGCGAAATACTGCTGCAGCATCGCAACCCAGCCGCCATTGGAGCTGACGTTCAGGTTTTCGTTATCGGCGATGGTGTCGAATTTGTATTTTTCATACTTCGCGTCAGGCGTGGAATACGCCGCACCGCGGAAGGTATGCAGCGCAAAGTTGCTGCTGCCGGTATCGCGGTGAGAAGGCAAATTGATGGATTGCTTCAGCTGACCAAACGTTGCTACTTCCAACGGTTTATCACCGGCGTTTTGCACACTGTAGCCTACGTTCACCGCATATTCGCCGCGTTTCAGCGTGAAGGTTTTGGTGAAGGTATTGCCAGCCGCGTCGGTGTAAGTCAGCGGGATCGCCAGTTCGTTCTGACCATCAGCCAGCACAAACGCATCTTTTTCTACGTTATACAGTGGGCGCGGGCCGTTAGCCGGATTATCCGGGCCGTCACGACCGGTCAGGCCGCTTTGTGCCTGATAGATAAACTGCGGCGTAGTTTCCAGTAACTGGAACGGCTCATTGGAGCCCAACTCTTTCGGGTATGTCGGAAGCAGTGCCTGCTCAACATCACCACCACGGGTGTTGATGGTCAGCTCAAGCACATCGGTTTTCACCGTGATCAGTTTCCCCTGGCCACTGGCTGGTACGCCCTGGTCGGCTGCGCTACCCGCTGCGGTGGTCGTAGTCTGCGTGGTCTGCTGCTGCGCCGGAGGAGGATTTTTATCCTTCTCCCACGTTTGCCAGATCATGAAAGACACGAACAACAAAGCGATGATAAAAAGATTGCGTTGCGAATCCATCGTTAGTGTTCTCTGGTTTTAGAAGGTCCTGGCGGGACGGGATCGTCGCCACCCGGGTGTAAAGGGTGGCATTTTAATACGCGTTTCATTGTCAACCAACTGCCTTTTAACATACCAAACCTGCGCAATGCCTCAATTCCATATTGCGAACAGGTGGGGGTGAAACGGCAGTGCGGCCCAAGTAGCGGACTAATCAGGCGTTGATAGACCCTAATCAGGGCTATCAGGACCCGTGAGCCAGGCGACAATGGCGGCGCCATAATTTTTCCAACGCTTCCGAGAGAGCACGGTTATCGAGGTCGGCAACCCCCTTCTTCGCCACCACCACGAAATCCATTGCTGGCAATTCATGCTGGCGTAAACGGAAACTTTCACGCGTCAGACGTTTAATCCGATTGCGTTCATGGGCGCGTTTAACATTTTTCTTGGCGACGGTCAGACCGATACGGGGATGCCCCAGCGAATTCAGGCGGCCGAGGATGGTGATTTGCGGCGTGCCAGCCCGTTGTGGCTGCTGGAAGACGAAAGTGAAATGAGTGGGAGTTAACAAACGTAACTCCCTGGGAAAAGCGAGCTTAACCACTCAGGGGTTAGCTTTATTACTTGGAAACGGTCAGACGTGCGCGGCCTTTAGCGCGACGACGAGCCAGAACCTGGCGACCATTTTTAGTAGCCATACGAGCACGGAAGCCGTGAGAACGGTTGCGCTTCAGTACAGACGGTTGAAAAGTGCGTTTCATGGCGGTTTCTACCTAAACTTGAATAAATTCACTGACTTTTGCGTATGCCTGAACGGATATCGAACGACAGGCGCGCAAGCCATGGGTAATTAAAGAGGCCGGATTGTAATAATTGTACACTCCAGAGTCAATTCTCTTTCCTTATAGCGCACGTATTTTCGCACATAATCGCGCAAAAAATAAGCTGCATTCGACGCCTGAAAACGAGCAAGACGCGCCGGGGGCAGAATTATACGGGGCAAACGGCAAAGCGCAAGGATCCTCCAGGATCTTCATTAGATCGTTTAAGCAAGAAATCATCATTACTCATTAAATTTTCCAATATGCGGACTAAAACGTCCCGCACGCCTGCGCGGATCGATTACACTTAGCCGGTTCCGAATTGCCCTGTGGATAAATCATAAAGAATCTGTGAGAAACAGAAGATCTCTGCGGCGGTTTACGCTATGATCCGCGGTCCCGATCGCGATCCAGGATCGTTCTTAGGGCACAAACCGTAGATAGCGGTTCGCACGTCACCCGGTTGGGTCTTATCGATGTGCGTCAAAAAACTTTAATGTTTCTGTCTTTTTATTTATCGATTTTCGTTCGAGTGGAGTCCGCCGTGTCACTTTCGCTTTGGCAGCAGTGTCTTGCCCGATTGCAGGATGAGTTACCAGCCACAGAATTTAGTATGTGGATACGCCCGTTGCAGGCGGAACTGAGCGATAACACGCTGGCACTGTACGCGCCAAACCGTTTTGTGCTCGATTGGGTAAGAGACAAATATCTTAATAATATCAATGGACTGCTGAATGAGTTCTGCGGCCCGGATGCCCCGCAGCTGCGTTTTGAGGTGGGTTCCCGCCCGGTCAGCCAGTCGCTGAAAGAACCTGCGACAATCGCTGCGCCCGCACAGGCGGCGCAGGTCGTCGTTCAGCGTGCAGCGCCGGCAGCGCGTCCTGGCTGGGACAATGTTCCTGCGCCGGCAGAGCCGACCTATCGTTCCAATGTTAATGTGAAACATACCTTTGATAACTTTGTTGAAGGTAAATCCAACCAGCTGGCTCGCGCGGCGGCTCGCCAGGTTGCGGATAACCCCGGTGGTGCCTATAACCCGCTGTTTTTATATGGCGGTACAGGTCTGGGTAAAACGCACTTGCTGCATGCGGTGGGTAACGGCATTGTGGCGCGAAAGCCGAATGCCAAAGTGGTGTATATGCACTCCGAGCGCTTTGTCCAGGATATGGTAAAAGCCCTGCAAAACAATGCGATCGAAGAGTTTAAACGCTACTACCGCTCCGTTGATGCCCTGCTGATTGACGATATTCAATTCTTTGCCAATAAAGAACGATCCCAGGAAGAGTTTTTCCACACCTTTAACGCGTTGCTGGAAGGCAATCAGCAGATCATTCTTACATCGGATCGCTATCCGAAAGAGATCAATGGCGTTGAGGATCGTTTAAAATCTCGCTTTGGCTGGGGCTTAACGGTAGCGATCGAGCCGCCGGAACTGGAAACCCGCGTTGCGATCCTGATGAAAAAAGCAGATGAAAACGATATTCGTCTGCCGGGCGAAGTGGCCTTCTTTATTGCCAAGCGCCTGCGCTCGAACGTGCGTGAGCTTGAAGGGGCGCTGAACCGCGTGATTGCTAATGCCAACTTCACCGGTCGCGCGATCACCATCGATTTTGTCCGTGAAGCATTGCGCGATCTGCTGGCGCTACAGGAAAAACTGGTCACCATTGATAATATTCAAAAGACAGTGGCCGAGTACTACAAGATCAAGGTTGCGGATCTTCTCTCCAAGCGTCGATCCCGTTCGGTAGCACGTCCGCGCCAGATGGCGATGGCGCTGGCAAAGGAGCTGACTAACCATAGCCTGCCGGAAATCGGTGATGCTTTTGGTGGTCGCGACCATACTACCGTGCTGCATGCCTGCCGTAAGATTGAGCAGTTGCGTGAAGAAAGCCATGATATCAAAGAAGATTTTTCCAATTTAATCAGAACATTATCTTCGTGACGCTATGAAATTTACCGTTGAACGTGAACATTTATTAAAGCCGCTGCAACAGGTTAGCGGCCCATTGGGCGGTCGCCCGACGTTGCCTATTCTCGGTAATCTGCTGCTTCAGGTTACTGAAGGCGCGCTGTCGCTGACCGGCACCGATCTTGAAATGGAGATGGTGGCGCGCGTTGCGCTGGTTCAGCCGCATGAACAGGGCGCAACCACGGTACCGGCGCGTAAATTCTTCGACATCTGTCGCGGTCTGCCGGAAGGGGCGGAAATCGCCGTGCAGCTGGAAGGCGAGCGTATGCTGATCCGTTCCGGGCGCAGCCGTTTCTCGTTATCCACGCTGCCCGCTGCGGACTTCCCGAATCTGGACGACTGGCAAAGCGAAGTGGAGTTCACGCTGCCGCAGGCCACGATGAAGCGCCTGATCGAAGCGACACAGTTCTCCATGGCGCATCAGGACGTACGTTACTACTTAAACGGCATGCTGTTTGAAACCGAAGGCGAAGAGCTGCGTACCGTGGCCACTGACGGCCACCGTCTGGCGGTCTGTTCGATGCCAATTGGCGAATCATTGCCGAACCATTCGGTGATCGTGCCGCGTAAAGGCGTGATTGAGTTGATGCGTATGCTTGATGGTGGCGATACGCCGCTGCGCGTGCAGATTGGCAGCAACAATATTCGTGCGCACGTCGGTGATTTCATCTTCACTTCCAAACTGGTTGATGGCCGTTTTCCGGATTATCGTCGCGTTCTGCCGAAGAATCCTGACAAAACGCTGGAAGCTGGCTGCGATTCGCTCAAGCAGGCATTTGCCCGCGCGGCGATCCTCTCCAACGAGAAGTTCCGTGGTGTGCGTCTGTATGTCAGTGAGAACCAGATCAAAATCACCGCCAACAACCCGGAGCAGGAAGAAGCCGAAGAGTTTCTCGACGTCACCTACGCTGGCAGCGAAATGGAAATCGGCTTTAATGTCAGCTATGTGCTGGACGTACTGAATGCGCTGAAGTGCGAGAACGTACGTATTCTGCTGACGGATTCAGTTTCCAGCGTGCAGATTGAAGATGCGGCCAGTCAAAGCGCGGCCTATGTCGTCATGCCAATGCGTTTGTAGAAAAGTATCGGGCTATCTTACTTGTTATTCTGGCTCCGGGCAGTGCTCGCAATCCTCACGTACTTCAGTACGCTCCGGTTGCTGTGCGCTGGCCGTAACCAGACTAACTGCGACGATAACGCCCTGGTGATGAGTAAATCATGTCGCTAACCCGATTACTGATCAAAGATTTCCGTAACATCGAGAATGCAGATCTCGCGTTATCTCCCGGCTTTAATTTCCTCGTCGGCGCCAACGGCAGCGGTAAAACCAGCGTGCTGGAAGCCATTTACACGCTCGGTCATGGCCGGGCGTTTCGCAGTTTGCAAATCGGCCGCGTGATTCGTCATGAGCAGGAATCCTTTGTTTTACATGGGCGATTGCAGGGCGAAGAGCGCGAAACCTCGATTGGTTTGACCAAAGATAAGCTCGGCGACAGCAAGGTGCGCATTGACGGCACCGACGGTCACAAAGTCGCTGAACTGGCCCTGCTGATGCCGATGCAGCTCATCACCCCTGAGGGGTTTACTTTGCTCAATGGCGGCCCCAAATATCGAAGAGCGTTCCTTGACTGGGGTTGTTTTCACAATGAGAGCGGTTTTTTTACCGCCTGGAGCAATCTCAAGCGCCTGCTGAAGCAGCGCAACGCCGCATTGCGCCAGGTGAGCCACTATGCGCAGCTTCGTCCGTGGGATAAAGAGTTGATCCCGCTGGCGGAACAGCTAAGCCGCTGGCGTGCCGAATACAGTGCCGCCATTGCGGAAGATATGGCTGATACCTGCCGCCAGTTTTTACCGGAGTTCTCCCTCACTTTTTCGTTTCAGCGCGGGTGGGAAAAGGAGACCGATTACAGTGAGGTGCTGGAGCGCAATTTTGAGCGCGACCGCATGCTGACTTACACCGCTCACGGTCCGCATAAAGCGGATTTCCGCATCAGGGCGGACGGTGCGCCGGTTGAAGATACGCTGTCTCGCGGGCAGTTAAAACTCCTGATGTGCGCGCTGCGTCTGGCGCAGGGCGAGTTTTTAACGCGTGAAAGCGGACGACGCTGTTTATACCTGATAGATGATTTTGCCTCCGAACTTGATGACGAGAAGCGCGGCCTGTTAGCCAGCCGGTTAAAAGCCACGCAGTCACAGGTTTTTGTCAGCGCGATCAGCGCCGAGCACGTAATGGACATGTCGGACAAAAATTCGAAGATGTTCACCGTGGAAAAGGGTAAAATAACGGATTAACCCAAGATAAAATGAGCGAGAAACGTTGATGTCGAATTCTTATGACTCCTCCAGTATCAAAGTCCTGAAAGGGCTGGATGCGGTGCGTAAGCGCCCGGGTATGTATATCGGCGATACGGATGACGGCACCGGTCTGCACCATATGGTATTCGAGGTGGTAGATAACGCTATCGACGAAGCGCTCGCAGGGTACTGTAAAGACATTGTCGTCACCATCCACAGCGATAACTCTGTCTCTGTACAGGATGACGGCCGTGGTATCCCGACCGGTATTCACCCGGAAGAGGGCGTTTCCGCAGCGGAAGTGATCATGACCGTTCTGCACGCAGGCGGTAAGTTCGACGATAACTCCTATAAAGTTTCCGGCGGTCTGCATGGCGTAGGTGTTTCCGTGGTTAACGCCCTGTCGCAGAAACTGGAGTTGGTGATCCAGCGCGACAACAAAGTCCATCGTCAGATTTATGAGCACGGCGTGCCGCAGGCTCCGCTGGCGGTCACCGGTGAAACCGAATCGACTGGTACGATGGTGCGTTTCTGGCCAAGCTATGAAACCTTCACCAACGTCACCGAATTCGAATATGAAATTCTGGCGAAACGCCTGCGTGAGTTGTCCTTCCTCAACTCCGGCGTTTCTATTCGCCTGCGCGACAAGCGCGACGGCAAAGAAGACCATTTCCACTATGAAGGCGGCATCAAGGCGTTTGTTGAGTATCTCAACAAGAATAAAACGCCGATCCACCCGAACATTTTCTACTTCTCCACGGAAAAAGACGGTATCGGTGTGGAAGTGGCATTGCAGTGGAATGACGGCTTCCAGGAAAACATCTACTGCTTTACCAACAACATTCCGCAGCGCGACGGCGGTACTCACCTTGCTGGCTTCCGCGCGGCGATGACTCGTACGCTGAATGCCTACATGGATAAAGAGGGCTACAGCAAGAAAGCCAAAGTCAGCGCCACCGGCGACGATGCCCGTGAAGGCCTGATTGCTGTGGTTTCGGTAAAAGTGCCGGATCCGAAATTCTCCTCGCAGACCAAAGATAAACTGGTCTCCTCTGAGGTGAAAACGGCGGTTGAACAGCAGATGAATGAACTGCTGGCTGAGTACCTGCTGGAAAACCCGTCCGACGCGAAAATCGTGGTCGGCAAGATTATTGATGCGGCGCGCGCCCGTGAAGCTGCGCGTAAAGCTCGTGAAATGACCCGCCGTAAAGGCGCGCTGGATCTGGCCGGTCTGCCGGGCAAACTGGCTGATTGCCAGGAGCGTGACCCGGCGCTGTCCGAGCTCTACTTAGTGGAAGGGGACTCGGCGGGCGGTTCTGCGAAGCAGGGCCGTAACCGTAAGAACCAGGCGATTCTGCCGCTGAAAGGTAAGATCCTCAACGTTGAGAAAGCACGCTTCGACAAGATGCTCTCTTCGCAGGAAGTGGCGACGCTTATCACTGCGCTGGGCTGCGGTATTGGCCGCGATGAGTACAACCCGGACAAACTGCGCTATCACAGCATCATCATCATGACCGATGCGGACGTCGATGGCTCGCACATCCGTACGCTGCTGTTGACCTTCTTCTACCGTCAGATGCCGGAAATCGTTGAGCGTGGTCACGTCTACATCGCTCAGCCGCCGCTGTACAAAGTGAAGAAAGGCAAACAGGAACAATACATTAAAGATGACGATGCGATGGATCAGTATCAAATCGCCATTGCGCTGGACGGCGCAACGCTGCACGCCAACGCCAGCGCACCAGCTCTGGCCGGAGAGCCGCTGGAAAAACTGGTTGCCGAGTATAACGCTGCACAGAAAATGATCGGTCGAATGGAGCGCCGCTTCCCGCGTACGCTGCTGAAAGCGCTGGTGTATCAGCCGACGCTGACGGAAGCCGATCTTTCCGACGAACAGAAAGTGTCTCGTTGGGTGAACGCGCTGGTTACCGAGCTGAATGAGAACGAACAGCACGGCAGCCAGTGGAAGTTTGATGTACGTGAAAACAGTGCGCTGAGTCACTTCGAGCCGATCATTCGCGTGCGTACGCACGGCGTCGATACCGACTATCCGCTGGATCACGAGTTTGTTACCGGTGGCGAATATCGTCGTCTGTGCACGCTGGGTGAAAAACTGCGCGGCCTGATTGAAGATGATGCCTTTATTGAACGCGGTGAGCGCCGTCAGCCGGTCACCAGCTTTGAGCAGGCACTGGACTGGCTGGTGAAAGAGTCGCGCCGTGGTCTCGCTATCCAGCGTTATAAAGGTCTGGGCGAGATGAACCCGGAACAGCTGTGGGAAACGACCATGGATCCGGAAAGCCGCCGTATGCTGCGCGTGACCGTGAAAGACGCCATCGCTGCTGATCAGCTGTTCACCACGCTGATGGGCGATGCCGTTGAACCGCGTCGTGCGTTTATCGAAGAGAACGCCCTGAAAGCGGCGAATATCGATATTTAACGGCTTACAGGCCGAATTGTAGGCCGGGTAAACGCAGAGCCACCCGGCGAAAAGCGCCTGATGGCGCTGCGCTTATCAGGCCTGGAGGCTGAATCCTCCGTTTTATGGCGAAAAAGGGGAATCCCGGTTCCCCTTCCTGTCCCCCTTTTCACCCCGTCGCGCTGCTGTTTTTTGAGCGGAATCGCGTTAGCATGGGTCCTGAAAAATCTCATCTGGGGATCTCATGGCTATAAAACTTATTGCAATCGATATGGACGGCACGCTGCTGCTGCCGGATCACACCATCTCTCCCGCCGTTAAAAATGCTATCGCCGCTGCGCGCGAGCGCGGTATTAACGTGGTGCTGACCACGGGCCGACCCTATTCGGGCGTTCACAGCTACATGAAAGAGCTGCATATGGAGCGGGAAGGTGATTATTGCATTACCTACAACGGCGCACTGGTACAGAACGCCATTGACGGCAGCACGGTAGCGCAAACGACGTTGAGCTATGATGATTACCGCTACCTGGAGAAACTCTCCCGCGAAGTTGGTTCTCATTTCCACGCCCTTGATCGCAATACGCTTTACACCGCAAACCGGGACATCAGCCACTACACGGTGCACGAATCTTACGTGGCAACGATTCCGCTGGTGTTCTGCGAGGCAGAAAAGATGGATCCCGCAACGCAGTTCCTCAAAGTGATGATGATTGATGACCCGGTGATCCTCGATCAGGCTATTGCCCGCATCCCGCAGGAAGTGAAAGAGAAGTATACCGTGCTGAAAAGTGCGCCGTACTACCTCGAAATACTGGATAAACGCGTCAATAAAGGCACCGGTGTGAAATCCCTTGCCGAGGCGCTGAATATCAAGCAGGACGAGATCATGGCGATTGGCGATCAGGAAAACGACATCGCAATGATCGAATATGCTGGCGTGGGTGTGGCGATGGATAACGCCATTCCATCGGTGAAAGAAATCGCGAACTTTGTCACCAAATCCAACCTTGAAGACGGCGTTGCTTACGCCATCGAGAAATTTGCCCTGAACTAAGCGATTCTCGCAGGCAGGAGCGCATTGCTCTTGCTTGTGGCTTTCCGAATCGTAGTCATTTCCCCTCGGATCCATTACTCTGAAGCGCTTACTCCGCTTCCGGGTTTATCCGCTAATGAAACAACTCACCTTCGCTGCGCGTCACCATCAACTGACCAATATTCATAGCTGGACACCAGACAGCCAGTGGCTGGTTTTCGATGTTCGCCCTTCCGGCGCATCGTTTACCGGGAAAACCATTGAGCGTGTCAATGTGCACAGTGGTGAGGTTGAAGTGCTGTATACGGCAACGGACGGCGCGCATGTTGGTGTGGTGACGGTCAGTCCACAGGCGGAAAAATATGTTTTTATCCATGGCCCGGAAAACCCTGACGACAACTGGCAGTATGATTTTCACCATCGCCGGGGCGTTATTACGGAAAAGGGCGTAACGCGGAATCTGGATGCGCTGGATATCACCGCGCCTTACACGCCGGGCGCGCTGCGCGGCGGCACGCACGTGCATGTGTTCAGCCCGAATGGTGAAAACGTCAGCTTTACCTATAACGACCACGTTATGCATGCGCTTTCTCCGGCAAAAGATCTGCGTAATGTCGGCGTTGCGGTGCCGTTTGGCCCGGTAACGCCGCCCTGCACACATCCGCGTGAATATGGCGGCAGCCACTGGTGCGTACTGATCAGCCGCACAACATCCACGCCCGTGCCGGGCAGCGACGATATCAATCGTGCTTACGAAGAGGGATGGGTTGGCAACGACAGGCTGGCGTTCATCGGCGATACGCTTTCGACAGGCGGTGAAAAAGTGCCGGAGTTGTTTATTGTCGCGCTGCCTGGCGATGAACAAGGCTGGAAAACCGCAGGTGATGCGCCGCTGGCGGGCAGCGAACAAACTCTGCCCGCGCCGCCAAAAGGCGTGGTGCAAAAGCGTCTGACATTCACTCACCAACGCCGTTATCCTGGCTTAGTAAATGTGCCGCGCCACTGGGTGCGCAGCAATCCGCAGGCCACGCAGATTGCGTTTTTGATGCGTGATGAGCGCGGTATTGTGCAGTTGTGGTTGATAAGCCCGGACGGCGGTGAACCGCGCCAGTTAACTTTTACTGCCGGTGGTATCCAGTCGGCCTTTAACTGGCATCCCTCCGGCGAGGCGCTGGGATTTGTACTGGAAAACCGCATTGCGCTATGCGATGCCGGGCGCGGTGACATCACCTTTTTGACATCCGATCACGTAAATCCACCGTCTGCCGATGCCGTGGTGTTTTCACCAGACGGGAAGCTGATCGCCTGGATGGAAGAGGTGGAAGGCTTCCGCCAGCTGTGGATGACGGAAACCCGACTGTAAATCAGGGAGCAGGCATGGGCGCTGGCGGGATCACCGAGTTGGTCGCCAGGTTTGCCTGTTCGCTCTTTTCAACCCGTGATTTGATGGAATCATCCTTGCGGAAGAGATCCCACGGCAGCAGTAAGGTGTCCATGACAGCGGTAAAAGGCATATCCAGTACCACCAGCGACTTGGTGCCAATGCCAGTTTCATCATCGGAAAGCATGGCCGAACTGGCGCGCGTTCCAGGATAAACCCCTTCTTTGCCGCCCGTATGCGACATGACGCTTGAGCAACCTGACAACATCATTCCGTAGAGCAAAACAGAAACTATAAGCGTTGTTTTCATCATCGATTAATCATCGTTGTTTGTAGTTTGAATGCTACTCAGGCGGTTATAGCCTCCCTTTTGGGAAAGGGATAGCATTCGGGTTCCGCTCTGTGGCGGTACTCGCACTTTGTCCTTTTGTGCTGTGATCCCAGTCTATGCATTGCGCCAGAAAGTGCAAAAAAAAGTCGGTATTCCACCCTTGAAATCAGACCCGTCAGCCATATTTTAGGAATGTAACCAAGAAACACGCCGGAAGGGTGTTGGGTTACGGTAATGGCCTGTTCCTTGTGGAAGGCATGGAAAAATCTCGCTGATTTCAGGAGCTTTTAAGTATGCGTAATTTCGATCTCTCCCCGCTTTATCGTTCGGCTATTGGTTTTGACCGTCTGTTTAATCTGCTGGAAAACAACCAGAACCAGAGCAATGGCGGTTACCCTCCGTACAACGTTGAATTAGTGGATGAAAACCACTACCGCATCGCCATTGCTGTGGCCGGTTTCGCTGAGAGCGAACTGGAAATCACCGCGCAGGACAACCTGCTGGTGGTGAAAGGCTCCCACAGTGACGAGCAAAAAGAGCGTACTTACCTCTATCAGGGCATTGCCGAGCGCAACTTCGAACGCAAATTCCAGCTGGCGGAAAATATTCATGTCAATGGTGCCAACCTGGTGAACGGCCTGCTCTACATCGATCTGGAACGCGTGATCCCGGAAGAGAAAAAACCGCGTCGCATCGAAATTAACTAATTGTTCCGGGTTGCCACTGGCGGCCCGGTCCCGACATGCTCGCCGACAGGGGGCATATGTGAGCCATTGCGCTCGCAGGTATTCACTCGCTTCTTAGAAGGAGAAACACTCATGCGTAACTATGATTTATCCCCGATTTTTCGTCAGTGGATTGGCTTCGACAAACTGGCTAACGCCCTGCAAAGCACCACTGAACAGCAGTCTTTCCCTCCTTACAACATTGAGAAAGGCGACGATAACCACTACCGCATCACCCTTGCGCTGGCCGGTTTCCGCCAGGAAGAGCTGGATATTCAGCTGGAAAATAACCGCCTGACCATTAAAGGCACGCCGGAAAAACCGGCCAACGAGCCGAAATGGTTGCATCAGGGGTTGGTGATACAGCCGTTCAGCCTGAGCTTTACGCTGGCCGACTTTATGGAAGTCTCCGGCGCGACCTTTGCCAACGGTTTGCTGCATATCGATCTACTGCGTAACGTGCCGGAAAGCGCGGCGCCGCAACGGATTGCCATCAGCAATCGACCGGCGTTAAATAGCTAACGGCTGCAGAACAAAAGGCTCCGCATACGGAGCCTTTATTGTTTATGCGTGAACGCGCTGCAAAAAACGCTGCCGCCAGGGTTTGAGCACGAAAAAGGCCAGCAGCGCGCAGAGAATATCAAGCGTGATGGCGCAGCCAAACACCAGATTCCAGCTTCCCGTTTGCTGATACATCAGCGCCGCCAGCGGCCCGCCAAAGATGGAACCAATCCCCTGCGAAATATAGAGCCAGCCGTAGTTCGCTGTCGCATGCTGCGTGCCGAAGGTATCGGTTAGCGTGGCGGGGAAAAGTGAAAAAATCTCGCCCCAGCCGAAAAAAACCACCCCGGAGAGCAAAACAAACAGCAGCGGATCGTCTTTGCACAACAACCACAACGCCATCGCACAGCCTTCCAGGCCAAAAGCGATAAACATCATATTTTCGCGACCGATGCGGTCAGAAATATAGCCGCACACCGGGCGCGTCAGCCCGTTCATAAAGCGGTCGATGGTCATCGCCAGCGGCAGCGCCGCCACGCCCATTACGGTCACTGCGGTAATACCGAAATCTTCGGCGAAAATCGCCATCTGTGAAGTGACCATCAGCCCGGAGGTGGACATCATGGTCATCATCACAAACATCAGCCAGAACAACGGCTTGCGTAGCATCTCTCCTGGAGAAAAACTTTTAGCACTCATCGCCAGGCTACTGTTGCTCTCCTGCGTGTTGAGTGTTTGCGGCGCGCGTAGCCCCTGGCTGGCAATAAAACCAATGACCGCCATGACCAGCCCGAACTGCCAGAGCGTGTTTTCCAGCCCCTTCGCGGCCAGCGATTGTGTGACCGGAAAGGTGGTCAGAATCGCGCCCATGCCATAGCCCGCCGCCACCATCCCTGTGGCAAATCCGCGTTTTTCCGGGAACCAGCGCACCATCAGACCCACCACGCCGATGTAAACAATCCCGGTGCCAAGGCCGCCCAGCACGCCGTAATAGAGATAAAGTTCGCTCAGGCTACTGATGGTTGAGGTCAGCATCCAGCTTACGCCGCTCAGCACAGTACCAATGGCAATTAACCTGCGCGGGCCGAACTTATCGATCAATCGCCCCTGAAAAGGTGAGAAGAAGGTTTGCAAAATGATCAACAGGGAAAAGGTGAGCTGAATTTCCGCCAGCGGAACGTTCAGCTTTGCCATAAAAGGGCGCGTAAACAGCGCCCAGACATATTGCGGGCTGGAGATGGAGATCATACACAGCAAGCCCAGCGCTAACTGGGTCCACTTTTTCTGGCTGGTAACCACTACGTGAGTCAGTGTTGTATTTGTCATGCCGCCCCCTGTTTTTAACAAAAGTGGGCTTTTGCATTAACCATGCCATAACCTATTGTTGTGTCTGACATTCCCGGAATGCTTAGCAGGCGCACGGTTTTTTCCGCCCGTGTCGGTAAAAGGGTGTGCTTTTGTTCAGGGCAACGGTTTTCTGCTGGTGCAATCTTCGCCACATTCTGAGGCAAATAAATTCCATACACTGTGTAAGGGGTAACCTATACAGCTATTACGGGTTCTGCCAAACTCCTTGCAGTCATCATGTACAGGGAAAAGATCATGAGTGATATTGCCTTAACGGTAAGCGTACTGGCGCTGGTGGCCGTTGTCGGATTGTGGATCGGCAATGTGAAGATCCGCGGTGTGGGTTTCGGTATTGGCGGTGTGCTGTTTGGCGGGATAATTGTCGGCCACCTTTTAGATAAACTGGGTATCACTATAAGCGGTCAGATACTGCTTTTTGTGCAGGAATTTGGCCTGATCCTGTTTGTTTATACCATCGGCATCCAGGTGGGCCCGGGGTTCTTCGCTTCTTTACGCGTTTCTGGCCTGCGCCTGAATCTGTTCGCTGTTTTAATCGTTGTTCTCGGCGGTCTTGTCACCACCATTCTGTATAAACTTTTTGCCATTCCGCTGCCGGTGGTGCTGGGGATTTTTTCCGGTGCGGTCACCAATACGCCAGCGCTTGGCGCAGGGCAGCAGATCCTGCGTGATTTAGGCATTCCTGGCCCGCAGCTCGACCAGATGGGGATGAGCTACGCCATGGCGTATCCGTTTGGTATTTGCGGTATTTTGCTCAGTATGTGGCTGCTACGCGTGTTGTTTCGCGTTAATGTCGATGAAGAGGCGCGACAGCACGACGCAACGCTAAGCAATGGCACTTCACTGATCCGCACCATCAATATCCGCGTGGAAAACCCGAATCTCAACAATATGGCGATTCAGGACGTTCCCATTCTTAACAGCGATAAAATCATCTGCTCGCGTCTCAAACGGAATGATTTACTGATGGTGCCCTCGCCGGGCACGCTGATTCAGTCCGGAGATTTGTTGCATCTGGTGGGGCTTCCGAAGGATCTGCATAACGCGCAGTTGGTGATAGGCAAAGAAGTTGATACCTCTTTGTCGACGCGCGGTACGGATTTGCGTGTCGAACGCGTGGTGGTAACCAACGAAAAAGTGCTGGGGAAAAAAATCCGCGATCTGCACTTCAAGGAGCGCTACGACGTCGTGATTTCCCGCCTGAACCGCGCCGGTGTGGAGCTGGTAGCCAGCAGCGATGCCAGCCTGCAATTCGGCGATATCCTTAATCTTGTCGGGCGTCCGGCGGCAATCGAAGCGGTGACTAACGAAGTCGGCAATGCCCAGCACAAGTTGCAGCAGGTACAAATGCTGCCGGTGTTTATTGGTATTGGGCTTGGCGTTCTGCTGGGATCGTTGCCGTTGTATATACCAGGGTTTCCGGCAGCGCTGAAGCTGGGTCTCGCGGGCGGGCCGCTGATTATGGCGTTGATTCTTGGGCGAATTGGTACGATCGGCAAGTTGTACTGGTTTATGCCGCCCAGTGCGAACCTGGCGCTGCGCGAACTGGGCATTGTGCTGTTCTTGTCGGTGGTGGGGCTGAAATCGGGCGGTGATTTTATTGCCACGCTGACCCAGGGCGATGGGTTGAAATGGATGTGTTATGGCATTCTTATCACCGCCATTCCGCTGATCACCGTCGGTTTACTGGCGCGAATGCTGGCGAAGATGAACTATCTGACCCTCTGCGGCATGCTGGCCGGGTCGATGACCGATCCGCCGGCGCTGGCGTTTGCCAACGGCCTGCATGCCACCAGTGGCGCGGCGGCACTCTCGTATGCGACGGTTTATCCGCTGGTGATGTTTTTACGTATTATCACCCCACAGCTTCTGGCGGTACTGTTCTGGGGGATGGGTTAATGGCGTTCCGGCATGAACACGGCGCAGGTGGTAATCCACCTGATACTCGCTGGTGTTGCGGAACATCACTGAGTAGTTAAGAAATTCGCCGCTGTCGCTGTAGGAGAGTGAAGTAATACGCAGCAGCGGCGTTTGTTCCGCCACGTTCAGCAAGCTGGCCACCTGTTTATCGGCCAGCACCGGCGTCAGGCTCTCGTAGTTACCGCTGATGGTGATTCCGCACTCCTTCTCGATATAATCGAATTTCGACCCCTCCAGATGCCCCAGTGACAGCGAACGGAATAGTTTCACCGGCATATAGCTGTCTTCCAGCATCAGCGGCTTTCCCTCTACGTAGCGAACCCTCCGTGAGAAGTAGATCCGTTCGTTAATTTGTATGCGCAACTGGCTGGCAATGGCTGGCGGGGCCGGCATCACTTCGAACTGCAAAACCTGGCTCTGCACCTCTTTGCCCTGTCGGCGCAGCACTTCTACCAGCCCAGTCAGATTGGTGGTTTCATGATGAACGTCTTTGCGTGCGACAAATGTCCCGCTGCCGTGACGGCGTACCACTAATCCCCAGCCCACCAGCAGATCAACCGCCTTGCGAATCGTCATTCGCGCCACGCCAAACTCCAGCGCCAGCGCCTTTTCGCCCGGTAACGGGCTGCCGATATTGTAATCCGATGAATTGAGCCGCAGGCGTAATCGCTCAGCAATAGATTTGTAGATCACCTGTAGACCTCTCTGCCCCCGTCAGCGGGAACATTGCCTCTGAATATGTCCATTTTTTGCCTGAAAAGTAGACCTGAGCGCGTGAAATAAAACCATGAAAGCGATCACGAATCACAGCGGCGCGCCATGTTGGCGCGGCGGCGACTTCTTATGCTGCTCACAGGTCCACAAAAAACCAACAAGGCCTCTACCCCCTACAAGTTGTTACATGAGGATTCTATGATGCTCAGTCAAATACAACGCTTCGGCGGCGCTATGTTCACACCGGTGCTGCTCTTCCCGTTCGCCGGTATGGTGGTGGGTATTGGCATCATGCTGAGTAATCCCCTGTTTGTCGGTGCGACATTAACCGCACCCGACAATCTGTTTGCGCAATGTGTCCATATCATCGAAGAGGGCGGCTGGGCGGTGTTTCGCAATATGCCGCTGATTTTCGCCGTCGGTTTACCGATTGGGCTGGCGAAACAGGCGCAAGGGCGAGCCTGCCTGGCGGTGCTGATCAGTTTTCTGACCTGGAATTACTTCATTAACGCCATGGGAATGACCTGGGGTCACTTTTTTGGCGTCGATTTCAGCATTGAACCCACGGCGGGCAGCGGTTTAACGCTGATTGCCGGGATCAAAACTCTCGACACCAGCATTATCGGGGCGATTGCGATTTCCGGCATTGTCACCGCCATCCATAACCGCTTTTTCGACAAACCGCTGCCCGTGTTTCTCGGCATCTTCCAGGGCACCTCATTTGTGGTGATTATCGCCTTCCTGGTGATGATCCCCTGCGCCTGGCTGACGCTGTTGGGCTGGCCGAAAGTGCAGCTTGGCATTGAATCGTTGCAGACTTTTCTGCGCTCTGCCGGGGCGCTGGGCGTGTGGATTTACACTTTCCTGGAACGCATTCTGATCCCGACCGGGCTGCACCACTTTGTCTACGGCCCCTTTATCTTCGGCCCGGCGGCGGTGGAAGGCGGTATTCAGATGTACTGGGCGCAACATCTACAGGCATTCAGCCAGAGTACCGAACCACTAAAAGTTCTGTTCCCGGAAGGCGGCTTTGCCCTGCATGGTAACTCGAAAGTGTTTGGCTCCATCGGCATCGCGCTGGCGATTTGGTATACCGCCGCGCCGGAAAACCGCGTCAAAGTCGCGGGACTGCTGATCCCCGCAACGCTGACGGCTGTGCTGGTGGGCATTACTGAACCGCTGGAATTCACCTTCCTGTTTATCTCCCCACTGCTGTTTGCCGTTCACGCTGTACTGGCAGCGACGATGGCGACGGTAATGTATAGCTTTGGTGTGGTGGGCAATATGGGCGGTGGGCTGCTCGACCAGTTTCTGCCGCAAAACTGGATCCCGATGTTCCATAACCATGCTGCGACGGTTTTCACCCAGATTGCCATCGGCCTCTGTTTTACCGCGCTCTATTTCGTCGTTTTCCGCACGTTGATCGCCGTCTTAAACCTGAAAACGCCCGGCCGGGAAGAGAGTGAAATCAAACTCTACAGCAAGGCCGATTACAAAGCAGCGCGCGGACAAACCACGGCGGCAGCGAAAGACTCGCTGGGCCAGGCTGCGGGATTTTTGCAGGCGCTGGGCGGTGCGGCAAACATCGAAAGCGTCAATAACTGCGCGACGCGGCTGCGCATCACGCTGGTCGATACGGCGAAAACCCAAAGCGACGACGTCTTTAAAGCGCTGGGTGCGCACGGTGTTGTGCGACGCGGCAACGCCATCCAGGTGATTGTCGGCCTGCATGTTCCCCTGCTGCGCGACCAGCTTGAATCCCTGATGAAAACCCCTTTGACCAATGAACCATCCACCATGACGGAGGCAGTATCATGAAACAGTTTTCAGTGGTTATCGCCGGCGGCGGCAGCACGTTTACCCCCGGTATCGTTTTGATGTTGCTGGCAAACCGCGAACGCTTCCCGCTGCGGGCGCTGAAATTTTATGACAACGATGGCGCGCGCCAGGAAACCATCGCCGAAGCCTGCAAAATTATCCTGCAGGAGCAGGCGCCGGAGATTGAATTCAGCTACACCACCGACCCGCAAAAGGCCTTTACCGATGTCGATTTTGTGATGGCGCATATCCGCGTCGGCAAATACCCGATGCGTGAAAAAGATGAAAAAATCCCGCTGCGCCACGGTGTATTAGGCCAGGAAACCTGCGGGCCTGGCGGTATCGCCTACGGTATGCGTTCTATCGGCGGCGTTCTGGAGCTGGTTGATTATATGGAAAAATATTCACCCAATGCGTGGATGCTTAACTACTCCAACCCGGCAGCAATTGTCGCAGAAGCCACGCGTCGCCTGCGCCCGCAGGCCAAAATTCTTAACATCTGCGATATGCCTATCGGCATTGAAGGACGGATGGCGCAAATTGTCGGTCTGAAAGACCGCAAAGAGATGCGGGTACGCTACTACGGGCTTAACCACTTCGGCTGGTGGACATCAATTGAAGATCTGAACGGTAACGATTTGATGCCGAAATTGCGCGAATATGTGGCGAAACACGGTTATGTTCCGCCAGCGGATAACGCACATACCGAAGCAAGCTGGAACGATACGTTCGCCAAAGCGAAAGATGTGCAGGCGCTCGACCCGGATACCATGCCAAACACTTATCTGAAGTATTACTTCTTCCCGGATTACGTGGTTGCTCACAGTAACCCGGAACGTACGCGTGCCAATGAGGTGATGGATCATCGTGAGAAGCAGGTGTTTGGCGCTTGCCGGGCGATTATTGCTGCCGGGAAGTCTTCCGCCGGTGAGCTGGAGATTGACGAACATGCCTCTTACATTGTCGATCTGGCTACCGCCATTGCCTTTAACACCCAGGAGCGCATGTTGCTGATCGTGACGAACAATGGTGCCATTCATAATTTTGATGCCGATGCGATGGTAGAAATTCCTTGTCTGGTGGGGAAAAACGGCCCGGAACCGCTGACGGTCGGTGATATTCCGCACTTCCAGAAAGGGTTGATGAGCCAGCAGGTGGCGGTGGAAAAACTGGTGGTTGATGCCTGGGAACAGCGCTCCTACCAGAAGTTGTGGCAGGCGATCACACTGTCGAAAACTGTGCCCAGTGCGACGGTGGCGAAAGCGATTCTCGACGATCTGCTGGAAGCGAACAAAGCGTACTGGCCGCCGCTGCATTAATTCTCCTGTCCGGCACCGTCAGGGTGCCGGCTTTCCATTGCGCGAAAGAGTCGAAAAGCGTCAGTTTATCCGCTACTTTGAAGGCCTGGCCGGAGCGGTTTTTCCCTTTACCGTTGCAAGAAGGGGTAATGCCGGCAAGGTTATCAACGTGGAAGGAGAACAGATGAAAATTTCCCGCGTCGGTGAAGCGCCGGACTACCGCTTCTCGCTGGCGAATGAGCGCACGTTTCTTGCCTGGATCCGCACTGCTCTGGGGTTTCTCGCGGCGGGCGTTGGGCTGGACCAGTTAGCGCCGCAGTTTGCCACGCCGCTGATTCGTGAAGTGCTGGCGCTGCTGCTGTGTCTCTTCTCCGGCGCGCTGGCGCTCTATGGCTATCTGCGCTGGCTGCGCAATGAAAAAGCGATGCGCCTGAAAGAAGATCTGCCCTATACCCGCGTGCTGATGGTAATAAGCGTGGCGCTGCTGGCGGTTGCGCTGGTGGTGATGGTGCTGGTGTTCTATGCCGGATAACCGCAAAGCCCGGCGCGAAACGGATCCTGGTCTGCAACCGGAACGGACATCGCTGGCATGGTTGCGCACGCTGTTCGGCTACGGCGCGCTGATGGCGCTGGCCGTCAGGCATAACTGGCAACATTCGGGCATGCCTTTCTGGATCTCGCTCATCATTCTGGCGCTGGCAGCGTTACTGCTCTGGCGCTATACCCATAAGCGTATCTTAATGGACGTCAATAAAAGCGATTTCGCCTTACCCGGCGCAATACGTGACAAATTATTGATCTCCCTCGCGGTGCTTTCCCTCGCATTACTGTTTGCTGTAACGCATATCCGTCAGCTTATTCTTATCTTGTGAGGATGTTTGCATGCCAGGCTGCCACGTTATGGCTAAGCCCGCCAGTTCACGCTGCAACCTTAACTGCCGCTACTGTTTTTACCTCGAAAAACCGCAGCAAAATGTTATGGATGACACCACGCTGGAGGCATTTATTCGCCAGCAGATCGACGCCCAGCCGGGCGAAAGCGTGCCGTTTGCCTGGCAGGGCGGCGAACCGACGCTCTGCGGGCTGGAATTCTTTCAGCGCGTTGCCGCCCTGCAAAAAAAGTACGCCAACGGCAAACGTATTGAAAATGCCTTCCAGACGAATGGCATTCTGCTGAATGAGGAGTGGTGCCGTTTTTTTCACGACCACGGCTGGCTGGTGGGCGTTTCCATCGATGGCCCGGCGGATTTGCATGATGCTTACCGTGTGAACCGCAGCGGCAAACCATCACACCCGAAAGTCCTTAATGCCATTGCGACGCTGAATAAACATCAGGTCGAGTACAACCTGCTGTGCGTCGTCAATAATCTCAATAGCCAGCAGCCGCAGCGCCTGTATCGCTATTTACGTGCGCTTGGTACGCCGTTTTTGCAGTTTATTCCGTTGGTGGAGCTGGACGCGCAGGGGCGCTTGTCTGCCGAATCGGTCAGCGGCGAAGCCTGGGGAAACTTTCTTACCGCGATATTCGACTTGTGGGTGCGGGAAGATATTGGCCGCGTTTACGTGCAGTTATTTGACTCCACGCTCGGCGTCTGGAGCGGCTATCCGTCGCAAATGTGCAGCTTAGGCGAGACCTGCGGCCACGCTTTTGCGCTGGAAGCGAACGGCGATCTCTACCAGTGCGATCACTATGTCTCCCCGGATTACCGGCTGGGCAATCTGCATCAGATCCCGATTAAAACGCTCAACGCCAGCCATGAAGCAGCGGCTTTTGGGCAGAGTAAAAAAGCCAGCCTCAGCGAAGTCTGCCTGCGTTGTGACATGCTGCGTTTTTGCCGGGGCGACTGCCCGAAGCACCGCATCGTTGAGGGAAGAAGCGCGCTTTGCCACGGTTATCACCGCTTTTTCAGCCACAGCGCGCCGCATATGCGCGTGATGCGCGATCTGCTGCGCCAACGGCGCTCCCCTGTCGAACTGATGGCCTGGCTGCGCCGGAGCGGCTGATTTAGCGGGCTTTCGCCAGATAGTGCGCCATCTCATCGGCGGGCACCATTCCGCCGCCGGTGGCCCATACCAGGTGGGTGGCCTGCGCCAGTTGTTCAGGGCTAAAGCCGTGCAGTTGATGATAGCCGCTGTTGCTGCAAATCCGTTGCGGCCCGGACATTCCCGCCAGCGCTGACGGCTCCAGTTGAATGCCCTCTTCCTGCGCCAGCCAGCCGAGTTGCTGGTAAAGTGTGTTGTCATCAACGGTGTAGAAGCCGTCCAGCAGGCGCTCCATTGCCCGTCCGACAAAGCCGGAAGCGCGCCCGACCGCCAGACCATCGGCCGCCGTCTGGTTATCAATCCCCAGATCCTGCACCGCAATGCCGTCATGCAGCCCGGTATACACGCCCAGCAACATACAGGGAGAATGCGTTGGTTCGGCAAAAATACAGTGTACCGCGTCGCCAAACGCCAGCTTCAGACCAAAGGCGACACCGCCAGGCCCGCCGCCCACGCCGCACGGCAGATAGACAAACAGCGGATGCGCGTTATCCACCACTTTGCCAAGCCGTGTGAACTGATCTTTCAGGCGCTGTCCGGCGACGGCATAGCCCAGAAAGAGGGTGCGGGAGTTCTCATCATCAATGAAAAAGCAGTTCGCATCCGCTGCCGCCGCTTTGCGCCCTTGTTCAACGGCCACGCCGTAATCTTCGGCATACTCCACCACGTTTACGCCGTGGCTGCGCAGTAGCGCTTTTTTCCATGCCCGGGCATCGGCTGACATATGTACCGTGACGTGAAAACCAAGCCGCGCGCTGATAATCCCGATCGATAACCCCAGATTTCCCGTGGAGCCAACGGCGATGCTGTACTGGCTGAAGAAACGGGCAAATTCAGGCGACAACAGTTTGCTGTAATCGTCATCCGGCGTCAGTAATCCGGCGGCGAAAGCCAGTTTTTCCGCGTGGGTCAGTACTTCATAAATGCCGCCGCGCGCTTTAATAGAACCGGAAATCGGCAAATGGCTGTCTTTTTTCAGCCACAGCTCGCCGGTGATATCCGGACTGAAGCGGCGCTGCATTGCCGGAATCGGAACCACGTCAGATTCAATCATGCCGCGGCTTGCCGCCGTTTCCGGGAAAGCCTGCGCAATGAACGGTGCGAAGCGGGCAAGCCGCGCGTGGGCCTCGCTAACATCCTGTTGTGTCAGGCCAACATGCGGCAAAGCGCGTGCAACGGAGGTACTATTAGGGTTAAACCACTGCGTTTCTTTCAGCGCGATCAACTGCTCTATAAGCGGAAACTGCTGGATGAGTTTCTGAATGTCGGCGTTTTTCATCGGTTCGTTTTCGTAAGAATCGGAGCGTTAAAGAAAACAGGAATCAGCCAGCGGTGCAAGTGGGTCGCGGTTTTGAGAATTTATTACGTTTTGCTGCTACACGTGTAAACGCAAGCATGCTAAATACATGTATTCATCCCTGATTTTCACAAGGTCAACTGTGTTAAAACCACTGATTGCAGTTGTTATGCTGTTGGCGGGAACCTCTGTGTTTGCCGCTGATACTCCGCTGACGGCGGCGCAATATGCGCAAAAGCTGGGGGTGGGGATGGATGTCGACTGGGCGCGTACCGATCGGGGTATCCGCGAGTTCGACCCGCTGATTGTGCGTGATTTCTACGACGCTGGTATCCGCCATGTACGCATTCGCGTTGCCGATAATATGACGGAAGCGCGGCTGATCCACCTGCGTAAACTGGTGGAGGCCTGCGAACAGTATGGGGTGATTCCGGTAATTGCCTATCAGGCAGACAGCTTCAAAGCCGATCCGGACGCCAAAAACGAAGCGCAACTGGTGGCGTGGTGGTCAACGGTAGCGAATTTTTTCGGTACCGGGCACCCGATGCTCGGTTTTGATGTGATTTATGAACCGGCTGACAAACTTAACCGCGATTTGCCCGCCCTGAATCGCGCTTATGAAAATGTCGTGCGCACCCTGCATGATATCGACGCTCAACGCATGATTTTTATTGCCCCGCGTATGCGCGCCGCGCCGGAAGATCTCTCCTCGTTGAAACTGCCGCCACACAGCCAGAACTATCTGTTGGCCGAGTGGCACATTTTCCCGTGGGGGCCACTGAAAAATAACGGTAAATATCCGTGGACATCGGGCACGGCGGCGGAAAAAGCCGCCATTCGCGCGCGGATTAATACAGCGGTGCGCTGGCAGCAGAAATCCGGGCATGCCAGCTGGGTTGGCGGCTGGGCGGTAGGCGAATCCATTAAAAATGCGCCCACCGAATCACAAATGGCTTTCGCCCGTTTTATGGCCTGCGAACTGAATAAGGTGAAAATTCCCTATGCGATCAATACCGATACGCAATTTTATGACGGGGAAGAGGGCGCATGGCGGCCAGGGCCGGAGCCGTTACTGAAAATGATGATTGCGCCGGAGTGCGACAAGCCCGACGCGAGGCCGGGCCATCATGAGGTTAAATCACCGGTTCATGGCGAGAAAAACGCGTCGCCAGCGGCAGCCAGCACAACAGAATTAAAAGCCCCGCCAGCGTCATCAGCATCCCAAGGCTAAACTGGCCGTTCTGCGGCAGTTGTGAAGAGAGCCACGCCAGGCCGCCAGAGCCGATGTTCTGCAACCCGCCAACCAGCGCGCCCGCGGTGCCCGCCAGAAACGGGAATGGCTCCATCGCGCCGCTGGTCGCCAGCGGGAACAGCATTCCGGCGCCGAAGAAAAACAGCGCGGCGGGCACGATCAGCGTCCAGATATTCATCACCCCGACAATGCCCGGGAGCCACATCATCAGACCGGCCGCAAGGCAGCAGATCACCGACTGCCACATCAACGAAGTAAAGCGCTTGTTCTGCCGCCCGGCAAACCACGCGCCGAAAAAGGCCGCTGGCACTGGCAGAATAAACAGGACGCTGACCGTCATGCTGTTCAGGCCCAGCACGCCGCCCATCAATACGCCCGAGCTGGCTTCAAAGACCGCAATCCCGGCCAGACCGCCAATCAACATCAGCAGGTAACAGTTAAATGCGCCGTTGCCGAACAGGGTTTTGTAGCTGGCCAGCAGGCGGATGCGCGGCGCGTCTTTTGGCCGGGTTTCCGGCATCCAGCGCGCCATACTCCAGGTGACGACCAGGCACAGCACCAGCAAAAAGATAAAACAGGCGCGCCAGTTAAACAGCGTATTCAGCACACCGCCGATCAGCGGCGCAAGCAGCGGACTAACCAAAATCCCCATATTCAACAAACTGTTGGCGTGACGCAGTTCCGTACCGGCATACAGATCGCGCGGCAGCGTTCGCGCCATCACGCCGCCCACGCCGGTGCCAATGCCCTGTAAGGCGCTGGCCAGAATTAACATCGACAGGCTGTGCGTGGTAATGGCGATCAGCGTCGCCAGCAAAAAGATGCTCATTCCGGCCAGGATCACCGGGCGGCGACCGACTCTGTCCGCCAGCGGGCCATAGAAGAGCTGAGAGACACCGTAAGTCAGCAGATATGCAGCCATGACGCTTTGTACCGCGCCTTCGCGAACATTCAGGGTGAGCGCCATATCCGCTATCGCCGGGATATAGATGGTTTGCGCCATCTGCCCGACAGCCACCAGAAGCACCAGCATCAATAACAAATTGACGTTTCTCTGCCTTTTCATGTCGATGATTACTTTTAAAAAATGGAGGATTAAAGAATATATGGCTGCAATACAGCCTTAATACCGGAGAAATCTAGCACAGCCAGATGACAGAACCACAATTATCCGGTGCAAAGACAGGAGGGAGACAGGCAGGTTTTATAGACAACATTCGGCAACTTTTGTTGCCAGTAAGTTTCAGGAAAGGCGCAGCAGTATCGCACCGGCGGCAATGCCACAGGCGGCAACAATCCGCAGCCCGGCAACCTGCTCTTTGAGAAGAACAAACGCAATCAGAGCGCCGAACAGAATTGAGGTTTCGCGCAGCGCAGCGACGACCGCCAGCGGCGCTTGCGTCATCGCCCACAGCGCCAGGCCGTAAGAGCCCATGGTGCCGATGCCGCCGGGAATGCCCTTTTTCCAGTTGGCGACCAGATAACGCGTCACCTCTTGCCGCCGCGCCAGCATCGCCCACAACAACAGGCAAAAACCGTTAAGGAAGAAGGTCCATAATGTGTAGCCCAGCGCAGAACCGGCAAGACGAACGCCGGTGCCATCGACCAGCGTGTAACCCGCGATGAACCCCGAATTAATCAGCGCCAGCCAGATCCCTTTGCGTGACTGCGTGCGTCCGTTAAACGCCATCGCCAGTATCGACAGGCAGATCACGGCAATACCGCCCCACGCCACGCCAGAAAGCGAATCGCCGAGGATCAGTACGCTGATAAGCGCCACCAGCAGGGGCGCGGTGCCGCGCATCAGCGGATAGGTCTGGCTCATATCCGAAACCTGGTACGTTTTTGCCACCAGCACGGTGTAAACCACCTGCAACGCGCACGAGACGGCGAGATAAGGCACGCTGGCGAGCGTCGGCTGTGGCGAGAAAGGTAACAAAATCAGCGCGATCAGCGCGGCGGAACCGCTGACGGCAATTGCCGAATAGAGTTTGTCGCTGCCGGATTTCACAATGGCATTCCAGCTGGCATGAAGCAGAGCGGCAAATAGCAAAATGCAGAAAACGGAGAGTGTCATGGTGGCCCGGGCGAGTGAGTTGTCAACAAAATGTAACATGCCGCCCGCAGCGGATACCAGATTAGCGGTGTTAAAGAGGGGCGGTTGCCCGCCCCTCTTTGGTGCGGCTTGAACCTGAATTAACGCAGGAATTTCAGGACAGCTTCAAGCAGTTGCAACAAAGCAACAATGAGTTTCAGGATCAGAATAAACAGTTCCATTCCGCTCATACGCGTCTCCTCTGGTTCAGGAGCACCGGCTGGCTTACCTTTCCGCTGCCTGTTGTCAGCCGTGTTGTTGGCGTAACGCAGTGTGCTCGCTTAGGGGTTAAGGCGCTGACGGCACCACCCGTTTCAGCCAGGACTTGTTTGCGCCGTAGAATTGCGGCCCCTGCACACTGATTAGCAAGGTCAGTATATATTAACACTGTTTATATATACAGTATTTATTGGACGAAATTTTGACCTTGATCCATACTCAATGCGGGAAAAAACGCCTGAAAATTGCGCGGCGGCCTGTTTCCGCGTATAGTTCCACTGTTGACGTAACGCAGTGTGTTTGCGGCCACCAACCGCAAAAAACTGTATAAAAACCTCGCTCCGGCGGGGTTTTTTGTTTTCAGCGGCTGCATAACCAAACGTGATCCGCCGCGCAGTTTTCTGCGGGTGCGTAAAAAGCAGTTGTCGGCGACGAAATCCTGTGTTTGTATAAATCCTGTTAATTACATGACAGACAGGTCCCTAATGAACGCTTCCACAATGTCGATGAACCTACTAAAAACCGCGCATAACGCCGCGGTGGTCGTCGTGCGTGTGGTGGTCGTCGTCGGCAATGCGCCGTAGGGTCCGGAACAACACACGATTCCAAAACCCCGCCGGCGCAAACCGGCGGGGTTTTTCGTTTAACCCCCTCCGGAAAGCTGGCCCAGAAGAAAAGGACTGGAGCATGGCAAGTTCGGGCAGCACATCACAACCCACGCGCTACACTGGCGCGCAACTGATTGTTCATTTACTGGAACGACAGGGCATCACCACGGTAACCGGCATTCCTGGCGGTACGGTTCTGCCGCTGTACGACGCGCTCAGCCAGAGCAAACAGATTCGCCATGTGCTGGCGCGCCACGAGCAGGGCGCAGGTTTTATTGCGCAGGGCATGGCGCGTACGCAGGGTAAACCGGCGGTATGTCTGGCCTGTAGCGGGCCGGGTGCGACCAACCTGGTGACCGCCATCGCCGATGCGCGCCTCGACTCCATCCCGCTGGTTTGCATTACCGGCCAGGTACCCGCCTCGATGATCGGCACCGATGCGTTTCAGGAAGTGGACACTTACGGCATCTCTATCCCCATCACCAAACACAACTACCTGGTGCGTGACATCGCCGAACTGCCGCAGGTAATTTGCGATGCGTTTCGCATTGCGCAGTCCGGCCGCCCTGGCCCGGTGTGGATAGATATTCCTAAAGATGTGCAGACGGCGGAAATCACCCTGAGCGAACTGCCGGAACCTGGCTACAAAACCCCGGCCCCGGCCTGGAATGCGCAGGCGGTGCGCGAAGCCGCAGAGATGATCAATGCCGCGCAGCGTCCGGTGCTCTATCTCGGTGGCGGGGTAATCAATGCGCCGCAGCAGATTCGTCATCTGGCGGAGAAAGCCAACCTGCCGACCACCATGACGCTGATGGCGCTCGGCATGCTGCCGAAGCAACACCCGCTGTCGCTGGGCATGCTGGGGATGCATGGCGCACGCAGCACCAACTTTATCCTGCAAGAGGCGGATTTACTGGTGGTGCTTGGGGCGCGTTTTGATGACCGGGCAATTGGTAAAACAGAGCAGTTCTGCCCGAATGCCAAAATTATCCATGTCGATATCGACCGCGCGGAGCTGGGCAAAGTGAAGCAGGCGCATGTAGCGATCCAGGGCGATGTCGGCGAAGTGCTTGACGCGCTGATCCCGCACGTTGAGGCGCACTCCCGCCACGCCTGGCGTAACACAGTTGAGCAACTGCAACGCGAGTTTCCGGGCGCCATTCCGCAGGGCGGCGATCCGCTGAGCCACTACGGTCTGATCAACGCCGTTGCGGCTTGCGTTGATGATAACGCCATTATTACGACCGATGTGGGCCAGCACCAGATGTGGACGGCGCAGGCGTACCCGCTTAACCGTCCGCGTCAGTGGCTGACTTCCGGCGGGCTGGGCACCATGGGTTTTGGTCTCCCTGCCGCCATTGGTGCCGCGCTGGCGAACCCGGATCGCAAAGTTATCAGCTTCTCCGGCGATGGCAGCCTGATGATGAACATTCAGGAAATGGCCACCGCCGCAGAGAATAACCTCGATGTGAAGATCGTGTTGATGAACAACGAAGCACTGGGGTTGGTTCACCAGCAGCAGAGCCTGTTTTATAAATCTGGCGTGTTTGCGGCAACCTATCCGGGGATGGTTAATTTTATGCAGATCGCCGCAGGTTTCGGCCTGCAAACGTGTGATTTAAACGCCGCCGCCGATCCGCAGGCCGCGTTGCAGGAGATCATCGCTCGTCCTGGCCCGGCGTTGATCCATGTCCGTATCGACCCGCAAGAAAAAGTTTATCCGATGGTACCGCCGGGCGCGGCAAATACAGAAATGGTGGGAGAATAAGCCATGCAAACAACTGATAACGTCATTCTCGAACTCACCGTGCGTAACCATCCGGGCGTCATGACGCATGTTTGCGGGCTGTTCGCGCGCCGTGCATTCAACGTGGAAGGTATTCTCTGTTTACCGCTACAAAATGGCGAACAGAGCCGCATCTGGCTACAGGTTGCCAACGACCAGCGGCTGGAGCAGATGATAAGCCAGATCGACAAACTGGAAGATGTGGTGCAAATCATCCGTCACCAGAGCGATCCGGGCGTGTTTAACAAACTGGGGCTGTTCTTCGAGTAATCGCGCTATTTATGCGAAGCGCCCGGTAAGCCGATAATTAATTGTCGGCTTACGGCTGTTTTTACGGCTGTGCGTCAGAGGGGATTTCCCCGTATGATGAGCCTCTTTTACGCACCGGGAGCAGGTATGATTTGGTTGATGTTGGCAACGCTGGTGGTTGTTTTTGTGATTGGCTTCAGAGTGTTAACCTCTGATTCCCGGCGGGCGATCCGCCGTCTCACCGACCGGCTTAACATTCAACCCGTTCCGGTGGAATCGATGATGGATCAGATGGGCAAAACGGCGGGCAATGAGTACTTAAGTTACCTGGCGCGCCCGGATGAAGCACATTTGCAAAATGCGGCGCAGGTGCTGCTGATCTGGCAGGTTTCCATTGTCGATAGCAGCGAACAGAACCTGCAATACTGGCACCGGCTGATGCAAAAAGCGCGGCTTGCCGCGCCGATAACCGATGCGCAGGTGCGCCTGGCACTCGGGTTTTTACGCGAGCTGGAGCCGGATACCGTCGAACTGAACAACTTCCAGCTGCGTTATAACGCCCAGTTTATCGCGCAAGAGGGCGTCCACTGGCTGCACTGATCCCCATCATAAAATGAGTTGCCGAATTGTTAATTGCGTCACAGATGATGAATGTTACACTGCGCGACCTTCACGACGAATAACTAAGCAGGTGACAAATGAGTGAGCAAACTGTGGCGCAACCGGACGCGGTAACCCGTCCTAACTGGTCAGCCGTTTTCGCGGTGGCTTTTTGCGTTGCCTGTCTGATCACCGTGGAGTTTTTACCGGTGAGCCTGCTGACGCCAATGGCGCTGGATTTGGGCGTTTCCGAAGGCATTGCCGGGCAAACGGTCACGGTAACCGCGTTTGTGGCTATGTTCGCCAGCCTGTTTATTACGACGGTGATCCGCGCCGCCGACAGGCGTTATGTGGTGATCGCCTTTGCGGTACTGCTGACCCTCTCCTGCCTGCTGGTCTCTTTTGCTACTAACTTTACGCTGCTGCTGGCAGGCCGCGCTTGTCTGGGGCTGGCGCTCGGCGGTTTCTGGGCGATGTCGGCCTCGCTGACCATACGTCTGGTGCCGATGCGTACCGTGCCGAAAGCGTTGTCGGTGATTTTTGGCGCAGTGTCGATTGCGTTGGTGATCGCCGCGCCGCTGGGCAGTTTCCTCGGCGGCATTATCGGCTGGCGCAATGTCTTTAACGGTGCGGCGTTGATGGGAGCGATCTGCATTCTCTGGGTGTGGCGGGCGTTGCCGTCGCTGCCGGGCAAAACCGAACATCACGAGAATATGTTTGGCCTGCTCAAACGCCCTGGTGTACTGGCGGGCATGATCGCCATCTTTATGGTCTTCGCCGGGCAGTTCTCGTTCTTTACCTATATTCGTCCGGTATATATGAACCTGGCCGGGTTTAGCGTCGATGGCTTAACGCTGGTGCTGCTGAGCTTTGGTATCGCCAGCTTTGTCGGGACGTCCTTCTCTTCGGTGGTGATGAAGCGTTCGGTCAAAATGGCGCTCGCCCTTGCACCGCTGACGCTGGCTGTCAGTGCGCTGGTACTGATTTTGTGGGGCAGCGATAAAGTCGTTGCTGCGGGGATCGCCATCGTCTGGGGGCTGGGTTTTGCGCTGGTGCCGGTGGGTTGGTCAACCTGGATCACCCGCACGCTTGCCGATCAGGCGGAAAAAGCCGGTTCCATTCAGGTGGCGGTGATTCAGCTTGCCAATACCTGCGGTGCGGCGATTGGTGGTTTCGCGCTGGACCATTATGGTTTGCTGTCGCCGCTGGTGCTCTCTGGCAGCCTGATGCTGCTGACCGCGCTGCTGGTGGCGGCGAAGGTGCGGGTAAAAGCGTAAACGCCACAATTCGCCAGGTGGCGCTGCGCTTACCCGGTCAGAGTGTTCGCGTATTGCACAGCGCGTAGGCCTGATAAGGCGTTGCCGCCATCGGAGAATGTCACGCCGAGGCGCTGGCGAGCCGCATTTTGCGGCGCGAATCCCAGGAGATCAGCAGTACCGACGAGACAATCAACAGCGTGCCAAGCCAGTCCGGTAAAGAGTAAGCAACGCCAAGCAGTACCACCGAGAGCAGTGCGCTGCTCAGCGGTTCCGCGCAGCTCAGAATGCTGGCCTTCGAGCCGCCAATCATCTGCGCGCCTTTCAGATAGAGGCTAAAGGTGAGCGCCGTGCCGATCACCACCAGATAGAAGAACGCCATCAGCAGGTGCCCATCTACCGCCACACTTTCCGCTTGCCCGCCAAAAAACGGCGCCAGCATCAGCCCTGCCAGCAACATACTCCAGCCGACAATCGGCAGTGTGCCGTACCGGGCGATCAGCGCCGAGGGATAAGTGGTATAGAACGCGGCGGAAAACGCCGAAACGATCCCCCACAGCAGCGCTTGCGGCGAGATAGACAGCGACGTCAGATTGCCGTGCGTCACCAGCAGGAAAGTCCCCATCAGTGAGGTGAAAATCGCCGTAACAACCGGCATGGTGGGGCGTGCTTTCCGCACCAGCGCAAGCCAGGTCACGATGATCGTGGGCGATAAAAATTGCAGTACCGTGGCGGTAGCGGCGTTGGATTTTTCGATGGTCAGCAAAAAGGTCAGTTGTACGGTCAGCGCGCCAAACAGTGAGAAGATCAGCAGGCTGATGGCATCTTTGCGGTTTTTCAGGATGGCGAAAATTTTATCGCCGTGCACAAAAGAGAGCGTAAGCAAAATGATGCCGGTAAACAGCAGCCGCGTCATGGTTAACCACGGTGACGGGATATGACTTTTCTCCATGATGTACTGCGCGCAAACCCCGGAACTGCCCCATAACACCGCGGCTGCCAGTACATAAAGCATCCCTTTTTTTGTGGAACCCATCTTTTAACCCAACTCTGTCATGCTGATTGCTTATTGATAAGGCGCGCATCATAACACATGTACAGAGATTAACCGGAGGCGGCTGAGGGTGACCGCCTCCGGTTTTACATTAGAACCAGGCCTCCCACATTGCGCCGACGTTAAACGAATCGAGCGTACTGTCGTCGGTGCCATTGACCCGCGCGGTACGTTTGTTATCCACTTCACCGCCGGTCACGTAGAAGCGCAGCATCGGACGGAATTCCGGCCCCATCGCAATTGAGATGTTCTGCGACAGCGTCAGTTTCCAGCCGTGGTTATCGCCGCCATTGTCATAGTCGACGCGCTGATAACCGGCTTCCAGCCAGGTTGAATGGACATCGTTCCACCAGTGCATCGGGCGAATAATCGCGCCGTAGTTGCGGCGGTTATCGGCTTTGTTGGCGCTGTTATCGTAATCATGGAAGGCCAGCAGGTATTCCACCTGGGTTTGCTGGCTGAACTTGTAGTTGCCTTCGAAGCTGGCGTAAATCGCTGTCAGATCGTCGGTTTTGTTGAATACGCTGTTGTCCGCGTTATCGGAATAACGGGCAATCACTTTGTTCACGCCGTGGTCATAGGTGTGGCTCAGCACCACGCCGCCCTGCCAGGCGCGCTGGCGGTCTTCACTTTCGATCGCTTTGGAGTCAAAGCCGTAGTTGGCATAGATCTCCAGATCGAGCGGGCCGACCTTCATGCCGTGAATTTTCGAGGTGACCGCATAGTTACCCTTGTCCCCGACGTTCGAACTGCCCGTACAGGTAATACGTGACGGGTTGGCTTCATCCTCCAGCACTTCCGGGCTACAGGATTCCACGGCCGCCACGGCAGCTACGTCAAACTGTACGCCGCCAATATCAAAGTTTTTCACCCCGGCGCCCTGACCATCATGGTTCATCCAGAAGTAGTCGTTGATGCCCTGTTGCGGACGCTGGTGGAAGTCGCGCCCCGCCCAGAAGTAAGCATTCGGGTTCGAGGCCAGCAGGTTGGTTACCCCGGCATAGGCTTTTTTCAGGTTAACTTCGTCGCCCCAGTGATCGAACATCACGTTAACGTCCCAGATTGCGCCGTTGTCGCCTTTAAACGCTTTCGAAAGCTGGAACTCGCCGCCGTTGCCTTCGTTACCCAGACGACCAATGGCGGAGGCGCCATTATAGGAACCATCGACGCCGACATATTTCTGATCGCCAGACTGGAAGTGCGCGCCGTAGCGGGCATAGCCGCTGAATTTCACGCCGTAAGGAATGGCTTTATCCGGCTCCTGGGCGGTGGTTTGTGGTTCAACAATGACATCTGCTTTTTTATTGATGGCGGCATCCATTTTGGCCTGCCGTTCCGCCAGCGCTTTATCGACCGCTTTGGCGACAATGGCATCGATTTGCTCTTGCGTAAATTCTTGTGCGAAGGCGGAGCCAGAGCAAAGGGTGGCCGTAACCGCCAGCGCCACTGGAAGTATTTTATTTATTCTCATGGTTATCTCAATTTAGTAAGTTATTCGCAGACAATAGTTACCCTGCGCTGGCAGGGTAAAAATATTGCCATCACCAAAAACTAATATTTATTTTGTAGAGTCGGGTACAGATTAATTAAGATTTACCGTAATCAATTCTCCATTTATTACTGTCGATATAATGAATGCAGTTGAATAATTTCTTCAGATAATTCGCGGGCCAGTAATGACGTCATTAAATGATCCTGGGCATGCACCATAATTAACGTCATTGGCTGACGGCCTTCACCGGCATCCTGCTCAATCAATTGCGTCTGCATTTTGTGCGCCTGGCGCGAATAACCATCGGCCTCACGCAGCAGGCTGCGGGCTTCTTCAATATTGCCCTCCCTGGCCGAGCGCAGTGCCTCAAAGCACAAGCTACGCGACTGTCCGGCGTTGACGATAATTTCCATTACCGCTTCTTCAAGTGCGACCATAATCATTATTCCTGAGTAAAACCATTAAGCGCGGCGGTGGCGGCAAACCACTCTCCACTTTTCTTAATAGTGCGTTGCTGAGTTGCCAGATCTAATTGCACAAAACCATAGCGGTTTTTATATGCGTTACACCATGACCAGTTATCAATAAATGTCCACATATGGTAACCAAGACAATTACAGCCTTCGCTGATTCCTTTATGTAGCCATTTCAGGTGATCGCGAACAAAGGTAATACGATAACTGTCGTTAATTTGTCCGTTTTCAATAAAGCGTTCTTCATTCTCGACGCCCATACCGTTTTCAGAAATAAAACAGCGTGGGTTGCCATAATTCAGACGCAGGTTGGTGAGAATATCGTAAATACCTGGTTCGTAAATTTCCCACCCGCGATACGGGTTCATTTTACGACCTGGCATTTCGTAATAATCAAACAACCACTCAGGCATAAATGGCGCATCGGGATTGACCGCACTGTCCCGGCACTTTACCCGCCGCGGCTGGTAATAGTTGATGCCGAGCAGGTCGATTTTCCCTTCTGCAATCAGCGAGATATCTTCCGGCTGGCAGGCGGGGAGCTGATCGTACTCTTTGAGCAGCGCCACCAGGTCAGCGGGATACTCGCCGCGCAGTACCGGGTCGAGAAAACTGCGGTTAAACAGCAAATCCGCGTGGTGTGCCGCTTTCACATCCGCAGGATGTTGCGAGCGCGGATAAGACGGCGTCAGGTTCAGCACAATGCCGATGTCGCCGGAGTGGTGCCCGGCGCGAAACGCTCTGACAGCGCTGGCATGAGCCAGTACCGTGTGGTACGCCACCGTCGCCGCGCGTTTGAAATCCACCACGTTCGGGTAATGGAAATCGTACAGATAGCCGCCTTCGACCGGAACGATCGGCTCGTTAAAGGTAAACCAGTGCTGCACCCGATCGCCGAATAGCTCAAAGCAGATTTGCGCGTAGCGACTAAAAGCCTCAACCACTTCACGGCTTTCCCAGCCGCCTTTCTCCTGCATCACCATCGGCATGTCGAAGTGAAACAGCGTGATAAACGGCGTAATTCCCTGCGCCAGTAGTTCGTCGATGACGTCGTTGTACCAGGCGACAGCCTGCGGATTCACTTCACCGGTTCCATCCGGGATCAGGCGCGACCAGCTCAGCGAAGTACGAAAACTGTTGTGATTAAGCTGCTTCAACAGCGCGATATCTTGCCGCCAGTGGCGGTAAAACGTCGAGGTTTCCTGCGGCCCAACCTGCTGGTGAAAACGCCACGGTTCGCGAGCAAACCACGTATCCCAGGTAGTGGCGCTTTTACCGCCTTGCTGGCTTTCCCCTTCGGTTTGCAATGCCGAGCAGGCGCTGCCCCACCAGAAGTTTGCGGGAAAAACGTATTTCATTACCGACTCCTTTTAGTTACTGCGGACGGTTTCCGTCATCGGTGCGCTGGTCTGCGCTTTTTGTTCTTCTGCTTTCATCAGCGAGTGTTCATACGCCCGCAGGAATGGCAGATACATCAGGGCAGACATCACCATACAAATCAGGCACATCACCACCGGGCTAAAGGCCCAGTTCGCCGCCCATGAGGCACCGATTGGCGCGGGTGTTGTCCACGGCGTCAGCGAAACCACCTGTGCCAGCAGGCCCATTTTGGTCGCGGTGTAAGCCAGCACGGCGTTAACCAACGGCACACAGACAAACGGCACAAACAGCATCGGGTTCATGATGATGGGCGCACCGAAAAGAATCGGTTCGTTGATGTTGAAGAAGCTTGGCACAACGCCCATTTTGCCAATGGTACGCAGATGTGCGACGCGGCTGCGCAGCAGCAGGAACGCCAACGGTAAGGTCGAACCCACGCCGCCAATCAGCAGATAGTGATCCCAGAAGCCTTGCAGATAGACGTGCGGCAGCGCAGCGCCCGCTGCCAGCGCGGCCTGGTTGGCAGAGAGGTTGGCCATCCAGAACGGGTTCATAATACCGGTGACAATCAGCGAACCGTGAATACCGGCGAACCAGAAGATTTGGCACAGCAGCACGGAGAGCAGAATGGCGGGCAGGGAATCAGAGGCGGAAACCAGCGGCTCCAGCAGGTGCATAATCGCCTGCGGCAGGATCATCCCGGTTTGCGCTTCGATAAACAGGTTCAGCGGGTGCAGCGTACCAATGATCACCACCACCGGAATCAAAATCTCAAACGAACGCGCCACGCCGGTTGGAACCTCTTTCGGCAGGCGGATGGTGATGTTGTGCTGTTTGAGCCAGGCGTAAACGCGCGACGAGTAGATGGCGGTCAGCAAGGCGGTAAAAATGCCCTGGCCGGAGAGATACTGGGTGGAGATTTTGCCGTCCGCATACGGCGCGGCAACCAGCAGAAACGCCATAAACGCCAGCAGGCCGGTCATCACCGGGTCGAGGTTAAACTGGCGACCGAGGCTGGCGCCAACCCCAACGGAGATAAAAAACGTCATCACTCCCATGCTGAGGTTAAACGGCAGCATCAGTTGCGCGCGGTATTCGGTAGAGAAATCGAGCCAGGCGCGGGCAAAACCGACGGTGGTGTCGGCGGAAAATGGTGGGAAGATAAACACCAGCATAAAGGAGCCGATGATCATAAACGGCAGCGCAGCGGTAAAACCGTCGCGGATGGCGATAACGTACTTCTGCTGTCCAAGACGACCGGCCAGCGGCGTAATGGATTGCTCAATAATCGTAATCATTGATTGATATAAGGAACTCATAAGAACACCTTTTTAATGCGCCGCTTCAATCAGCGACAAAGCGTAGTCCAGTACCTCATTACCGCGTTGCATGCCGTAATCCATCGGATTGATGGGTTGAACCGGAATGCCGTGTGCGGCGGCCTTTTCTGACAGTGTATTTAACATGTACTTAACCTGCGGTCCGAGAAGCACGAGCTGATAACGCGGAAATTGTGTGTCGAATTCCGCGACGCCGTACGCGTCGATCTCCACTGGCAGCTCCCGTTCCTTCGCCGCCTCAAGCATTTTTCTCACCAACAAGCTGGTGGACATCCCGGCAGAGCAGCACAACATAATCCTGAACATCGTTAACCATCCTCGAAGTGTAAAAAGTTATTGCGGGGATGATTGGATATCATATGGAAACCGGTTTCCATTTTTTCTCCACAGAAGTGTGATAGCTATCAACATCTGCTATCCATAAGGCTTTTTTATTGGATTTACATCACGGAATTTTGCGCTTCGTTGATAGCAAAAGAGGTGAAATGGAAAATCGGTTTCCATCAAAAAGGGAAACCGTTATACTGCGAGTGGTTATAGATTGAACCGATTTTGCAGGACGAATTTTCAGGCGCAGGCTACGCGCTGTTCAGGGGAGAAAGATGTCTACAATCAACGATGTATCACGTTTAGCTGGGGTCTCCAAAGCCACAGTCTCACGGGTGTTGAGTGGTTCGCGCGGCGTTAAGGAAGCCAGTCGCCTCGCGGTACTGAAAGCGGTCGAAGAGCTGAATTATCGGCCCAATGTTATCGCCCAGTCATTGCTCAGCCAGTCGACAGGCTGCATCGGGGTGATTTGCGCCCAGGAGAATATTAACCAGACCACCGGTTACCTGTATGCGCTGGAAAAACATCTCAGCCAGAATCAGAAACATTTGCTGTTGCGCTTCGCCAATACCAAAGCCGGGGTGATGAGCGCGCTGGATGAACTGACCTGCGGGCTGTGCGACGATGTATTGATTATCGGCGCGCGTTTCCCTCTGAAAATTGAAGATGAAAATGTGATTCTGGTCGATTGCGAAGAATCCATCGATTCCACGCCCAACAGCATTCAATTCGATCACGCTTTTGCGGCGGAAACCGCCTGCAACTACCTGATTAGCCAGGGCCGCCGACAAATTGCGCTTATCCATCCCGATACCGCTGCGGCTGAGCAGGTATTGCACGGCTACAAGCTGGCGCTGGAAAACAATTTCCTGCCGTTTAACCGCAACCTGGTTTTTATGGATGACACCAGTTCATCGGTGGCGTTGCAGGTGCTGCTCAATAATGCCACCACGCTGAATTTTAACGCGCTACTGGTGGCTGACGAGCAGGAAGCGCAGCGCGTGATCCCGCAACTGCAAGCGTTTAATAAATCGGTGCCGGGCGACATTATGGTCTTCAGCCTTGCTGGCTCTTTGCATTTACCGGGGATCCCGACCATCCCGGCGATTGAATATTCAATGGATGCGATGGCGGCGCGCATTGTGGCATGGCTGAATGAGAAAACGCAGAGCGTGCTGGGTTCGTACCGCGTGCGCGGCGATTTAATTATTCCTGACGTCGGTAAGCGCTAATAAATAAAAAGCCTCCATGCGGAGGCTTTTTTAATGGCATTTCAGACGTTACGCAAGGCTATATTCTTTAACCAGCGTGTGAATATCCAGTTCATCCGAATAATCCACCCCCGCTATGCCAAAGCCGTTCAGTTCGTGAAACTCCTGCAAATAACCGGCAAAATCGCCAATGACCATAAAGTTATCCGCAGTCACCTGTTTTCTGAGTAATTCCACCGCGTTTTGCACATCCGGGCGAAGTTCATAATCATCCATGCGAATCAACCGTTGAGCATCGGTAGTCACCTTGCCAAGAGGGGGATAAAGATGATCCAGCATCAGCCGGTGCATTTGCTCAATACAGGTTTCATGTAACCGTTTCTGTTTCATGACTTTATACAACAGGGTGATATACAGCGGAAACACAGGAATAAACGCGCTGGCCTTGGTGACCAGCGCTTTACAAATAACCGCATAAGCATTGCCGCTGATACGTTGCAACTGCGCATTAATTTCATCGGCGGTATTATGTAAATGCGCTTTTGCGGCACCCAAAGAGCCCTCTTTATAAAGCGGCCAGGTTGATTCCGGGCCAATATACGAATAGGCAACCGTTTTAAACCCTGTGGCTAATACATCGGCTTGTTCCAGCATGGTGATCCAGCGCTGCCAGTCTTCGCCACCCATCACTTTTACTGTATCGGCAAGCTGCTGTTCGGTAACAGGTTCCAGCGTCTGTTCTACCATGCGCTGACTTTCCAGTTCAAAACCAGGGCCGGAGAAAGCCTGGCCGCGAACGCCCAGCGTTGAGTGATAACGCGTACCGTCAGGATGAAGGCGTATGCCAGACGCAACGGAATACACCACCAGATCGATTTTCCCGCCAAATTCTTGCTGGATAAAATCAATCACGTTTTGCCGCGTGGTATCGGAAAAAGCATCGGCAATAAAATCTTTCGCGATCAGCCCTTTTTCACTCGCCCGTCGCTGAAACAGAACGTTGTTATACCAGCCCGCGCTGCCTGCGCCTTTTTCACCGGGACCCTTTTCAAACGAGACGCCAATGGTGTCGGCGCCGCCGCCAAAAGCCAGCGCAATACGTGAAGCCAGCCCATAACCGGAGGAGGCGCCAATCACCAGAACCTTTTTAGGCCCATAGATCTCGCCGTGTGATTCGACATAGGCAATCTGTTTATCAATGGCTTTCAGCAGCCCTTCCGGGTGGCAGTTTTTAGCCACATTACCCTGAATAATCGGTTTCATAATGTGTTATCTCCGGTCAGTGTTTTACGGCGGGAGATAACACAAGTGCTTCTCCTTTAATGACAACATCGCCATGCTGATTTGTGCAGGTGGTTTTCAGACTGACCCGTTTTTTCTCCGTATCAATAGCAATAATTTCCACGGTTGCTGTCACCGTATCGCCAATAAAAGTTGGTTTGGTAAATTTAAGATCCTGCGCCAAATAAATAGAGCCTTTACCGGGGAGTTTATTTGCAATAACTGCAGAAATTAAACCGCTTACCAGAATTCCGTGAACAACACGCTGGCCAAATATGCTTTTTTTACCCGCGGCATCGTCAAGATGCACTGGGTTCATGTCACCTGAGGCCTCTGCAAAATTCATCACGTCTTCTTCAGTGAGTTTTTTTGTAAATTGCGCTTTTTGCCCTGTTTGTAAACATTCGGCTCTTTCTGTCATTTTTAAAAACCTCCATTTAAATATATCATGTAAATATCCTTTTTTGAGCGGTGATAAGAATTATCAAATTTAAATACTATCGATCTTGAAATCGCCTTATTTATATAAAATTCATAGTAAGCATTGAATAAATTGTATGGGTCAGCTTTTACTCAAACATTGACATTAATCAAAGTACCCTTTCACCTAATTAGGATAAAAATTCTCGTAGTTTAATTAAGCGAAAGGCTAAAATAATGAAGGATACTGATATTGTTATACTTGGCGCAGCAAGGACAGCTATTGGCTCGCTTAATGGTTCCCTTGCCAATATATCCTCACCTAAACTGGGATCTATAGTGATTAAATCACTTCTTGAAAAGTCTCATATTCCGGTAAAAGAAGTGGATGAGGTTATCATTGGTCAGGTTTTAACGGCGGGGTGTGGGCAAAATCCAGCGCGACAAACATTAATTCATTCCGGTATTTCACAGGATGTTCCCGCACTGACAATTAATAAAGTTTGTGGCTCAGGAATGAAAGCATTACAGCTTGCATATCAGTCATTAAAGTGCGGTGAAGCTGAGCTGATTATTGCGGGCGGGCAGGAAAATATGAGTCAGTCGCCGCATATTCTTCCTCACTCCCGTAATGGAATGAAAATGGGTAACTGGGAAATGCAGGACAGCATGGTTAATGATGGATTATGGGATGCATTCCATGATTATCACATGGGGATGACTGCGGAAAATATCGCGGAGAAATATGGTATTACGCGTGAAGAGCAGGATGAATTTGCGCTGGCCTCGCAACGTAAAGCCGCTGCTGCCCTTGAGGCTTCCCGTTTTGTCAGTGAGATTGTGCCGGTTGTTATTATCAAACCCGGTAAAGATACCATCGTAGTTGAAAAAGATGAATTTCCGCGTCCACAAACCACGCGTGAAGGGCTGGCAAAACTACGCCCGGCTTTCAAGAAAGAGGGAACCGTAACCGCCGGCAACGCTTCCGGGGTAAATGATGGCGCGGCCATGGTTATTTTGGCTACCGCGAAAAAAGCCAGAGAACTGGGTATTACACCGCTTGGCCGAATCGTTGAATTTGCAACCTCAGGCGTTGCACCGGAAATAATGGGAACCGGGCCGATTGAAGCTTCCCGAAATGTACTTAAAAAATCAAACTGGCAGGTCAGCAACCTTGATCTTATTGAAGCCAATGAAGCGTTTGCGGCGCAGGCTATCGCGGTTAACCGTGAAATGGGCTGGGATCTGACGAAAGTGAATGTTAATGGCGGTGCCATTGCTCTCGGTCACCCTATTGGCGCGTCTGGCGCCCGTATTTTTGTGTCGTTAATTCATGAAATGCAGCGCCGAAAAAGTAAAAAAGGTCTGGCGACATTATGCATTGGCGGCGGCATGGGCATTGCTGTCACAGTTGAGATGGATTAACGCGGCGATCCGGAATTTTATTTGATACAGGAAACAGGTCATGGAAGAAAAAATTGCACTGGTAACGGGCGGAATTCGGGGTATTGGTGAAAAAATTAGCCTGCGATTTCTTAAAGAAGGTTACCAGGTCGTTGCGTTTGATAATGATGCCAGTCGGCTGAACGACTGGGCGGAAACGCAAAAAGCAGCAGGCTTTGAAAAAATCGATACGGTTGTTTGTGATGTCAGTAATTATGAACAATGTCAGTCTGCCGTTGCCTCGGTATTGAATAAATATGGCCACATTGATGTGCTGGTCAATAATGCCGGTATTACCCGTGATGCAACGTTCAAGAAAATGGATAAATCCCAGTGGGATGCAGTAATTCAGGTTAACCTGAATAGCATGTTTAATATGACCAAACCGGTGATTGACAATATGTTAGCCAATCAACGTGGTCGCATAATTAACATGTCATCCATTAACGGTCAGAAAGGGCAGTTTGGTCAGGCTAATTATTCTGCGGCTAAAGCAGGCGTTCACGGTTTTACCAAAGCGCTGGCGCAGGAAGTTGCGCGTAAAAACATTACCGTAAACACCATTTCTCCAGGATATATCAATACGGAAATGATGCAGGCGATTCCGGATGATGTGCTGGAAACTATTAAAGCGCAAATTCCGGTTGGTCGTCTTGGTGAAGCCGATGAAATCGCAGAGCTTGTGTTATATCTCTGTGGTGATAAATCGGGTTATATCACCGGCTCTAATATTGCCATTAATGGCGGCCAGCATATGTGTTAACAGGTAAGTGATTGCCGAATTTCAGCAGGTATGATGGCTCATACCTGCTGAGCTTTTAGTGAGTATTCAGGATATTCCATTATGCTAAAGCAGCTAGATTCATTTTTAGAGTTAGCCAAAAGAAAAAGTCAGAAAACCATTGCAGTAGCTGCTGCGGAGGATGCTTTTGCACTCGATGCAATCAGGATGATCGTCGTGCAGGGGTTAGGTCGCGCTATTTTAGTCGGTTGCCGCGAAAAAATCGTCACCATTGCCGGGCGTCTGGATTTTGATATCAGAGAAGTTGAAATCATTGATCTTCCCGATAAAACGCAAGCGTGTAATAAAGCTGTGGAGCTGGTGAAGTCAGGAAAGGCCGATATTTTAATGAAGGGCCTGGTCGACAGCCCCGTTTATCTGCGGGCCATCCTTAATAAAACCTTTGGGATTGCTGCATCCAGCCTGGTCACGCAGATGGCTTTTATTCAGAGCCCTTTTTATAGAAAGTTATTCGCTATTACTGATGCCGGAATTAATATTTCCCCGACAAAACAGGATAAAAAAATCATGGTTACGCAGTCAGTGGATTTACTCCACCGGCTGGACATCAGTAATCCGAAGGTTGCCCTCATAGCTGCCGTGGAACATGCCACACCTGCAATCCAGGCAACGATAGATGCAGCGGAATTAAGCGAAGAACATTTTGATAATTGCATCGTTGAAGGGCCGCTCTCTGTTGATCTGGCGTTTAGCCACGATTCCTGCCGGCATAAAGGGCTGGATACGCAGGTCGGCGGTGATGTTGATTTAATCGTGCTGCCCGATGTTAACAGCGCGAACGTCTTCTATAAAACCGTGATGCAGCTCGGCAGCGCTTCAAGCGCCAGTGTCCTGACAGGCACTTCCGCTCCCGTGGTATTTACTTCGCGCTCGGACACGGCCACCACGAAGTATTTTTCTATTGCTTGTGCAATAGCTCAGTGTAAGGACTAGTTATGTATATTCTGGTCATTAATCCTGGATCAACCTCAACCAAGCTGGCGATTTATAACAACAGAACGCAACTGGTTTGCCGGACATATAACCATAATGAAGCTGAGTTAGGTCCGTATTCAAATATCCTGGAACAAAAACAATTCCGCAAAGAAATTATTCTTGGCATGTTGCATGAACACGGTTTCAGAACCAAAGATATGGATCTGTTTGTCGGGCGCGGCGGGCTGGTCCGCTATCTTGAAAGTGGTGTTTACCGTATTAACGACGCCTACTTACACGATGCAAGCGTGGGTCTTAACGGTGAGCATGCTTCAAATCTCGGCGCTATTCTGGCCTGGGAACTGGCAAAAGACGCTGATAAAGAGAATATGGCTTATACCGTTGATCCGGTGGTGGTGGATGAGTGTGATCCTGTTGCTAAAATCTCCGGCATGCCGGAAATATCGCGGGTCGGCGCTTTTCATGCCCTTAATCAGAAAGCGGTTGCTCATCGTTACGCCATTCAGGTGGAAAAACCTTATGCCAGCCTGAATTTAATTGTTGCGCACCTCGGCGGCGGTATCAGCGTCGGCGCTCATCGCGATGGCCGGATTGTTGATGTGAATTCCGCATTAGGCGGCGATGGACCGTTCTCGCCGGAACGCGTGGGTCGTCTCCCTTGCCTGGCTTTATTAAACCTCTGTTTTTCTGGTGAATATACCTATGATTCGCTGAAGAAAAAGCTCATTGGTGAAGGCGGTGTGTTTGGCTATTTAGGCACGAAAGACATTCGCGATGTTGAGCAGCTAATCAGCGATGGAAATCAAAAAGCGTTAGAGGTGCTTGAGGCGATGGCTTACCAGGTCGCAAAAGAGATCGCCTCATGCGCGGCTGTTCTCGCGGGCCGCGTCGATGCCATTATTCTCACCGGAGGCGTTGCCCGGAGCGGCAGAGTGATTAATGACATTCGTAAACGCATCGGCTTTATTACCCCTGAATTTATCGTTTACCCCGGCGAGGATGAATTATTTGCTCTGGTTGACGGAGCACTGTCGGCAATAGAAGGCCGAAGAGAATTACTGGAATATTAATAGGAGAATATTATGTTAGATAAAAGTAATACAACACTGACTCCTGACAGAACAACACTGGTCGAGTCAAATGGCTGTGTTTATCTTTCTTTCGCATTCAATGATAAGAAAGACAATATGTTAATTAAACTTGGTTTGTTTGAAGTTAATTATCTTGCCGATGAGTTTGATGAATTAAATCAAAGGATCCTTATTAGCTCTGAATATAATTAGCCAACACGCTAATCACCAAATTCTGTGCTACGGACGTTATTCCTCAGTAACGTAAATAAGCAGGCATGCAGCCACAGGCAAACAGGAAGCGCTTCTTTCTGTTTGCCTGTTTTTTCAGGCGCGCACTTTCATGGTGATAAAACGACCAGAGTTGTGGAAATCACGCCTTTACTACCGGGGATGGTTTTGACCGGGCTTTGCGGGTTCCTCAATTCGTCGGCACAATGCGGTTTGTAAGCTGCTTAGCAAACTTATGACATTGATTTGCCATAAATTTGCTAATGACAATTTGCTATAAGCCAGATTTTTTCGTTGTTAGACAGGGTGCGGTGCGGCTTTTATCGTTCGTCATGATTTGTAAATTCCACGCAATCATTTGATGAGGGAGCAATTTTGTCCAGCTTACTGAATAGCTTAAAAACAAAACCCACGCGCTTTACTCTGGCGCTGAAAATCGCGTTACTCAGCAGTGTGGTGGCTTTCTCTTCAGCCTCTTTCGCCGATGAACCCTTAAAAGAGGGTATTACGCCAGCACCGATGCCAGCCAAATTCCGGCGGCGGCTAAGCTGCGTAAAGACACGGTGGTGGCAGGCATCTCTGAACCGCAGGGTATTTTTAACCCCTATTTCTTTGTTAACGGCTGGGACGAAAACGTCACCAACGTGATTTTCTCACGCCTGATCGACTGGGATAGCCACGGCAATCTGGTGCCTGGCCTGGCGGAAAGCTGGAGCGTCAGCCCGGACAACAAGGTCTACACCATTAAGCTGCGCCCGAACCTGACTTTCAGCGACGGTTCGCCGCTGACTGCCGAAGACGTGGCGTTTACCCTGACCGTGCTGTATGACCCGAAATATGATGGCGATACTGACATCACCCTCGCCAATATTGCGGGCGGCGCGGAGTATAAAGCCGGAAAAGCCGATAGCGTCAGCGGCCTGAAAGTGATCGACCCGCTGACCTTACAGGTCACCACCACGCAGCCAGGCGCGACTACGCTGGCGAAAATCGGCGGCCCGGTGCTGTCGAAAGCGTATTACGGTAAAGAGTATCAGCGCGGTAACCTCGATTATCTGCGCACGTTGCACGGGAAACCGCTGGGTAACGGGCCATATGTCTATGAAAAATACATTCCGGGCCAGGAGATTCGTTTCCACGCCAACACCCATTTCTACCGTGGCACACCGCCAACGCCGCGCTTTATCTATCGCGTAACCAACCCATCCACCAACTTCCAGTTGTTCCAGACCGGCGAAACCGATTACGACTCGTTCACTTCGCGCCCGGATGATATCGAACAACTGAAAATGCTGGGCTTCGCCAATATCAACCTGTTTGGCTCCAGCGACTACAGCAAAGTGGAATTCAACGTGCGCCGCCCGGCGTTGCAGGACGTGAAAGTGCGCCAGGCGCTGATTTACGGCCTTGACCGCCAGAAGCTGATCGATGTGGTTTATCAGGGCTACGGCAAAGTGGCGATTGAACCTATTGCCCCGATTTCATGGGCGTATAACACCGACGGCGTGAACCCGTACAAATTCGACCCGGCACAGGCGAAGAAACTGCTTGATGAAGCGGGCTGGAAACCGGGGCCGGATGGCATCCGCGTGAAGGACGGTAAACGTCTGGAGCTGACGCTGCTGGTGAGCAAGAAAGTGCTGAACGATGCGCTGATCCCCATCGCCAAAGAGAACTGGCAGCAGATTGGCGTGCTGCTGAAACCGCAGGTGGTGGATTTCAACGCCCTGATGGCGCAGCGTAAAGCAGGCAACTATGACCTGGCCTCTTTCAGCACCAGCACGCTCAACGATCCGCATGATGGCGTGTGGGATTACTACAGCACGGAAGCGAAAGAGTCCGGCTATAACAATCCGCAGGTTGATAAGCTGATCAACGAAGGTAATGCGGTGCTGGATGTGGAAAAACGCAAACCGATTTATCACCAGCTGTATAAAGTGCTGGCGGACGATCCACCGGCGATTCTGCTGGGTAACCGCGAGATTCTGTCGGCCAGCAGCGCCCGCGTCACCGGCTTTAAGCCGGATATCTACAACGGACTGACCGGTAGCCTGCCGGATGTGAAAATCGTCAAGTAACACCAACAACTGCCGGGGCTCCCCGGCAGTTGTCATGAGAAAGCTATGCGAAATTTTATCCTCAGGCGACTGCTGCAAACCCTGCCAATGCTGCTGCTCGCATCACTGATTATTTTTATGCTGTTCGCGAAAACGCCGGGCGACTTTATCGACGGTAACATTACCCTCACCGCCGCCCGCGCCGCCGAACTGAAAGCCATTTATGGACTCGATCAACCGCTCTTCACCCGCTATCTGCACTGGCTCGGCCAGTTGCTGCGCGGCGATTTGGGGTTCTCGCTGCAATACCAAATCCCGGTGAGCCAGCTACTTAACCAGTACATCTGGAACTCGTTCCTGCTGGCAAGCGTTGCGCTGGTGTTTTACTGGGGCATCGGGCTGGCGGTGGGCATTGCCTCAGCGCTGAAACCCAATTCGCTGTTCGATCATCTGGTCAGCGTGGTGGTGTTCGCCGCCATGTCATTCCCGACCTTTTTCCTCTGCCTGTTGCTGATTAAGTGGTTCGCGGTCGATCTGCACTGGTTGCCGGTGGGCGGCATGACCAACACCGGCAGCGACGATAGCGGCTGGGCGTGGGTGATGCAGGTTGCGGCGCATCTGGTGTTGCCGGTCATGGCGCTGGTGATGTTGCAGGCGGGCAGCCTGACGCGCTATTTCCGCGCCAGTATGCTGGACGTGGTGAAGATGGATTTTATCCGCACCGTGCGCGCCAAAGGTCTGCGCGAACGCACAGTGATCCTCAAACACGCGCTGCGCAATGCGCTACTGCCGATCATCACCCTGCTCGGTTTTGAGCTGCCGGGGCTGTTTTCCGGCGCGATCATCACCGAAAAGGTGTTTAACTGGCCGGGTGCGGGGCATATCCATATTGATTCGCTGGCCGCCCGAGATTATCCGGTGCTGATGGGGTTCACTCTGTTTCTGGCGGTATTAACCATTGTTGGCAACCTGATTGCCGATGTGCTGTACGCGTGGGCCGACCCGCGTATTCGCGTGAGGTCGTGATGTTCGGTTCCCTTTTCTCAACCAATCGCCGCCTGCGCAAGGCGGAAATTCCGGCGCTGGCGCAGGCCACGCCCTCTCCGTGGCGCCAGGCGTGGAAAGCGCTGCGCCACAATCATCTCGCGATGCTGTGCCTGGTTCTGCTGGTGGTCATGACCATCTGGTGCGTGCTGGGGCCGGTGTGGTCGCCGTGGAAAGATGACGCCACCGACGCGCTGATGATCAACAAACCGCCTGGCGCAGAGCACTGGCTGGGCACCGATTTTCTTGGCCGCGACATCTATACCCGCTTACTGCTTGCCGGGCGTATCTCGCTGATTATTGGCCTGCTGACCATGCTGCTGTCGGTGGCGCTGGGCTACCTGCTGGGCGCGATCTCCGGTTATGCCGGCGGCTGGACGGAAAAACTGATTATGCGCCTCGCGGATCTGGTGATGACGATCCCCAGCCTGCCGCTGCTGATTGTCGCCGGAGCGATGTTATCAGAGCTCGATTTCTCGTCCGATTCGCGCATCTATATGGTGGTAGTGATGCTCAGCCTGCTGGAATGGCCGAAGCTGGCGCGGCTGGTGCGCGGGCAAATCCTCTCGCTGCGAGAACGCGATTTTATGCTGGCGACGCAGGTTCTGGGCCTCTCTTCGCGCCGCCGCCTGTTCGGCCATCTGTTGCCGAACACTATTCCCATTCTGGTGGTGATGGCGACGATGGCGGTGGCGAATGCCATCCTGATGGAATCTGCGCTCAGCTATCTCGGCCTTGGCGTCGTACCGCCAACGCCCTCATGGGGTAATATGATGGATGCGGCCAACAGCCTGATCGACTTTCAGCGTCGCCCGTGGCTGTGGATGCCGCCGGGTATCGCCATTTTTCTGACCGTCATCGCCATTAACGTGCTGGGAGATGGCCTGCGCGATGCGCTGGATCCGAAAATGAAACGGAGCCTGAAATGAGCGAGCCGCTAATTACCTTTAATAACTTATCCATCTCCTTCGCCAGCGAGCAGGGGCGCGTGCGCGCTGTACAGGATGTCTCATTTGCCATTCAGGCCGGGCAAACTATTGGCGTGGTGGGTGAATCCGGCTGCGGCAAAAGCGTTACCGCCATGTCGCTGATGGGGCTGTTACCGCCGCAGGTTGCGCGTATCGACGGCGGAGAAATCCGCTTTCAGGGCACCGATCTGCTGCGCCTGAAGCCGTCAAAAATGGCCGATCTGCGTGGTAATCAGTTAGCGATGATCTTTCAGGAGCCGATGACGGCGCTCAACCCGGTGCTGACCATTGGCGAGCAGCTCTGTGAACCGCTGATTCGCCATCGTGGTGAAACGCCAAAAGCGGCCTGGGCGCATGCCACGCAATTGATCGCCGATGTCGGGCTGGCGCGGGCGGAGAGCCTGATGAGCAGCTATCCGCACCAGCTTTCCGGCGGTATGTTGCAGCGCATCATGATTGCCATGGCGCTAAGCTGCCAGCCGAAACTGCTGATTGCCGACGAGCCCACCACGGCGCTGGATGTCACCGTACAGGCGCAAATCCTGCGTTTACTGCGTGACCAGGCGCGGGCGCAGCAGATGGCGCTGATGCTGATCACCCATGATTTGGGCGTTATCGCGCAGATGGCGGAACACGTCGTGGTAATGTACGCCGGGCGCATCGTTGAGCAAGGTCCGACCGCCGATGTGCTGCGCAACCCACTGCACCCTTATACCAAAGGGCTGATCGCGTCGCGCCCTGTTCCGGGCGAGCGCCGACGCCGCCTCTATTCCATTCCCGGCCAGGTGCCGGATCTGGCCGAGCTGCCGCCGTACTGCGCGTTCTTCGATCGCTGCGAACGTGCCACGGCGCAGTGCCGCGCGGGTATTCCGCCGCTGATCGGGCAAACGCGGCAAGCCGCATGTATTCACAGTGAGTTAGCGGAGCCGGTCGCATGAGCCAACAATATGTGATTGAAGTGGATGGTCTGAAAAAGCACTTCCCGCTGCGCGACGGGCTGTTTGGTCAGGAAACCGGACAGCTACGCGCCGTGGACGGCGTCAGTTTTAACATTCGACCCGGCACCATTTTTGGCCTGGTGGGCGAATCCGGCAGCGGTAAAACCACCGTCGGACGCACGCTGCTGGGGCTGTATGACAAAACGGCGGGTAGCGTGAAGTATCGCGGTCAGGAGTTGCAGGATATGACGCCGAAACAGATGCGCGCGCTGCGCCCGAAAATCCAGCTGGTGTTTCAGGATCCTTACAGCTCGCTGAATCCGCGCATTCGCATTGGCGATGCGATTGGCGAAGCGATGCTGGAACACAAGCTGTGCAGCAAAGCGGAACTGCGCGATAAAGTGCTGGAGGTGATGAAAATCTGTGGCCTGGCCCCGCAGCATTACAATCGCTTTCCCCATGAGTTCTCCGGCGGCCAGCGCCAGCGTATCGGCATTGCCCGCGCGCTGATCCTCAACCCGGATTTTATTATTGCCGACGAACCCATCTCGGCGCTGGATGTCTCCATCCAGGCGCAAATCATTAATCTGTTCTCCGATTTGCGCGATGAGCATGGCGTCACCTTCCTGTTTATTTCTCACGATCTCGGTGTCGTGGAGCATTTGTGTGATGACGTGGCGGTGATGTATCTGGGGAAACTGGTGGAAACCGCTAGCCGCGATGCGTTGTTCAGCCAGCCGCTGCACCCTTACACCCAGGCGCTGCTGGCGGCGGTGCCAACGCTCGACCCGGAAAGCGAACCCGTGGCGGTGGTGCAGGGGGAAATCCCCGATCCGTCGCGCCCGCCTTCCGGCTGCCGCTTCTCTTCACGCTGCCCGCAGGCAACGGAACGCTGTCGTACTGAAATCCCGGAACTGCGTGAAGTGCGCCCCGGCCATCAGGTGGCGTGCCACTGGGTGGAGTCGTGGCAATAAAAAAGGGAGGCTTCCGCCTCCCGGATTGATCAATTCACTTTCGGAAAATCCACCACCGTATCATTGACGCGGTTAATCATATTGGTGAACAGAATCGCGCTGACGGCGCTGATGGTTTCCACCACCTGGCGATCGTCGAAACCGGCATTGCGAAAGGCGGCAACGGTATCGTCAGCCAGTGTGCCGCGCGTGGTGACCAGCGTTTGCACGAATTTCACCAGCGCATCAATGTGCGCATCCTGCGGGTATTCGCCGCGACGCAACTGCCGGGTCTGCTCTTCGCTGTAACCTGCACCTTTTGCTGCCAGTGTGTGGGCGGCCAGGCAATAATCACAGCCGCTTGCTTCGCTGACGGCAAGGTTAATGGCTTCACGCTCTTTGGCGCTCAGGCTGCTTTTCGTCAGCATGGCATTATGTTGCAGCGCCTGGCCCAGCGCCTCCGGCGAGTGGCTGCCGATAGTCAGATAAGCATTCGGCACTTTGCCCATTGCGCGTTTGATGGCAGTAAATAATTCTGCGGCTTTACCGGTGGCTTCTTCAGCCTGAATGTGGGTTAAACGGCTCATGATTTGCTCCTGTTCAGTGTTAAATGAGGGCCGCTGTGGCGGCGTTGGGCTTATGTTAGGCTGCGCGGACGGTGTAGAATGCGCCAAATCGTCTCTGTTTTTTGTCTTATCGTCTCAGGGGAAAGATGGATACTCTCAGCCAGATGCTCACCCTGCTTGCGCCGGTCTGTGCGGTGAATCTTCACTGCCGTTTCGCCGGGCGCTGGCAGGCCGATCACGTTCAACTTGCGCCCGGCGCGGTGCCCTGGCATGTGATCCTGAAAGGGGAAGCTCGGCTGAATGTGGCGGGTAAAACCTACGATGTGCGCGCGGGAGACGTGCTGCTGCTGCCGCACGGTTCTCCGCATCTGTTGCAGGGGCTGATTGACTGGGGACACCTTGCGCCGGTGTCCAGCCAGTACAACGGCACGCTGACGGAGGTTGTGGCGGAAGGTGAAGGTAGCGCGGTGGAAGTGTTATGCGGCGAGTTCAATTTTGGCCCGCACAGCGGCTGGCTGTTTGCCCATGAAGTCGATGTTGTCCATTTGCATACCGACGGGCAGCAGGATTTTCCGGAGCTGCAAACCCTGCTGGCGATGCTGGTGCGTGAAAGCCTGAGTAACCAGCCCGGCGGGGCGAAGATGGTACAAAGCCTGGCGATGTCGTTTTTAACGATGCTGCTGCGCATTTTACTGGCCGCACAGGAGCCGCCAGCCGGGCTGTTGCGGTTGATGAGCGATCCGCGCCTCGCGCCTGCGGTACTGGCGGTACTGGCCGAACCAGCGCAGCCGTGGACGCTGGAGACGCTGGCACAGCGTTGCTTTCTCTCCCGCGCAACTTTCGCCCGCCATTTTTCCCGCTGTTATCACCTGACGCCACAAAGTTGGCTGACGCAAATCCGCCTTGCGCAGGCCGCGCGTTTGTTGCACCAGCAGCGTGGTCTGACGGTCGATGTCATTGCAGAACGTTGCGGGTTTCTCTCCCTCTCTTCGTTTTCCCGTGCGTTTAAGCAACGTTACGAGCAAACACCTGCACAATACCGGCGAACATAGCTCACATATTCATGGCAGAAAAAGGCGAACGGGACGATGTAATGAAAATCATCATGGATGCACTGTTGGTGATTTCCGGGTTGTATTAAACCCGGTTTACGTTGCAGGCCCGGTAAGCGTCGCGCCACCGGGCATAGCGGGGTTAGATAAAGGTGAAGATTTCGTCGCGCGGCAGGCGGGATTTCGGCAGGGCGGCGTTGAAGTCTTTATCGCTGCGCACGCCGAGCGAGACCAGCACCACGCTGGTCAGCCCTTTTTCACGCAGGCCCAGCGACAGATCCAGCGCGCGCTGGTCAAAACCTTCCATTGGCGTGGCGTCAATGCCAAGCATTGCCGCGCCCAGCAGAAGGCCGCCTAACGCCAGGTACACCTGTTTCTCCATCCACTGCGGCAGATCGCGCAGTTCGTAGCGATGCATATCGACGTAAGAACGGCGGCTTTTATCCTGGCCCGCCTGCGCGCCTTCTGCGACAAAGCGGCCATCTTTCTGCTCCTGCGCGAGAACGTTTTGCAGGTGTTTGTCGTCAATATCACTGCGGATGCACAGCGCAATCACATGCGAGGCGTTCAGGACTTTCGGCTCGTTATAGGCAAAAGCGCCGGTGGTGGATTTGGCAATGGCTTCACGCCCTTGCGCCGTGGAGGCGACAACAAAGTGCCACGGCTGCGAGTTAACGGAGGAGGGGCTGTTTTGCAGCACGTTCAGCAGCGTTTCGATTTTATCCTGCGGCAGCGTCTGGCCGGGTTCGAATGCTTTTACGGTATGGCGGGCAACGACGGCATCATCAAGGGTCATTTTTTCTCTCCTGGTGAAAATATGAACAAATCAGGGACGGTACTGTTGATTGCAGCGAGCATAAACGCAAAACATAACCAGATAAATCGGTGTAAAAAGGCAGCACTTTCACTCGAGGAGTGAAAATAACATTTCCCGCCACAGGGTTTTCTGGCAAAACAGAAGGGTTTTTGCGCTACGGGAGCCACCATGATTCGCCTGGAAGATGTCACGCTGTTTGTTCGCTCGGCCATGCTGGGCAGTTTTTCCAATGCTGCGCGGGAAGCCGGATTACTGCCGGGTCAGGTCAGCGCTGCCGTCAACCGGCTAGAGCGCGATCTGGATAAGCGCCTGTTTGTGCGCTCAACGCGCAGCCTGCGTCTGACCGCGGAAGGAGAAAAATATCTGCCCTTCGCCCAGGAGATGCTGGAAGTGGTGCAGGCGGGCGCTGAAAGCTTGCACAGCGGCGATAACGAGATCCGTGGCGAATTGCGCGTTGCCGTTCCTTCGGACATTGGCCGCAATGTCTTGCTGCCGTTGATCACCCGTTTTTGCCAGCAGTACCCGAAAATTTCGCTGCGCCTGTCGCTTTCCGATCAGGTAAGCGATGTCTTTCGCGATCCGGTGGACATCGCCATCCGCTACGGCGTGCTGGATAACAGCAGCTATGTCGCGCTGCCGGTGGCCGAGGATAATCGACGGGTACTGGCCGCTTCCCCTGATTATCTGGCACAACACGGTCGCCCCAAAACGCTGGATGAAGTGGTGAATCACCACTGTCTGTTATTCACCATGAACAACCAGGTGTATGACAAATGGAGCTTTCCGGAAAACGGCATGCGGCGTCAGCTTATTGTTAAAAGCCGTATGTTGTGTGATGACGCGGATATTGCCCGCCGCTGGGCGGTGGACGGAATGGGCATCGTCTATAAATCATGGATCGACATCAGCGCGGATGTGCTGGCAGGCCGGCTGGAGGTGTTGTTACCGCAACATGCTGGCGAAGCCGCGCCGCTGAATCTGGTGTGCCCGCACCGCAAACAGTTCAACCCGGCCATTCGCCACTTGCATAGCGTACTGCGCGAAAATCTGCGACCGATCACCGCGTTATTGCAGACGCATCCGGTGTTTAAACCGCACGGATGACCAAAAAACGCACGGCTCAGCAGGCCAGGATTAAAGTCTTTGCGTAAACAGATACGCTATTTCACGGAGGTATGAGCAAATGGCTTTACGTTCACTGGGTACAACTGGCTTGCAGATCCCCGCACTGGTTTTTGGCGGCAATGTTTTCGGCTGGACGGTAGATGAAAAGCAGAGCTTCAGCCTGCTGGACGCGCTTTTCGAACGCGGCTTTACCGCGATTGATACCGCGGATGTCTATTCGGCATGGGCACCGGGCAACAAAGGCGGCGAATCAGAAACCATTATCGGCAAATGGCTGGCGGCGCATCCGGGCGCGCGCGATAAAGTGACACTCTTTACCAAAGTGGGAGCCGATCTGCGCGAACCGGGTAAAAAAGGGCTTTCCGCCCGCTGGATAGCGCAGGCGGTTGAGGATTCACTGCGCCGTCTGCAAACCGACTATATCGATCTCTACTTTTCGCACTGGCCGGATAACGACACGCCGTATGAGGAAACCCTTGGCGCGTATGAGAAGCTGCTGAAAGCGGGGAAAATCCGCGCCGTCGGCGCGTCGAACCTCAATGCGGAGCAGCTGGCGGAATCGCTAAAAGTGGCGGATGCGAAAGGGTTGCCGCGCTACCAGGTGTTGCAACCGGAATACAACCTCTACGATCGTTCCGGTTTTGAAGGCGCGTTGCAGAACTTAACGGTGCGGGAGAATATCGGCGTGGTGACTTACTACAGTCTCGCTTCCGGTTTCCTCTCCGGGAAATACCGCAGCGAAAAAGATCTCAGCCAGAGCCAGCGCGGGCAGGGCATTGCCAAATACCTGAATCCACGCGGTTTCGCCATTATTGATGCGCTGGAAACCATTGCTGCAAAACATAACGTAAAACCGGCCGAAGTCGCGCTTGCCTGGCTGATTAACCAGCCGGGCGTCACCGCGCCGATCGCCAGCGCCACCAACGTCGCCCACGTTGAAAGCTTTGTCACTGCCGTAGCGTTAAACCTCTCTGCTGATGAACTGGCAACCCTGACCAAAGCGGGTGACTGATCCTCAGAGGCCCGGCGATGGAAAGTGTGCCGGGCCGTGACCTCTTATCTCAAAGCTGATTCACCTGCGCCCGCCTACCCAGTGCCATACAGATCATCGGCAGCGGCAGCGTGACGATCAGCAGCAGCCACAGCAGGGTATAAACGGAATCGACGCCGTCGTTTTGCAGGTTGGTGTAGAGCTTGACCGGAATACCCTGCGGAAAGTAAGCGAAGATCATCACAATGCCGAACTCGCCAACCGCCCGCACCCAGGCCAGCGCAATAGCCGAGGCCAGCCCTGGCATCGCCATTGGCAGCGCCAGATAGCGAAAGCGCTGCCAGCCGCCCGCGCCAAGCGTCTGCCCGGCTTCAAGAATCGTTTTCGGTACGGTGCTGAAGGCGCTGCGCGCCACCACAATAAAGTAGGGAAGCGCGCCGTAAAGCTGTGCCAGCACAAAGGCGGCAGGATTGTTGACCAGCGTCATGCCGACCTGCGACAGCCACTGACCAAATAGGCCGTACGGCCCCCATGCGGAAACCAGCAGAATACCCATCGACAGCGGCGGCGTCAGCAGCGGAATCATTACCAGCAGCTCGGCGATCAGACGTTTGCGCCCGGTAGCTCGCGCCAGCCACCAGGCCACCGGCAGTCCGATCAGGATAATCAGGCACAGCGCCAGCAGCCCAAGGCCGAGCGACACGGCAATCGCATTGTCATCCCGCCAGGCAAGCCGGAAGTGGCCCCACGGCGTTTCATGCAGCAGGGTAACAAACGGAATGCACAACAGCAGCAATGCGGGAAGCGACAACCAGCCCGCCATACGCCCGGCCTGGCGCATCAGCGGTACAGCGCGTTGCCTTTCGGCGCGGCGTAACCATATTGATTAAAGATCTGCTGCCCCTGCGCACTTTGCATAAATTCAACGAATTTCTTCGCCTGATCGGTGCCGTTTGGCGCGTTCTTCAGTACTGCCGCGTAAAACACCATCGGCTGCGTGTGCAGGGTTTGATCTTTGCCAGCGCTGTCTTTAATGGTGAAGCTGACAGTGTCATACCACTGTTTCGCCAGCGCCGGGTTACTCAGGTTGATCTCATCCGGCAGCGCAACATACGGCAGATGGGCGGAACGTACTTCGCTTTCGTAACCGGCTGCGGCATCAATCTGGCCGCTCTCGAGGCGCGCCAGCAGGCCGCCTTCCTGGTGAGTCTGTTCCGGGTTTTGCAGGTCGCCCAGCACTTTCTGCGCGATGCCCGGCTGGTGGTAATATTTTTCCGCCAGCAGAAGGGTAAAGACAATGTTCTGCCCTTTCGGATCGACATACGGATCGGTGCGGCCGAAGCGAATATCTTTCTGCGCCAGCAGCTTCAGCCAGCCGGCATCATGATGTTTACTGGAGTCGGCAAACTGCGCGGCATATTTCCCGTTCGGGCTGTACGCTATCACCATGCTGGTGCTGGCGACCGGGACGGCATCATCGATTAAGCCTGCATCTTTCAGGATCTGCATGGGGCCAGGGTTGATGGAGACAAACACGTCCGCCGTCAGTTTATGGCTCGCCAGCAAACGCGCCATCCCGTAAGCGCCCTGTCCCTGGCCCTGCCAGGCACCGTTTTCCGCTTTCGCAAACACCGGTCCCAGCCCCTGATCCATCACTTTGCCCATCGAACCGGCATAAGTGACGCGAATATCTTTTGCCAGAACGGGCGTAGCGCTCAACACTGCCAGCGCTATCACCGCTGCACACTTGCCTGTCATCGTTTTCATCATGCTTCTCGTTATATACAAAAGTAAATAACGATTATCTTTTCCGCACGGGGAATGAACAACGTAAGTGGCCGATTCGTTGATGTTTTGTTGAAGTTAGCGAAGCGGCAGGCGGCAATTACTGTGCACTGACATCTCCTGTCAGCGAGGACGTTTATCTTTCCCTTAATAGAATCAGGGGATTGCATAGCACGCGGAAATTTCATTTTAGTTTTCCTGTTTTCTGCCGTTAATCCCTATGAACAAAAACAAGGTTTTACCTGAAACTTCGGGCCGTGGCGCGATGGTCAGGCTGTACTTTTAACGTCTTGTGAGACTTTATTCCGGAACCCGCAGCAATGAAGGAAAGTCACGACAGAAAACACGACCCGTTGATTGAGCGGCTGTGCGAAATTTTCGCTGCGCTCTATCAGGGCAAAACCATCGATAAGGCGTGGCTGTGCGATAAATTCGGCATAACGGAACGCACGGCTTACCGCGACCTTGCGCGGCTGGGACATATCCTCGATCAGGTTTCGCCAGGACGCTATAAACTCAGCGCCCACCTTCTTCCGACATTACACAGCGGTCATCTGGCGGAATTCGCTGACTTTACCGGCGTGGCGCATCTCTTTCCGCGCCAGGACGGACAATCGCTGCGTAACAGCATGAAACAGCGCAGCAATATCTCCTTTCACGCACCGAGCAGCCGGCAAAATCAGCAGCTCGAGCCGCTGCTTAACCAGTTAAATCAGGCCATTAGCCAGCGCACAGAAGTGGAATATCGCTACCGCGACAAAGCCCGGCGCGCGCAGCCTTACCGGCTGATTAACCAATACGGCTTGTGGTACCTGGCGGCCATAGAAAAAGGGCAGTTAAAGGCGTTCGAAGTGGCGCGTATTGAGCGGCTAACCAGCACCGACCAGCGCTTTGAGCTGCTCGCTGAGGTGGTCGCCGAGCTGGAAAATCATGTCGGTATTCGCTTTGGCTCGCGGGTGGAGACGGTACTGCGCGTATCGGCGCATGCCGCGGAGTATGTCACCCGCCGGGCGCTGTTCCCCGCGCAACGCATTATTGAACACCACGACGATGGCAGCCTGACGCTCTCTACGGCGATCAGCGATCCGCATACGCTTTTTCGCTGGCTGCGCTACTGGCTGCCAGACATCGGCATTCTTTCGCCTGCCTCGCTGCGCGAGCAATTTGAACAGGATTTACATACCCGTTTTCACGCCGTATAGCGGCCGCGACGTTATCAAGGACAGGGACTTATATGTTTGGTTCGCGTAAACCGAAACCGTTAACACAGAGAGGCGATAGTATGACATCCGGACGCATCAGCCCGCAGTTCTCCCGGCAACGGGAAAAAGCCGATGATGAGGATAAATCACTTTTCGCTCCAGCGATTGCGCCGCGTTTTACGCTGGAAAGCGATGTCGCCCTGGCGGCGGAAGTAATTGAACAACTGGATGAAGCGAAAGCCAAAATCGAGCACTACCAGCAGATCTACCTCGACTGGGGATTCTCTGCCGTTGACCCGCAAGGAAAAGGTATTGTCCTTAATTTTTACGGCCCGCCAGGCACCGGAAAAACCCTGACCGCCGAGGCGCTGGCCGGTTCGCTGGCGCGCAATATCATGCTGGTGAGCATTACCGACCTGGAAAGCAAATTCATGGGCGAAACAGCGAAGAATATTGCTGCGCTTTTTCGCCAGGCCGAACGCGAAAATGCCGTGTTGTTTTTTGACGAAGCCGACACGCTGCTTGGTAAACGCCTCTCTTCTGTCACGCAGGGTATTGATAATGAGGTCAATGCCATGCGTTCCACCTTGCTTATCGAACTGGAAAAACACGCGGGTATCGTGATTTTCGCCACCAACTTTGTGAAAAATTACGATAGCGCCTTCCTGAGCCGCATCACCCATCATATCGGCTTTACCCTGCCCGGCGAGCCTGAGCGCCAGCGCATCTGGGCCAAACTGCTGGTGGCGACCATTCCTCTGGCGGACGACCGAGAAACCCTGATCGCGCAGGCGGTTGCCCTTTCCGATGGCCTTTCCGGGCGCGATATGCGCAATGCGATGCGGCTGGCATTGCCGAAAGCCGTTCGCAGCCCGCAACAACAACTGGCGCTGGCGCATATTGAAAGCGCGCTGACGCAGATCCGCGAAGCGTATCGCGCGATCGCCTCTTCTGCATCACACATACCTCCACACATTGACACAGCAAGAAAAATGCTCGGCGTGAGCTAAGGGATTAAAAATAATGGGTTGGTTAGATTCTGTATGCGATTTTGCTTCCTCTGTGGTTTCCTCGGTTGGCAGCTTTGTTTCGTCGGCGGTGAGCAAGGCGAAAGAGTACGTCAGTAGCGCCATTGGCTGGATGGCGGAAAAAGCGGAAGGTTTTGTCGGTAAAGTCAGCCAGATGTGGACGCGCATTAAACCGCACATCAGCAAAGGCCGCACCTTCCTGAAGATGGTAGGCGCGTACTTTACGCATCCCTGGGTCAAAACAGCGCTGGCATTGCTGGATAAAGGGCTGGCGTGGCTGGAGAAAGCCGATAAACACCCGCTGGTGCGTCGCGCGCAGAAAGCGATTCAATGGGTGATTGACTGGTGCAAAGGCGCGCGTCAGCAGCAGCTCGATAAAGCCGCGCTGGAAGAGGCTCGCCGCCATGCAGAAGCGCTGGCCGAAGCGGAACGTGAACTGCACGGTGAAGAGAAATCCGCCGTTTCCGCCATTGCGATGCTGAACAACTACATGATTGCCAAAGCGGAAGTGGACATCGCCCTTGAGCGCGACGATTTGCAGGACTTTGAATACTACCTGCGCCTGCGCGCGGTACAGAAACTGCTGGCGTTTTACGAAAGCCGTATGGAATCCGTTACCCGCGTGGAAGAGATTGATGATGACCTGCTGTTTATCATTTTCGCCGCTAACCGTCTGATTCAACAGGATGCGGAGTTCAGCGAAGAGCACACACTGCAACTGGATGCACTGACGACTCGTCAGTTCGGTAAGCCGATCATTCCGTTTATCTTCGAAGAGATGATCATCGCCTGGGAGAAAAGCCGTCAGTTACTGGAGGCGGACTGGGAACGCGATAGCAAGGTGCTCTCCCGCAGCCGCATGCTGCGCGATCGCCTGTTGCGCGCCCAGAACAATGAAACGCTGAGCGCGGAAGATATGGCTATGCTCAACGACTTGCAGATTTCCCTGCCGCGCGAAGAACAAGAATTGAATGCACTGGAAGATACCTTGCAGGCGCGTCGCTGTTACGTGAATGCGGCCGAAGGCTTCCTGCAAATGCTGGAAAAAGACGAACAGCAACTGATTGATGAAGGAAATGAATTTCTGCTGGAGCGCGGCGCGGAAGTGGGGCGTCTGCTGATTCAGTGTTCACAGGACAACCGCCCGTGGTCGGCGCTCTCGACGGAAGAACAGTATCTGATCAACGACTTTGCGCTCATCTTTGCCAACGATTGCGAGCAACGTACCGAAAAAGGGCTGATGGTTGAGGTGATGGCATGAACCTGCTGGCAGAGGTCGGCCATTTCCTGATTCCCGGTCTGGATGTGTTACAGCTTTTCTTTTTTTTGGTGATGGTAGCTGGCGTGGCGATGACTATTCGCAGCGTGAAGCGTCGGGCGAAAGAGGCGAACTGGCAAACATTATGGGATGGTCAGACGCAGGGAAAAATGAATTCCGGGCTGGGTTCCGCCGCTGAACTTAGCCTGTCGGTGGCGACGAAAGCGGAGAAGATCGCCGCCATTATGCCGGGGATGCTGTTAATTGTCGGCCTGCTGGGCACCTTTCTTGGCCTCGGGCTGGCGCTGGATAAAGCCTCCGGCATTCTGCATAACACCGGCAACAGCATTGGCGCAATGGATAGCGCCATGGGCGATCTGATGAATATGATGCAGGGGCTGGGGGTGAAATTTAAAACCTCCACCTGGGGGATTATCGCCTTTATTGTCCTGAAGTGGTGGGAAACCCATAACGGCTATGAAGAGCGCCGCTTAAGCTGGTGCATGGCCCGGTTGCAGCAGGCGATTGATGAGAGCCGCGAAGCGGAAGAGGCCGCGCGCCGTGCGCAACTTCAACAACAGCAGCAGGCGCAAATAACGGCGACTGACACGCTCGTTGCGGCATTCGCGCAGGAAACCCAAACGCTGCGCGATACGTTTGCGCAGCAGGTAAAACAGGGCGAAGAAGCCGAAGCGCAGCGCCACGCGCAGCAACAGCAGGCGCAGATAACGGCCACCGAAAGCCTCGTCGCGGCGCTGGTGCAGCAAACTCAGACATTACGCGATGAGTTTGTTCAGCAGGCGAAACGCGCCGAAGAGTACGAAACGCAACGCCATACGCATCAACTGGCGACATTGACGGAAATTGCCGATATCAACGGACAATCCCGCAGCCTGCTGGAGAGCTATACGCGCAGCAGCCAGCAGAACCTGGAGGCGCTGCAACAGGCGGCTGGCGCGATGAGTAAAGCTTCGCAGAAAGTGGCGGATTCCGCGGAAAGCCTGCAAGGAGTTGTTTCCACGCTGGGCGAGGATTTAAGCAGCGTGATGAACGATATCCGCAGCGAGCTTTCTGCTGTGGTGACAGAGATGAACAGCGACTTTACCCGCAACGTACAGCAGATGAGCGAGATGCTGTCTGCTTCCACCCGCCAGCTAAGCGCCACCATGGAAACCATCGAACGCTCTCTCAAAGCGGCGATTGGCGAGATGGGCGATGCCTTCAGCAGCAATATGACGGAGATGGCCAGCCAGCTCACCTCGGCGACCTCCGTGATCAGCCAGTCGGTCGATACCATGTCGGCGCGTATTGATAGCACCATGACGGAGCTGAGCGAGAAAACCAACGAGGCGGCGAAAGTACAGAGCCGGGTGATGAACGACTTCTCCATCACCAGTGAAAACCTCAACATTGAAGTGCAGGAGATGACGCAATACATCAAGCGGGTCACCAAAGAGATCCAGACCAGCCTGATGGCCGTCTCCGTCAGCAACCAGCGGCTGGAGTCGCTGCCGAAGCGCTTTAATGACTCGCAAGCCGCGCTGGAAAACGCCTGCAAGGTCATCGTCACGTTGCATGAGAAGCTGGAAGACCTGTGCGACGTCACGGCGAGACAGCTCGCCAGCCAGTTGCCCTCGGCAGAAAAAGAGGCGCTTATTGCCGCGGTGATGGATATGCAGCGTAAGCTCGCGACATTGCTGACCGAAGCGCAACACTACAGGCTGAATCCGCTGCCTGAAAGCGCAGAGGCGTAAATCAGCCGATGAAAGATAAACCAAATGAGTGGGTCTCTATCTCGGATCTGATGGCGGGCGTGATGGCCGTGGTCATGCTGATGCTGGTGTTATCGGTGCTGCAAAATAAAGTGGCGGAAGTGAAGCGCGAGCAGGAGAAAAACAGCGGCCTGGCGGCAGCGCAGCAGAAGCTGAACACCCTGATGCACAGCATGCAAAAGGAGATGGCCGATCGTGGTGAAGAGATGCTGGTGGGGTTTGATATGGCCAGCGGCAAAATCACCCTGCGCGACAAAATCTTCGCCAAAGGCAGCGCCTGTATCACCGATCAGGCAAAAGATGCGCTGGCGCGCCTGGCCCCGCGGATTGCTGAGTTTGTTGGCAGCGCGGCGAATACCCAGGTGTTTGTTGAAGGACATACCGACAACTTGCAGGTCAGTAATCCGGTCACCGATATTTCTCGTTTCTGCACCGTTTATGACGACAACTACACGCTCTCCGCCGCCCGTGCGCGGGAAGCGCGCAAGCTGCTGGTCACCTCGCTGGATGAACAACAATCGCGGCGCGTGATTGTCGCCGGTTTTGGCGATTCACAGCCGCTCAGCGGCATTTCGCCTGATGATGAGCGCAACCGCCGCGTTGAAGTGCAATTTCTCACCCATGCTGCCGCACGTCAGGACAGCACTACCACAGAGTCAATAACCGATGGCAAATAACTACAGGCAGGATACAGACCTGGAGCTTCTGCGCTATGCAGACCAGGAGATGCTGGGCGTACTGGTGAACTATTTAACCACCGACAAAGATGGTTCCACGCGCTACACCGAGTCATTAACCGGCGATGAGGCATTCAAGGCCGCAAACGGCGATTTTCGCCAGGTTTGGCAGCTTATTGGGGCTGAATTGCAGCATTTTGGCGGCGATTCTCTGATGAATTTCATTCGCCGCAACGGCGTGCCGTACAAAGAGATCCTGACCGATGTGTGTAAAAAAATCGGCGTGAAAACGGATTTCTCCGCCGACACGGTAGAAATCGAGAAAGCGATGCTGGCGAAATTGTTTGAGGATTCCTGGGAAAACATGAGTGAAGCCGAACGCGCCAGCGTGCGCGCACAGTTGAAAATCAACGGCAATCTGGCGGGCGGCGCGGCGCTGTCCGCCATTATCGCGGCGATTCGCCTCGGCGGATTTATGTCTTACCAGGTGTCGTTGATTGTGGCCAATGCTGTCGCCAGAGCGTTGCTGGGGCGCGGGCTGGCGCTGGCGGCCAATGCGGGACTGGTGCGGGCGATCGGTATTTTTGCCGGTCCAGTGGGGATGGCGATCTCCGCGCTGCTCACGCTACCGGCGCTGACCGGCCCGGCCTACCGCGTTACGTTGCCGTCGGTGGTACAAATTGCGGCGATGCGCCAGCAGCTTCTGAAACCTGAAGAGGACATTTTTTGATGGATACCATATTTACGTTTGACTGGCTTAAGGTCTATCCGGACGTGCTGGAAGCGCTGCAAAACGGGAAAGCGGTGCTGCGCGACGGCGTGGCGTACTGGACGGAACTGGCGGAAAAATCAGGGATTGCGCAGCATATGCCGCTCAAACAGATCCCTTTTAACCCGGAATCCATCACCGAACTGAAACAGCTGGTACAGATGGCGCAGGCCACGCAACTGGCGGCGATCGGCCTTTCGACAGGCATTGTTGTCGGCGCAATTGTGGTGCAAACCCTGTACCTGGCGAAAAAAATCGACAAGCTACAACAAAGCATCGACGTGATCTCCGCCGATATTCATGCGCAGAACGTCATCTTTTATATGGAAAAACTGTCGCGCTATTTTGGCGTGGTGGAATCGGCCCGCGTGCTGCTGCTGGATAAAGCGCTGGTGGAGGAGACCAAAGACGTAGCGGCAAGCCTGCTGGCGCAGTTGGCCTGCGAGCGTAATGAAGTGTTGTCGCTGATTGATAATCTGCTCTCGTTCGCCGATGAGCTGACCGATCGCCATCTTGAGCAGGTGCTGGATTTTATCACCCTGATGATGGATATCCTGCCGAAAGCGATCTACATCGAAAGTCAGCTTTGCGACCGCTACGGCAAATTCCGTCTGGCCGAACACCTGATGCGTGAGAATGCGCAGCGCTACCGCGCCACGCTGGAAGAGTACCGCCAGTGGTGTAACCGTAAAGCGAAACAGGCGATCAGTGGTAAAGCGAACCCGGAAGCGCTGGCCTTCCATAACAAAAAAACGGAGCTTAGCGAGCTGTTTAACTCGCCGGATAACCCGCTGTTGCTGAGTGAGTTGCAGCGTTTTACGCCAGAATTGTTGCCACGTTAAACCGGCGCAGGCACGCCCGGCGCTACGGTTTTACAGCGCTTGTCGCGCCGGGCGGAAGAGCATTCGTTGATATCCACATCGTCGGCGATCACCACCACGTTGTTTTCAACGCTATTCATGGCTTCTTCGTTAGCCGCGATATTGCTCGTCGGTAACCTGTTCAAGCCAGGTCACCGGGCTGCCATTTAACGACTCGGCGATGGCGATATGTGTCATCGCTGTATCCGCTGTCGCGCCGTGCCAGTGTTTAACATCCTCCGGGATCCAGACGATATCGCCCTGGTTCATCTCCTGAATGGCTTCGCCTTCGCACTGGATCCAGCCTTTACCGTGGGTGACGATCAACGTCTGGCCGAGCGGATGGGTATGCCACGCGGTGCGCGCGCTCGGTTCAAACGTCACCGTTGCGCCGCCCACGCGGGCAGGTTCTTCGGCCTTAAACGGCGCGTCGATACGAACATGGCCAGTGAAATATTCCTTTGGGCCTTGCGCAGAAGGAACGGAAGCATTGCGGATGATCTTCATGGTCTTCTCCAGTGTGGGTCTTATCGTTAAGTTTACTCACCGGGCGGAAAATCGGTGGAGGCTGGCGTGACCGCTGCCCCGCACGTTTTCCGGGAACAGCGATCATAGCCCTGCCGATTACCTGCGACTATTGGGAGAAATCGGCATGAGCTTATGAGCCAGAGTCATGAATGGCGGCGCAGTACCATCGCCGCGCTGGCGAGCGTGAAGAGCGCCATGATCCACACCATTGTCCATGGCGTGCCGTCGCGAAACCACGTCAGCAGCAGTGATGAAATGATACCGCTGCCGTACTGCAAGGAACCCATTAACGCGGCGGCTGACCCGGCAATGGCAGGCACCGCATCAAGCGCCGCAGCGGTAGACGTCGCGGCGATGATGCCGTTCATTGAGAAGAACAGGAAGACACAGACAACGACCGCAGCAATGCCACCCAGTTGCAGCTTCACCACCAGCGCCAGCGCAACGGCTGCAACAGCGGCACCGGCTACGGCGATTTTCAGCAGTCTTTCCAGCGGATGGCGCTGCACCAGCCGCCGGTTCACCATACTCATCCCCATCAGCCCCACAATATTGATGGCGAACAGCCAGCCGTAATATTGCGGATCGATACCGTAATAGCGGATATAGACAAACGGCGACCCGGTAATAAACGCATACGCGGAAACGTAGAAAAAGGTCAGGCACAGCGTAAAACGCATAAAGGTACGATTGCGCAACAGCGAGAAATAGTTGGTAAATGCGCCCGCCAGCGAGGTGTTGACCCGTTTTTCCGGCGGCAGGGTTTCCGGCAGCGCATAGAGAGAGAAGAACATCAGCCCGCCAATCACCGCCAGCAGCCAGAAAATGGCGTGCCAACTGGTGATCTTAATGATTTGCCCACCCGTCAGCGGCCCGATAATCGGGGCGATAGCCATAATGATGGTCAGCGTCGAGAGCATCTGCGCGGCGCGGGTGCGGGCAAACAGATCGCGGATCATCGCCCGCGCCAGCATCGGCCCGGTACAGGCGCCAAAGGCCTGGAACACGCGCCAGAAGACAATTTGCTGAATGTCCGTCGACAGGGCGCAGCCAGTGGAACCGATAATAAACAGCAGCATACCGATAAACAGCGGTCGACGGCGGCCAATGGCGTCGCTGATCGGTCCCCATACCAGTTGTGCCAGCGCGAAGCCGATTAAAAAACCGGTAATGGTTAGTTCGATATCCCCTTGCAGCTCGCTGGCCATCAGCGGCATGGCGGGCAGATAGATATCTGTCGACAGAGAAGTAAAGGCCATCAGCGCGCTGAGGATCGCGAGGAACAGCGGCCCGTGTATCTTGTTGCTCATAGGATCCTGATTCAGTAACGAGGAGGGTGCCGACAAAGGCGGAACGTTATCTTAATCAGAGCGACACAAATGATGATGTCATTAAATCATAATGACGTTATGAGGGAGATTCATGAATGGCGCTCGCTGGCCGTCATGGTAAAGATCACCGGCTGCGCGCTGTCGTTGGCATAGTGGTGCGGGATATCCGTTTGCGCCACGGCGTGGTACCGGCCATTGACCCGGTGGTGGATCTCTACAACGCTATCAGCCTGCGCTACGCTGTTCCGGTTGGCGACGAAAACTAAGGTTCATCCTCAAGAGCCTGCCGGAAATGCCGCAGGCTGCATTATGTGAGGCAGGCGACGAACCGATCGCCGGATTGCAACGTATGATGCCAGGCTGTTGCTGTGAGAAAACAGCGTTGGGTTTCTGACTCTGAAGGGGGGTAAAGCATGGATTTCACTGGACTGAGCGCATTTCCGCTGACGCCGCTGGTTGATGAGCGGCTGGATGAAGCGGCATACGTTCGGCTGATCGAAAAACTTCGCGTGGCCGGGGTGGATTCGATTGGGGCGTTAGGATCGACGGGTTGCTATCCCTATTTCAGCCGTAATGAACGCGCTGCTGCGTTGCGTCTGGCGACGGAACACTCCGGCGCGGTGCCGGTGATCGCCGGGATTGGCGCACTGCGTACCCGCGATGTGCTGTGGCTGGCGGAAGATGCGCAAAAAGCGGGCGTTAGCGCGGTGTTGCTGGCGCCGGTTTCCTATCACGCGTTAACCGAAGATGAAGTGTTCGGCCTGTACGCGGCGGTGACACGCGAATTGTCGGTGCCGCTCTGCGTTTACGATAATCCCCGTGCGACGCATTTCACCTTCAGCGATGCGCTGCTTGCCCGCATCGCCCAGTTACCCAATGTCGGCTCGATCAAAATTCCTCCCATTGCCGCGCTGGAGCGGATTGCGGCGCTGCGGGCGCACATTCCGGCACATATTACGCTCGGCATCAGCGGCGATGCCATCGCAGTTGATGGTCTGAGCGTTGGCTGCGGGATCTGGTATTCGGTGCTCGGCGGACTCTTCCCGCAAGCGGCGCTGGCCATCTCCCGCGCGGCGCAGGCCGGTGACATGGCGCAGGCACGGGCGCATTCCGACGCGCTGGCACCGCTGTGGGATCTGTTCAACCGCTATGGCGGCAGCCTGCGCGTGATCGCAACTGCCGCCGAATTACTGGGCGTGGTGACGGCGCCGTGTCTGCCGCCGCCATTACAGACGCTGCAAGGCGACGCGCGCCATGAAGTGGCTGGGGTGATCGAAAGGCTGCGTCTGGCTGCGGGGTGATTGTCGCCCCGGCATTGACGTTCCTGCCGGGGTTATGCTCCCAGCCTCTTCGCCACAAAGCGTGATATCGCCGGGCCGGTGATCAGCACCAGAATAAAGCGCCCGGTCTGCATCGCCATCACAAACGAGATATCAACGTGACTTGAAGAGGCGATGATCGCCACCGTGTCTGCCCCGCCGGGGCTGGTGGCGAGATAGGCGGTGAGCGGATCGATACCGGCGAACTGCACCAGCAAAAATGCAAAGCCGCAGCACACGGCCACCAGTGTCAGCACCGACAGCAACACGCGCGGCAGTGCGCGGGCGGCGTACCAGACAATCTCCCGCGTAAAGCGCAACCCGATGCTCCAGCCAATCACCGCGTAGGAGAGCGCCAGCAGCCACGGCGGCAATTCCAGTGATAACACCCCGGTATCTTCGATAATGGTTCCCAGAATTAACGTTATCAGCATCGGACCAGAGGGAAGTTTTACCCGCCGGGCGATCAGATAACCTGCCGCAATGACCAGCAACGTACCGACAAACGGCAGCCAGCGCACCGGGCCGAACAGGGTAAATGTCGCGACCGCATGATCCGGGCTGGTCGCGCCCATCCATATGCGGGTTACCAGCACCGCAACCAGCGCCACAATCATCACCCGCAGATACTGCATAAACGCCACCAGGCGGACATCGGCACCGAAACTCTCGGCCATAATGGTCATGGCTGCCGCCGCGCCTGGCGATGAACCCCAGATCGCCGTGGAGCCAGGAAAAACCTGTAGCTTCGCCATAATCCAGCCGAGAATGGCACTGGCGAAAATCACCGAAACAATACAACTGATAAACAGCGGCCAGTCGGCAGCAATGCGACCGAACACCGAAGGGGGAATGGCATGGGCGATCATGGCGCCGACCACCGCCTGCGCAACGCCGAAACTGGTTTTGCTTACTACCACAGGCCGGTTAAGGATGGCGAGAATAATCCCGGCAAACATCGGACCCAGCAGGAGCGCCGCAGGCAAATGGACCAGCTCCATCATGGCAACAAAGAGCAGTGAGAGGATGAGAAGAGGCAACCAGTTACGCAGTTTGGGTATCGCCATCAGCAGCACTCCGGATGAGTGACAGTGATAACCGTGGGATCAGCGAAAAACATAACACTCCCCGAATAATAACAGTTTGAAAAGCAAGGCATGTCTTTCGAATGTAAGCGTTCTCTTCGGGCTGTGCAATCTTTCATCTGGCACTGTGTAACACAGTTCGCTTTTGTATATTACATTAATATTACAGGTAAAATTTAAGAGGCAGGTTAACAACATCGTTTGTCAGCCCAGGATAAAAGGCAACTTGTTAATTAATTTCTTAATCACTCACTTGCCACATGAAAAATCCTAAAACATGATCGATATTCTTGCTATTAAGAAAAAGATAACTAATTTTAGTAGGTCGACTATTAGACAGGTAGCAAAAATTAGAAAATGAAATTTTCCCTTCATCCTTTTTTTCTTTTTTCATAATTAAGATATGTTAATCAACCTGTTAATACATACGGTGTTAAAAAATTCCGTATGAATAAACTTTTGGGCTCTCGTAGTGCATTTGGTTGATATATTCCAGTTCTTTTTTTTCGTTTTATGTTACCGATGAGCTTGCGAAGTTTTTAACGGAAATATAATGTATTGTTAACAACTCAGATGGTGCAGGCGAGCCGGCAGATAAGAATACCTGAGGACATTATTTATTAATAATACAATGGGTTGGAAAACTTTGTTTTTCAATGTGAAAGATAAACCCTGCGGCAAACGTTAACATTACTCTGACAAACGTATCAGTCATGTGGACGAGGCGAGAAATAACCTTATCGGGGGCTGAATATGTATATCATCTCACAGGACAGTTACTTTGTGATGGGCATGGATATACTGCTCAAAGCGATTAATCCTTGCGCAACGCATACATTGATTGCGTACGATCGTGGGGATGAACAAATATTATTCTTTAGTGTTGATAAACTCATTTTAATCCTGAGTGAAGAAAAAAGTTTTCCTTCATTTATATGTTCAAGATTCATAAAAGTGGACAAAGCTTCCTCTTTGTCTTTTCTGAAGCATGAGCTTAAGAAAATTCTTAAGCTATTGAAAGGAAAGGCAAAGTTTGATACTTCCCGGGAAATCCACCTGAATAAAACGGAACATAAGATTTTACTCCACCTGCTGGATTACCAGGCGGGTGATGAAATTGCGCAAGCGCTCGGTTTGGATAAGAAAATCGTCAGTAATTATAAAAATGCGATCCTGCGGAAACTCGGGTTAAACAGCGTCGCGGAACTGATCCAGATCTACAATAACTGGAATGACTGTTTTTGCTGTATTGCCGGTAAAGTTGTACCGGAGGCAACCTTTCAGGAGCGCAAAGACAGCAACGAGTTGAAAATGGTCAGATCCCCGACACGCTACACTCTTCCTGCTCCCCCTGGCCGACATTTGTTAACGCATATGCAATAAGCTTTCTTCGCAAAACGGTTCAGATTGCCTGGTGCAACGCCGCGGCAATATACCAGGAGATTCTGTTGGCACCTTCCATGATGTATTCACGTCAGAAGAGCTATCAGAAATCATAGGCATTGATGACCTTCATTAATTCCTCGTCGTTTTTATACTTTTCCCGTAACGTTTTGAGCTGAACCACGGCCTTACCGCAGGTAGCTTCAAGGTTGGCATCCAGTGCTTTTTGCTGTTGCTCATTGAGATCGCTGTCCTGTTCGCTGGCAAAATGTTCACACTGCTCGGCAAGCGCGCGGAAATCACTGACATCTTTTGGTAACGGCGCTGCGGCAAAAGTGGTGTTGAAGTAAAAAACGGTGATGACGATAAAAAGTGAGCGTTTCATCGGTTGTTGTCTGTCGGTGGTTATCTGTCGGTTTTTGGAGTGTCTATGTTACTCCTGAACATCCTGAGTGATAAATCGCAGTTGCGCCCGATATTGGTTGATTTATGCGCAGATAACATTGGTAAGGTTTATGCTACGGGGTTCGTCTTTCTGGCCGGGCGCGTTTGATGAATGCGGTAATATTTCCTTATCCTCCATTATTATCGTCACCCTTGCAAATACAGAGGGGGCCCATTAGGGGGAAGGGAAAATAGTGTATTGCATTGTTAATGCTGTTTGCATTGCGTCGTAACGCGAATAACAAACCATCAAATAGCAATCATTGTGTTAAACGCATTAGCGTTTATTGTAATTCTTATTTAAAGCGTTTTTAGAAGATTCTTACAGTGCATGCTTATATAGTTTTCATCCATGCGATTCGATCTTAATGTGCTTTTTTAATGGATTAATAAGTTATAAAATTAAGGTGCAATGCAAATGACTGAAATATTAAATGGATTTGAGAAGTGCGTCGATATTTATAGGGATTATAATAATTATCTTGATAAGCATCAGCTTAATGGGATTTGCTTCGGTTCTTCTCTGTACTGGACTTCTGATGCGCTGCGAGAAATTGCCAATGATAAAAATACAGTTGGATTTGCCATTAATGACAAACAGCGTTTTTTTGATTTTGGTAACTATGTGCAAAATTCTGCCATAAAAATGCACAGAACAACAGAAGGGCGTATACAACTTCTGCAAACGCTAAACAGGCAGGAGGATTTATTGGCAAGGCGAGCCGGTTACAGATTACATTATGAGTTGGCGGGCGATACTGCTGCGAGATTCCACATGAAATGTATTCTGAACAATGTTCCTGCATATAATAATACTGCCATTGTTATATCCACGGCATTAAGCGAAAGGATCCTGCATCCCCTTGAGCATACGTATTCCAGCTTTTCACATTCTACGGCATTGTTAAATTGTGGCGGATCGGTTTATTTATTTGATGTTAACGAGGGGGTTTACAGGCTGAGAAAAAATAATGCCTGTTCATGCGAAGCTGTTTTTAATGTTATCGCCCATAACCTTGGTTTATCCGGTATCGGAAACATAAAATATGATCTGCGCTGGGATGGTCATATTTTTATGCGCTTGAAAAAAACAAGATCGTGATTATAAAAACTGATGAACCATAACATCTCGGGGGTGTTTTATACCCCCGATTGACAATCGGGGGTATAAAAATAAAAATCAATTTTATGATATATAAATCCTGATTATCTCTTTATTTTTTGTATTATTGAAAATAAAAGATTCCACTATTTACGTGGCTTTTTACTCCATGGAAGTAAATCTGCGATGCTTTTCTCTCCTTCCGACTCTTTTAAGCGCCGCTGTTGCTCAGCAAACTGGACGTATTCCGTTTGTGCTTTTTCATCTGCTGCTTTTTTACTTATTTTTCCTGCATCTTGCAGAACATCACGGTCGTTGAACTGCAGAAATTGATCCAGCTTTAACTGCCAGTCACGCAGAAATACCTGCTGACGACGGCGGGCCTGGTCTTCGGCAAAGTCCAGCCACATATTAACCACGCGGTTGAGTTCGCTAACCTCATTCTGGTTGAGATAATTTTTTGCCACCGTCACGTCGCTTTTACGCACTTCTTCACCTTTATAGCTGGTTAATCCCATATTGGGTTGACGAGCATCAGCCCGCTGATGAATAAGCTCAGCGGCGGTCAGGCCGGTACAGGCAAAATGTAATTTGTTCTGGATAGTCTGGAAAAATAGCGTCGTTTCTTTGAGTGACGGCTGGTAATCGGCGGATAACGCAAAGATCTCCCGAACCCGTAAATATACCCGGCGCTCACTGGCCCGAATATCGCGGATGCGTTCCAGCATCTCATCGAAATAATCAGGCACGGCAGAAGAACCGACTGGCGGGTTTTTCAGCCGCTCGTCGTCCATCACAAAACCTTTAATCAGGTATTCCTGGAGCGTCTGGGTTGCCCACTGACGGAACTGTGTGCCCCGGGTGGAGCGAACGCGGTAGCCGATGGCAAGTATGACTGGCAAACTGTAGTGAAGAGTGTTGCGACTTACCTGCCGTGTCCCTTCCTGTTGAACTTGTAAGTAAGGCTTACAGGTTGCGTTTTGTTCAAGTTCTCCCTCTTCATAAATGGCTTTGATATGTTGGGTTATTGCTTGCGGGGTGACTTGGTAAAGTGCGGCAATGGATGCCTGCGGGAGCCATAAGGTTTCATGCTCGAAGCGGCATGTAATGCGTACTTTCCCGTCACCGCTGGCGAACATGATAAATTCACCTGCCGGGGATTGGGTTAAGCGTTCATCTGCCATGCTGCCTCCGCGATATGCGTTCTGATTGCTGAATAAGCTATGCAGTATGCCAGATACTCATACTGCATTTCATTAGCGCAACCACTATGAAGATAAAGGAGAAAGGGCGCTCAGTTAGGCTTTGATTGCAGATAGGCGTTTTTCATGACGCTTTTCACTTCCCTGAGTTGCCTGCGGGTTTTATCCAGCTCGCTTGCCAGCCACTCTTCCTTCTCGCTGTGTTTGGTTAGCACAATGCAACCCTGCATCACCTTCACCAGCAGATGTTGCCCGGTATCAAACCCGGCATCGCGCAGCCACTTGCCGGAAAGCATAATGCACGGCGTACTGGTGTCGCCCTGATTCGGGCGATAGCGCACAATTACACTGTGCTCGGTTCCGGTGGGCGTAAAGTCTGGGGTAGAATGCGGATCAGCCATTATCAACTCCTTGATAGTTGGGGATGGTTAGACGCTCCGGTTGTGTTGCATCACATCGGGGCGTTGTTTATGAAGTCCGGTTTCATGTGGTAGGTACCACATGAATATAACTTAGCTGAAGTGGTACCTACCATGCAAGAGAAGAAAAAGCTGAATTTTGATCGATCTAAAAGCACGATGAAGAACATCCGCTTTGAGGACGAGCTTTTGGAGCAGATTGAGAAGGCAGCCGGAAAAGGGAATTTTAGTAAGTGGGTGAAAGAGGCTTGCAGAATGCGGCTCGAGGTGGAACAGGGAAAAGCATAAAAATGACTTGTTTTTATTTTTAAAGGATTGGAATTAGTTTCTCTAAATCTGTTTTAGAAAGTATGGAATCAGAATGAAATTATTATGTTTTTATAAATTCATATATAACTAAAATTCAAAAGAATAACAGATCTTAGTCGTTTTCATATTTGATTTATTGTTAAGCTAATAAGCTGTCAAAAATGTAGGTGAGATAAAATATAATGTTTGGTTTCCTCTAAGAGAAAACCTGGCGGCATATTCAAATAATTTTTAATCTAATAAATTGTTTAATTCCTTAACTCTATTAAATTCGTGCTGATGTGATCTTCCAGAATTTTCTTCGGCGCGGGAGAGCGTTTTATACAGGACGCTCTGAAACGAATAGTTGTAGTTATATATTCAACTTGATTAGAGTGAATGTATAACTTACCAATAAGGAGAATTGTGAAATTAGTTGTGTTGTTGATGTTTTGATCTGTTCCACAAAAAATTATCTATATGCTTATAACGAATAAATTAAGGAAATGATTAATAAGAATTGAATAAACTATTAGCATATGTGGAATGTTTTCATTTTGGCGGAAGATCACAGGAGTCGAACCTGCCCGGGACCGCTGGCGGCCCCAACTGGATTTGAAGTCCAGCCACCTCACCGGAGATGACGATCTTCCGCGCCTGCATTGCTACATGGAGGCGGGGCGCATTATAGCTACTTTCAGTCATTTACCACATACCCTCATCAGAATTTTTCTCATTGTGCTGCCAGCAAAATCGTCGGTTTAAGATAAATCCCTATCTTTTCCATCGTTTAGCCGCTTCGCTTCGGTGAAAGGGGGTGCGATCACAGAAAAGAATAAACGTAAATTGATAACAAGAAATCGCAATACCCGGCTGAAAACCAATCGTTTACAACGAGTGAAACCGCTCTCTGTGCACTTTTCACGCGTAAAGGAAACAAAAATGGACAGTCAGATTATTTCTGTGAAAGAAAAAATTGGCTACGGGATGGGCGATGCCGCCAGCCATATCGTCTTCGATAACGTGATGTTGTACATGATGTTTTTCTATACCGATATTTTCGGTATTCCCGCCGGGTTTGTCGGCACCATGTTCCTGCTGGCGCGCGCCTTAGACGCCATTTCCGACCCGTGCATGGGGCTGCTTGCCGACCGCACGCGCAGCCGCTGGGGGAAATTCCGCCCGTGGATCATCTTCGGCGCGCTGCCGTTTGGCGTGGTCTGCGTGCTGGCATACAGCACGCCGGATCTCAGCATGAGCGGCAAAATGATTTATGCCGCTGTAACTTATACGTTACTCACCCTGCTTTACACCGTGGTCAATATTCCTTATTGCGCGCTCGGCGGCGTTATCACCAATGACCCGACACAGCGCATCTCGCTGCAATCCTGGCGCTTCGTGCTCGCCACCGCAGGCGGCATGCTCTCCACGGTGCTGATGATGCCGCTGGTGAAATTAATTGGCGGCGAAGACAAAGTCGCTGGTTTCCAGGGCGGGATTGCGGTGCTCTCGGTGGTCGCCGTATCATTAAAAAAAAAATGCTTCTTCACCACCAAAGAGCGTATCCAGGCACCGCCGAGCACCACCTCAATGCGTGAAGATCTGCGCGATATCTG
>NZ_QODH01000011.1:0-134282 GCF_009935945.1 Kosakonia sp. MH5 | reverse complement strand
TCAAAGCGCGAAACTCGCCCTTACTGAAGCCATAAAAAGCTTGTCGAATGTCTCAGGGCGTGAAGCGGAAGTTCGCAATTGTTCTCACAACTGGTTAAGGCATTGCTAACATCACGATGCATCAATTAACTGGGTTAAGGTCACACCTTTCAGGATACTGGAAAAAATTACCGAACAAGCAGATCCAACCAATCTGGGTTCTCAATTTTACGTGAATAGGGCAACATTGCACGATTAATCAACTCAAAGAATTCTGACTCCTCCATCCTTACGGCTTCGCTTGTGCCTGGTCCTTCCCATTCATCAAAGAGATGCCAGTAAAGCGATTTCAAGGTGTCAACCACTGCAGTGAAAATCTTTACGTCAGGTTCAAGCCAATGACACACCAGAAAATACATTTTCTGCTCTGCATCATGGATGGAAGCGCACTGGGAAAGTTGACTCATAAATAGCTTGATCCAGACCAATGCTGCTGTTTTTAGCGGTGGCAGGTTTATCTGCTGCTCTGCCATGTACCGTGACATATATAATTCAACCTCGGCCCATTCAGGTTGATTATCAAGCCCCAGTGAAGCGAGGATTAAAAGAGTCTCCGAATCATTTCCTTCGATAATTTGATCTTCAGCCCATGCAATGATCATGCAGTCCAGATCATTGTGAAGAAATTGATATTTTCCTGAAAATACAAGCAACCCGAGCAGCTCATTGAGCGTGTATACAGATGGCATCTAGTATTCCCTTTCCTGAGTTTTAACATGAACCCTGGCAGTGATAATTTCTGAGTCCATTATCAATTGAACGTTGGGTCTATGTAACTAAATGACACTCCAATCAACCTTCATTTTATCTTACCTATTGATTTAAATACTATAAAGATTAGAAGCCTACCGATTTTGGCTACATAAGCAGAAGTGTGAAACGTCCGCTCCAGGCACAGCGCGGACAGTCTGAAGCCCGCTTAGAGCGAGAAGCGAACATGCTTCGCTGTCCGCTCCTCAGGATATTTATAGTGCTGGTCTCAGCAGCCCAGGGGCGATTTCACGATGTTATCCGCCGCCCAGAAGCCCGCCAGGCTCTACAGTCTATGGGATCCTGTTCTATGCCCGGTTTTATTTTCAATGCCTCAGGCCATTTTTTCCCATGATGTCGGTCTCTCATCCAGTTCAACTTCCAGCGTTTCAAGGAAGCGTGCCGTCATCATGTAATGCCCGATCAATAGCGTGATTTCGGCTATTTCCTCCTCGCTGCAATAACACCTGAGCGCATGAAACACTACGCCCGTCACTTTGACATGATTCACACATTCGTCGATAAAACGGACCACAGCCTGTGTTTTACCGTCCAGTTTCTGAATATCGCCATCTTCAATGGCGTCGATATCGCTTTCACGCCAGCCGCTCTGTCTGGCTATTTCGACGTGCTGCATACGCTCATACGCGCTGTGGCTAAGCGCGGCGACCCGTAAAATCACCAACTCTCTGTATTTGGCGCAAAGATGCCCCTGTCGGAATGAGGCGCCTAGCGTCAGATAGCCGTCCGTACACGCGCCGGTGCGCAATAAGGCGCGAGTGAGGTTGGCAGGGAAACGCTGATAGAGATCCTGTTGTTCAGGTGTGAGGGAATCGACTTCGGGTAAGGTAATACGTGCCATGATTGTGCCCCTTTTGGAGGGAAAGACTGGCGATGGCCAGTTTTTCGGCCTTTATTCTTTAAACGCTTGTTCCAGATGCTGACTCAGCCTTTCTTCAAGCTGGCGTACGCTATCGATACCTACAGCAGAAAAGAGCTTTTCCTCTTGCTCAAGCAGTCGCTTCTGCGGAATCACCTCTTTGCCGAAACGAAGGATGGCCTGATTTTCCTCATCAAATTTCGGCCAGAGATCTTCGCCCCCATGCCGAATAAAGGCGGCATAGTAGTTCCCCATGGCCCCGGCACTGTGTTTGAGTTCATCGATATCGATCCCATCGAATGCTGGCCATTGCGACAGTCGCTCCGGGTCGTAATTACGCCACAAAAACGGCATACCGCCGGTGTGGACCGCCCGTAGCTCCCCATTCCATCCCGGGAGATCGTAGCTGAACTGGAAAAGCCAGGTCGGCACACCTAACCGGGTGAAGTGTCTGGCTATTTTTAACGATGAAAACTTAAAGAACTCAAAAGACATAATGTCGGAGAGAATATGTCCCGGCTCCCGATGTTCCGGATAGAGTTCTTTATACCCTTCGTACAGTTGCTGAGCGCCGTCACGGCCATAAATCGGCGTCAGGACGTTGAGAACATCCTGTACGCTGCCATGACGTAGGGTTTCGGTATGACCGCGGAAAAACTGCCATTCATCTTTGGCGAAACCAATCATCAACTCGTTGACCGTATCGGCAGCCGCGTGGCTGGAGAGATATTCAGCAGGGTGTTCCGGGATCCATTCGCCGTCAACCACGCCACCCAAAGGGCGCCAGGCGATATTTTTGTCCGGATGGAAAAAGCGCGTTAAAACATTCTGCACCGCCAGAAAGCGTTCGGGATCGATGTCGGCGAGCGCTTCAGGGGACGAGATATCCAGTAAGGAGAGATATTTCTCCGCCACCCGGACCGCCTGCGCCTGATTTTGGGTACACCAGACATTGAAAGGCGATAATGACTGGATAATGGCCCGACGGAAAAATTTCCGGGCTGGCGCATAAGTCAGCAGATGCGAGACGGCGGTCGCGCCACAGGATTCGCCGCCGATAGTGACATTATCCGGATCTCCTCCGAACGCGGCGATATTCTCATGCACCCATTGCAAGGCGGCGAATTGATCTTTCAAACCCAGGTTGATGGCTTCGGGAAACGCATCGCTGATTAAACCAAAATGCACCCAGCCCAGCGCCCCTAAACGGTAATTGGGCCGGACGACAATGATATTTTCCTGCCGGGCAAGATTGGCGCCGTCTTCCAGATGAAACGATCCCGAACTGACCGCGTTGGCGCCGCCGTGATAATACACATAGACCGGCATTTTTTTTCTGCCCGCATTCTCCGGGACCCAGACATCAAGGTACAGGCAGTCCTCGCTGATATTTTCGTGATGGTAGGTTTTCCCCACGTAAGCGGGCCAGGCAGGGACGCCCGGCACGCCGGGGGCGATGCGCTTAACCTGCTCCATAACGGTGTGTGTGTTGTTCAGGTTCATCTGAAAGGACGCCGGTCCCGAAACCACCGCGTTTCTGATCCCCTCCCAGGGAGAAAGGGGCTGTGGGTTGCGAAACCGTAGCGAACCGACCGGGGGCCGGGCATAAGGGATACCACGGAAAATATCCAGCGCGTTTTCGCGCAGACCCTGAATCCGGCCCTGCCGGGTAGTGACGATGGGGGAACGAGTTTCTGTATGCATGGAGCACCTCTATTTTCAATGATGGCGATCTCTCGCCGGTGTCGGCTTGAGCGTGATGAAGAGAGTGAAGGGTTATTCATCGACTAATGCGATGGTTCTGCACCAACCGGCCGAGGCCCGATGGACTTTTATCGGCAGGCTGATGACCGTAAATCCGTTATCCGGTAATGAATTCAGCGCGGAGAGTTTTTCAATCTGGCAGTAGGGCGTTTCGTTTCCGGCATAGTGCCCTTCCCAGATCAGGGAGGAGTCGCCCGTTTGCTGATAACGCGCACGGGTATAAGCGAACGGCGCATCCCAACTCCAGGCGTCGGTGCCAACCAGACGTACACCTTTTTGCGTCAGATAAAGCGTGCCGCTTCGCCCCACGCCGCAGCCGAGTTCAAGGTAATCCTCATGGCCGTAGCGATCGCCCGCCGTCGTGTTGATCAAGACGATGTCTCCCGCAGAGAGGGTATGGCCGATGCGGGCGAATTCTTTATCCAGATCCGCCGGACCAATGACATAGCCGTCGGGGTAGTGGCGAAAATCGAGCTTCACCCCCGGACCGATACACCAGCTCAGGGGGATTTCATCAATGGTCAGAGATCGATCGCCATCCTTCATGTGGGAATGGTAGTGCCATGGCGCATCCATATGTGTGCCCGCGTGGGTGCTCATATTGACGAACTCCACCGCCCAGCCCTCTTTTTCCGGCAAGTCATCCGGACTGAGCCCCGGAAACATCGCGGCAAGCTGAAGCGCGCCTGCCGCATGGTTATGGTAATCAATGGCAGGTAAAAACGGCGGCGGATCGGAGGGGATGCCGTTTTGCAGAGTGACGGAAAGATCGATGATGCGCTGTTTCATTACTGCTCTCCATTTCTCACCAGAACAACCCAACAGGAGACGGAATGCGGTGACGCTATTGGATTATCCCTGGTTTAGTTCTATAGTTGCACTGCGCAGTGCAACTACCAATGCACTGCACTGTGCAGTGCAATTGATAAAAAGTCAAATACAATGGTGAAAAAAAACACTATGGCAACACCGTCTGCTGAAAAAATTCTGGATTCGGCCGTGAACGTCCTGCTGACGCAGGGCTACGACGCGGCAAGCATGGATGACATCGCTGCGGGCGCCGGGGTATCCCGCCGCACCTTGTTCAATCAGTTTTCAACGAAGGAAGTGTTGTTCGAACAGGCTATTGAGTATTTCTGGTCACGTTTACCCGTTGTACAACTCTCTACCACGCAGGAAGCCATGGCCGATCCGCAAACGGGATTGATGCAAATTGGCCTGGCCATCGCGGATTTCTGGGCGGCGGATACCTCCATAAAACTCGCCCGGATGATTGTTCGCGAGAGCGAACGTTTTCCCTCTCTGGCCAAAAACTATCTGGAGTTAGGTAAAGTGCCCGCCCTGGGTTCGCTCATTCGTTACCTTGCCCAGCAGAACGCCGCCGGTCATCTGAAAATGGAAGATACGGATCTGGCAGCCCGCCAGTTCGTAGGAATGATTAATGAGCCTCTGGTGTGGTTTCGTGTGTTAGGGCTTAAGGATGAAGCGAATATCACTCAACGCGAGCGGGTGGTACAGGAAGCGGTCAGGACGTTTTTAAGCCGCTATGCTTAAGCCACACGATCTATCCACAGAGAGCGGACACGCAGCTATGCTCCCATTCCAGGTAGTGAGCCCCTGTTCGCTAAGCCGGTTCACTCCTTTCAAGCTAAGTTTGTTATGAGCCACCCCATTACTTTAATAGAAGCAGACATGTTCAATGTCTGCTCGTGGCACAGAGCGGCCATTCAGGTGCAGGAACTTTGAGCCAGGAGCAGAAGTGGGGCACGGTAGATTCTGGGCGATTCACAGATTGAATCCCGTCCTATCTTACGGCTATTCTCAAGGTATCTTTCATTACGAGCCATACCAATGAGTCCAACGCTTCCAGACGTTATCAGCTTTATCCGTGAGTATGCAGGATTGCGAAAACACCCTATCGATGAGAATTCGTACATTGAGAACGATCTCCATATTACTGGTGATGACGGTGTGGCGCTTTTACAGGAAGCAGAGAAGGTTTTTGGCGTCTGTTTTGAAACGGATGAGCATAATTTAAGGACTCTCTTTTCTATGAAAGATAATGAGTTTCTCTTTTCCTCGGAGGGCTTAGATCTTTTCGGGATTTCCCGTTTTTTTGCAAGGCTGCGAGGGATCCCGGATTCGACGGTTCGGGACCTGACAGTCGGCGAATTCCATCAGGCATTGGTGAAGCTTCGGTTACAACAAGCCAGCGAGAATAATCGCTGAATCATATTGTATCGTGCCAATGTAAAACGGCTTGCATGGCAGGTGACAACAGACCCGGCTTCATTAAGCATGCCATCACTCCAGATCTGCCGCACGATCGCTTTCCTCGTTATTGCCTCCGCGCAATTTGCACTGTCCGGCGAATAGCCGAATTTACGCAAAAATGTGCGAGAAAATGCCTCAGCACTGCCAAAGTCAACCATCGTGGCGAAAGATTTGACACTTCGTCCTGAGCTCAATTTGGCTGCCCTCAGAGCTAAGCCCCGCAGTATCCGCGGGACTTTTTCATTCCTACAGTGACGGATGAGAGCCTTTTACAGGGCTGACGGCTTCCAGCAGGGAAGCAATGTGAAGAATGGTTCGCTCATCGTGCCATTTACCCACAATTTGCACGTTGATGGGCAATCCTTCATGACTTTTACCGAACGGCAGCGCCACGCCAGGCAGGCCCGTCACGTTCAGCGGTACCGTGGCACCCTGCAGATAAGTGGCATCCACTTTCTGACCGTCGATGATAAATTTCTCCACGCCGTGTTTGTGAGCCGGAATGGGGAGAACATGCGTGATAAGCGCATCATACTGTGAAAAGTATTCCGCAAACCCGTCACGCAACCTTTCAGCAGCCTGCTCTGCATCAATAAATTCAGACATGGATGTATCAGGCAGTGACAGCATCGTTTTTGCCATCTTGTAAAGTTCATCAGCGCTTCGACCAGCCGTTGCCGCAGCAAATGCAGGCTTCATCTCCATAACGTGGATTCGGTTAAACACGTCCAGCGCAAAATCCCGCTCCAGCGCAGGAATACCGACGTGCTCTACGACCACGCCCGGTCCCTTCAGTGAATCCGCTGCTGACTTCACCACTGCTGCCACTTCCGGATCAACCGGACCAAAGCCAGGACCGGTCATCCAGCCAATGCGCAGCGGACGGGATGTCATCAGCGGCAGCCCATCAGAATAAGCTGGCGCATTGCTGGAGAAAGCGTCATGGCCGTCTGGTCCTGCAAGCTGAGAAAAAGCCAGGGCAATATCGCGCACTGAACGGGCCATAGGGCCTACGTGCCAGAACCGGCGAGGTGCGCGCGGCCAGATGCCCGTCATAGGCACGCTACCGTGCGTAGCTTTCATGGAGGTTATGCCGGTCTGTGCAGCCGGCCCACGTACTGAGATGGCCAGGTCAGTGCCCAGCCCCAGAGGGGACATGCCAGCGGCGATAGCGGCAGACTCGCCGCCACTTGAACCGCCGGGCGTACGGGTCAGATCCCAGGGGTTATTCGAGCGGCCGGACAGAAGATTATCGCTTTCAATCCAGTACGAAAACTCCGGCAGGTTGGTTTTTGCAAGCAGGATAGCGCCCGCCTTTTTAAGACGCGCCACGCTGGTTGCATCCTTATCCGGACGTCGACCTTTAAAAATGGGTGAGCCGCGCTGTGTCAGTACACCTGCGGTATCAATGGAATCCTTGACGGTAAAAGGGACTCCGTGCAGGGGACCAAGTTCTTTACCTTTCATGACGGCTGATTCTGCAGCGGCAGCCTGTTTCATGGCGTCCTCTGCAAGCGACACGACAGCGTTGATGTCCGGATTAGTGGCGGCAATACGGTCGATATGCGCCTGCATAACTTCGACAGGGGAAAGGTCGCGGTTACGTATCAGGTCCGCCAGGCGGGTGGCATCTGAATAAAAAATGTCTTTGCTCATGGTAAATCCTCTCAGTAAAAAAAAACTACCTAACAGTTGGTAGGTTGAGCGTAACCCCCTCACAACAAGACTGTCAATATCTACCTAACAAATGTTAGAATTACTGCATCACACTCTGCGAGGAATAAAACGATGAGCAAAACATCCCGGGATGAAATTCTTAACGCAGCCCGTCTGGCGGCCCAGGCTCATGGTTACACCGGTCTGAACATTCGCGGGCTGGCGGATGAGGTAGGGATCAAGGCGGCCAGCATCTACTATCACTTTCCCAGCAAGGCCGAGCTCGGTGCGGCGGTGGCTCAGCGCTACTGGGAAGATACGGCGCGTGACCTTGAAATGCTCAGGGAATCAGCAGGCGACGCGTTAAGCAGTCTGAACCGCTACCCGCATATATTCCGCCGATCGCTGGAGAGTGGAAACCGGCTCTGCATGGGCAGTTTTATGTCTGCCGAATACGATGACCTGCCTGAGGCGGTGAAGGTGGAAGTTCAGAAGTTTGCCGACGTCAACATCGACTGGCTGGCAGGGCAACTGCTGGAGGCGGGTATCACAGAGTCAGAAGGCAGCAAAACCCGGGCAGGTGCGATTTTTTCCGCTATCGCTGGCGCTCAGTTGATGGCCAGAAGCCGGAACGATATTAAGCTCTTTGATGAACTCATCGAGGGATACAGGCTTGCGGGTCTGCTTCCTTCCGTCCGGGCCTGAATTTTTGAGTGATTTAAATAAACCTGCGCATTAACTCATGTCCGCTTTGGCACAAAGCGGACTGACACGCTGGCCGATATCCGCAAAGAGCGTTTCAAGTGACACGGCGCAGTCCTTTCCTGACGCGTAAATCCTTTGTATCTGCGGGCAGTCATTGTCAGGACATAGCGCTCAGCCAGGGCATTGCTTTCTAAGGGCAAAAACAGTCAATTTTTAATGTTACTCAGGAAAATTTTAAGACCATCAATGAAAGCCCGCACGCGAAGAGAGAGATGTCTACGGCTGGGATAAATAGCATGGATAGCAATTTCTTCACCTTGTGTTGCAGGCAGCAGTTGTATTAATCGGCCTTCCACAATATCCCTGTCAATCATGAAGGAGGGCAAATACCCGATACCCAATCCAGCTATGGCCGCTGTGCGTATTGCATCTCCGCTGTCAAACCTGACATGGTTACTGCCGTTCAGCGTTATTCGCCCATGCTCCTTATCCACTAAGTTCCATCCAGTAGAAGCCGTTCCCAAACCATAGACAAGACGGCGATGATCTTTAAGATCAGCAAGTGATTCCGGTTTACCCCTTTGTTTGAGATAGTCAGGTGATACAAACAATTGCGGCCGCGTTCTGTCGATAACCTGTGTTATATATTGATGACTCGTAGCGCCATCGCCTACCCGAATAGCAAGATCAAAGCCTTCCTCTATAAGATCGACAACCCGATCGCTGAAGCTGACTTCAATGCTAATACCCGGTGAGTTATCTATAAATGCCTGGATAAAAGGCAATATCACCATTTTTCCATATCCCTCTGACACGGTGAGTCTGAGGAGGCCTTTTGGCAATGGTGAATTCTGGCGGATACTGGCTTCGGCTTCTTCTAAGTCTTCCAGTAGCCTGCAGCAACGGTTAAAGAATTCATGTCCCTCTGTGGTGAGAGATAAGCGACGCGTTGTGCGCTGAAAAAGCCTTGTCTCGAGATAGGCTTCTAACCGCGCTAATGCTTTACCTGCAGCAGAGCGCGTTAACCCCATGGCCTTACCCCCGGCGACAAAACTTCCCGCCTCAGCAACGGCAACAAAGACCCGCAGTGCACCAATATCCAGAGCAGAGCCAGCAAGCTTTGTCGAAGCGATTTTTCTACCCGTCATTGGGGAACCTTTTTCGTCAATAAATTGGTTAAAGTCTTATTGTAGAATTTCCATTAAATAAGGGCACAACAATGTTGGCGAAAAATGCGCAAAATGTTCTGGATGGATGGATCACGGCTGCTGGACCGGTAGTTCAGAAGCTCTATGGTCAGTCTGAAGATTGCTGGCCGAATGTGCGTAAACAATATATGCAGGGCCTGGAGAAAATCTTTCCTGCTGTCAGTGGCGTCTCCTGGAAAACACTCACACTAGGTAATATGTCGGCAATGGTCGGCGAGAGACATGAACATGCTGGAAGCAGTGTGGTGCTTTACATTCACGGCGGCGGCTATGTGCATGGTGGTGTGGAGGCGTATCGGGGGTTAACGGGCCGTATTGCCACAGCGTTAAACGCCACAGTCTATGTCCCGGACTACCGGCAGGCCCCTGATTTTCCTTTCCCGACGCCGATAGAGGATGTCTTTTCAGCTTATCGTGCGCTACTCGACAGGGGTATCAACCCTAAAAATCTGGTTCTCGTTGGTGATTCAGCGGGTGGTGCAATGGTTATTACAATGATGCGTAAGGCCCGTGACGCGGGTATTCCGCTCCCGGCTGCGGGAGTGGCTTTTTCACCCTGGGCAGATCTGACCCATAGCGGTCTGTCTGCTACCGTCCGTGATGGCATCGATCCCCTTTGTAGCATCGATTTTCTCACCAGATTAGCGAGGGAATTTCTTGCCGGTGAGCTACCAACACATCCTGATGCTTCACCCGTTTATGCAGATGTGCAGGGGCTTTCCCCGACGCTTATACAGATCGGCGAGAATGAGGTCATGCTGAGTGGTGCGATGAAACTCGCTTCAAACTTAGGGGAAGCGCGTGTACGCACGACACTCGAAGTCTGGCCGGGTATGTTCCATGTCTGGCATTTGCTGGCCGGCACACTGCCCGAAGCCGACCAGGCTCTACGTAACGCGATGCGTTTCCTGAAGGATGTTTTATCTGAGAATAATGAATCCGACGACGCGACGTCCATGCCATAAATTTGATGCGTTCAGACATACCTAATGAAAAGCGCCCTAATAACATTAAGGGCGCTTTAATGATGGAAGATCCATGCTTTTCTTCGACAACGACCCCGGAATGATTGAAAGTGGCAATGTTCCTGAAGGCGCGAAAAGGGCTGGTCCCAATTCCCTGAGCTTGATGCTTCCGGGTCTGGGCTGTTTCTTATACGAAGGCGAGTTGTTCAGGGCCTGAGAATGTACCTATCTGAACTCCGGCCCTGTCCGGGAAATGCTGGTGAGTTAAGGGATAATGCGCGCGGCTCTGAACTGTCTGAACAGACTGAAGAACATCTCATCCGTAGCCTGCATGCGCCAGAACCCTGCGCGGCGCAGCTTGCTGCCATCGCCAAACATGTCGTAATCCCAACTGAAAACAAAGTCGGCAAACTGCCCGTCGTTCACCTGCAAAATGTCCGTCTCTACCAGACGGTGGTGCCGGGCCAGTTCGCGCCAGGCTGGCTGATAATCTTTGAACATCTGCTGAAATGACAGTCTGACGGGCGGCGCGCATTCAAGCCCGAACCAGCGAGCAATGAGAGGCCAGAGTTCGCTCCACCTCCAGACATCACCGTTATTCACATTAAAAGCCTGATTTTCTGCGGATGATGAGGTGGCGGCCCACAGGGTGGCATCGGCGAGCAACTCGGCGTCCGTATAGTCAACAATACTGCGCCAGGTCTGTTCCGAACCCGGAAAACGGAGCGGTAGATTGAGTGACTTACAAAGCGAAGCGTACAGAGCGATGCTTAACGCAAGATTCATGGTATTGCCCGGCAAGGCGCTACCCACCACGCCCGGTCTGATGGCATTCCAGTGCCATGCTCGTCCTCGCTGATAATCGCTGAGCCAGGCGAGTTGTGCCGCGTTAAATTCCGCTCCCGCAACGCCGGGATCGCTTTCACGCGCAGGGGTTTTAAAAGGCCCAAGATGGGCGCCATAGACTTTATACCCTTGTATCAGGCTCACTGTTTTTAACGATGAAATCATCGCCGTGTGGCAGACCAGATTACGCAGCATGGTGACGTTGGGCTCCACCATTTCCGTCCAGTTTTCCGCGTTTATCCAGGCGCTGTAAAAGATATGAGTGACCTTGCTTAAGGGCTGCAGTGCCTGCGCAGTATGCTTTGCATCCAGCAAATCAGCGGTGACGAGTGGGATATTCTGCGGATGCGGTAATGCGTTGCGGCTCAGGCCAATCACTTCCCAGCCATAGTGCAGCAGCGTTTTAACGAGCTGGCTACCGACAATCCCTTTGGCACCGGCGACCAGCGCGACGTTGTTTGTGTGAGTCATATTCATGGTTTCTCCAGATAAAGTGACGGAGAGAGTGTGATATATTAATTTTTCCGCTCATATCCCCTGTAACTGATGGCACTTATAAGTGAAATCATTAAATGAATAACAAGCTCAATGCGATCGCCACCTTTTTGCGTGTGGCCGAAGCTGGCTCATTTTCAGCCGCCGCGCGCCAGATTGGCGTGAAGCAATCTGCCGTAAGCCAGCAAATTGCCGCACTGGAGGCAGAGCTTGGTGTGGTTTTGCTGCGCCGTACGACGCGTGCAATGGCGCTTACTGAGCAGGGAGAGAAGTACAGGCGTGAAATGAAGCCTTTGCTGGACGCGATGCGGGAAGCAGAAATCAACCTCAATCCTGCGGGCCAGCACTGGCAGGGCCGCGTCCATGTGCAGTTGCCGAGCGGTTTAGGTCGGCTTTTTCTTCCTCATCTTCTGGCCCTGCAAAAGGCGCACCCAGAGTTACATCTTGAGCTTTCATTTGATGATCGCATTGCCGATCTGGTCAGCGAAGGGGTTGACGTTGCGCTGCGGCTGGCGAGCGAGCCGCCAGAGTCACATGCCGTGCGCGTACTGGGCCGCATTGCGACGGCGCTTTACGCTGCCCCGGAATTTGAACACATCGATTCAGTGGATGAGCTGGCTCAGAAGCCACATATCCGGTTTAGTGGTATCGCGCCTGATGCGCCGCTACGGTTAGCTTCAGGTGATGAAACAATAAATCTGATGGTGAATACCGTGTTTCGGGCCAATACCAGCGAAGGGCTGCTGCAGGCGATCCAGGCAGGCATCGGTGTCGGTGGTATGCAGCTCCCCCTTGCTGCTGAAGCGGTGCAGTCAGGCCTGCTGGTTCCCGTTCTGCCTGAATGGCGACTGCCAGACCGATTCCTCTACGCGGTTTTCCCGGATGCCCGTTTTATACCTCAACGGGTAAGAAGCGTTGTGGAAGTGATAAAGCAGTTACTGCCGCAGATAACAGGAATGTGCTGAGGGCCGATAAGCCTGGCCCTGTTGTATTCTGCACAGCATAAATTTTCGGTACAAAGCGGCCAACATTAAGGGCTGGCATGTGCGATATGCTGACAGGTGAGATCAGGCACTTTATTATGTCAAACTATCTGGTAAGTCTGTGGTCCTGGCCAGGCATAATGGTTTGGTACATGCTGGCATTTATTCAGTCATCCATTTGAGAAAACCATGAAAAAATCGATAGTTCCTGAAGAGTTTCAGCATTATTTCAATGACTGGCATTTCTCCCCCGTCATCGAAGCAGATGGCACAGTATATCTTTCAGGTGTTACCGCAGCACGCAAGGACAAACCAATAAGTAAGCATCCTGAAGAACAATTCCATGATGCGTTTTATAAGCTGGGTGTTTATTTGAAAGCGGCCGGTTTGGGCTATGAAAATATACTTGAGATGACCACTTTTCACGTTGATCTCAAAAAACATATAGACGTTTTTTCTAAAGTAAAAGATGAGTATATAAAGGCGCCATACCCGGCATGGTCCGCCATTGGCGTATCAGAATTCATTCCAGAAAATGCGCTTGTGGAAATGCGAATTGTGGCTAAAAGGTAATTTTCAGGCTTGTGACATGCTCCCCGTTGATTAGTACACGCCGATTAACGCATCGGATACAAGCAACTACGGCCTCTATGCGACGCTCACCACCGTTTGGGAAGCCAAAAGCGTGACGCAGGTGATACAAACGCCTGCCACGACGCCGCTTTTGGCAATGACATCGCGATGTTGTCTGGCTATTTTCCTTTCTTGCGAAACGCGTTCACATTCCCTTCTTGTTGGCGGGCTATTTTCCCTCTGGTGAAGCTTTTTTAACCAAAACGTGGAGAACAGCATGAGAGAATTAACGAAGACATTATTTGCCACTGCCTTTATGGTTTGCACTTTTTCCGTTAATGCTGCAACAGAGGGCGATATAAAACCGCCGCCTTTACAAAGGGATAGCCCGCCCATACAGGGCCCTGCGCCACTCGTGTATGGTGTTGTCCAGCAAACCACCACCCCGGTCGAGGCGTTAAACAATGTGGTTAAAAATCTTCCGGCGCTGGAAAATGGGAGGCGTTATGAAGTCCGGCTGGAAGTGAGGGAACTGGCGCCCGTGCCCACGCCGCCAGTTCCCCCGGCACCATAGTTAACGTTTGTTCAGCCCCTTGCGGGGCTTTTAAACAAACACTTATCAGATTGGCGTTACTCTTTTCGTCCCTTTAACAACCTTAAACGCCTGTCAAAAAAGTTGTTACCACGATAAAAATAGTGGAACAAAGAAAACCGCGAATAACGTGCCGCTGATAATGCCGCTTCCTGCAATGAACTGCCAACCCACTCTCCGGTAAACCCAGTTGGTAATGCCCTGGCCAGTAGCTCCATCGTTTTCATTGCCGGGAAAGTCCTTTGACACAACTTCAGGACGCTGCTGTGGCTGGTTTTGAACAGCATTTTCAAGCCACTTCATCTCTTTCGGGAAAACAGCCTGCATAAAGCGTTATTCACTGTTGGAGTTCTTCAGGTATTTAGCCGTGGTGCTGTGATTAGCGCACCCAGGTGCAGGTAACATCCGCTGCTGGCTTGAAGGCGTCGGCCTGGTGGGGAGATATGTCCGCTCAGAGCAAGGGGCGGATATTCATACTGTCCGCCGATTATTCATGACTAAATGTGAATTACTACAAACAAGTCAGGACTGCTGTGGTGATGCGAATTTTGCAGCAATCATTTCAGATGTGGGCTGTATTCCCCCAAGACTCCACTGCTCCGGTTCATGCTCGTCAATCAGGATCCATACCGATCGCCGGAATTCAGGATCGCCTTTCCCCTCAATTTCAACAATAAGATCAGTCATTCGACGTAGCAGTTCATTTTTTTGCTCCGAATTCATAATTCCTTTAATGGTTTGCACTTTTACGAAGGGCATTGTATTCTCCTTAAATATCTGGGTATTAAAATCATACCCAGGTTAAGAGGCAAATGCATACATGTCAAAAGATAAATCATTACCATACCTGCTACCTGAGCTTTGCGGGCTTGCTGCGTCAGCAGAACTACTTGGAGATCAATGGGTTTTGTTGATTCTAAGGGAGGCATTTTATGGGGTCACCCGCTTTGAAACTATACGTGCTCATACAAAAATCACGAAGCAGACATTGGCAAACCGATTAAAAAAAATGACTGAACTCGATCTACTATGCAAAATCCCCTATCAAGAAGAAGGGGTACGTGAACGGTATGAATATGTTCTCACAGCCAAAAGTCGCAGCCTTGCGCCAATTCTTTTCTCCATGATGGAGTGGGGTCATAAAAACATACTGCACGACTCACCGCATATCGCCTTAACGGATAAAGAAAGTGGAGAAGTGCTGTATAGCGCCTTTGTCACCGCAGGCGGTAAGATTGTTGATCCTAAAAATGTTCAGATAACAGCGCTTGATAGCTAATTTGGCCTGCTCCCCATAAAGTAACATATCACAATGTTATCAACGTCCCTCTTGATTAAGGATAGCGTTGCATTGAACTGTTGAACTCACAGCGAAGTACAAACGTCAGGACTTATCAACAATAACCCCGATTGACGATAGAAAAGCGCCGCCGCGCAGGTACACTTGACAGCAAACTTTGGCCTGAATAGGCTTACACAACGTCGCGAAAAACGATCATTTCTGTTTCTGGAGTGATCGCGCATACGTCGAGTCTGTGTCCTCACAGTTTGACCAGCGTCTTCGAAATCAACGGCTTTACTGCCATGAAATGGCGGGAGCACTTATCGTTACCCTTGCGTAGCGATACGATAAACGGAGCGCATCTATGTCAAACTCAAGTTCTAAACCCGCTTTATCTGTCAGTTCACTTCCGGGTTTTTCTCATCCTTTGCGCTCCGGCGACAGTCACAAGATGAAGGCAATCCGTTATCACGCTTTCGGCGGGCCTGACGAATTGAAAGTCGAGGAAATAGCGGTTCCACATCCTGGACCCGAAGAGATCCGCATTACGGTGCATTGTGCGGGTGTGAACCCCTCTGACTGGAAACGAAGAGAAGGCCAGTATCGGGCATTCGAAGAGATCACGTTTCCGCTCACGGTCGGTGTGGAAGCCAGCGGCATTGTGGATGAGATTGGCGATGGCGTTTGTGACGTTGCCATTGGCAATGCAGTATTTGGCTTTGGCGATGGCACCGTCGCGGAGAAAGCCATTCTTACCCACTGGGCGGTCAAACCCGCTGCCGTCTCTTTTGAAGTGGCAGCCGGCTTGCCTGTTATTGTTGATACTGCCACCCGGGCACTGGATGAAGTGAACATCGAAGCCGGGCAGACTCTGCTGGTTAGCGGGGCGGCAGGGGGCGTAGGCACAGCGATAGTTCAGCTGGCACGTCTGCGCGGCATTAACGTTATTGGCACCGCAAGTTCTCCTAACCATGTTTATCTCGCTTCATTAGGCGCAGTGCCTACGACTTACGCTCCTGGCTTGAAGGCACGAATAGCTCAGTTAGCCCCCATGGGCGTCGATGCCGCTATTGACGTTGCGGGAGCCGGGGTTATCGCTGAGTTGATTGCCATCGTGGGAAACCCTGCTCATGTGCTTTCCGTCGCGGATTTTTCAGCAGAACAATATGGCGCGAAATTTTCCCATGGACCGCCAGAGCAACCGGAAATTGTCTTCGCAGAAGTTGCCCGTCTCTGTGCGCATGGCCTTTTTCAGCTTCCTGTTCAGGGCGTATACCCCCTGGAGCAGACGGCAGAAGCACATCGGGTGAGCGCAGAAGGGCACGTCACCGGCAAACTGATCATCAAGGTTCGCTGAGAATGCAACGCGCGCGCTCACCGAAACCTCTGCGAACTTATTGCGACGCTTCTGCAAGTAATGCCACCTGCACAGCAGGACGCGCATCGATCTTTCTCTTATACGCTAACAGGGCGGGCCAGCGATTCAGTTCGAAGGAGAAGAATTTACACCAGCCCAGCACGGTGAAAAGGTAGGCATCAGCGACGCTGAACGACGAACCGGTCAGATAGGGTTTACCGTTGAGTGTATCCTCAAGGAAATCGAAGCGCCGGAAGAGCTTCTCACGAAAAACCGTTCTGACCTCTTCCGGCAGCGTGGTGTTGAATAGCGGTGCTGAGCCTGCGTGTATTTCACTGGTGATAAAGTTCAGCCACTCCTGCAGACGCACCCGCGCCCAGCTGTCCGCTCGCGGCGCCAGCCCGCTTTCCGGTTTCATGTCGGCGAGGTACTGCACAATGGCCGGGCCTTCGGTGAGTATCTGCCCGTTATCCAGTTCCAGTGCAGCGACATAGCCTTTAGGGTTAATGGTCCGGAAATCGCGTCCGTCCGCAGTGAGTTTGCTCCTGTTGTCCACTTTGACCAGCTCAAACGCCAGCCCGAGTTCACGCAGCACAATGTGTGGTGAAAGTGAACAGGTGTTCGGGGCGTAATACAATTTCATGCTCTCTCTCCGGTAAATTGAAAAGCTGTCGCGTAACATTCAGCGCGATCCTCAATACACTGTGATTAAAGCGTCTCGCGCTGTAAAATTAATGTTTCATAAATTAGCTATTAGCTGAGCTACTGATACTTATGATGAATCTTTTGCACTGGCGCTTACTGGTCGCAGTGGCAGATGCCAGCAATATCTCGCGTGCTGCTGAGGAGGTTGGAATGACTCAGTCCGGTGCCAGCCAGGCTATCGCCCAGTTGGAAGCTTCACTTGGATTCGCGGTATTTACGCGTGAGCGTCGGCATATCGGTGTCACTGCGCTGGGTGAGCAGGTTGTCGGGCATGCAAGGAGCATGCTGGCGCGGCTTAACGCGATCCGCGTATTGGCGGATGAGAGCCGGGGTTTACAGGGCGGCCGCATTCGCCTTGCCAGCTTTCCTTCCGTGACATCGACATTGTTGCCTGGACTGCTGCGCGACTTTAAGCGCCTGCACCCGGGCATGGAAGTGGTGGTGCTGGAAGGTACGGACGAGGAAGTCGAGGAGTGGCTTGCCGCAGACACCGTTGAGCTGGGCGTGGTAATGAACCCGTTACCAGGACGAGCCGACGTCATATTAGGGCAGGATGTATGGGTAGCAGTAATGCCAGCCAGTCATCCGCTGGGACGTCATGCCGGTACGAGCGGCATAACGCTGGAAAAACTGGCAGACCAACCCTTTGTTCTCGCCACAGGCGGATGTGTCGTCAATGGAAAAAGTCTGATGGAACAGGCAGGTTTGCAGCTCTCTGACGTACGCGTGAAAGTGCGCGACTGGAGCAGCGCCTGCCTGCTGGTGCGGGAAGGGATGGGTGTCGCGCTGGTCCCTGAATCTGCCCTGCCGGTTGAATTACGCGGCTTGTGCGTGGTGCCGGTGACACCTACTGTTCAGCGCGAGTTTGGTCTGGTTTGTTCGCCATCAGGAAAATCTTCTGCCGCGACGCAGGCATTACTGAAAGGGCTGCGCAGAGGGGGATGATCGGCGGCAAGGTTAATGCGTAATGTGATTTATGCACGTGCAGGCGTGCCAGCAGGCGACCTTATGGCGCTAATAATGCTGCCAAACGTTTCACTGCAGCTTGTGCTTCTTCCGCGCTGGTAAAACTGGTAAATCCCATCAATAGCCCGTTCTGCTGCCGGGTGCCGGCATCCCAGTCACTGAGCGCCCTGACACCAAGCCCTGCGGCCTGAGCCGCTGTCGCCAGCGTTTTATCGCACTGATGTTCGTTCAGCCAGGCCAGAATCTGGATTCCCCCGGCCTGCGGCTGGATGCGCAGAGAGGAGCCGATAATGCTTTCAAGTGCCTCCACAAGATAACCGCGTCTGACGGCGTACAACTGGCGCATTTTGCGCAAATGGCGGACAAAATGCCCCTGTTGCATGAACGCCGCCACCATCGCTTGCGGCAGAATTGATCCCGGTCCAGGCCAGTGATTAACCGCCTCGTGAAAGGTCTGTTGCAAAGCGGGGGGCACCACCAGGTAGGCCAGACGCAAGCCGGGAAACAGGACCTTACTGAAGGTTCCGGTATAAAGCACACGCTGCTCATGATCGAGACTTTTCAGGGCCGGTAGCGGATGCCCGTGGTAACGGAATTCACTGTCGTAGTCATCCTCAATGATCCAGGCATCTTTTTGGTTCGCCCACGCCAGCAACGCCAGACGTCGGGGGAGAGACAGTGCGACGCCAGTGGGGCTTTGGTGTGAAGGTGTGACGACCGCAAACCGTGCATTGGGTGCCCTCTGCTGCCCGGCAGCGACCTGTAGCCCCTCTTCATCCACCGGAACGGGGGTCAGCGTCATGCCCATTTGTTGCAGAGCGTATCGACCAGGAAAATAACCGGGATTTTCATACCAACCGCTGTCGCCTGTCCGTAAAACGGTACGACACAGCAGTTCCAGCGCTCCCTGATAGCCGGTGGTAATAAAGACCTGTTCCGGCGCGCAGGCGATCCCACGGGAAATGCCCAGATAGGTAGCGATGGCTTCCCGTAGCGGTGCGTATCCGGCAGGATCGGGATAATTCATCATCGTAGCCTCAATCATCCGCAGCGTTTGCCCCGACAGGCGAGACCATATTTTACGCGGGAATGCATCAAGCGCCGGTACACCTGGCTGAAACGGTAAAATATCCCCCGTCTGGCGCACCTGATAAGGCTGCTCACCTGAGGTTCTGTGCTGCGGCGGGTTTCCGGCGTTCGGCAGCCTCGCCAGTTGGGGCGAGACCCGGGTGCCCGCCGCGCCTTTCGTCACCAGGTAGCCCTCGCTAACCAGCATCTGATAAGCCATTTCCACCGTTCCCCGCGCGACGTGAAGCTCGCTGGCGAGATTGCGTATTGATGGAACACGCTCCCCCGGGCTCAGCCGGCCGGTCGTGATCGCGTCGCGATAGCGCTGATAAAGCTGCAAATAGAGTGGTGTGTCAGGCTGCCAGTTGGATTTCAGCATCTGTGCTTTCACGTCATTTGTCCTGGTGATTTAGATAATTCTTGTCACTGTAGCATGGGGCATGTCGGCGATATATTGCAGCCATCAGACAGGGGGAACGAATGGCGACATTTGAACTATACAAGGTTGAAAGCGAACTGGCGCTCCATGCTGCGTACACATTAATGCGCGAGTTGCGACCGCACCTGACCGATGCCGCGAGCTTTATCGCGCGCGTCCATCGTCAGGCTGAACAAGGGTATTGCTTGCAAGGCGTCTGGCAGGATCAACAGCTCCTGGCCCTGGCGGGCTATCGGGTTGCGGAAAATCTGCTGTACGGGCGCTTTCTGTACGTTGATGACCTTGTGACTGCACCCTGTGCCCGCAGCCACGGACTGGGGGCGAAATTAATCGATGCCCTGCGCGCAGAGGCGCGCGATCAGAATTGTACTCACCTGGTGCTGGATACCGCTTTAGGCAATGCGCTGGGACAACGTTTTTACTATCGACAAGGATTGCTGGCGGCAGGCATGCACTTTCGTCAGACCCTGGCATGACGTTTTTTAATAACCGGAGATAACCTGATGAGCACCCCACAACGTTTACCCTATTTCACCCTTTCCCCGGAGGCCTATAACGGGTTTGCTGCGACCAAAAAAGCGCTGAGTAAAAGCAGTCTCGGGAAAGCGCTGATAGAGTTGGTCTGGCTGCGGATCTCGCAGATTAACGGCTGCGCATTTTGTCTTGAAATGCACGCCAAAGCCCTGCGCGCCGACGGTGAAAGCGCTGCACGACTGGATAGCCTGGCGGGATGGCGCGTCAGCGAATTATTCAGCGAACGTGAGCGTGTCGCCCTTGCGTGGGCGGAGTCTCTGACGCACGTAGATAAAACGCATGCGCCTGATGATGATTATATTCCTCTGCAGGCGCATTTCAGCGAAGCTGAAATTTCCGACCTGACCTTTGCGATCGCGCTGATGAGCGCCTTTAACCGTCTGGCGATCGGCATGCGTCAGTAATCATGACGTCCGGCTCAGGGATGCGCCGGAACGGTGAATATTCAGCATATTGCTTATGCCCCGCGCCTGTTCGCAGGAATTCAGGCTGCTCCCCCGGAGGCGAGTATGGCCAGCTCCGACACGCCTTCACTCATTATGTCGCTGTCCTGCAGAAGATGTTGAATATTCACCCAGCGGGCTTCACTTACGTCATCGGCTGCAACTGGCTCGCCACTCACGTACCGGCATTGTATTGCAACCATAACGTAGTGCGTGCTCACATCGCCGTTATCATCTTTAGCAATCGCGTCCACCACCGTGAGTATCCGCTCCGGGTCTGCCACGATACCCGTTTCTTCATAAAGCTCACGTTGAGCGGCGGCGAGTGATGTTTCGCCGATCTCCGTTTTCCCACCGGGAAAGCCCCACATACCGGCGTCCGGCGGGTTATTCCGTTTTACCAGCAGAACGTGTTTTTCACGCACCACCACAGCCAGGACAGCGGCAATGGGTCTGGCCGACGGTATCGGATACATGTGGTACTCCTTTGCAAGAAATATCGGCGGTGGAGATGTCCCAACCGCATGAAGATCGCTGTTAATAACCCCTGTATCCACTTTTCGCCAATTTTTCAAAATATAAACACCTGTACGTTAATTATTAACGACACAGCGTCTCATATTTTATCTGTCATAACGGAGAACTTATCTTCCCCGGGCTTTTTCACCCGTTAGCGTTAATACCGTACTGGTTATAATGGCGACGGCCTTACCATCTTCGCGAGATATTTCACATCGGTAATGACTGATCGTTTTGCCACGATGCTCAGCATGTGCGGTAGCTAATAAACGCGAACGCCAGACAGGACGAAGAAAAGTGGCATTAAGGTCTATCGTTGTAAAACTTTCATTCTTCTGCATTAAAGTGGAGTGCGCGGTTCCTATTGCAGCGTCTGCCAGTTCGCATAATAAGCCGCCATGGACAGTGCCCTGCTGATTTCCATGACGTGCCGAATCGGCATCAAGCATCAGCGTCGCCTTTGCTTCGCCAATATCCACAATGCTGAAACCCAGCAGCCCTGAGATGGCTGTGGGATAATTCATATATGTTGTCATCGTATCGTCCAGTGTGCCTTGCAACTGGCGCTGTAAAAATTCGAGGACGGGTATATAAACGGACTTTTCTTTCATCATCATCTTCTAAATAAATGCCGTCACGACGGAAATAGAGCGGGGCAGCGCGATTATCTGCCCCCAATCAGAAATGTCTCTGCGATATAAAAGTTGCAGGTGAGACTTTTCCGGCAGGCCTTTCTCACTTTCGCACTGCGACTATCATTTCCAGCTCAACAGGCGCGCCGCGCGGTAATTCAGCTACGCCTACCGAAGTGCGGGCATGCGTGCCCCTTGCTCCAAGCCTCGCGACGAGCCGATCGGATGCTCCGTTCATTACCTGACTTTGCTGGATAAAACCGGGGGCAGAAGCAATATACCCTACGACTTTAATCACCTGGATAATATTAGCCTCGCCGCCTACGGCCTCACTCACTGCCGCAATACAGAGGTCTGCACAAAAAGCAGCGGCCTGTTGGGCGGCGGGAAGATCAATGTCCTGTCCCACTTTTCCTGAATAAAGTAGCGTTTCACCTTTGCGCGGGAGTTGCCCGCTCACATAAGCCAGCCCGTCATGGATGATGACGGGAACATAATTTCCACCCGGCTGATTTGTTATATGCTCAGTCATAATATCACCTGTATTTTACCGTTCCTGCATTCGGGATAACGTATTCACACATGGGTCAGAATACACGGCTGACAACCACCTGTGAGCGGGGATTATTTTTATATTCCAGACTGGGATGTTTCTGACTCAGGAAATATTCAGTCAGGTATCACCAGCGCACCACAATCACTGTCGGTAATGAAGGTAGCCAGTAATTCGGCAGGTTCCGTTTTACTGACGTTTTCGGCAAAAAGGTGTAATGCGCCAGGCGGCTCGAACCAGGTTTGCCCTGTTGTATAAGTTTCAGCCGCACCTCCTTCCATTTGCGAGCGCAACGTGCCTTTCAGGACAAACGCCAAAACCGAACCCGGATGACGATGCCGCGGTGTATAAGCGTCTGGCGGAAAGTCAACCACCGCTACGGTGATGGATTTGCCGGGAATGTCCTGCAAAGTTTCACAGGAAACGGGCCTGATACTCGTTTCAGGGCGCGCGGTATCCATGGCACCGGACATACCGGACATCTGTAAACCCGTCAAAGCGTGTTGGTCATTATGATGCATGGCCGGCGCTGAAGCGCCCGAATGATATACAAATGCAATATCACCCGCGAAAAGCAATGCCGCACCTGCAGCGGCGATGATGATAAGCCGCCTGAAAGGGCTGAAATGCAAAAGTGTCTTTCTCTGCGAGAAGGATGAATCAGGCTGTGTAAACACGGGAACCTCATGACGAAATGCCGTAACTAGCGTTACAGACGGAAATCACAGAGTGTTGATCGCCTTCAACCGGGCGCCATCAATTTGTCCGGCGGTGTTAAGGCTGCAATATATCGCCATAATGACCCACCCCATAGGGTCAAGAATTAACAGAAATACCAGGACATTTGCCTTTGATGAACGCAGTTAACATCAACCCGCAGCATGACATGCCCCTTTTGCAATAGCGCTTGACAGGGTTTCAGTAATCAGTAATCTCTCTTTTATGGGAATAATATCTCAAATAAGAGAAAAGACATGAACAACCAGGATTACCGAGCAAGGTTAGCCGCCCGTCTGGCTGCGCTGCGCTTACAACACAATTGGTCACTTGACGAGCTTTCCACTGCGTCGGGCATCAGCCGGGCATCCTTATCACGGATTGAACGGGGTGAAGTCAGCCCGACAGCGGAGGTTCTCAACCAACTCTGTATTGTATACGGAATGACGATGTCCCGGCTGATAAGCGAGATTGAACAGGCAGCAGATAATCTGTTCAGAGCAGAGCAGCAACCTCTGTGGCAGGATGAACTCAATGGATTTGAGCGACGCATGTTATTACCGCCTTCCAGTCAGTTCAAATGCGAGATGATCGAGGGAAAATTGCGCCCTGGCGCTTTCATTGAATATTCAAGCCCTCCCGTTCAGGGGCTTGAGCAATATCTATGGTTATATGCAGGTGAATTAACTATTACGATGAACACTGAAAAATGGAGTTTGAAAGAAGGCGACAGTTTGCGTTTCCATTTATCAGGTTATTCATCATTCAGCGCTCATCAGAGCCTCGGTGCACATTATATTTTGGTGGTATGTAAATCATGATTGAATATGAACTTCTCAGTGCTATACAGGCGCATCAATTTTTACCAGAATTAGGTGACGTATTGCAGTCTTGTGTAAGAGATGGAGCCAGTGTCGGTTTTACCGATCCCGATGATCGGCAGGCTATTGACCGTTTCTGGAAAGATAAAATTTATAGTCTTGCCAGCCACGATTGCGAGTTATTAGTCGCCCGCGATAATGGTTTTTTAGCTGCAACCGTCATCATTAACTATTGCGGCATTCCTAACGGTCGCCATCGCGCTGAAATATCCAAACTCCTCGTTCATCCGCAGGCTCGTCGTCAGGGGATTGCCAGAGAATTAATGAATCGGGCAGAAGATATGGCCTGGAAAAAAGGCATCTCTTTACTCGTACTTGATACACGAACAGGAGATGTGGCCAGCGACTTATATCTTTCCCTTGGGTGGCAGATAGCCGGGGTAATACCTTGTTATGCGAGGTCGATAGAAAACACCTTACACGGCACAACGTTTATGTACAAAATTAATTCGTCCGCTGGCTGATGATATTAACTGGCACCTTTCGCGTTAATACTGATCGTCATGCGAAAAAAATTACCGGTGCACAGAAATAAACTGAAAAAATAACCGTGTCGTACATTCACCTCAAGTGTGAAGCGAGCAGCCTGTCGGAAGCGTTATATCGCCAATAGTGTGATCTTTTGCCAGTTATAATATGGGGAGCGTTATCTCCCCTGCACTGAATATACTGGCAGGGCGGTGTGAAGAGAGTCACTGGAGAATATCTCGTGAAACAGTTCAACAAGAATGCAAATGCTTACGATAAAATCAGAAGCAAGATTACCTATCCACAGGCTCTGTATCGTTATCTTGCCGAACGGGCTCCCGCGACCAGTGCCGCACTGGATATTGGCTGTGGTAACGGGGTCTCCAGCATTCGCCTTAAAGACTATTTCAGTTATGTGGAAGGATGCGATTTAGGGGAGGCGTTAATTGAACGGGCGCGGGTTAACTATCCGGAACTGAGCTTCACCGTTTCCCCGGCAGAAACGTTTTCTCCCGGACGGGCCTTTGATCTGATTACCAGCGCCACCTCTTTTTACTGGATGGATCGTAAAGCGGTGTTGGCCAACCTGAAAAACTGGTTGCGCCCGGAGGGGCTTTTTTGCGCTTACCGATATGATGTCCCGATAATCTATGGCCCGTTACGGGACTACATTGAAAAAGAACTGGTAACACACTGGGCTGCCCATCGCGATCCCCGTTTAATACAATACGATGACACGCTTGAGCTGATGCGTGATTGCCCACATTTGCAGGATGCAAGACGTGAAGCCTTTGCAAATATCCTGTTTCTGAGCGCAGAAGAAGTGGCGCTGTTTTTCCTCTCAACAAGCTATGTCAGCCGTTTTATTGAACTGGAAGGTGGCGAAACTTACCGCAACAATTTTGTGGAAAAAGTTATGTCCATCGGTGGCTCTGAACCCATAGCCGTGAATTTTGATATTCATGCATTCAGCGCCACTTATCTTCCGGCAAACTAACTTATCGCCTGGCCGCCAGTGCGGCCTTTTTGTTTATCGCCACAGCAAGCGTGCATGATCGATAATCGAAGATATCCCATTGCGAATCGCTGTAAATATCCCGTTATTTTTGTTAATACTATTCCCTCCCACATTTTCGTGTATGGATAAATTATGAAGTTATTTTCTACCGAGCGAACTGATGTCTACTTGCTTGCAACCGATCTTGCAGAAAGTTTTCAGCGTTATCTGCTTAATAACAGGTCCCATTTAGCGCCGTTCGAACCATTACGTGATGAAGGCTATTTTACACTCGAAAATATATCGCAAAGAATAATAAACTCACTAAACGATTACGAGAATAGAAAGTGTCTGAACCTTGTAGTGACGTTAAAAAATGAAGATCGCATTATCGCCAGTATTAACTTCACTAATTTCATCTTTGGTGTTTTTCAGGCATGTTACTTAGGTTTTTCACTGGATCATGATTGTCAGGGTAAAGGCTTAATGCATGAATCCCTTGAGAAGTCTCTTCGTTATGTGCGTGAAAACTATGGCATGCACAGGATAATGGCCAATCATCTCCCGGATAACGAACGCAGTAGCAATACATTAAGACGTTTGGGGTTTGTAAAAGAGGGATATGCCGAATCCTATTTGAAAATAAACGGTGTCTGGCAGGATCATGTCCTGAACTCATTTGTATTTCCAGAGTGATTCCCCCAACAATATACACTCATGTCGCTTACCAAAATGACCTGTTGGCGATCACGTTAAATTACTGTTCTGCGGAACTAACCGGTCTTCGCGTTATATTTTTAGCATAAAGAGAGGAAAGCTCATGATTGTAAGAACCTGGCACGGCTGTGTTCCACTTAAACATGCAGAAGGTTTCGCGAAACACCTTGAGAAAACCGGAGTCGAGCACGCAAGGAGCATAGAGGGTAATCGAGGCGCGTTCGTGCGCATGGAAGTGCAGGGAGAGTGGGCGCATTTCTTTCTGGCCACTTACTGGCAGGATCTGCAGTCGGTGCGGGAGTTTGCCGGAGAAAACTATCATGTGGCGGTAACTTATCCGGATGATGAAGAATTTGAGCTGCTTTCCGACCCTTACGTTTTCCAGCATGACGTGGAAGCCATTTCACCGCTTTAACCTTGTTTGCGGGCCACCGGTCAGTTACCCATTTGCTATAAAATCCGAATGGCTCCGCATCCGAAGACACAGCGTATCCGGCAGCGCGACTTATTTTTATCGCCTGTCTGCCGGTAAGTCAGGAAAGGGCAAGCACCGTGTTGAAACCGGTCGGCCTGGAGAGGTCGCAAGATTCTACGTGGCGACGCTTAAGTCTCCATCACTGAAAGGAGACGGCAACATTACCTGCCATGTTCATAAGGATAACCCGATGACAGATATCACTATCAAACCGGCACAACGCGAGCATCTGGAGGCATTAAGGGCGATTGAACTCGCCTCGTTTGAAACATTGCGTGTCACCGGCGCGGTGACAGGTGAGCCGGTTGCGGGCAGCCTGGATGATTTCAGCAGGTTGAGCAAGGAAGGAATTCTCTTCGCGGCATTCGCAGCAGAGGAGATCCCGGTTGGTTTCGCCGGGGCTTATATTACGGAGAACTGGCTGCATATCGCCGAAGCAGATGTGCATCCAGACTGGCAGCGGCAGGGAATTGGTCGGCGGCTGATAAATGCGCTTCTGGCTGAAGGTAAGGCTCGCGGTTTAACCGGCGCCTCGTTGACGACCGATCGTTATGCTCCCTTTAACGCCCCTTTTTATGCCTCTTTGGGGTTCGAAATTGTGCAAGAAGAGGCCCTCTCGCCACGGCTAAAAGACTTACTGGCAGCAGAAACGATCTCCGGGCTGGCACCGCTGCGCCGGGTTGCTATGCAATTGGTGTATTGAGTCACCTTTTCTATACCCGATTGCGCTTTCTTCCTGCTCTCAGCGTATCTCTCGATGGCTTTCATTAGCGCGGCGGGTGTCCGGTCATTTTTGTCGCGCTCCTGACAGGAATGAGCAAAGGCAATATGCAAAGTACCAGCAGTGCAACAACGATTAATGTCTGTTTCACCCCAATCGCATCGCCCGCCAGGCCATAGATAAGCGGCATAAGCGCGCCACATCCCAACGATGCGGTATAGAAAATAGCAAATGCGCGGGTTTGCTGATGCGGTCTGGCGAGTTCGGCTACGCTGCCATACAGAATGGACGACGTTCCGTTCAGCGCGATACCCAGCGGAACCAACAGCAGCCAGCTTACCTGCAAAGGGGCAACCGTCATTCCCAGTACAATGGCCGACGTAATGATCTCACTGGCTGCGACGGTTTTAATTACGCCGAGTTTTGTTGCCAGCACCCCGCAAACCAGTTTGCCAAATGCCCCGCCAATAAAAATTAAGGTCAGCGCAAAGCCAATTTGCGTTGCAGACGCTCCCCTTGCGGCCATTAAAAAGGGAAGGAATGTCAGCGTGCCGGTACGCGTGGCGTTGTCGATACTGCCAATCACGCACAGCGCAGTGAAAGCACGTTTACGAAGCGGTTCGGGGAGTTTTACGCAGGAGGAGGCCTGTTGCTTCTGCTGCGTCGCCTCTTTGCCCGCCAGCGTAGCCACCTGGGGCGTTTTTTTGCCATCCGCAGGCAGTAACACATAGAGACCGAGAGTAACGAGGAAACCCAAAAGCGCAATCAACTGCAGTGCGGTTCCCCACGTGATAACCAACAGGCAGGCAGAAAGCGCACTGGGGATGATCCCTTTACCCACATCGCCGAAAAAGTTGTAGGTGCTGAGTGCGATACGGGCGCGCTGAGGGGGATAAAACCGCGTAATAAAGCTGGAGGAGAGCGGATGCTGAACGCTGGCGCCAAGGCCGCCGATCACAATCAATATCATGAGCTGTATCAGCGTTTCTGACGTTCCATACAGCAGCAGCGCGACGGTTAAAAGCAGCGTGCCGCCGATTAACACTTTCCGCTCGCCGTATTTTCTGCCCAGTTCTCCCGATGGGATCTGAAACGCCGACATCGCACCAGAAAACAGCATCTTCAGTAAACCGATCTGCGCCATTGAAAGCCCAAATTGCTGCTGCCAGAGGGCAAAAAGCACATAGTGCATATCCGTCGCACCATCATGGAAAAGGTGAGCAAGGCCGGTTGCACCCAGCACTTTGCGGCTCTGCGGTTTCTCGACGGTCGGCGAACTTTCTTTCTCAATGGAACCTGAATCCACGCTCATTCTTCCTCCTGCGCTATTAATGGCTATATTCACACTAAACCGGGCAGGGAAAACAGCGTGTTGTTATGTTTGTTTTGCATAAGCAATCCCGGTTTTTTAACGGGCGATTTTATTTGCTGATAGCTATTCAGCCGCTAATTTCATCCTATTTATTGTGGAATGACGCAGAGGGAAAACCGGCGGAATCTGTGCACGTTTTAATTCTACCCGGTGGCAGGAAGAGATCTGGGCCAGATATGAAGCGGATTTATCCCTCAGTTCGGTGACAGTTGGGTCAGCATCAGAATAAAGGGAATGGTCACCGCCGCCAGCACCGTTTGCACGGAGATAATCCCGGCAGAAAGCCGATGATCGCCGCCGAGAAGTTTGGTCATGATATAGGCGGAAGGCGTACAGGGCAGGGCATTAAACAGGACGACGGTGGCCAGTACCGGCCCGGAAATACCCAATTCAACGCCAATAAACAGCGTGATAAGCGGTACCAGTAATAATTTCACAAACGACGACTGTAATACCGGCCCGTGCGCCGAGCGCGCAGCTTTAAGATCGAGCCCTGCGCCAACCGCCAGCAAGCCCAGCGGCAGCGATGCGCCGCCGAGAATATGCAGAATATTGCCGATCATATCCGGAAGTTTGAGCGTACTGACATTAAACGCCAGCCCCGCGACCACTGAGATAATCACCGGGTTACGTACCAGTGCTCTGACTATCTGCCATACGCCAGGCCTTTTGCCCTGCCCGTAATGCATCAGGATGATGATAGACGCGACATTCAGCATGGGAATTGCCACCGCGATACTGATAGACGTGACCGTCAACCCGGTAGTGCCGTAAGTGGCCGCCGCCGCCGCAACGCCAATATAGGTGTTAGGGCGCAGCGCGCCCTGAATAACGGAAGAAAAGACGGTTCCCGGCTGGCTTCGCCATATTCGCCACAACCAGAGTGACACTGCGCCAATCGCCACGGCGCCCAGAATCGACCATGCTATTGGCCTGACCGGAAAATCATTCAGGCTCGCCGTCGCCACCTGAGAAAACATCAGCGCCGGAAACAGCCAGAAATAGTTGAGCTTTTCGCAGGGCAACCAGAACTGATGATCAAGCAGGTTTTTGGCCCGCAGTACAAATCCCATAACAATCAGGAACATCACCGGTGCAAGCGAAGACAGCGTCGTCATCATTTCTCAAATGTATCCTTTCGTCAGTACCAGCAGACCGTAAATGGCAATAAAACCTGTCAGCAGACATTTATAAAGCGGCGCGCTTGCCCGGCGGAAGAGTAAATTCCCCACCGCCCGGTAGATAAATAAGGCCACGGGAGCGGCGATAAGACCTTCAATACTTAATGCTGTGGGGCGAAGCAGCGCCAGAGTTGCGAGCAAGTGAATGTGTATTTTTTATGGCAGTTTTTTGACTTGCTTTTAAATGATAATTTTTGCCTTTATATATCTTTTGATTATATATCAGAGTAAACCTGATATTATTGCCTGCCAGCATTGCTGTTACTGCTTTGCTGAATATCAGAAATTAAAATCCCGAAAATAAATATCAGTTGTTATCACAAGAAATATAAATAATGCGTTTTGTCTTATGGTGACAGACGATGATTTTCTCGGGCGAGCGTTTTTATTCCTGTTGCTCAACTCGTGTGGTAGATGTTGCAGCGCAGAGAATCTCTTCTGCGCCAGCCGTTATGGGATATGTTGTGACCGGCGGCAATTCATTCAGCGCACGTGCTGAATTGCGCATGGATTAATTTCCGCAGCCATTGGTGCGCGTTACCGCCATCCGAGCGGCGGTGCCACAGCAGGTGAAAGGCAATCTCCGGCAGCGCCATCGGCGGCTTGAGCAGTACAACATCGTCATTGGCTTCATCCGCCAGCACGCTGCGCCGAAGCACGGTCGCAACATAGCTGGTCTGCGCAATAATCCGCGAGACGGCCGACATCGTGGGCAGCGTCAGGCGTACCGTTCTGCTGAGCCCCTGCTTGCGGAGCTGCTCATCCACCAGGCCGTAGTGATTGCCTTCGGGCGAGACCAGAATGTGCTTCATGGCGAGATAGCGTTCCAGCGTCATGCCGTCACGGGCGGCATCGCTGTCGCGACGTACGAGAGTGACAAACTCATCGCGGATCAAAGGCTGCGACAGGATGCGTTTTTCCGCCTGGGTTGGCACGATACCGATGACCAGATCGACCTCGCCGCTATCAAGCATCGCCACGGACTGATCGCGATCGACAAAGGTGCGCACATGGATCGTTACGTCCGGCGCCTGCTGGCTGACCGCGCGCATAATCGTCGGCATGAACACCCTCAGCGGGTATTCCGACATGCCAAGTGTGAAGGCCATGCTTCGATTCTGCGGGCTGAACGCCTCTTCCGGTGCCAGCAGGTGGGTTATTTCGTCCAGCGCGCGGCCGACATGCACATGGATCTCTTTCGCTCTCGCCGTGGGCAGTAATCCGCTGGCGCTGCGAATAAACAGCGGATCGGCAAAATGGCTACGCAGACGTGCAAGCGCGGCGCTCATTGCTGGCTGGCTGACTGACGCCTTACCGGCAGCGCGGGTGACATTCTGCTCTTCCATCAGCGCGTTAAAGGCGACGAGAAGATTCAGATCAAGCCCTCTAAAATCCATAAAACGGATACTCCTCTATATCTTATATTTGTTTTATTTATTGATATCGCGAATGTGATACTAGCGGCGTACGGCAAATAAACCAATGCAAAACCGTCAGCCTGCGAGGTAGGTAGTGATGTCAGACCATAATGAAATAGCGAATCGTCTTGTGCGCGAGCGCGAGGCCGTAGAAAAAATCTATCAGGCGTTTAGCCTGCAAAACCCGGATCTGCTCGATGAAGCGGTGACGCCAGACTGGCAGGATATTCCGCTGGCTCCCGGCCAGGCAGCCGGGCCGCAAGGGCTAAAACCCATCATCAGAAGCTTTATCGCGGCTTTTCCCGATGTGCAGATTGTCATTCAGGATTTGATGCAGCTTCCCGGTAAGATTGCCGTTCGCGCGGAGATTACCGGGACGCATCAGGGAACGTTTATGGGGATGGAAGCGACGGGGAAATTTGTGCGCATCCGTTTGCATGAGATGCACGAACTTAACGGTGAGCGCGTGATAAAAACCTGGCATATGGAAGACTGGCTCGGGCTGTTTATGCAGTTGGGCAAGACGCCTTCTCTGCCTTAAGCGCAAAAAAATCCACGCCGTAGCGTGGATTTTTGCTTTTATGGGGATCAGAAGTTGATGTTCGCCGTCACGCCGCCGACAAAGGCGTCATCAACCTGGCTGACTGCGCCCGGTGCGGAAATGTATTGCAGGTTCGGGCGAATTTGCAGCCATTTCGTCGCCTGAATGTTGTAATAGATTTCGTAGTTGTACTCGGAACCGTCCTGAATCGGCAGATAGGCCAGGCTGTTGTAGTCCGTCTCACCGTTGAAGCGGTTCTCGTCGCCCAGCAGGCGGGTGTAGGAGGAGTTGATATGGATACGGCCTGCGCCGATACCAATTTCATCCTGCGGACGCGCGTCAAACGGTCCTTTCCACGTCAGCGCAATCGACTGATAGTTGTCGGTCTTTGACGTTTTGTGATCGTTCATCACCGCCTGAACGGTCAGCGTAATACCGCGATCGCTGGATCCGCCCTGCGCGGTCAGTTGTTGCTGGGCGAGGATATAGCCGCCGTAAGAGTGGGCGGTATCCTGATAACTGCCATCGCGCCATGAGCCGTAAACATTATCGTTGGTCGAGGAGTAGTAGTAACCAAGACGGTAGTTCCCCGGCAGTTTGTCCGCGCCGAGCAGCGGTTTCCAGCCCAGTTCTACCGGAACCAGGTTACCTTCGGTCGGGTTAAATTCAAAACGGAAACCGTCGCCGCGATCATAGTTATACGGGTTCTGGTTGTAGAAACCGACCTGCATAAAGACTTCCGGCGTGAAGTTAATACGCACGCGACCGCCCCACTGGGAAACCGGCCAGTTGTACCAGTGATCGCCGCGCCAGTTACCCGCCTGGCCGCTGCCGAACGCCAGGTTCTGGAACTTACTGTCGAAATTATCGAAATCTTCGCCAACGGTCACACGCCCGGCTTTCACATCCAGCACATCGTCAAAGAAGCCTTTACGTAGCCAGAACTGTGTCAGACGCCAGGTCTGCCCGCGGCCATACACCTCCTGCGGGGAAGAGAGCATGCCGGTACGCGGATCGGCCACTTGATCGGCGACATTCTGCCCGTCACGGTTAGTGATGGTTAACTGGAACTCGGCATCCTGCCAGTTGAGCAGTTTTTGCAGATCGAGATTAACGCCGAACACCTGCTGATCGCTGTAGCGCGCCGTCGTTGAGGTGTTATAGCCGCCAGCCAGGTTTGATGCGGCTTCCATGGTGTAATTCACCTGGAAATCGACACCCTCTTTCTGTAGATCGGTGCGGGTTCCGCCCCAGTCACCAAACATCCACGGGGAATCGGCGCTGAAGGCGTCCGCCGCATGGGCAAGGCTGGGTTGCAGACAAAGGAATAAGGCTCCGGCTAAAGCAGATATTACAGGTTGTTTCACCACTGTTTTTATATGTTTCATAATGTTTATTCTTAGGCAAGGGGAGTTGTTCGGAATTTTGAGTGTAATAACTGCAAATTCTGAGTTTTATAAATTTGTGCGAGTAAAATTATCTTGCCAAAAAAATATGATCGTCAGCACAAAATTAGCTTCACAGTATTTTCATTTGCTATTTTTAGTGAATGACTTTGCGTAAGCCGTGCCGAAATAACCCTCAACCCGGCGGCAAAAAAAGAGGAATAAAGCGCCTTTCTGCCCGGTATATCTCTTACAAATAATTCGCGTGGGTGAAAAAAAACGTTAGCGGACCCGGGAAGGCGGCGTCGAAAAGCGTTTTTTAAACTGCTCCGCAAATCGTGCATAAGAGAGATAGCCGCACTGTTCTGCGACCCATTGCAGGGTGAAGGAGGTGGTTTGCAGCAGGAACATCGCATGCATCATACGCGTTTCCAGCAGCAGTGTTTCGAAGCGGGAATGTTCATCCGACAGTCGGCGTCTTAATGTTGATTCACTCATCGCCAGCCGTTTTCCCGCCTCTTTCACCGTCCAGTGTTGCTCCGGCGCTTTTTGCAATAATTCCCGGAGTTGCAGGGTGACAGAGCGTTTCGCCAGCGGTAAAAAACAGTGGCCGTGCTCCGCCAGCACCAACAGCAGATCCAGCAGCCGTAACGCCAGGCGGTTATCATCAAGTTCCGGTCGGTTTAGGCTCGCCTGTAAAGTAAAAAGCGAATCGATAAGTGCTTTCTTCAACGGAATAACGGCGATTTCGGTAACAGAACTGGTGCGGGAAATAACGTCGGTATAGCGTTTGGCAAACTCGCGAATAACGTTTGCCGAGATCGTCAGAAATAATGACTGGAAAGGCTGACCATCACCGTCAGGATATTTTTCAATATCGATACAGGTATCTTGTGCGATAAGACATGCGCGCGTTGATGGCGTCAGAATTTGCGCTGAATGACCTGTATGCAGAACCAGCGAACCTGACAAAATAATAATCAGGGTGGCCTGCGGAAAATAAAAATCCTTTGTGCTCTGGCTATTGCGCAGCAGCGGTCGGGAGAGTGAACAGAGATTATCCCGATGGATTAAACGCGGTGCGGAAAAGAGGCTGCCCCCGGCGGGCTGGATATTCAGCAGCTCATGTGATTCTTTTTCTACCATCGGGGGCTGAAGCATAGTGGAACCTTGATTAACGAACCGTCGGGTTAAGCGAGTAGAGTCCGGTCAATTCAGCTTGCGCCAGGACATTCACCGATTCTATGGCTTTACGGACATTTTGTCCTGTCAATGCGCCATCAACCGGCAGGCTGGCCACATCCAGCGCATACAGCGTAAACACGTAACGATGGACGATTTCATCATTCCACGGCGGGCACGGGCCATCGTAGCCATAATAGTCGCCGCTCATCTGCGCATCGCTGGCAAACCACAGCGAATAGTCGTTTATGCCGTGGCGATAACCTGTTGGCAAGCTGGCGAGCGTTTTTCCTTTTGGCGTCACGCCGGAAGAGAAAGCCGATTCTGCCAGTTCCTGCTGCGTGACGGGAATATCCAGCAAAACCCAGTGATAAAAATCGATGCGTGGCAGCGTGCTGGAAACCACGCGCCCCTCCTGATTAACATCATCGCCGCGGGAAGGAACATCCGGATCGTGGCATAGCAATGCCAGTGATTTCGTCCCTGGTGGGATCTGATCCCAGGCAAGATGCGGGCTGGCATTCTGCGACAGCGTAATATGCCCCTCGCTGGCGGGCACGGCGAAGGCGTTTTTTCCGGGAATAACATCACCATTACTGAAGTTCTGGCTGAACAGTTTCATCTCTGCATCCTTATCTCACGTCGCGGGAAAGCGATATGTTACCCCGTGGCGGATTTCAGACAGCAACATACCCAGTCAATTAGCGTCCATATCCGGTCAAAATGACGGTATCAGGCGCAAAAAAGTGACGGACAAACGCCATGTTGTCCGTCACCAGGAGGAGCGTTAACCGGTAAGGCGATTTCCGCCCTTATCGGATGCGCTGCGGTTAGTTGAAGTGAATACCGTCATAAGTGATGCTGCAACAGGCAACATTGCTGACCCGGACGCTGAAGCCCGCTGTACCGGAAACAACCGTACTGGTCGCGCTGATGGTTGCCGTTCCGTTAGCATCCGTCGTGGTCTGGGTTGTCGACAAGGTCATCGGATCCGTTGTGCTCAGGGTTAGCGTCTGACCGGCGACAGGTTGCCCGTTATCGGGGCGAATCAACTTCACCGCGAAGACGTTCTGATCCACGCCGTTAGCCGGAGAATAATCCGTGATCATCCTGAACATGCTTTGCAGCATGAGGAAATTCACCGGGCTTGTCGCTTCGTTACCATTATCCAGAGAAGCGATAACCGTATTTTTTATCGCTGCAAGCGATACCACTTCTGTTCTGGCTTTACCATTGGCATCGGTCGTCGCCTGGGTGCCCAGCACCTGGCTGAGCGTATCCTGGGTTTTAAAAGTGATGTTAACGCCAGCGATTGGATTTCCTTTGATATCCAGCACGGTGGCTTCCACTTCATCCTGATCCACGCCGTCTCTCAATGCATTGTCTTTGGTGGTCATCAGGTTAACCTGCGCCCGCGCCACACGGGATTCGAACTCCACATCAACCTGGCGGCGGGTGCCGTTGTCCAGCGTTGCCGTTACCGTACTGGGGCCGTCCTGAATATTGGTCAGGTCGACCGTTACAGCGCCATTGCTGTCTGTCGTCACGGTTGATGCTGAAGCCACTGCGCCATTATTCGCTGTGATGGTAACGTTCTGTCCAGCCTGTGGCTTACCGTTGTTGTCGGTGACCACTATTCGCACGCTGTTTTTGTCGCTGCCATCGGCCAGCGCATTATTGCGCGTGACGGTCATGCTACTCACGATATAGCTGATAACCGGCGTAAAGTGGGTATCCGCCGACGTTGTGGTGCCATTGCTTAACGCCGCCGTTACCGTCGTGGTTCCTGCGGCGGTATTGGTCAGCGTGGCCCAGGCCAGCCCGTCTGCCCCCGTCGTTCCGGTCACCGTCGTAACCTGCGCGCCCTTGTTGGCGGTGAAGGTCACGCTTTCTCCGGCAAGGGCATTGCCGTTACCGTCGGTCACTTCCACCTGTACGGCGTTGGCAGAATTACCATCGGCCAGCGCATTATTGCGCGTGACCATCATGTTGTTCATCATCGCGCTGGTTGACGACGTGAAGGTAGTTTTTACTGACGTTGCTGTACCACTGGCCAGCGAAGCGGTGACGATGGCGCTTCCCGGCAGGGTACTGGTCAGCGTCGTCTCTACAACCCCGTCTGCGTCAGTTGTTCCGCTGCGCGTGACGATTTTCGCCCCGTTACTGGCGCTAAAATTGACGGTCTGCCCGGCAAGCGGGTTGCCGTTACCATCGGTCACTTTTGCCTTCACGGCGTTGGCGGCGGCGCCATCGGCCAGCGCATTATCACGGGTAACGATAAGATCGCTGCCCTGGATGGTGGCGAGCGGCGGGTTCACCGTCACCTCTGTGCTGGCACGGTTTGATTTGTTGTCCTGGTTATCCCAGGCCACGGCGCGAATGGGCCAGGTGTTGTTGCCGCTCTGCCACGGTGGGAGAACAACGGTGGCCGTGGTCGTGCCCGTCACATTAATTTTACCGCCAGCGGCCAGCAGCTCTGGCGCATCCCACTCGACGCGTTTCACCCCGTATTTTGCGGTGACGATGGCGTCCAGCGCGATCGTTTCGCCGGCGTTGCCGCTCTGTCTGGCCGGTAGCGCCAGCGTGATCATCTCCTGCTTACGGTAATCAAGCACAATCGCATTGTTACGTTCGACCAGATCGTGACGGCTTCCGGCCAGGCTACGCATGATACGAACCGCATCCGGATTAAGCTGCTCGCGCAGCGAAACGCCCGGCTGATAACGTAACATCAGCGAGAAGCGGGTATCGCTGATGCCGCTGCCAGTCTGATAATCCACCCCCGTCGTCAACAGTGGAACGGGCGTCCAACTCAGCCCTGCTGTAATCGCCCGCGGGTTATTTTGCCGGTTGTTCTTATCAGCCAGCGCCACGTGACTTCCCCGGTACTGCTCATACACCAGACGGCCGCCCAACTGCGGATAATCAGGCAGCCAGGCTTCGGCGCGAATGTCCCAGCCGTCCGCCGGGCGTTCATCGTAATTGGCGAAATCCCTGGACTGATGCCAGCCCGTGAGGCCGAAATAGCTGTTCGCGCTGAGTTTGAGGTAGTCGGTCCAGGCTTCAGCCCCGAAACCCGCGCGGCGGTTGCTGCCGGTGAAGTCGTTATCCAGGAACAGATTAGCGCCGTACATCCAGCTGCCGTAGAGCGTTCGCCATCCGAGCCCCAGGTTGCCGGTCTGCCGCCCCTCTGGCGCACGATATCCGAGCTGCGCAAACAGGATATTCTTCGGGCCATCATAAAGTGGCAGCAAGAAATCTAACGCGCTATTGCCCAGGTTCCCTTTGGTATCAACGTTCAGTTGTACGCGAGCGGTGCCGAACTGTGAGAGCCAGGCCTGCACTTCACTGTTAGCTGCGCCGGAAAAATGGCCCAGCGCCAGGTTTTTCAATGCCCCGGACTGGTCATCTGCTTGCAGTGCTGCGCCAGTGGCCATCGTGGCAACAGAAAAACGGTTTTCCGTGTTGTTTTGGCTGTCGGTGGTTAAAGAGGGAGTGGGCAGAGCAGCGTGTGCCAGCGGATGCCAGACAGGTAATAGCTGCGTCAGTATCAGTAATCCCGAGGTGGTTTTTTTAATATCCATCAATAATGACTCCATTCCTTGCGGCAGGTGTCCCTAAGAAATAATTATTCATCCCGGTAGTAAAAAGCGCAGTAATCATCCAGTTTGTACTCTATTTCCCGGTTATTTTTCTAACGGCTCTGGAATTTACACCATCTCCGGATTGAATTAAGAAGATAGAATCCTAAAAATGGCGTGGATCGCTGATAAATAATTTTGTGTTATCACGATAAATTATTATATGTTTTTCTTGTCTGGTGACTGGAATATAGGTGGTGACTTTTTTTGAAGAGGTTTTTTGTATTTGTGGATGCGTGTTTTTTTAAAGATTAAGCGTATTTTCTATTTTTAATGAAGATATTTCCCTCTCTGTTTCATTGGGCGGAGGCAAAAAGATAACCGCAGCGGCATCACGGTAGCGGAAGATTTTACGCTCTGTCGCTTATCTTCTGCGCAGATCCCGCTATGCTCTTGTGTCTGGTTGAGGTATGGCAACGGCTTCAGGAGGAAAGAAAATGGGCGTGCAGCAAAACATCCGCAGTATTTTAAATGAACTGGCGCAAAATGCGCAGAGCATTGATAACGCGCAAGCCGGGCAGCTTATCGCGCATATCAGAAAAGCGGGCCATATCTTTTTGCAGGGCGCCGGGCGGAGCGGCATTGCTATCCGTGGTTTCGCCAACCGGCTTTTGCACCTTGGTTTTTCCGTCAGCGTGGTGGGGGAAATGTCTTCGCCGCACAGTAAACCGGGGGATTTATTGATTATCGGTTCCGGTAGCGGCGAAACCGGCAGCCTGAAAAGCCTGGCGCAAAAAGCGGTGGAAAGCGGGGTGGATGTGGCGCTGATTACCCTGAACGCCGACTCTTCCATAGGCCGCATGGCAAACTGCGTACTGGTCTTGCCGGGCACAGCAAAAACAGAGAATGCGCGCATTGAAGGTGCGTTTTCCCAGCCGATGGGTTCTGCTTTCGAGCAGCTCTGTTTTATTACCTGTGACGCGATTATTCTTGAACTGATGGCGCAGCTTGGCGAATCCAGCAACAGCATGTTTAAACGGCACGCTGATTTTGAATAATGATACGGAGCGCGTTGCGCTTCGTTAATACATTTTCCCGCTTCCGATTATTTGCGTGATGACGGTCGTAAATTCTTTATTCTGTTTTGAGCTGACTTGGTGATATTAACATTTCATTATATGATGGTATTTATTTTCGGAGCCAGACAATGAATCGTCACGAACTTATACTCCGCGCCGCCAGAACCTGCATGATAGAAAAAGGCTTTCATAATGCCTCCATTAAAAATATCGCGGCCTGCGCTAATGTCAGCGCCGGGCTTATCTATCGCTATTTTGCAAATAAAGACAGCATCATTGAAGCGCTGGTGACCGACATTGTTAATAATATGCGAAGTCACATAAATGACAAACCCCGGCATGATGAGAATCAGCCGTTAGATATATTCCAGGAATCTGCTTTCTGGGCGGATTTGCAGGATAATATCTTTATGCTGATGGATATCGCCTCCGCTGCGATCCGCAACGAGCGCTATAAAAAGCTGGTGACGGAGGCGCACAACGCCTTGCAGGATGATATCGTTCGGCGCGAGAAACAGCGACACCCGGCAATGGATGAGTCGATTATTCGTACCCGCCATTATGTCATCACCATGCTGCTGGATGGCGTCATTGTGCAGTGCGGCAGAAAAGGCTATGTCATCGACGACGAATTACGCCAGATGATTAATGCGATTTTGCATAATCTGGTGCATGCGAAATAATTTAGTCTCCTTCAGGCGTTCGGGTTGCTAAAAATCAACGTATTAAGACGCAGCAGCTCATTTTCATTGAGTTGCTGATCGTAAACCACCCGACAAATAAAGCCATCGATAATAGTCAGTAGCAGACGAATTTGTGCCCGGCTAAACGGTTGCTGCGTTTCTCTATTCAGGAGTTCGGCGTTTCCGGCAAGATAACTAATGGTTCGTTCTTCTTCATCAGTTAATATTTTGCGCACCTGTTCATTTCTTGAGGCTTCCGAATAACTTTCCAGTAATAACGCGTGTTCGCGCTGACTCCAGCCGGACCAGAAAGCGGATTCACTATTCAGAAGATCGCTCAGCGTCGTATCAGATCGTAGCTGGCGAAATAAAAACGCTCGCCATTGGGCCGCGACACTTTTTACCACCTCATTAATCAGCGCCTCTTTACTGTGAAAATCACGATAAAGCTGGCCCGCGCCATAACCCGACCGGCTGAATAACTCGGCCATACTGCACCCGTGAAAGCCGTGCTCGCTGAAACAGGCTTTTGCCGCTTCAATGATTATTTGTCGGCGTTCATTTACGCGTTGCTCTTGTTTGTTTGTCGCCAAAATAAGTTACCTGCGGACGGGTAAATATTGCTCCTGTGGCCGCTTTGCCTGTCCACAGGAGCATTAAGGTTAAAGGCCAGCCGGCCGTGGCACTTCAATGTACTCATCATCGATATTGCGCTGGTAATAGTGGCCATCTTTTACGTAATAGCGTTTGCCGTTGTAGTCCAGCACCGACATCGCGCCGCCAGAAGGACTGTCGACCACCACATAACGACCATCCTGTTTTTGATAATAGAGACCATTCAGCAGGTAGTAGGTTAATCCACCAATCACGATCAGTTCCGCCGCAGGCGGTAAGATGGTCAGGGGCGCATTATCGCGCGGCAACGCGGGGCCTGGGCGGTGCGGATCGCCAAAAGGTGCCGCTATTGTACTGAATGAAAGACTCAGTAAGACGAATAAGGTGCAGGTGTGTTTTTTCATGGTTGCCTTTCCCGGTGTGTCACAAGTATCGAACAGACTCTCTTTACACCCGGCAGAGCATTCTTCTACCGGGTGCTTACACAGTGTCTTAACGCTGCTGCAGTGCTGCCGTTTTCTCTTCCAGCCCTGTACCGCCGCCCATCACTTTATACAGCGTTATCAGGTTGGTGTAATACTCCTGTTGCACGCTGACCAGCGAGGTTCTGGCCGTGTATAACGTGCGCTGGGCATCAAGCGCGTTCAACCAGGTATCCACACCATTGCGGTAACGCAGATACGCCAGCCGGTAATACTCTTCGGCCGCTTTGGTATAGTTTTTCTGCGCGGTGAGTTGATCGTTAATCGTACCGCGCCGCGCCAGCGCATCGGCCACTTCCTGGAAGGCCGTCTGCACCGATTTCTCATAGGCCGCTACGTAGTACTCCTTCTGCGCCTTGGTGTAGTTCAACTGCGAAATGTTATAGCCACCAGTGAAGATGGGCAGCGAAATACTTGGCGAGAAGGACCACACCCCGGCGCCGTGTTTAAACAGTGACGACAGGTCGCTGCTTGCCGCGCCGCCGCTGGCGGTTAGCGAGATGCTTGGGAAGAAATTCGCCCGCGCTGCCCCAATGCTGGCATTGGCCGATTTCAGATTATGCTCGGCTTCCAGCACATCCGGACGATTCAGCAGCACGTCGGAAGAGATGCCCGCCGGGATCTCTTTGAACGCATTTGCCACCGCATCAATGTTTTCCGGGATCAGGTTATCCGGCACGGCCCGCCCAACCACCAGATCGAGGGCGTTTTTATCCTGCGCCACGCTGGTCTGGTATTTCGCCACATCGGCGAGCGCCGAATGGTACGTTGTGGCGGCGGAAGAGACATCCACCATTGACGCAGTGCCGTGACGAAGCTGCGCCTGGGTGACTTCCATCGATTGCCGCGCGCTTTCGGCAGTCTCTTTCGCAATGGTCAGATTGCTTTTATCCGCCGCCAGCGTCAGCCAGTAATCCACCGTGTTGTAGAGCACCGTCAGACGCGTACTGCGCGCCCCTTCGACGGTACCCAGCCAGGTTTCATACTGCTCGCGCGTCAGGCTCTGGTTTTTGCCAAACAGATCCAGCTCAAACGAGCTGGTGCTGGCATCGCCTTCATAGCTGGAACTGACAGACGTCCCGCTGCCGGTGTTGTTGAGCGAGCGGGAACGGGTGCCGGTCAGCTCCGCGTTAACGGTCGGGAAGAGGTTCGAACGCTCTTCGCCATACTGCGCCCGCGCGGATTTCACGCTGGCGACTGCTTCCCGCAGGTCGCGGCTGCTGTCGAGCGCCATCGCCACCACCTGGCGCAGGCGGTCATCGAGAATGTACTGCTGCCAGTCGATATCGCGATAGTTATTCCCCTGAGTGCCTTTCAGGGAGGCATAGGCCTCCCCGGCAGGAAGCTGGCCACTGACCGGCGAGGTTGGCCTGTCATAGTGGGGATCCAGCGAAATACAGCCCGCTAACAGAAACGGTACGCATGCTGCTAAAAGTCTTGCTGACATCTTATTCTCCTGATTTTTCTGTCGTTTCGCGCACTGCTTTGTACTCCTCCGGCACGGAAGGGAATACGCGTCTGACCAGCACGAAGAACAGAGGAACAAGGAAAATGGCCAACAAGGTGGCGGCGATTGTCCCCCCGATAATCCCCGTCCCGATGGCGATTCGACTGTTAGCGCCCGCGCCGGTTGAGATAGCCAGCGGCAGTACACCGGCGGTGAACGCCAGCGATGTCATGATGATCGGGCGTAAACGCGTGCTGGCCGCGTGAATCGCCGCCGCCACCAGGTTTTCGCCTCGCCGGTAGTTTTCCTCGGCGAATTCCACAATCAGGATCGCGTTCTTCGCCGACAGGCCGATGATGGTCAGCAGCGCCACCTGGAAGTAGACATCGTTCTCCAGCCCGCGCAGCGTAATGGCTAACAGGGAACCAAATACCCCGAGCGGAACCACCATCATGACCGAGAAGGGCACTGACCAGCTTTCATACAGCGCCGCCAGGCAGAGGAAGACAACAATCAGCGAAATACCATACAGCGACATGGCCTGGTTCCCGGCCAGGCGCTCCTGGTAGGAGAGGTCGCTCCACGCATAGGTGGTGGCTCCACCAGGCAGGGCTTTTGCCAGTTTCTCCATGGTGTTCATCGCTTCCCCGGAACTGCTGCCGGGCGCGGACTGCCCCTGAATCTCATAGGAAGAGAGGCCGTTATAACGGGAGAGCGCATCCGCGCCATAAATCCAGTGCGCAGAAGCGAACGACGAGAACGGCACCATGGTGCTGTTGCCATCGCTGTCGGTACCGCGAACGAACCAGCTATCGATATCCTCCGGCTTGCTGCGGAAGGCTGAATCCCCCTGGATGTAGACTTTTTTCACCCGTCCACGATCCGAGAAGTCATTCACATACGTTCCGCCGATAGCTGAACTGAGGGTACTGTTGACATCGCTGACGGAGACTCCCAGCGACTGCGCTTTCACGTCATCCACATCGACCTGCACTTGCGGTAAGTCCGGCAGTGAGTTCGGGCGCACGCTGGAGAGCGTCGGATCCTTCGCCGCTTCGGCCAACAACTGGTTACGCAGTTTCAGCAGCGTATCGCGGTCGGTGCCGCCGCGCGCCTGCAACTCAAAGGTGAAGCCGTTCGACTGGCCCAGGCCGCTGACCGACGGCGGCGTCAGCACGAAGATCTGCGCATCACGGATCGAGGAGAGGTTCATCATTGCCCGCTTCGCGATCGCATCGGCGCTGTTCTCTGCGCCTTTACGCAGATCCCAGTTTTTCAGCGAGATAAAGCCCACCCCGGCGTTCTGCCCGCTACCCGCAAAGCTGAAGCCATCGACCAGCATGCTGACGTTGACGTTATCTTTCTCTTTGGTCTGGAAGTAGTTCTGGATCTGTTTACGCACTTCGAGAGTGCGGTTTTCCGTGGCACCTGGCGCCAGCGTGTACTGCACCATGATGTAACCCTGGTCTTCGGTCGGCAGGAAGCCGGTCGGCAGACGCATATACATCACTGCGCAGCCGATTAACAGCACGCTGTACAGCGCCAGATAACGGCCCGGACCATGCAGGACTTTCGCCACGCGCTGGTGGTAACGCTCCTGTATTTTCTCGTAGCTGCGGTTGAACCAGCCGAAGAAACCTTTACCGGCATTTTCATGATCGTGCGGCTTCAGCAGCGTGGCGCACAGGGCAGGGGTGAGTGTTAACGCGATGATCACCGACAGCACCATTGACGAGACGATGGTGATGGAGAACTGGCGGTAAATCACCCCCGTGGAACCGCTGAAGAAGGTCATCGGCAGGAACACGGCGGAAAGCACCATGGCGATACCGATCAGCGCTGCGGTGATCTCCTTCATCGATTTTTCTGTCGCTTGCCGTGGCGGCAGCCCTTCTTCCCGCATCACACGCTCGACGTTTTCCACCACCACGATGGCGTCATCGACCAGCAAACCGATGGCGAGCACTATCCCGAACATCGTCAGGGTGTTGATGGAGTAGCCGAAGGCCGCCAGCACGCCGAAGGTTCCCAGTAGCACCACCGGCACGGCAATCGTCGGGATCAAGGTGGTGCGCAGGTTTTGCAGGAACAGGAACATCACCACCACCACAAGGGCGATCGCTTCGGCGAGGGTTTTCACCACTTCCTCAATGGAAATTTTGACGAAGTCGGTGCTGTCGAGCGGATAGTCAATGGCGTAACCGGCAGGCATGGTACTGCGGAACTCATCGACGGTGTTTTTAACCCGTTCTGCGGTGGATAAGGCGTTCGCGCCGGAGGCCAACTGAATGGCGATACCCGCTGCCGGGTGGCCGTTGGCCAGTACGTTGGCGCTGTAATCTTCGCTGCCCATTTCAACCCGGGCGACATCGCTTAAGCGGACAACGGAACCATCGGTTTTGGTTTTCAGCACAATATTGCGGAACTGTTCCGGCGTTTGCAGACGCGAACGCGAACGCACGGTGGCAACCAGTTGCTGCTCGCCGCTGGCCGGTTGTGCCCCTAACTGCCCGGATGAGACCTGGGTGTTCTGGTTTTCCAGCGCGCTTTCCACATCGGAAGGCATCAGCGAGTAAGCGGCCAGCTTGTTCGGGTCCATCCAGATACGCATCGCATATTCCGAACCAAACACCTGCACGCGGCCCACGCCATTAACGCGCGCCAGCACATCTTCCATGTTGCTGACCAGGTAGTCAGAGACATCCGAAGAGGTACTTTTGTTGGTCTTGTCATACAGCGCCATGACCAGCAGGAAGTCGCTTTGCGCTTTCTCCACGGTCACGCCTTGCGAGGTGACCGCATCCGGTAAGCGGCTTTCCGCCTGCTGGACTTTGTTCTGCACCTGCACCTGCGCAATATCCGGGTCGGTACCCTGCTGGAAGGTAACGGTGATTTTGACCTGGCCCGTGGACGCGGTACTGGAGGAGGAAAAATAGAGCATGCCGTCCAGGCCGGTCAGCTGCTGTTCAATCACCTGCGTTACGCTGCTTTCCAGGGTTTCCGCAGACGCACCGGTATAGGTGGCGGAGATCCTGACCTGCGGCGGCGCAACATCGGGGTACTGCGCGATCGGCAGATTATTAATGCTGATAATGCCAAGCAGCATAATGACGATCGAGATAACCCAGGCAAAGACCGGGCGACGGATGAAAAACTGAGCCAGCATAATTACTTCCCTCCGTTTCCATCACTGGATTCGGTAGCGCCGACTTCCACCGCTTTCACTGTCATGCCAGCCTGCACTTTGCTGGTGCCTTCGGTAATTAACCGGTCACCGCTCTGTAACCCTTGAGTTATCAGCCATTTATTGCCGATCACCCGGTCGGTAACCACCTCGCGACTTTCCACTTTATTCTCTTTATTCACCACCAGCGCAGTGCCGTTGCCTTTGGCATCGCGCGTGATCCCTTGCTGCGGCGCAAGGATCGCTTCGCTGCGCACGCCGTTACTGACGGTGGCGCGCACAAACATGCCCGGCAGCAAATCGTGTTCCGGGTTCGGGAAGACGGCGCGCAGCGTCACGCTGCCGGTGGACTCATCAACAGAGACTTCGGTCAGCTCCAGTTTACCAGGATGCTGATACTGGCTGCCGTCATCCAGCGTCACGGTAACGGGAACCGTATTATCGCTGTTCTGCAACTGCTGTTTTTTCAGTTTCAGCAGTTGCGTGCTCGATTGTGTTAAATCGACGTAAATCGGATCAAGGGTACGGATGGTTGCCAGCGCCGTGGTCTGGCTGGCGGTGACCAGCGCGCCAGGCGTAACGGAGGAAATACCAATGCGACCGGAAATCGGCGCTCTGACTTTGGTGTAACCGAGGTTGATTTTGGCGCTCTCCACGGCGGCGCGATACTGCGCGACGGAAGCCACGTTTTGTTTGTAGGTGGCCATGGCGTCGTCCGCATCCTGACGAGATACGCCATTCTCTTTCACCAATGCGGCATAACGCTCGGCTTTCAGTTTGCTGCTGTTAACAATCGCCACTGCATTCTGCAACTGGGCGATGGCTTCATCGTAGCTTGCCTGATACGTTGCCGGGTCAATTTCGTATAGCACCTGGCCCGCGACAACATCGTCTCCTTCTTTAAATAACCGTTTCTTGATGATGCCTTCGACTTGCGGGCGAACATCAGAAACCATGGTGCCAGTGACGCGTCCTGTCAGGTCACTGAATAGTGTTACCGGTTCGGCCTTCAGCGTGACCACGCCAACTTGCATTGCCATCGCACCTGCATTCGTTTCCGGTTTTTGGTCGCAGGCGACAATCAGACATGCCAGTACGGCCACCATTATTCTTTTCAATGCCATTTGCAAACCTCAGTAATGAACGTTCATTCTCATGCGGGAGGATAGCAAAATGAAGGCGAAAAAATATACGAGGAAAAGTGAAGATATAAAGGATATTTGCTTACAGGCGGATACGTTTAAGGTGCTAAATCCATGAAAAGAGTGCGTGAAATTTCGAATGAAAGGCTGAGCCAAGGTCGCGGCCAGCGGGGAAATGCGGCGCAGCGCGCGCCGCAAAAGGCGCTATGTCAGATCGCGGAAGTTGCCGAGCCGGTAGCCGCGTTCAGCAATGGCGTATTTCAGCGACAGCGAGGTCAGCACCTCCAGTTCGGTTAAACGCGGGTAGCAATAGCTGCTCTGGCGGATGGTGTTATCGACAAACGCCGGGTGACACATCATCTCCAGCGAATCCTCGCCGCGCGCGGCTGAGGCATCCAGCTCCTGTAAAAAGAGCGCGTCAGAAATCGCCTCGCCATAAAAGCCGCTGCTGAAACCCTCGGTACTGCGAAGCCCAGCCGGCAAATCGCTGGCGGGTAATCCTGCCGGGCGATCGAGGCGCAGCGGCAACCCGCGCACGGCGGCAAACTGCGCCACAATCGGCAAGATCTGCGGGATCATATGCACATGGTGATGGCTGTCCAGATGCGTCGGTTCGCGGCCAAAAAGCGCAACAAAGCGCTGGTACTGGCTCGCCAGTTCTTCGGCGATTTCTGCGTGCGGTAATGTATCGGCTTCGGCCATTTGCCAGATCCATTTTCCCAGTTCGCCGTGCCGGGCAAGGCCGGGCATAGGCGTTAAAGGCTGGCCCAGCGTCAGTACAAAGTGCATACCTACCGCAAGAGCGGGCAGTTCACGGCTCAGCTGCGCCGCATGCTCAATCGCCGCGCCGTTGACCAGCGCGGTCGTGGACGTCACCACGCCGTGACGAAAGCTCTCGACAATGCCGTAGTTTTGCCCTTTGCTGAGACCAAAATCGTCCGCGTTAACAATCAATAAGCGTTCCATAGCCGTTCCTTAACGCGGTGACGCTTTCAGTTTGCCGATGCACTCAGCAAAGTTGGGCAGCCACTTTTCATGCGCCAGCAGCATTTCACGCGCCAGCAGTTCCGCATCATGATCCGAATGCACCAGCGGGCTGAGATTGAGCGCCAGCAGCACATCGTTAAATTCACCGCTCAGCGCCGCCTTGCTGGCGGCCACTTCGAAACCTTTAATGGTGTGAATCAGCCCAAGCACTTTTTCGTCAAACTGTGTCACGCGCGGATGGGGCGTCGCGCCGTTGCGCCCGAGAATGCAGGTCATCTCGACCGCCCAGTGCGCCGGGATATTTTCTACGTGTCCGTGATGCGGGATGTTCACATAGTGTTCGGCCTGCTTATCGTTATAGATGGCGTTGATCACTTCGCAGGCGGCATCGGAGTAGTACGCGCCACCGCGCTGCTCCAGCTCTCTCGGCTTCTCTTTGAGCGCCGGATCTTTATAAAGCTCAAACAGTTGCTTCTCAACCTGCTGCACCACCTGCGCCCGCGCGCCGCCTTTGTAATATTCGCCCATCTCAATCGACAGCATCTCTTTTTGCTTGAAGTAATAGAGCAGGTAAGAGCAGGGCAGCAGATTGAGCGCGCGGATTAACCCTTCGCTAAACGGCAGGTCGAAAATGTTCTTCACCGTCGAGGCTTTCAGCCTGCGGGACGCGACGCCGTCGAGCAGTTCGGCAAAGCGCGACGTACCGTTGACCAGCACATCTTTGATAAACACCATATGGTTAAGGCCAAACAGATCGATCGCCAGTTCGTCGCTGTCAGCAAGGTTCAGCACATCGCGGATAAACATTTTCATGCCGATGGGAATATTGCAGACGCCAATAAAACGCTTAAAACCGGTATGGCGATAAACGGCTTCGGTGACCATTCCGGCCGGGTTGGTGAAATTGATAACCCACGCGTTCGGGCAAATCGCTTCCACATCTTTAATAATGTCGAAAATCACCGGAATGGTGCGCAGCCCTTTAAACAAACCGCCCGCGCCGTTGGTCTCCTGCCCCAGATAACCGTGGCTGAGCGGAATCCGCTCATCGAGTTCGCGCGCTTTCAATTGACCGACGCGCAGTTGTGTGGTGACAAAATCTGCGCCCTGCAATGCTTCCCTGCGGTTCAGCGTTTTATAGACTTTCAGCGGTACACCCGCTTTTTCCACCATGCGCTGGCAGAGCGCAAAAATAATATCCAGCTTCTCTTGCCCCTCTTCGACATCGACCAGCCATAATTCAGAAACCGGTAATTCATGGTAGCGCTTAATAAAACCTTCCAGTAATTCCGGGGTGTAGCTACTCCCGCCGCCAATGGTGACGACTTTTAATTTCTGGCTCATAAATTCTCCCTTGAATTCGGTCATGAATGACAGCGGGCAATGAAACGCGCCCGTCACCTTACTGATTGATTTCCGTTAATCGCTTGCGATAGTTATTGGGCGTAAATGAGGTCATTTTTTTGAAAGTTTTAATAAATAAGCTGGGGCTGCTGTAGCCAGCCTCCCAGGCAATATCCGTCACCGAATAGTTGGTCATTTCCAGCTGCTTTTTCGCAAAATCGATGCGGATTTCATTAATAATCTGCATCGGTGTTTTGCGGTAATAGCGGCGGGTGGCGCGGGTCAGATACTCCTGGGATTTGCCCGCCAGCTGGATCATATTTTCCAGCGCATTTTCGCCAAACTGCGTTTTATCGTGCATCGTTTCGACGGTGCTTTTCAGCCATTGCGGAACGTCATCCATGACCGGCTCTTCCCGGTAGTGGCGCAGCCGGTTAATCACGTAGAACGTGACGGCTTCGATAAACTCATCCAGCCCGTTTTCGCGGAAATTCAGCGAAGCGATGACCGTTTCGACATAGGCCATAAAAGCATTGCTGGTGCGATAGGCCTGCGAAGCGACAAAGCAGAAGGGCAGCAGCGCCAGATAGTGCTGTTCAAAGAACGGCTTGCTGATGCCGACATTCAGAATGCGCGTCGCGCCGAACGCGTAAAAACTCTGATGGTGCGAGCCGAGCGGGATAAACACAAAATCGCCGCGCTCCAGCAGCACACGTTTTCCGTTGATCACCTGGTAGTAACGGCCGGTGAGAACCAGCGTAAATTCATAGTAATCATGCTGATGCAGCCCGCTCGTGCTCTCGGTTTTGTTGTAGATAAACACATGGAAATTTTTACCGTTGAAGAGCTGCTGCTCGCGAACCGTTTTAATTCCCTGCGTGTTGATCTGTGGCTGCATGGTTAACTCCTTACGCGTTTTACATCGGGCGGTGGCTTAAGGATAAGCGCACTTACCTCAAGCCAGCGCCCAGGCTTCAGAACTTCAGCGCCGCGGCAATATCTTCTTCGCTCTCTTCCTGATCAATCACGTTCTGCGCTTTGTTGGCGACCACCACAAAAGGCAGGTACACCAGCGTGGCAATCACTAAGTTGAAGAGTGCGAGCAGTAGCGCGGCGATACTGCCATTGGTATTAAAGAAAGCGCCCAGCCCGGTTGGCATCGTCCACGGTGCGATGTTGGTGATCGGTGGAATAATGCCGCTGTAATAGGCCAGCAGGGTGATGGCGGCGAGGATCGGTTGCACCAGAATAAACGGGATAAACATCACCGGGTTCATGATAATCGGCAGGCCGAACAGAATCGGTTCGTTAATCTGGAACAGGCCGGAAGGCAGCGCCAGTTTCGCCACCTGGCGATAATCCGCCCGCCGGGAGGCGAAGAAGATGGCGATAATCAGCCCGAGCGTCGCGCCGCTGCCGCCCAGAAAAATGTACGAATCCAGCATCGGCTTGGCCCAGACATGGAACGTTTTTCCAGCGGCCAGCGCCGCATCAACGGAGCCGTACTGCTGATAAACGGCGATATTTTCCAGCGCCCACGGCGTCATAATGCCGCTGTCCAGCGCGGTCAGCGCCAGCGAACCGTGAATACCAAAGAACCACAGCAGCGGCACAAACAGCACGTACACCCAGCCGACAATACTGCCGAGCGAGGCCAGCGGCGTGGAGATGGTATCCATAATCAGCTGGTGGAAGTTGGTGCCGAAATGCGTCAGCGCCCAGGCGACAATGCCCATCAGCGACAGAATAATAAAGCCGGGGATCAGCGCGGAAAACGAACGCGCCACCGAAGCGGGCACGCTCTCCGGCAACGTAATCACCCAGTTGCGCCGCACAATAAAGGTAAACAATTCGGCGACTACCAGGCCAATAATCATCCCGGAAATAATATTCGCCCCGCCTAACCAGTTTGCGCCAACGGCATAAGCTTCGCCGACGCTATAAGGTGTGACGGTCATAAAAGCGGCAATGGATAATAATCCGGCGGCCAGCGCATCAACTTTGCGTTCTTCCGCCAGCGCCATACCAATAAAGAACGGCGCCATTAACGACATAATGCCCAGCGTGCCGTTATAGACGTTGCCGCCAATACCTTTTAAACCGTTGAGCGTTTCAATGGTCGAGGCATCCAGGCGGATGCCTAACGAATAGAAAAACGATCCTTCGCCAAAACTTAAAAATACGTTATTAATTAAAACAAACATCGCACCCGCGAGCGTTAATGGCATTAAACGAATAAAGCCATTTTTAATCGCATTAACGTGAGGCTGTTTTCCTAATTTAACCGCAAAAGGAAGAAGTATCTTTTCAAGTGAAGCAATCGCATTACTCATAGAAAAATACCCTTAAATACCGCAACAGGTTATTGCGGCGCAGTGTGAGGGAATAACTCAGTAATAAGAGACGTTAATTATTGGCGGCGGCCTGTTTAATGGCAGCGACGGCCGCTTTCAGCACGCCCAGACCATCAACTTTGCCGTACAGCAGCGAGTCAATCACTTCGACTGGTTTATTCGGCAGCAACTGTTGAATGTCCGCTAACTTCCACGCAATTTGCGGGCCGAGCAATACCACATCCGCCTGCGGCCCCTTTTCTGCGGCCAGAGACTCAGAAAATGCTTCAATAATGACCGGTACTTCATATTTTTCCGCCTGCGCACGCATCTTTGACACCAGCAGCGACGTTGACATACCCGCTGAACAAAACAGATAAATACGTTTTTTTTCCATTATGCGTCCCTCAATATGCGATTTTCTGTCGGCCAGATCCTATGCAGGCTGCGTTAGGGCTTCCTGCAATGGCTGCCCCGCGAAGCGGGAGAACTTTTTTCTGCGTCCGAAACAAGTATACGGCACGCTTCCGGCTTAGGATATTTCTCAACTTGCCAAAATTGTCTGTGGTTGACCTGGCGCTATGTTCATCTTCACATTTTCGTAAATAGATCGTTAAAAATTGTGCTTTGGTGATGAGAGGGGCGGTGGCAGGAGAGGAAATGCCCCCAGGCCGGGGGCAGGCGTGCATCAGAAGTCGTAGCGCAGGCGCACGATATTCATGTCGCTCAGGTTGTCGCTGCTGGAGGTAAACACGTGTTCGTAATCGACACGGAAACCATAATCCAGCTGGAAAGTCACACCGACGCCGTTATCAATACGCTGATAATCGCGACCAGTGGTGTATTGCAGACGGTCGCCCATCACGTACGGTTGTACATATTTAAGCGCGTACTGGCCCACCGGGATTTTATAACCGGCAAAGTATTCAATCCCCCACGCATCGCCCGCGAAGTAGTTTTGCACGTCGGATTTTTTGGTCAGCAGGAAGTTCTGATACCAGCCGCCGCCGAAGGAGAAGGTCCAGTTATCCGGCGTCCAGCTCAGCGCGGTACCGAGGATGTTCTGATCGTAGTTTTTGCTGTCGTCCGTTGATGGCAGGCGCATTTCCGCACGGGTGTAGTTCCACGCCGTACCCCATGTCAGGGTATCGGTCAGGTGATAATCGACACCCAGTGAACCGCCGCCTTTACGTTTGTAACGCGTGCCGTTGCCCGGCAGATAGTCGGAATCATTGAACAGGTAAGAGACATAAATATCCGCGTCGCCAACGGTTTTCTTATATTTGAGCATATTACGTGAGCGATAAGAGCCGTCGTAGTCGCCGTTGATACCGTTGCCCGGCGCCTGGGCCTTCATGTCGTAATCCCAGATATCAGTTTTCGCACCCACGACATCGTAATAAATACTGTTCTGCTGACCGTAGGTGAGCGTCCCCCAGGTTTTACTTTTCAGCCCGGTGTAGAGCATACGGCGGGTCGTATTTCGTGTGCCTTCGGCATAGTGATTATCCCAGTCAAAAAGTGCCGGAATGTTCACGCCGAGTTCGTAATAGTTAATCCAGCTAATATCATCAAACAGATAGTAGTCGGAGGAGAAACGAAAACGGGTACCGCCATCGTAGCCGTTACGTTTGTACGAGCCTTTGTCGCTGTTGCCCATCGCGTTATCGAACTGCGGGCGGATAGACCCCCCGACGGTAAAGTTCAGACGGCTCAGCGGGTCGTCGGCCTGTGGATCCTGTTTCAGCAGAGTAATTTCTGCCTGCGCTGCGAAAGACATCAATGCCACTGCTGCACCGATCGAGGCTGTCAGCATTTTTAATTTAGTATTCATTTATTTTTCCTCGGGAATGCTACTCACTATTAGCGCGGGCATAGTAATTTACGAATATGACAGTTCTGTTTCCAAAATTAGAGATTCGTGCGCTTAATTTATTTAAATGTATATAAACGTAACGTCTGGTTTCTGTTTTTTATATTTGTCTGAATACATGTCTGGCGGTAATTTTTCTCGTTTTAAAGAAAAAAAGCTCGTTTTGCTAATAATGATATGTGCCCATAATAAAGGCACAGATTGTTAAGCGTTTTGTTGCTGACAGAGAGTAAAACGTGCGGACAATAATGAGATCTGGTAGTACTAACGCGCTTGAAATATCTTACCGAACAGCCATGTTCGGTTTTTTTTGCCTGAAATGTTTCGCGGTGGGACGGGGGAAATAGTTATTCAGCCCCGTTTATTGCGCAGCGATCTGTTAAATCTCCCAAATAAATATTTAGCCGCCGGAGAGCGGCGGCTAAAACTCAGCGGTTAAAGACGTTGCGGCCAATTTCAACGGCCTGTTGTAACGCCGCTTCCGCGCTGCCGAGATCCGGCAGCATCAGCGTGGCATTGGTCAGCACCGGCGCGCCGCAGTAATCAAAAATCCCGTGCGCGATTTGTGTGTTCCACGATTGCGCATAACCATGCTTTTCGAAGGTGCGGCGATCGGCCCCGCCCAGCGCCACAAGATGGACCGGCAAATGGCCGAGCTTTTTAATCACTTTACCTTCGCCACTATCGGCATAGGCCCAGCCGTTACTAAAGACGCGATCGATCCAGCCCTTTAACAGCCCCGGCATTGTCCACCAGTAAATAGGAAATACCAGCACCAGCGCATCGGCGTTAGCAATACGCGCCTGTTCGGCGAGCACATCGGCGGGCAGCGGCGCGGTTTGATTGAAGGCGGCGACATCCGCTGCTGAAAAGCGCGGGTCAAACCCTTCTCGCGCCAGGTCGGCGATTTCCGCGCTGTGTTGCCGCCCCTGCTGGCGAATACCTTCCGCAACTGCCTGCACCAGAGCGTGCGTTAATGAACTCTCCAACGGGTGCGATACTACGATCAAAGCGTGCATGTGAAACCTCCTCAGTTGCCATCCGCGATGAACGGACGTAATCTTATATACCAAAGGTAACCTACCAATAGTAAGTTGCCTTTGGTATATAACCTTGTCAACGGAGAAAGAGGATGACCGCAACAGGTACACGGCAGCGACTCACGCGGGAAGCGCGTTTTACTCAACTGGTGGCGGTGGCCTGGCAAATCATTCGTGATGAAGGCACGGAAGCGCTGACGCTCAGCCATCTTGCTGAACTCGCCGGTGTCACCAAACCCGTGGTTTACGACCATTTCACCAGCCGCTCCGGTCTGCTGGCTGCGCTGTATCGTGAATACGATCAGCGGCAGAACCAAAAAATGGATGATGCGCTGCGCACTACCAAAGCCGAACTGGCGCCGCGGGCGACGGTGATCGCCACCGCCTATATCGAATGCGTACTGCTGCAAGGGCGTGAAATGCCCAGCGTACTGGCGGCGCTGGCGGGCACGCCGGAGCTGGAAAAAATCCGCCAGGAGTATGCCGCCGATTTCATTGAGAAGTGCCGCGCGCTGTTCTCGTCATTTTGCGTAAAACCGTTACGTGATGCTGCCTTGTGGGCCATGCTCGGCGCGGCGGAAGGGCTGTCATGGGCGGCGGTGCAGGGCGCCATCACCGAGGCGCAAGCCAAAGAGGAGCTGAAAGCGGTGATTATGGCGATGGTGCAGGCCAGCGTATAACGCGGATTTTTCGTCCTGGCGCGTTGCTTGCATTAACCTGGCATGACTTCCGGGGAGCACGCGCATGATTGCCAACTCATCAACCACCATCCGTTTTTTACTGGCATCACGCCAGTGTGAGCTGAACAGCCTGCGTTATCTGCTGCAACGCGGTGAACTGGTAGGCAAAATCAGCCAACTGGTGCATATGCTGCAACGCGAGCGCGGCACCTCGAATATGTTTCTTTGCGCGGCTGAAGGGCAGTTTGCCGATGAGCTATCCCAACGCGCGCGCGACGTTGCCGGGGCGCAGGCACCGCTGCTGGCGCAACTCGACACGCTGGAGAGCCAGATTGCCGCCAGCCCGCAGGCCAGCCGCCTCTTCAGCCACGTTGCCAGCGTTATTTACGCGCTCAGCCTGCTGCCCGCGCTGCGCCAGCAAATCCGCCAGCGCAAACTGCCGCTGCCGCAGGCGATGAGCTTCTTTAACGACATCATTCGCCATTTGTTGTCGCTGGTGTTTGAACTCACCGATACCGCCGCCGAACCGGACATCTCCCGTGCGCTGATCGCCATGTTCAGCTTTATGCAGGGGAAAGAGTTTGCCGGGCAGGAGCGGGCCATTGCCGCTGCCGCCTTTGCCGCCGGGCAATTCAGCGAAGAAACCCGGCAAAAGCTGCTCGATCTGATTGAGCGACAGGAGCGCTGCTTCGCCACCTTTGCCGATTTTGCTGATGAGCCGCACCGGCTGCGCTGGCAGCAGATGCAGACCGACAGCCAGTTTGAGCGACTGCGGCGTATTGCCTGTACCGGGCGTGAAGGATTTGCGGCGGACAGCGGTTTGCGCTGGTTCGCGCTCGCCACGCAGCGCATTGATGCGATGAAAATCGAGGAAGATGCGCTGGCACAAACGCTGATGGCGCACTGCCGCGCGCGCATTGCCGCCGCTGAACAGGCCAGCCATCAGCAGCAGGCCGATATCGAAAGCCTGATGCCGCAGCCGGAAGAGGAGGAGAGCCGCTATTCGGTGTTTATCGACAATCACGGCTGGCTGGAGAGCGGCGGCGTGCGCCCACAGCTCGGGCGTTCACTGTTAACGCTGGTGCAGCAGCAGTCACGCCGCTTACAGGCGCTGGATACCGAACTGGCGGCGCTGCGGGAAACGCTCAACGAGCGCAAACAGATTGAGCGCGCCAAAAGTCTGCTGATGCAGCATCGCCAGCTTAGCGAAGAAGAGGCCTATAAAACCCTGCGCAGCATGGCGATGAATCAGAACAAAAAGCTGGTGGAGATAGCCGGCGCGATGCTGGCGGTCGCGGATGTTTTTCCTCTACCCCCTAAGGAGTAGCTGCACATCCGGGGTGCGAAATGTGCTCTCCGGCAGTGCGAAAACGTGCCCGGCAAACGGGCGAGTTTTGCGCAACGCGTGAAATTTCGCCTGTTGCAGCGTGATCACGCATTCTGGCACAGCCCTTGCTTTATCCATTGAGAAATTAATTAAGACGCACTATCGGCCAATGGCGGTCGGTGCCGCGTCAACCGGACAACGGCGTCCATAAGCGTGCAGCTTTGCACAGGCTTATGGACGCCGTTTTTTTTTGCATCCGCAACGGTGAGCAAGAGGGTGGCAATGAGCGATGGCAACAAAGGTATGACGGTTTCCCGTCGGCAGTTTTTACTGGGCAGCGCGGCGCTGGGCAGCAGCCTGCTATTGCCTGGGGTGATCAATCGCGCATGGGCCGCAGGCTCGGATGCGCCGGAACTGAGCGAAATCCGCGTCGGTTTTATCCCGCTGACGGATTGTGCCTCGGTGGTGATGGCCGCTGTTAAAGGCTTCGACAAAAAATATGGCATCACCATTGTGCCGAGCAAAGAAGCCAGTTGGGCCGCGGTACGCGACAAGCTGGTTTCCGGCGAACTGAACGCGTCGCACATTCTCTACGGCCAGCTTTACGGCCTGCAAATGGGGCTTTCCGGGCCGCAAACCGAGATGGCGGCGCTGATGACCATCAACCAGAACGGGCAGGGGATCACGCTGGCGAACCAGTTGCACGAGGCGGGCGTTAATGACTTAGCCTCGCTGCAAAAACATATCTCCGCCAGCCCGGCAGGCACTTATACCTTTGCCCAGACCTTTCCCACCGGCACGCACGCCATGTGGCTCAACTACTGGCTGGCAAGCGCAGGCATCAACCCGCTCACTGACATTCGCAGCGTGGTGGTGCCGCCGCCGCAAATGGTGATGAACATGAAGATCGGCAATATGGTCGGCTACTGCGTGGGCGAACCGTGGAACCAACGCGCCATCAGCGATGGCATCGGCTTTACCGCCGCCACCACGCAGGATATCTGGCCGGATCATCCGGAAAAAGTGCTCGGTACCCGCGCAGACTGGGTAGCCAAAAATCCCAACAGCGCCCGTGCGCTGACTGCCGCCATTCTTGAGGCTTCACGCTGGATTGACGCCTCCGACGATAACCGCCGCGAAACGGCGCGGGTCATTGCAGGGCGCGCTTACCTCAACACCAAAGAGGAAACCATTCTCGGGCGCATGCTCGGCCAGTATGAAAACGGCCTGGGCAAAAGCTGGAAGGATGAGCACGCGATGCGCTTCTTCCACGACGGCTCCGTCAACTATCCGTGGCTCTCCGACGGCATGTGGTTCCTCACCCAGCATAAACGCTGGGGGCTGCTTACCAGCGATCCGGATTACCTCGGCGTCGCCCGCAAGGTTAACCGCATCGACATCTACAAACAGGCTGCTGCGGCGGTCAGTAACGTCCCGCTGCCGGGCAGCGACATGCGCAGCAGTGTCCTGATCGATGGCATTCGCTGGGATGGCAGCAACCCTGCCGCCTATGCCAGCGGCTTTAGCGTAAAGAAATAGGAGGTCGCTTATGAAAAACCAGGCGCAGATTATCCCCCTTCCTCGCGAAGAGACGGCGCAGCCGCGTATGGCCGCCGAAATTGTGACGCTGCCCAGCAAACCGGTAGCGCGCCGTTCACCGCTGTTACGCCCGCTGATGGAGCGCGTACTGCCGGGGTTGCTCGGGATTGGCCTGCTGATCTGCCTGTGGCAGGTAGCGGCGCTCAACAGTAAAAACTTCCCCACGCCGTGGCAAACCTGGCAGGCGGCGCTGGAGATCTTTGCCGACCCGTTTTATATCGCCGGGCCGAACGATCAGGGCATTGGCTGGAACGTGCTGGCCTCGTTGCAGCGCGTGGCGGTCGGTTTTGGCCTCGCGGCGCTGGTCGGCATTCCGGCGGGCTTTTTGATTGGCCGCTTCCGGTTTGTCGCCAATATGTTCAACCCGCTGATCTCGCTGCTGCGCCCGGTCAGCCCGTTGGCCTGGCTGCCAATTGGTTTGCTGCTGTTTCAGCGCGCTGAACCAGCCTCCAGCTGGACGATTTTTATCTGCTCGATCTGGCCGATGATCCTCAACACCGCCGAAGGCGTGCGGCAGATCCCGCAGGATTACCTGAACGTGGCGCGGGTGCTGAAGCTTTCGGAGTTCGCCATCATGCGCAAAATCCTGCTGCCCGCCGCGCTGCCCGGCATTCTCACCGGCATGCGCTTATCCATTGGCATTGCCTGGCTGGTGATTGTGGCGGCAGAAATGCTGACCGGCGGCATCGGTATCGGCTTCTGGATCTGGAATGAATGGAACAACCTCAATGTGCAAAACATCATTATCGCCATCGTGGTGATTGGCGTGATCGGCCTGCTGCTGGAGCAGGGGCTGATGTGGATTGCCAGCCGTTTTAACTACACCAGCCGCTAAGGAGGCCACGATGCGTACCCATCCGATTATTCAGGTTCAGCAGGTCAGCCAGCGCTTCAACACCCGCAGCGGTGAGTTTCTCGCGCTGGATAACGTCAGCTTTGATATCCACGCCGGTGAAACCCTGAGCCTGATTGGCCACTCCGGCTGCGGCAAATCAACGCTGTTAAACCTGATTGCCGGTCTGACGCGGCCGACCAGCGGCGGCCTGCTGTGCAATAACCGCGAAATCGACGGTCCAGGGCCGGAGCGCGGCGTGGTGTTTCAGAACCACTCGCTGCTGCCGTGGCTCACCACCTATGACAACGTGGCGCTGGCCGTTCGCCAGGTTTTTCGCGGCGAAATGAGCAAAGCAGAGATGCACGAGTGGATTATGCACAACCTCGATCTGGTGCAGATGAGCCACGCCTGGAACAAGCGCCCGCACGAAATCTCCGGTGGCATGAAGCAGCGCGTCGGCATTGCCCGCGCGCTGGCGATGAAACCTGCCGTATTGCTGATGGACGAACCCTTTGGCGCGCTGGACGCCTTAACCCGCGCCCATTTGCAGGATGCAGTAATGGAGATCCAGCAGCGCCTGCGCACCACCATTGTGCTGATCACCCATGACGTTGACGAAGCGGTACTGCTCTCCGATCGGGTGATGATGATGACCAACGGCCCGGCGGCAACGGTTGGCGAAATCATGGACGTGTCGCTGGAGCGTCCGCGTTCGCGCGTGGCGCTGGCCGACGACGCGCAGTATCAGCGCTATCGCCAGCAGGTTCTGCAATTTCTGTACGAGAAACAGCCGAAAGCGGCCTGATGTCTCTGTCACTTGTTCGATAAGGATTCAGATGATGAAAAAGCCGGTTTTAGCCGTCATTGGGCACGGCATGGTCAGCCACTATTTTTTGCAACAGCTGGTGGAACGCGAGCTGCACCAGCATTACGACATCGTGGTGTTCGGCGAAGAGCGTCTGCCCGCTTATGACCGCGTCCACCTCTCGGAATACTTCGCCGGGCGCAGCGCCGAATCGCTCTCGCTGGTCAGCGATGGTTTTTTTGCCGACAGCGGCATCACTCTGCGCAGCGGCTGCAAAATTGTCGCGATCGACCGCGAACGTCACTGTTTACGCGACGAACAGGGCGCAGAAACGCATTACGACACACTGGTGCTCGCCACCGGTTCTTACGCCTTCGTGCCGCCGATCAGCGGCAATAACCGCCCTGGTTGTCTGGTTTACCGCACGCTTGACGATCTGGACGCTATCGCCGCGCAGGCGAAAAACGCCAAACGCGGCGTGGTGATCGGCGGCGGGTTGCTGGGGCTGGAAGCGGCCAACGCGCTGCGTCAGTTAGGGCTGGAAACCCACGTGGTGGAGTTTGCCCCGCGTCTGATGGCGGTACAGCTTGATGAAGGCGGCGCGATGATGCTGCAACGCAAAATTGAAGCCCTGGGCGTGCAGGTGCACACCCGCAAAGAGACGCGGGAAATCGTTGATGGCGAACAGGCACTGCATCGCCTCTGCTTTGCCGACGGTAGCTGGCTGGAGACCGATCTGCTGCTCTTTTCAGCCGGTATTCGCCCGCGCGATGAGCTGGCGGAGAGCGCGCAACTGCAAAAAGGGCCGCGCGGCGGCATCGTGATTGATGATCAATGCCGCACTTCCGATGCGGCGATTTTCGCCATTGGCGAGTGTGCATTGTGGAACGGGCAGATTTTCGGCCTTGTGGCGCCCGGTTACCAGATGGCGCGCAGCGTGGCGGACACACTGGCGGCGCGCGATACGCCGTTTACCGGCGCGGACATGAGCACCAAACTGAAGCTGCTCGGCGTTGAAGTGGCGTCGCTCGGCGATGCACACGGTAAAACGGAAGGTTGCCAGAGCTATCAGTGGACCGATGGCCCGCGCGAAATCTACAAGAAAATTGTCGTCTCTGCCGACGGCAAACGGCTGCTCGGCGCGGTATTGATTGGCGACAGCGCCGATTACAGCATGCTGCTGCAAATGATGCTCAACGGCATGGCGCTGCCCGCGCAGCCGGAAACGCTGATTTTACCCGCCCGTTCCGGTGATGCGCCGAAAGGCCTCGGCGTGGCGGCGCTGGCGGCCAGCGCGCAAATCTGCTCCTGTCACAATGTCAGCAAAGGCGACATTGCCGCAGCGGTCGCCAGCGGCTGCAGCGAACTGGGGGCGATAAAAAGCTGCACCAAAGCCGGAACTGGCTGCGGCGGCTGCGTGCCGTTGCTGAAGCAGGTGATGGAGCATGAGCTGCAACAGCTTGGCGTGGAAGTGAAAAAAGATCTCTGCGAGCATTTTGCCTGGTCGCGCCAGGAGCTGTATCACCTGATCCGCCTGCATGAAATTCGCAGCTTCGATGAATTGATTAGCCGCTTCGGCAAAGGCCACGGTTGTGAAGTGTGCAAGCCACTGGTCGGCTCTTTGCTGGCTTCCTGCTGGAATGATTACCTGCTCAAACCGCAGCATCTGCCGTTGCAGGATACTAACGACCGTTTCTTCGCCAATATCCAGAAAGATGGCACTTACTCGGTGGTGCCGCGCATTCCGGCTGGCGAAATCACGCCGCAGGGCTTGATCGCCATTGGCGAAGTGGCGCAGCGCTACAACCTCTACACCAAAATTACCGGCGGCCAGCGGGTGGATCTGTTTGGCGCGCGGCTGGAGCAACTGCCTGCGATCTGGGAGAGGCTGATCGCCGCCGGGTTTGAAACCGGCCATGCTTACGGCAAATCCCTGCGCACGGTGAAATCCTGCGTCGGTTCTACCTGGTGCCGCTACGGTGTGCAGGACTCGACCGGCATGGCGATCACCCTGGAGAACCGCTACAAGGGGCTGCGCTCGCCGCACAAAATCAAAATGGCCGTTTCCGGTTGTACCCGCGAATGCGCCGAAGCGCAGGGCAAAGACATTGGCGTGATCGCCACCGATAAAGGCTGGAACCTCTATGTCTGCGGCAATGGCGGCATGAAGCCGCGCCATGCGGACTTGTTCGCCAGCGATCTCGACAGCGAAGCGCTGATCCGCACCATCGATCGCGTGTTGATGTTCTATATCCGCACCGCCGATCGCCTGCAGCGCACCAGCACCTGGCTCGACAATATGGAAGGCGGCCTTGCGTACTTACAACAGGTGATCCTGCACGACAGTCTGGAGATTGGCGCTGAGCTGGAGCGTGAAATGCAGCAGGTGGTGGACGCTTACCAGTGCGAATGGAAAACCACGCTCGATAGCGCGGAAAACCGTCTGCTGTTCCGCGGCTTCCTCAACAGCGATCGCCCGGATGAAGCGGTGGTGATGGTGCCGGAGCGCGGGCAGATCCGCCCGGCCAGAAGCGAGGAAAAAACCGCGCAGGCGACAACGCTGCCTGGCGTCGAAGCCGAATGGGTGCATGTTGGCGCGGTGGCGGATATTCCGGCCAACAGCGGGGTCGCCGCGCGTCTGGGTCAGCAACAGATTGCGCTGTTCCATCTGCCCGCAAGCGAGGCGCAGATTTTCGCGCTGGACAATCGCGAACCGGGCAGCGAAGCCAATGTGCTGGCGCGCGGTCTGGTGGGCGATAAAGAGGGCGAACCGATCGTGATTTCGCCGCTCTACAAACAGCGTTTCCGACTGTGCGACGGCGTCAGCCTCGACGATGCCACGCTGCGGGTGCGCGTCTGGCCGGTCAACATTATCGACGGGCATATCTGGGTTCATCGCCAGCCGCTGGCAGAGAGCACTTTCCCGGCGATTGCCGAAGCGTCATAAGCCGCAACGGGGGCAAAAATGGATCTAAAAAGTGTATGCCCTTATTGCGGGGTAGGCTGCGGGCTGGTTATGAAAGTGGAAAACCAACGCATTATCAACGTAGTAGGGGATAAAACGCACCCCACCAATCAGGGGCGTTTATGCACCAAAGGTAAAAGCTGTGCGCAGGCGATTACCGCAGCGGGCAGGCTGGATCGCGCATGGCTGCGCACTTCGCGCCAGCAAGAGCCGGTGCCGGTCGGCATCGACAGCGCCATCACGCAAACCGCACAACGGTTGCGCGCCATTATCGATAATCATGGCCCTGATGCGCTGGCGCTGTATGTGTCCGGGCAGATGTCGCTGGAAGCGCAGTATCTGGCGAACAAGCTGGCAAAGGGGTTTATCGGCACGCAACATATCGAGTCCAACTCGCGGCTGTGCATGGCCAGCGCCGCCAGCGGCTATAAGCTGTCGCTGGGGGCTGACGGGCCGCCGGGATCTTATGATGATTTCGATCGCGCCGATCTCTTTCTGGTGATCGGCGCAAACATGGCCGACTGCCACCCGATCCTGTTTCTGCGCATGATGGACAGAGTCAAAGCTGGGGCAAAGCTGATTGTCGTCGATCCCCGGCGTACCGCCACGGCGGAGAAAGCCTCGCTGTTTTTGCAGATCAAACCCGGCACCGACCTCGCTTTGCTGAACGGTCTGCTCGGGTTGCTGGTGCAGAACGGCCAGATCGACGAGGCGTTTATTGAACATTGCACCGAAGGCTGGCAGGCGATGCCGGATTTCTTGCAGGACTATTTACCGCAGCAGGTGGCCGAACGTACCGGGCTGGCGGAGGCGGACATTCGCCAGGCGGCGCAGTGGATTGGCGAAGCCACCGAGTGGATGAGTTGCTGGACGATGGGGCTGAACCAGAGCACCCACGGCACCTGGAGCACCAATGCGCTGTGCAATTTGCATCTGGCAACAGGGGCGATTTGCCGTCCCGGCAGCGGCCCGTTCTCGCTGACCGGGCAGCCAAACGCGATGGGCGGGCGCGAAGTGGGCTATATGGGCGCCGGATTGCCCGGCCAGCGCTCGCTGCTGGTGGAAAAAGACAGGGCCTTTGTCGAGCAGCTCTGGCAGCGACCGCCGGGTTCACTGCGCAGCGATAGCGGCCACGGCACGGTGTCGATGTTCGATGAGATGCGCGCCGGGAAAATTAAAGCCTGCTGGATAATCTGCACTAACCCGGTCGCCACGGTCCCCAATCGCCAGCAGGTGATTGCCGCGCTACAGCAGGCGGAACTGGTGATCACCCAGGATGCGTTTCTCGATACCGAAACCAACCGCTATGCCGATATTTTGCTGCCGGGCGCGCTGTGGGCGGAAGCGGAAGGGGTGATGATCAACTCCGAACGCACCATGACGCTGATGCAGCAGGCGGTGTTGCCGCCGGGCGAGGCGCTGGCCGACTGGCAAATTATCGCCCGCGTGGCCTGCGAAATGGGCTATGCCGAGGGTTTTACCTATGCCAGCGCTGCCGAAGTCTTCGACGAGATCCGCCAGTCGTATAACCCGGAAACCGGCTATGACATTCGCGGTGCCAGCCATGCGCGGCTGCGCGAGATGCCGTTGCAATGGCCGTGCCCGCCGGATGACACACAGCAACGCCACCCGATTCGTTATCTGCAGCACTGCGCCACGGCGCGGGTGCGTTTCGCCACCGCCAGCGGCAAGGCGCAATTCTTCGCCCGCCCGGATCTGGCACCCGTGGAGATGCCGGATGACGAATTTCCGTTGGTGCTGAATACCGGGCGCGTCCAGCACCAGTGGCACACCCTGACGAAAACCGGGAAGATCCCGATGCTCAATCAGCTCAACCCTGGTCCGTTTGTTGAAATCGCACCACAGGATGCCGAACGGCTTAACATCCGCGCGGGCGAGCTGGTGGATATTCGCTCCCGGCGCGGGCTGGCGACGCTGCCTGCGGTGATCACCGATCGGGTCAGCCCCGGCACCTGTTTCGCGCCGTTTCACTGGAACGATCTGTTTGGCGACAGGCTGGCAATCAATGCGGTGACCAGCGACGCCGTCGATCCCATTTCACTGCAACCGGAACTGAAACATGCCGCCGTCGCGCTGACGCGCAGCGCGCAGCAGCCGGTGATGAGCGAAAAAAACGCCGTAACCGCGCAAGCCACGCCGGGCGTGCTGCTGGTGCTGTGGGCGTCAATGACCGGCAATGCGCAGGCCTTTGCCCGCCGCTGCGCCGGGCATTTTCTCGATGCCGGGCAGGCGGTAAAACTGCGGGGAATGGAGAGCGTCGGCGTGGCCGATATTGCCGCCGCCTCGCACGTATTACTGGTTGCCAGTACCTTCGGCGATGGCGATCCGCCGGACAATGGCGCGGCGCTCTGGACAGCGCTGGAAAGCGACAGCGCGCCTGAACTCACCGGGACGGCATTTTCAGTACTCGCCTTTGGCGATGCCAGCTACGATCGGTTTTGCGGCTTTGGCCGCAAGCTTGATGCCCGGCTGGCAGCGCTGGGCGCGCAGCGGCTGGTGGCGCGCCATGAATGCGATGCTGGCGATAATGCGCCAGCGCAGCAGTGGCTGAATGCGGTGCAGCGCGCGCTGCTCGGTGAGGTCATCGCGGAAACCAGCGAAACGCAACCAAAGCCCGGCTTTAGCCGCCATCAGCCGTTAACTGTTCCGCTGGTAGTCAATCAGCGGCTGAACGCGTCGGTGGCGCAAAAAGAGATCCGCCAGGTGGTTTTTGATCTGCAAGGCAGCGGCATGCATTATGAGGCGGGCGATGCGCTCGGCGTCTGGCCGATCAACTGCCCGCAACAGGTTGATAAGGTGTTGCGTCTGCTGGAACTGGATGCGCAAACGCTGGTACAACTGAGCGATAAAGGCGAAATGACGTTGCGTGAAGCGCTGACCAACGAGATGGATATCACGCGCATTACTCCGGACATCATGCGGTTTGTCTGCGAACAGACCGGCAACGCGGCGTTAAAAACGCAGCTCGACAACACCGGGGAATTATCGCAGTGGCTGTGGGGACGCCAGCTTAGCGATCTGCTGCAGATGTCCCCGGTTCGCGCGTCGGCGCAGACGTGGTTGTCGGTGCTGCGCCGTTTACAGCCGCGCTTCTACTCCATTTCTTCCAGCCCAAAGGTTTCGCCGCAGCAGGTAGCGCTGACGGTCGCGACGGTGCGTTATGGTGAAGGGAATCAGCGCGGTGGCGTCTGCTCAACGTTTCTCGCCGACCGGGCGACCAGCGCGGCAGTATTTATTCACTCGTCGCCGCACTTCCGTCTGCCCGCCAACCCGCAAACGCCGGTGATTATGGTTGGCGCGGGCACCGGTATCGCGCCGTTTCGCGGCTTCTTACAGGAACGGCAGGCCACCGCTGCGCCGGGCCGCAACTGGCTGTTCTTTGGCGAGCAGCATGCGGCAACGGATTTCTGGTATCAGGAGGAGCTGGAAGCTTGGCAGCGCGGCGGCGTTCTGCACCGCCTGAGCACGGCGTTTTCCCGCGATCAGGCGGAAAAAATCTACGTGCAGCACCGCATGGTGGAAGAGGGGGCTGAGCTGTGGCGCTGGCTGTGCGACGGCGCCTGTTTTTATGTCTGCGGCGATGCCAGCCAGATGGCGAAAGATGTCGACGCGGCGTTAAAGCAGGTGGTGCAAACCTTTGGCGGCATGCGCGCCGATGAGGCCAGCGACTGGGTGGCGGCACTGGCGCGCGAGAAACGCTACCTGCGGGATGTCTATTAGTGGTTTACGGCGGCGGTTTATCATCACCAGCAGTCTGGCAAAGCTCAGCGGAACCCGGCAACCGCAGGGCGATGCTGGCTTATGCATCACCCGGTAGCGAAGGGCGGCTGGTGACCATCATCCGGCGCAGAAAACCGATATCACGCGTTTGTTCCAGATCCGCTAATTGCTGGTAAAGCGCCTGCGCATCGGGCAGATGCGCGCAGCAATCGAGGAATTTCGCCTGCCGTTCCGCCTCGCTGAACGGTTCTTCCAGCACACCTTTTGCCTGCCAGCGCGAGTGGCGAAGCGTGCGGCCATCTTTAAGCGTTACTGTCAGCGTATGCGGCAGCGCGGCGTTTTCGTTTTCCTGCTCTGCTGTCCAGTGGCTCATGGTAATACGCGCCAGTTTCTGCGCATCGCTCTGCGCAGCAACGGCCTGCGGCGTGAAATCCGAAACGCTGAGCGCCCCTTTTTCCAGCATCACCGCCACGCAGTAAGGCATGGAAAACCGCGCCTGCATTTCGTCAGCGGGTTGCGGGTACGCCAGGTTGCGCCAGTTGGCAATGCCCACCTGGCAGTGCACCTGTTCAACTTCATCGGTATGGAAGAGCTGTTGCGCCTGCAAATCGGCAATTGCATCCAGAATGCGGTGCGTCGAGCCGCAACAGGGGTGTTTTTTCGGCATGACGCCGACGCGCTCAATCACATGCTGGCGGTCGTTAAGCCAGCCCGGCTGGCTTAACGTTCCGGCATAGAGTTCGGCAAAACCCTGCGGGCATTCAAAAATATCCAGCCTGCCGTGCATCCCCGTGCGGGCAAGGGTTGCGGCTTCAACGGCGTTACGCGCGGCCATACCAGCATGAAACGGTTTGAGCGGCGTGCCGAACTGGCCTTTTACGCCGCTGGCCATGCTGACCGCTATGCTCAGCGTGCGGGCAATGCCTGGCGCATCTTGCCCCATCAGCGCTGCCACGCCTGCGGCGCTACCGATGCAGCCAATGGTCGATGTGCCGTGCCATCCGGCGGTGTAATGGCCGTAACCGGTCGCTTCACCAATAAACGCCTGCGCCTGCAAACCCACCAGATAAGCGGCAATCAGCTCCGCGCCGCTGCTGTTCTGCGCCAGCGCCACCGGTAACAGAGCCGGAAGCAGTACGGCGGAAGCGTGGCTCATGCCCGGCGTAAAATTATCGTCATAGTCGATGGCGTGCGCAGCGGTGGCGTTCACCAGCGCCGCCTGTGCGGCACTGCGCGGCGAATCGTGCCACGCCTCGCTTACCGCGCGGGTGGAAAAGTCATTCTGCCCGGCGACCATGCAGGCCAGCGTATCGGTAATGGCTTCGCGCGCCAGCGTTTTTGCCCGCTCGCTAAAGGGCTGCGGTGCGGCGCACCAGCGCGCCAGCGTTTCGATCAGTGTCATGATGCCAACTCCTTCCGACGCCAGATGGCGCTTATGCTTCACTCGCCGCGAGAAACTCACGGGTATAGGTTTCTTGCGCGTCGCCCTTTCGTAAACGCGCCGCACTAATCTCTTCCAGCAATTTCCCCTGATACATCACGCCAATGCGTTCGCAAAGGTGGGTAACCACCGCCAAATCGTGGGTGACCAAAAGGTAGGTCAGGTTGCGCTGCTGGCGCATGCGGCTGAGTAAGTTGAGGATCTCCGCCTGGACAGAAACATCCAGCGCGGAAGTAGGCTCATCAAGCAGCAGAACCGACGGTTCGAGGATCAACGCGCGGGCAATCGCCACGCGCTGGCGCTGGCCGCCGGAGAGCTGGTGCGGATAGCGGTAGCGAAAAGCGTCAGAGAGGCCGACTGCATGCAGCACCTCGCTGATCCGCGCTTCGTGCCGATCCATATCGTGCAGTTTTAGCGGCTCGCGCAGGCTGGCCCACACCATTTTTCGCGGGTGCAGCGAGGCATACGGATCCTGAAAAACCATCTGCACCTGACGGTAAAAGGCTTTGTCGCGGTGCGGCTGTTGTTCACGGTTATTAAACAAAATATGGCCGTGATAGTCCGGGTTTAGCCCGGCCAGCGCCCGCAGAATGGTGGATTTTCCACAGCCGGATTCTCCAATCAGGCCGTAACTTTCACCGCGCGCCAGCATCAGGCTGACATCGTTCACCACCTGGCGGTGCTGGTTGCCCTGACCAAAAGCGATGGCGAGATTGACCATTTCAACGGCGCGTTCGGTTGTCGGGATCGGGTTCATTGGGCTACTCCATTGCGGTAACTGGGGCCGTTGAGCCAGGCGGGATCGCGCGTCGGCACGCGCAGCGTTTCTACCGGTTCGCGCAGCCGGGGCTGGCTGGCGAGCAGCGCCTGAGTATAGGGATGGCAGGCCTGGTCAAGTTCGCTGGCACGGATCTCTTCGACAATGCGCCCGGCGTACATCACCAGCACCCGGTCGCAGAAACGCGACACCAGGTTTAAATCATGAGTGATAAACAGCAGCCCGGTCTGGCGGCGTTGCAGTTGCTCATCAAGAATGCTGAGCACCTGGCGGCGCACCGTGACATCCAGCGCCGAGGTTGGTTCGTCGGCGATGATCAGATCCGGTTCCGGGATCAGCATCATGGCGATCATCACCCGCTGCCCCATACCGCCAGAGATTTCGTGCGGGTAGAGGCGGGCGACTTTCGCCACCTCGCGAATATGCACCGACTCCAGCATCTCCAGCGCGCGGGCGCGGGCTTCCTCTTTGCTGACGCGACGGTGTAAACGCCAGGCTTCCGCCACCTGATCGCCAATGCGCATTAACGGATTCAGCGAAAAGCGCGGGTCTTGCAGGATCATCGAAATGCGGTTGCCGCGAATAGTGCGCATTTGCCGTTCGCTGGCGTTCAGCAGATCGAACTCACCGAAACGCATTTTAGCGGCCCGCACCTGGCCGATTTTCGGCGTCAGCTTCAGCAGGGCACGGCAGGTCTGTGATTTCCCCGAACCGGATTCGCCGACAATCGCAACCTTTTCCCGCCCTACCTGAAAGCTCACGTCGCGCACCGCGAGGTTATCTTCGTGCGCCCCTTTAAACAGGATGCTGAGGTTTTCTACTTCCAGCAGTGGATTATTCATGGCGGATATCCATTACATCGCGCAGGCCATCGCCGAGCAGGTTAAAGGCCAGGCTGGTAAACAAAATCGCTAAACCGGGAATGGCGGCAATCCAGCCATTGTTCAGCATAAATTCGCGCCCGGAGGCCAGCATCGCGCCCCATTCCGGGCTGGGTGCTTGCGCACCAAGGCCAAGAAAGCCAAGCCCGGCGGCGGTGAGAATAATCGCCGCCATATTGAGCGTGACGCGCACTACCACCGACGGCAGGCACATTGGCATCACGTGGCGCAAAATGATGTGCCACGCCGATGCGCCCTGTAAGCGCACCGCGGCGATGTAATCCATCTTGCGGATAGCCAGCGTTTCAGCGCGTGCCAGGCGGGCAATCGGCGGCCAGGCGGAGAGGGAAATGGCGATAATCGCGTTCTCAATGCCGGGGCCGAGGGCAGCGACAAACGCCAGTGCGAGGATCAGGCTAGGGAAGGCAAGAAAGATATCCACCAGCCGCATCAGCAGCGTATCGACGCGCCCGCCGAGATAGCCCGCCGTGGCGCCAATCACCAGCCCGAGCGGGGTGATAATCAGCGCCGTCAACCCGGTGATATAGAGCGTGATGCGCGCGCCATACAGCAGGCGGCTAAAGATGTCGCGCCCCAGTTCATCGGTGCCGAGCCAGTGCTCCGCACTCGGGGGTTGCAGGCGCAGCGCCAGGTTTTGCGCGTAGATATCGTGGTTTGCCAGCCACGGCGCAAACAGCGCGGCGGCAACAATGATCAGCAGCACCAGCAGGCCAAACAGCGCAGAGTGGTTGGCGCAAAAACGTCGCCACTGGATCCAGCTAAGCTGCACTCTGGCTTGCAACGGGGTTTGCGGCGCCGGATCGCGCAGCCATGCGCGCAGCCCCTGGCGCGGATGGGCGCGCAGGTATTTGGTCGAATCGGTCATTGCTCCTCCCGTCGCGTGCGCGGATCGAAGATGCGGTACAGCAGATCGCACAGCAGGTTAAGGGCGACAAAAATCGCGCCGGTCAGCAGGGTGCAGCCGACCACGGCATTCATATCGCCCGCCAGCAGAGCGTTGGTCAGGTAGCGGCCAAAACCGGGCCAGGCGAAGACGGTTTCCGTCAATACCGCCCCTTCCAGCAGCCACGCCCAGGAGAGCGCCACCACGGTCAGCACCGGCACGGCAATATTGCGAAACGCGTGTACCCAGACGCAGCGCGCCCAGGACAAACCTTTGACGCGGGCAGTGATGATGTACTCCTGGGAAAGCTGCTCGATCATAAAACTGCGGGTCATGCGGCTGATATACGCCAGCGCGCTCAGCCCGAGGATCGAGGCGGGCAGAATGATGTGGCTGAAGACGTTTTTGAATACCGCCCAGTTGCCGCTCAGGGCGCTATCCAGTAGCCAGAATCCGGTGACCGGGTGTAGCTCGAATTCGTAGATAAAGTCGATGCGCCCCGGACCACCGATCCAGCCAAGGGTGGCGTAAAACAGCAGCAGCCCCATTAACCCCAGCCAGAAGTGCGGCGTGGAGTAACTCAGCAAACCGACAAAACGGATCAGGTGATCAAACCACGAGTTGCGATACATTGCGGCGAAAACCCCGGCGGGAATGCCGAGGCCGACGCCAATTATCGCCGCCACCGTGGCCAGTTCCAGCGTTGCCGGAAAGACGCGGGCGATATCCTGCGCCACAGGCTGGCTGGTGGTCAGCGCGGTGCCGAAATCCAGGTGCAGCAACTGCCAGACATAATCGACAAACTGTTTCCACAGCGGCTGATTCAGCCCGAGTTGTGCATACATCTTCTCGTAGGCTTCGTGGCTGGCGTTATCGCCAATCACCGCCACTACCGGGTCGATAGGCAGCAGCCGACCGATAAAGAAGGTCAGCGCCGCCAGCCCCAGCAGCGTACAGCAGATGGAAAGGGCTCCCCGGAAGATACGGCCTGTCAGGCGCATCCACGGCGGCGGAGCGTTATCGGTTGTGGTCGGTGCAATAACCTGAGACATCAGCAACCTCCATTACTTACTTGCGTCACCGTACCAGACGCGAAAACCGTTCCACGTCCAGTTCTTCACCGCCGGGCTAATGCCCGCGCTGTTGTACATCTGGAACATGATCGCCATCGGTCCTTTTTCCATGACCTTTTTCTGCAATGCGGCATACATCTCACTGCGTTTGGCGTCATCCGGCTCCAGCAGGGCGGCTTCCACTTTCTGGTTCATCTGCGGGTCGTAGTAAGCGGCGCGCCAGCTCGGATACTGCGTGGCGCGAGCCTCTTTGCGGTTATCCGGGTTAAACACCAGCCTTGAGGCGTTGCCGTAGGCATCCGGCACGGAGGTTTGCCAGGCCATCATCGCGCTCTGGAATTCTCGTCCGCGCGCCCGGCTAAACAACTGGGCGTTCGCCATGCGCTCCAGCGTCAGCTTGACGCCGATTTTCGAGGCATTCTGCTGAATGCTTTGCGCGATGGGCGCGGAGTGGGCAAGGGTGCCGAAAATGACCGACGCGCTAAAACCATTTGGGTAACCGGCTTCGGTGAGTAGCTGTTTGGCTTTCGCCAGATCGAGTTTGAACGGCTGGCCTTCCTTTTCGTCCAGCGCGCCGAACGCGCCAAGCTGCACAAAGCTCGCGCGCGGTACACCGAGGTAAGGCATCACGCTTTTGCCTAAGCCGTCGTAGTCGATCAGATAGCGCATGGCGAGGCGCACTTTTTCATTTTTGAAGATTGGATCTTCGTTGTTGAAGGTCCAGAAAAAGAGCTGCGGTTTCAGGACTTTGTCCACCCTGACTTTGCCGCCTTGATCCAGGGTTTTCAGATCATCAGCCGACAGATCGCGGGCAATATCCACATCACCCTGCGTCAACAGCAGGCGCTGCGTGCCGGTTTCGGCAACGTGGCGGATCAGTACACGTTTCAGTACCGGCGCTTTGCCCCAGTAGTGATCGGTGGCCTGCAACATCACGCCTTCACCGGCGTTCCAGCGCACCAGTTGATACGGGCCAACGCAGGCAGTATGCGTGGTGAGGTATTTGTGGCCGAAATCGCCCTCCACGGCCTCTTTTTCCACCACTTTGCGGTTGAGCAGCGACGAGACGTTATTGGCGGCGATTGCCTGTAAAACGAGGCTGGTGGGGTAGGGTTTATCCAGCGTCATCACCAGCGTTTTGTCGTCCGGCGCGATAATGCGGCTGTCGACATTCTCTTTGTTAAAGCCATATTCGGTGATTTGCGCGGCGTTACCGTAACCGAGTTTCACCACCCGCTGCATGGACCACGCCAGATCGCCTGCGCTGGCGGGCGTGCCGTCCGGGAACTTCAGGTTGTCCTGCAAATGGAAAGTGAGGGTCTTGCGGTCCGGCGAGACATCCCAGCTTTTCGCCATGGCCGGGGTCAGTTTCTTCTCATCTTTCACATCAAAATCGACCAGCGCATCGCAGGTGTTGGCGTAGATTTCGCTGGTCACCACTTCGCCAATCTGCGCCGGGTCCCAGGTGCTGATGGCGTCAATATTCCATGCCATCACCAGTGAATCCGGCGGCGTGGCGGCCTGAGCATGAAGGCTGACGGCGCTGGTCAGCGCCATGGCTACGGCAATCGGGGTGAATTTCATGTCGGATATCCTTATAACGTGGCCGGGCGTGGCTGGATGGGCGGCATCACCTCTTCCGGGATAGGGCAGTGATACGGTTTTTCGCTCACCTGCTCGAAGTGCGCTTTTTTCACTTGCGCCAGTAGTACCTTGTCGGTCAACACATCGACGGCAGTGGCAGCCATCACTTTCGCCACATGGGAAAGGCCTTTATGGGCGGCAGGCATCTTGCCCTGTGCGGTGAGTTGCCAGGAGTGGCCCGGCGTGCCAATCGCCATGGTGGGAATATGCGCCTGCACGGTCGGCAGCACCCAACTGACATCGCCGACGTCGGTGGAGCCAATCATCACTTCGCCGTGGGTATCCAGCGGGATGATGTAGTCGCTGAGCGGTTTCGGGTTTGCGGGTTTAATCCCGGTTTTGCGATAGCAACTGGCAATCTCCTCTTCGGAGAGCGTGCCCTGGATTTCAGCGGCAAAGGCCATGTCGGCATCGTCGAACGGCACCGTACCAAGGCTTTCCAGATTGCGCTGCATCGCCTCTTCCAGCGGACGGTTGCCGAGCAGGTTAGAGACGGCGCTCATGATGCTGATCTCCACTTTGGTGTCGGTCATCAGCGCAGCGCCCTGCGCCACACGTTTTACGCGTTCGTTCAGTTCAAACATGGCGTGGACATCGCGCGCGCGAATGGCGTAGCGCACCGCTGCTTTCGCCTGCACCACGTTTGGCGCAATGCCGCCGGAATCGAGCATCGCGTAATGGATGCGGGAATCCTGCGGTACATGCTCACGCAGAAACTGGACGCCCACGTTCATCAATTCTGCGGCGTCGAGCGCGCTGCGGCCTAAATGTGGGGAGGCGGCGGCGTGGGAGGAGCGGCCAGTGAAGAAGAAATCCATGCGGGTATTGGCCAGCGACAGCGGTTTCGCCACTTCATGATGTGCGCTGGGATGCCAGGTGATCGCCACATCAACACCATCGAAAGCTCCGGCGCGCGCCATAAAGGATTTCGCCGCGCCGCCTTCTTCCGCCGGACAACCGTAGTAACGTACTCGGCCCGGCGTGCCGGTCTCTTCCAGCCAGGCTTTCAGCGCGGTGGCTGCCAGCATGGCGCCGGAGCCGAGCAGATTATGCCCGCAACCGTGTCCATGACCGTTGCCCGGCAGCGGCGAGTAGTGCGCGACGCCGGAGGCCTGGCTCAGACCAGGCAATGCATCGTATTCACCTAGGAAAGCGATGATCGGCCCGCCGCTTCCCGCTTCGCCCATTACGGCGGTAGGAATACCGGCGACGTTTTCAGTGACGCGGAAACCTTGCGTTTTTAGCATGGCGGTATGTTCGGCCACCGAGCGGTATTCGGTGTAGCAGATCTCTGGTGTACCCCATACACGATCGCTGAGATCGCAGAAATCGTGCTGATAGTTCTCTACCCACTTCCAGACTAACGCTTTGTTTTCCATGATACTCCCCAGTTTGGTTGGTCGGCATAATGCGCACGCGTTAACGTCGCTGTACCACCAGAATGAGGGCAACGGTTCGTAAAAGGCCAATGAGCAATTCACACTGGCTATTCCGTTCTTGCATAGTCTGCCGCCATCAGGCGGCATGGGCGGTTTCGCTCTGCTGGATCAACTGCCAAAGTTGTTCCGCTTGCGGGTTGCGCAGCACCGGCTGGCGATAGAGACGGATCGCCAGTTTGATCTCCTGGTCGCTGCTGCCGGCGCGCACCAGCGTGCCGTTTGACAACTCCTCATGAACAAGGCTCAGCGGCAGCCAGGCAACGCCGCCGCCCGCCAGCGTCATCGCTTTCAGGTTGGCCGACATGCCGTTTTCATACACGGCTTCCAGCGGCAACGGGCGTTCGCTCAGCATTTGCGCCAACGCATGGGCGAAAAAGGAGTGGCTGCCGTAGCTCAGCCACGGAATCGGACGTCCATTGGGGTTGATGGGGTAAAGCGGCTGCCCGCCGCTGTCCGGTCGGCAGACCGGAATCGCCCATTCGCGGCCTAAATGGATCATCGGGTAAGGCGCAAGCTGGCGGATCAGCGACACTGCATCGTGGGCGTAGGTAAGCAGAAAATCGGTTTCGCCGCTGTGCAGAGTGGCGATGTGCTCGACAAAGCTCGGCTTGGAGTTGCACATGCGGATATATCCAAGCTGGTGTTGCAGGTTCAGGCGCTGGATCCAGTCCGGGAAAAAGGTCAGCGACAGGGTATTGAGCATGGCAAAGCGCAACACCGCCGTGCGGGAACGAAAGCGCTGGTTGAGATCGTTACGCAGATGGGTCATGGCGAACACGGTTTCGCTGGCGGTGGCGTGAAAGGCTTCGCCCTCCGGCGTCAGCGTGACCGGATAGGTTTTGCGATCGAACAGCGGGACGCCAAGCCACTCTTCCAGTTAGCGGATGCGACGGCTAAGGGCGGACTGGGTGATGTGCCGCTCATCGGCGGCGCGCGTGAAGCTAAGACTGCGGGCGACACTGAGAAAATCTTCGAACCATTTCAATTCCATAGCGATACCTTGTGAAATGAATGGGAAAACGTCTCCTCGGGTAAACAGTCAGTTACGCAAGAAACGCGCCACTCTTGCAGGCGGGCGTTCACGCGCACTGCAGCGCAGGGCCGGGGAAGAGGCCCCCATGATTGCGCAGAAAGTGCACTAATGAGGTGCAACGGAGTTATATTAAGATGTATTATTAATGCATCTTAATTGATGGGTATTGTGTATGTCTGGTCCACGGATCCTGCGGGAGAAACTGACCATCCGCAAAATGATCGCGCTCTATCAGCGTGCCTGCGCGGATGCGGTTAGCAGCGAGTCGCACTATGTGAATTTGTTCGCTTATGCGGAAAAACGGCTGGATAAGTGCGTGTTCGGCGAAGAAAAACCGGCCTGTAAGCAGTGCCCGGTGCACTGTTACCAGCCCGCAAAGCGTGAAGAGATGAAGCAGATTATGCGCTGGGCGGGGCCGCGTATGTTATGGCGGCATCCGGTGCTGACGGTACGCCATTTGATTGACGATAAACGCCCGGTGCCAGAGCTGCCGGAGAAGTATCGGCGGAAATAGGTTGAGTTGCCGTCCGGCGTTTTTGGAAGATCGTGGAATTATTTCGTTCACCAGCGGTGCAGGCCGGATGGCAGCTTCGCCTTATCCGGCCTGCAACTGCGGCTGCACTCAGGCGCGCGTAGCGATCAAAATCGCCGACGCCTTAATCAGCGCAATCACGCGTTTACCGCTGTCCAACTGCAAATCCTGCACGCTTTCATTGGTCACCACCGCCACCAGCTCAAACCCGGCATCGGTCTGCACATGCACCGTGGCATTGACCGCGCCTTCGGTCACCGAAGTGACTTTCCCGGCGAACTGATTGCGGGCGGAGAACTTCAACCCGCTATCTTCGGTCGCTAGCGTCACCCACGGCGCTTTGATCAGCGCGATAGCCTCTTTGCCTGGTGTCAGCCCCAGCGCCGCCTGGCTGCTGCTGGTGACAATCGCCACCAGCGTTGCGCCGCCGTCGAGAGTGAGTTCCACTTCATCATTCACGGCACCGTGAGAGGTTGCACTGACCTTGCCTGTTAATTGATTTCGCGCTGAAACTGCCATAGACCCTCCATTATGTATGGATATGTTGAATATTTTTCCAGCTTAACATAGTGCGTCTTTATTGATACCTAAACGTTTCATGCGCGAAAGCAGGGTGGTGCGTTTAAGTCCCAGCCGCTGCGCTGCGCCTTTTGGCCCGGCGACCACACCGTTGGTTTCGCGCAGCACACGAACAATCAGCTGGTACTCATCTTCGCCTTCGCGAGCCACTTCAGCAGGCTCCGCTACGGGCTGAGGCGGAACGGTGATTTCCGGCAGCGAAAGTTGCAGCACATTACCGTGCGTCAGCAGTACCGCCCGTTCGATGACGTTCTCCAGCTCGCGCACGTTGCCCGGCCACTCCATGGAGCTCAGCACGCGTAAGGTTTCCGCCGGAATACTGTCGATGCTGCGGCCCATTTTGCGGGCAATTTTGAAGGTGAAGGCTTTCACCAGCAGCGGAATGTCTTCCGGCCGTTCGCGCAGCGGCGGCAGATGAATCGGGAAGACATTGAGCCGGTAGTAAAGATCGCTGCGGAACTCCCGATCGGCGACCATCTGTTTCAGATCGCGGTTGGTGGCGGCGATCAGCCGCACATCGGTCTGGATCAGTTTATTACTGCCGAGCCGCTCGAACTCCTGCTCCTGCAATACGCGCAGCAGCTTCGGTTGTAGCTCCAGCGGCATATCGCCCACTTCATCAAGAAACAGCGAGCTTTTATCCGCCAGCTCGAAGCGGCCAATTCGCTGGGTACTGGCACCGGTAAACGCGCCGCGCTCATGGCCAAAGAGATCGCTTTCCAGCAGCCCGGCAGGCATGGCGGCGCAGTTCATCTTCACCATTCTGCGGCTGTTGCGATCGCTGAGGTTATGGATCGCACGGGCAATCAGCTCCTTGCCGGTGCCCGTTTCGCCGAGGATCAGCACCGTGCTGTTACTTTGCGCCACCATCTCAACCTGTTTCAGCACGCTGAACATCGCCTGGCTGCGGCCGATGATCTCGCCAAACTCGCTATCGACATTATTTAGCTGCTCGGTCAGTGCCAGGTTTTCATCCACCAGCCGCTCCTTCAGGCGGTGAATTTCCTGGTACGCCAGCGCGTTATCCACGGCAATGGCGATGCGTTCGGCAATCTGGCGCAGCAGCTTGAGATTCGCCTGGGTAAACACCTCTTTCTGGCACTGCGCCAGTTTCAGCACGCCGAGCAGATTTTTGCCGGACATCAGCGGCAGCAGGCACAGCGTCTGGATTTGATTGCCCCAGGTTTCAAACAACATTCGCTCGTAGGGCGCGAGTTTGTCGCGCTCGTGCAGATTGAGCAGCAGCATCTCTTTGCTGCGGAACACCCGTTCGGTCAGCGTTCCCTCTTCGTCGGCTTCCTGAATCTCATGCTTCGGATTCAGTTCATCTTTGTAGTGCGTCGAATAGATAGTCAGCTTGCCTTTGCGGCTGCCGCGTAGCACCAGGCTGATAGCATCGATGCCGAAATAGTAGTGGATCTCTTTCGCCACTTCGCTGACCAGCTCGTCCATATGCAGCCGCGAGAGCACCGCATTGGTGATGGCTACCAGAATGCGAAAATCGTCCCGCTCCTGGCACAATAATTGGTAATCCGGCGTCTGGCTGTCGCGGCTCTGGAGCTGCTCGGCGACCACGGCGACGATTTGCGCCAGGGTGTGCAGGCGTTCGCTCTCTTTATCGCTCCACGGTTGCCCGTCGTGGCGAAAAAATTCGCAGCCGCCGAAAATTTGCCCCTCCGCCGCCAGCGGCAGCAGGCAGTAGTGCGCAAACGGCGGATAGAGCCGGTTCTGCGTCAGCGCCGGCCAGGTTTCCGCAAACGTGGCTGCGCTGCAATAGAGCGCCTGCGGGTGGGAAAGAATGTGCCTGACCGGCCCACTCGCCAGCAGTAAATGATCCTCATAAGTTGCGTTGTTTGCAGGGGCGTTGACGGCGTAGCGGCTGGCGCTGTGGCTGTCTGCATGCCACAGCACAATCGCCGCGCTATCCGCGAGTGCCGCCTGGCGGGTCAGCCGGGCCAGCGTTTCGCTGAGTAACGCCATATCCGGCTGTTGTAACAAAACACGGGTGATATCGAACAACCCCTGTTGTCCGAGATCGCTCATCGGTGTATACGACATATTGCTCATCCAGGAACACACTCGCAGGTGTGAAAAAATAATAAAAAACAAAAAATTAGCAAATACGCGGTAACGGTTCCGCGTGGGGTAAATCTAACAGGCGTTTAACGCCGTACAGCCCCGCCAGGCGTACGCCCTGACGTTCAACAACTTCACCAATGATAGCGGCATCCGCGCCAAGCGGGTGGGCGCGTAAACGTGACAGCGCCTGCTCTGCGGCCTCGCGCTGTACGGCAATCACCAGTTTGCCTTCGTTGGCAAAGTTCAGCGCTTCCAGCCCCAGTAACTCGCAAACGCCGCGCACCGCCGGTTTCACCGGTAACGCGGCTTCGTTGAGCTCGATACCGAAGCCGCAGGCTGCGGCAAACTCATGCACCACCGCATTCACGCCGCCGCGCGTGGCATCGCGCAGCGCTTTCACGCCGGGAAGATCGTGCAGGGTGGCGATTAACGGCGTCAGCACCGCGCAATCGCTGGACAACTCGCCGTCCAGCCCCAGCCCTTCGCGCAAGTTAAGAATCGTTGCGCCGTGATCGCCCAGCGTACCGCTTGCCAGCAGTACATCGCCCGGTTGCAGCGACTGCGCCGCCCAGCGAATCGAACGTGGAATCGCGCCAATCCCGGCGGTATTGATAAATAGCTTATCCGCCGCGCCGCGCTGCACCACTTTGGTATCGCCGGTCACAATCGCGATATCGGCCGCGCGGGCGGTGGCGGCCATGCTGTCGACGACGGTTTTCAGCGTCGCCATCGGCAGGCCTTCTTCAAGGATAAACCCGCAAGAGAGATAGCGCGGTGTCGCGCCACTGACGGCGATGTCGTTGGCGGTGCCGCACACCGCCAGCTTGCCAATATTGCCGCCGGGAAAGAACAGCGGATCGATCACATAGCTGTCGGTGGAGAATGCCAGCCTGTCGCCGCTGGCAGCCAGCGCGGCCAGATCCAGCCGCGCCTGATCTTCCTGCTCGGCCAGCCACGGGTTGGCAAACGCCTCCATAAAGAGCTGGCTGATAAGCTGTTGCATCGCCTGGCCGCCGCTGCCGTGGGCGAGTTGGACTTCATTCATACTTCACACTCCTGAGCGCGATACTGATACCAGGCTGCGCAGGCTCCTTCTGAGGAGACCATCAGCGCACCAAAGGCGCTTTGCGGATTACAGGTGTTGCCAAACAGCGGGCACTGGTGCGGTTTGCAGCGGCCGGTCAGCACATCGCCGCAGCGGGCGCGCGGATCGTCATACACCTGCTGCGCGGCCGGGCGAAAGTGCGCTTCGGCATCGAACTGCTGATAAGCCTGCGTCAGATGGACACCGGATTCGCCAATCACCCCCAGCCCGCGCCACTCGCTGTCGCCGCTGACGGCAAATACATCGGCAATCGCAGCCTGCGCCAGCCGGTTACCTTCATCCGGCACGACACGGCGGTACTGGTTTTCCACCCGGCTCTGCGCAGCGATTTTCTGTTCCACCAGCATTACCACGCCCTGCAACAGATCCAGTGGTTCAAACCCGGCAACCACCAGCGGGCGGCGAAATTCTTCGGCAATAAAGGTGTACGCGTCGGTACCGATCACCATGCTGACATGGCCGGGCGCAAGGAAAGCGTCGATGCCGTTATCCGGCTGCTCCAGCAGGCTGCGCAGCGTAGGGATCAGCGTAATGTGCTGGCAGAAAAACCAGAAGTTATTGATGTTGCGGGCTTTCGCCTGTTGCAGCGTAATGGCCGTGGCGGGCATGGTGGTTTCGAAACCGAGGCCGAAGAACACCACTTTGCGCTGCGGATTTTTTTCCGCCAGCGCCAGCGCATCCATCGGTGAATAGACGATGCGCACATCGGCACCGCGCGCTTTCGCCTGTAACAGCGAGCCTTTTTTCCCCGGTACACGAATGGCGTCGCCGAAAGTACAGAAGATCACTTCCGGATGGCTGGCGATCTCCACGCAGGTATCAATACGCCCCATTGGTAACACGCACACCGGGCAGCCCGGCCCGTGGATAAACTCGATGTTTTCCGGCAGTAACTGATCGAGGCCGAATTTAAAGATGGCGTGCGTATGGCCGCCGCACACTTCCATAATGCGCAGCGGACGCGCGGCGGTATAGCTAAGATGAGAGGCCCGTTCGCGCAGATGGGCAATCAGTTGCATCACCTGTTCCGGGGCGCGATATTCGTCGACAAAACGCATTATTTCTCCTCGCCGTAGAGCAGCGCGCCGACATCCGGCTCGACATCGAACATGTTTTGCAGCGCCGCCAGCGTATCCAGCGCCTCCGCTTCGTTAATCACGCTCATGGCAAAACCGACATGCACCAGCACCCACTGGCCGAGACGCGGCTGGCCGTGTTCATCATGGCTGCCGACCAGGGTTAAATCCACGTCGCGCTGAATGCCGCAGACGTCCACTTTGGCTTGCAGGCCGTCAATGGCGCAAATTTGCCCCGGTACGCCTATGCACATCGTTGTGTCTCCAGCCAGTCGAGCCAGGCGTCCATCCCGTCACCTTTGGTGGCGGAAACCAGCAGGATCTCAATCTGCGGGTTCACTTCACGGGCGTAGGCGATGCAGCGTTCGACATCGAAATTGAGGTACGGCAGCAGATCCACTTTGTTCAGCAGCATCAGCGAGGCGGCAGCGAACATGTGCGGATATTTCAGCGGCTTGTCTTCCCCTTCAGTCACTGACAGTACCGCCACTTTATGGCGTTCGCCCAGATCGAAGCCCGCCGGGCATACCAGGTTACCAACGTTTTCAATAAACAGAATGCCGCGATCGTCGAGCGGCAGACGCGGCGCAGCATCGGCAATCATCTGCGCATCCAGGTGGCAACCCTTGCCGGTGTTCACCTGAATCGCCGGGGTACCGGTGGCGCGAATACGCGCGGCGTCATTGACGGTTTGCTGATCCCCTTCGATCACCGCGCAGGGTACGCGCGCATTCAGGCGCTGCAGGGTTTCGGTAAGCAGGGTGGTTTTGCCGGAGCCAGGGCTGGAGACCAGGTTCAGCACCAGTTGCTGGCGGGCGGCAAAGCGGGCGCGGTTGCGGGCGGCGATCTGGTTATTTTTATCCAGTACGTCGATCTCCACTTCCAGCATCCGGCGCTGGCTCATGCCCGGCGCGTGGGTGCCGGCTTCGCCGTGACCGTAATGCAAATCGCCGTTACCCGATTGGGTTGGGGTGAACTCTCGGGTATTGACGCGTGTTATAGTTAGCGCAGGGCGCGCAGCAGGGGCGAACGGTGCGCTGCGAAACGCAGAGTGCGGGTTATGTTCGTCACCCTCGATATAAAGGTTACCGTCCTGACAACCACATGTTGTACACATTGTTTACTCCTCAATTTCCAGGCGCTGAATTTGCATTCCATCGTCGGCAACGATCTGCAACTGGTCGCTGTGGCATTGTGGGCAGCGGCGAACACGCTGGGTGAGCAGCGTGACGTACTGCCGACAAGACTCGCACCAGCACTCCGCTTGCTGTTGTTCGATGTGCAGTGTACAACCTTCAGCCAGGCTGCCACGGCACACCAGATCAAAACAAAACGTTAAAGCTTCGGTTTCGACACAGGAAAATGCGCCCACTTTTAACCAGACGCCGGTAACCCGACGCGCGCCGCTCGCGGTGGCCTGTTGTTCAATAATTTCCAGCGCCCGCTGGCACAAAGTGATCTCATGCATAATCCCTCCTTATGAGTTGCCGCGTTAATGCAATAAGAGTGCCATGAGTGATTTTGACACTGTGACGATGTCGAACCTGTCGAGATGACACGTCGAAATTAACGAATATTTTTATTTATTCCTTTAATAATCAATAAATTAAATGTTGGCATGGATGATGCTTTACCGCCGTTGTTTCAATTAATCAGGTAAGCAGACATGACGATTTGGGAAATTAGCGAAAAGGCAGATTACATTGCCGGGCGACACCATCTCCTGCAGGAGGAGTGGCGCAGTTACTGCAACGCGCTGGTTCAGGGGATCACGCTGTCAAAAGCGCGCCTGCACCATGCCATAGGTTGCGCGCCAGAGCAGCAGCTCTGTTTTGAGCTGTTCGGCCACTTCACGGTCACCGTCTCTCTGACCGGCGGCTTTAATGGTCATACCATCGAATATGCGATTGCCAATAAAGATGGCAGCGATAAACGCTTGATTGCAAAGGCGCAGCTCACCAGCGACGGCAAAGTGGACGGCGTTATCAGCACCCACGATCGTGAAAAAGTGCTGGAGCACTATCTGGAAAAAATCGCCACGGTTTACGACAGCCTGTACGCGGCGGTGGAAAACGATACCCCCATCAATCTCTCTCTTCTTGCCAGCAGCGCGCACGCGTCTGCGCTGGCCTGAGTTTGGGTGTCGAGATGTGTCGAAGTGACACGTCGTGCGACTGATTTCGTCAAAAATGACCGCCCGGACTGGGTGAATCACCTGAGGATTAGCTGGTGAACCGTTTTGTAATTGCCGACCCGGCGCTCTGTATCGGCTGCCACACCTGCGAGGCGGCCTGCGCGGAGACGCACCGCGCGTATGGCTTGCAGTCGATGCCGCGGCTGCGTGTGATGCGTAATGAACATGAATCCGCGCCGCAGCAGTGCCACCACTGCGAAGACGCGCCCTGTGCGGGCGTTTGTCCGGTAAATGCCATTAATCGCGTCGATGGCGCGGTGCAGTTAAATGAAAGCCTGTGCGTAAGCTGCAAACTGTGCGCGATTGCCTGCCCGTTTGGCGCTATCGAATTTGCCGGTAGCCGTCCGCTGGATATTCCGGCCAACGTTAACTCGCCGCTCGCACCCGCCGCGCCGCCTGCGCCTGCTCGCGTCAGTACGCTGCTGGACTGGGTGCCTGGCGTGCGGGCTATCGCCGTGAAGTGCGATCTCTGCCATTTCGATGATCAAGGCCCGGCCTGCGTGCGGATGTGCCCGACCAAGGCGCTGCATCTGGTCAATAACCTCGACATCGCCCGCGCCAGCCGTCGCAAACGCGAGCAGACCCTGAATACGGACTACGGCGATTTGTCGCTGTTTACCCAGCTTAACCGGAGTGCAAAATGACGATCCTCTCTTTGCTCAACGGCGCGGTGGCGGTGTTTATCTGCGCTGCTGCGCTGGCGTACCTGTTTACGCGGGCGAAAATTCTCAGCGGCTGGCTGGCCGGTCTTGGCGGCGCAATCGGCAGCGCCATGGCGACAGCCGCCGGGTTGTTGTCGCTGCTGGGCGCTGATGCCGTTTCCGGCAGCCTGACGCTGTTGCAGTACCCGTTACTGATCACACCCCTGCGTGCCGTGTGGGTGATCACCTTCGGCCTCTGCGGCCTGCTTATCAGCCTCTATAACATCCACTGGCACCGCCATGACGCGGTGAAAGCCAACGGGTTGTTGATCAATTTGCTACTGGCCGCCGCGCTGTGCGCCGTCTGCGCCGCGAATCTGGGCGAGCTGGTCGTGATGAGCGAAATCATGGCGCTGAGCGCGGTGTTTCTTACCGGGTGCAGCGCCTCTGGCAAGCTGTGGTTTGCCATGGGGCGTCTTGGCACGGTGCTGCTGGTGCTGGCCTGCTGGTTTATCTGGCAGCGTTATCAGACGCTCGATTTTGTTCAGCTTAGCGGGCAACAACTGAGCAGTGGCGTCTGGCTGCTGGGGGTGATTGGTTTTGGTTTGCTGGCGGGGATTATTCCGTTGCACGCCTGGGCGCCGCAGGCGCATGCCAGCGCGCAAGCGCCGGCCGCCGCGCTCTTTTCTACGGTGGTGATGAAAGTCGGGCTGTTCGGCATTCTCAGTTTCTCCTTGCTGGGCGGCCAGCCGCCGCTGTGGTGGGGCGTTGTGCTGCTGGTATTCGGCATGATCACCGCCTTTGTCGGCGGTTTGTATGCGCTGATGGAGCACAATATTCAGCGCCTGCTGGCGTATCACACGCTGGAAAACATCGGCATCATTTTGCTTGGCCTTGGCGCGGGCGTAACCGGGCTGGCATTGCAGCAACCGGCGCTGATGGCGCTGGGGCTGGTTGGCGGTCTGTATCACCTTTTCAACCACAGCCTGTTTAAGAGCACGCTGTTTCTTGGCGCGGGTGCGCTGTGGTTTGGCACCGGCTATCGCGATATCGAAAAACTGGGCGGTATCGGCAAAAAAATGCCGCTTATCTCGCTGGCGATGCTGGTCGGGCTGATGGCGATGGCGGCGCTGCCGCCGCTCAATGGCTTTGCCGGTGAGTGGGTGATTTATCAATCCTTCTTCAGCCTGAGCGGTAGCGGCCACTTTGTCCTGCAACTGATTGGGCCGCTGCTGGCCGTTGGCCTGGCGATAACCGGTGCGCTGGCGGTGATGTGTATGGCGAAAGTCTATGGCGTCACCTTCCTTGGCGCGCCGCGCACCCCGCAGGCGGAAAACCCGCAATCCATTCCTTGGCTGATGACCGCAAGCGTGGCCGTACTGGCACTCTGCTGCGTTATTGGCGGCGTTGCTGCGCCGTGGCTGCTGCCGCGTCTGTATGCCGCCGTACCGCTGCCGCTGCACACCGCGAACACGGTGGTGTCGCAACCGATGATCACGCTGCTGCTGATTGCCATGCCACTGCTGCCGCTGCTGTTGATGGTGCTGTTTAAAGGCGATCGTCTTCCGTCCCGCAGCCGCGGAAGCGCCTGGGTCTGCGGCTACGATCATGAAGGCTCAATGGTGATCACCGCCCACGGTTTTGCCATGCCGGTAAAAGCCGCATTTGCCCCGGTGTTGAAGCTGCGCAAATGGCTGGAGCCCACGCTGATTCTGCCCGGCTGGCGTACCGACGCGGCGCCGCTGCTGTTTCGTCGGCTGGCACTGATTGAGCTGGCGGTGCTGGTGGTTGTGGTGATTTCCCGAGGAGCCTGATGATGAATTTTCTGTATGCGTTATTGCAGGCGCTGGTGCTGTTTGCCTTTGCGCCGCTGCTGTCCGGTATCAGCCGCGTGGCGCGCGCCCGGTTGCACAATCGCCGTGGGCCTGGCGTGCTGCAAGAGTACCGCGACCTGGTCAAATTGCTGGGCCGCCAGAGTATTGCGCCTGCAGCGTCCGGCTGGGTGTTTCGCCTGATGCCGTTTGTGATGGTGGGCGTGATGCTGAGCATTGCGACGGCTTTGCCGGTGATCACCATTAACTCGCCGCTGCCTTTGCTGGGCGATTTGATCACCCTGATCTATCTGTTCGCCATCGCTCGCTTCTTCTTTGCTATTGCCGGGCTGGATACCGGTAGCCCGTTTACCGGCATCGGCGCCAGCCGCGAAGCGATGCTGGGCGTGCTGGTTGAACCGATTTTGCTGCTCGGTTTGTGGGTGGCGGCTCTGGTCGCAGGTTCCACTCATATCAGCCATATCACCGACACCGTTTACCACTGGCCGCGCGCGGCTTCAATCCCGCTGTTTCTGGCGCTCTGCGCCTGCGCGTTCGCCACCTTTATCGAAATGGGCAAACTGCCGTTTGATCTTGCGGAAGCGGAGCAGGAGTTGCAGGAAGGGCCGCTGTCGGAGTACAGCGGCAGCGGCTTTGCGCTGCTGAAGTGGGGGATCAGCTTAAAACAGCTGGTGGTGCTGCAAATGTTTGTCGGCGTCTTTCTGCCGTGGGGGCAGATGAGCAGCTTCAGCGCGGCGGGTCTGCTGCTGGTGCTGGTGGTGGCGGTAGTGAAATTAATCGTTGGCGTACTGGTGATTGCCCTGTTTGAAAACAGCATGGCGCGCCTGCGTTTTGCTGCCACGTCACGTGTCACCTGGGCCGGGTTCGGCGTTGCCTTTTTAGCGTTCGTCTCCTTACTGGCGACGTATTAAGAGAGTTTATGCATGTCTGAAGAAAAAATCGGTCAACACTATCTGGCTGCGCTGCACGAGAAATTTCCCGGCGTAGTGCTGGATGAAGCGTGGCAGACCAAAGACCAAATCACCCTTACCGTGAAAGTGAACTACCTGCCGGAGGTGGTGGAGTTTCTTTACTACCAGCAGGGCGGCTGGCTGTCGGTGCTGTTTGGTAACGACGAGCGCAAGCTGAACGGTCACTTTGCCGTTTACTACGTGCTGTCGATGGAGCAGGGCGTCAAATGCTGGATAACGGTGCGCGTTGAAGTCGATGCGCTGAAACCGGAGTATCCATCCGTGACGCCGCGCGTGCCTGCGGCCGTGTGGGGCGAGCGCGAAGTGCGTGATATGTATGGCCTGGTGCCGGTCGGTTTGCCGGATGAGCGCCGCCTGGTGCTGCCGGATGACTGGCCGGACGAACTCTATCCGCTGCGTAAAGACAGCATGGATTATCGCCAGCGCCCCGCGCCGACCACCGACGCGGAAACTTATGAATTCATCAACGAGCTGGGCGACAAGAAAAACAATGTGGTGCCGATTGGCCCGCTGCACGTTACGTCGGATGAACCGGGCCACTTCCGCCTGTTTGTGGATGGCGAGAATATTGTCGATGCCGACTACCGCATGTTCTATGTGCATCGCGGGATGGAGAAACTGGCGGAAACCCGCATGGGTTACAACGAAGTCACCTTTCTCTCGGATCGCGTGTGCGGCATCTGTGGGTTTGCCCACAGTACCGCTTACACCACCTCGGTAGAGAACGCGATGGGCATCGTGGTGCCGGAACGCGCGCAGATGATCCGTGCCATTCTGCTGGAGGTGGAACGTCTGCACTCGCACCTGTTAAACCTCGGTCTGGCTTGCCATTTTGTCGGTTTTGACTCCGGGTTTATGCAGTTTTTCCGCGTGCGTGAAACGTCAATGAAGATGGCGGAAATTCTTACCGGGGCGCGTAAAACCTACGGTCTGAACCTGATCGGTGGCATTCGCCGCGACATGCTGAAAGACGATATGGTGCAGACGCGCGCGCTGGCGCAGCAGATGCGCCGCGATGTGATGGAGCTGGTTGATGTGCTGATGAGCACGCCGAATATCGAGCAGCGCACCGTGGGTATTGGCCGTCTTGATCCGCAAATCGCCCGCGATTTCAGTAACGTCGGCCCGATGGTGCGCGCCAGCGGTCACGCCCGCGATACCCGCGCCGATCACCCGTTTGCCGGTTACGGCCTGTTGCCAATGACCGTGCACAGCGAGCAGGGTTGCGATGTCATTTCCCGCCTGAAAGTGCGTATCAACGAAGTGCTGACCGCGCTGAACATGATCGATTTCGGTCTGGATAATCTGCCCGGCGGCCCGCTGATGGTTGAAGGCTTTACCTACATTCCGCACCGCTTTGCCCTTGGTTTTGCCGAAGCGCCGCGTGGGGATGATATCCACTGGAGTATGACCGGCGACAACCAGAAGCTCTATCGCTGGCGTTGCCGTGCGGCGACCTACGCCAACTGGCCAACGCTGCGCTATATGCTGCGCGGCAACACCGTTTCTGATGCGCCGCTGATTATTGGCAGCCTCGATCCTTGCTACTCCTGCACCGACCGCATGACGGTGGTGGATGTGCGCAAGAAGAAAAGCAAGGTCGTGCCGTACAAAGAGCTGGAGCGTTACGGGATCGAGCGTAAAAACTCGCCGTTGAAATAGTGGGAGAACGCTAGCGATGTTTACCTTTATCAAAAAAGTGATCAAAACCGGGACGGCAACCAGCGCGTATCCGCTTGCGCCGATGCCGGTGGATAAAAACTTCCGCGGCAAACCGCAGCACAACCCGCAGCAGTGCATTGGCTGCGCGGCGTGCGTCAATGCCTGCCCGTCGAACGCGCTGACGGTGGAAACCGATCTTGCGACCGGCGAACTGGCCTGGCAGTTTAATCTCGGGCGCTGCATTTTCTGCGCCCGCTGCGAAGAAGTGTGCCCAACGGCGGCGATTAAGCTCTCTCAGGAGTACGAACTGGCGGTGTGGAGCAAAGCCGATTTTCTGCAACAGTCGCGCTACGAGCTGTGCCAGTGCCGCGAATGCGCGCGGCCTTTTGCGGTGCAGAAAGAGATCGATTACGCCATTGCGCTGCTGGCGCATAACGGGGATACCCGCGCAGAGCAGCACCGCGCCAGCTTTGAGACCTGCCCGGATTGCAAACGCCAGAAATGCCTGGTGTCGTCCGACCGCGTCGAATTGACCCGCCATATGAGAGAGGCCAGCTAATGAGCCAGCTAATAGGTCCGCGTGATGCGGATGGTATTCCGGTGCCGATGACGGTGGAGGAATCCATCGCCAGTATGAAAGCCTCGCTGTTGAATAAAATCAAACGCTCCGCTTACGTTTATCGTGTGGATTGCGGCGGCTGCAATGGCTGTGAGATCGAGATTTTCGCGACGCTTTCGCCGCTGTTCGATGCAGAACGCTTCGGCATTAAGGTCGTACCTTCACCGCGCCACGCCGACATTCTGCTGTTTACCGGCGCCGTCACCCGCGCGATGCGTTCACCGGCGCTGCGCGCCTGGCAATCTGCGCCGGATCCCAAAATCTGTATCTCCTACGGCGCATGCGGTAACAGCGGTGGTATCTTCCACGACCTGTACTGTGTCTGGGGCGGCACGGATAAAATCGTTCCGGTGGATGTCTATATTCCCGGCTGCCCGCCGACGCCTGCCGCCACGCTGTATGGTTTTGCTATGGCGCTGGGGCTGCTGGAGCAGAAAATTCATGCCCGTCTGCCCGGCGAACAGGACGATCAACCGGCAGAGATCCTGCATCCGACTATGGTGCAGCCGCTGCGGGTGAAAGTGGATCGCACCGCACGTCGCCTCGCGGGTTACCGCTATGGCCGCCAGATTGCCGATGATTACCTGCGCTTGCGCAGCGTCGGCGAACATGAAGTGGTGCGCTGGTTAGCGCAGGAGAACGATCCGCGTCTGACCGAAATTGTCAGCCACCTTAATCAGGTGGTGCAGGAGGCGAAAATCTGATGAGCGAGACGGTGGCCTTTAGCCAGCTGCGGCGGAAATTTGTCGATGAGAATGATGCCACGCCGCCGCAGGCGCAGCAGGTGGTCTATTACTCTCTGGCGATTGGTCACCATCTTGGCGTGATCGATTGCCTGGAAACGGCGCTTTCCTGCCCTTGGGAGGCTTATCTGGCGTGGATCGGCACGCTGGAGAGCGGCAGTGAAGCGCGGCGAAAAATGGAAGGCGTGCCGCGTTACGGCGAGATTGTTATCGACAGCACGCACGTGATGATGCTGGCCAACGCCTTTGACCGGGCGTTGGCCGGGCAGAATGAACAGCAGCAGGCCTGGAGCAGGGCGCTGCTGTCGATGTTGCACGACATTCATCAGGAAAGCGCTATCTATTTGATGGTAAGGAGATTACGTGACTGACGTATTACTTTGCGTGGGCAACAGCATGATGGGCGACGATGGCGCAGGCCCGTTGCTGGCGCAGATGTGCGCGGAAAACCCGCAGGGAAACTGGCGCGTGATCGACGGCGGCAGCGCACCGGAAAACGACGTGGTGGCGATCCGCGAGCTGCGCCCGACGCGGTTGCTGATTGTGGATGCTACCGATATGGGGCTGAACCCCGGCGAGATGCGCATTGTCGATCCCGATGACATCGCAGAGATGTTCCTGATGACCACTCACAATATGCCGCTCAACTATCTGATCGATCAGTTGAAAGAGGATATTGGCGAGGTGATTTTTCTTGGCATTCAGCCCGATATTGTCGGCTTTTACTACCCGATGACGCCGCCAGTGAAAGCGGCGGTAGAAACAATTTACCAGCGGCTGGCTGGCTGGGAAGGCAACGGCGGGTTCGAGCCGCTATAAACAGCGCCGGGTTTCCGGCGCTGTATTAACGACGGCGTTTTTCCGAGTACATCACCTTATCGCAATCTTCCAGCATGCCGCGCAGCGTGGTGTACTTATCGCCGCCGTTTTCAATAATCCCGTGCGAGTAGTTGATGTGATAATTCTTGCCGGAAAGATGGTCGATGGCATCGATGCGTGATTGCAGATCGAAGAGAAACGCATCAGCATTGTGAGTCGGCGTGTTCGCCAGTAGTACCGCAAACTCACCTCCGCTAAGCCGGGCGGCGATATCCTGATCTTTCAGGCATTTTGTCATATTGCTGGCGAAGATTTTTACCACCTCGTCGCCCTCTTTATTCCCCAGCAATTCATTGATCGATTTCAGATTGTCGATGCTGAAATAGAGCAGACTGAGATCTTTTTTATGCTCTTTGAGCCAGGCAAAACGTTTTTCGCCGGAGCGGTAAAAGCCACGGCTGTTGGGCATGCCGGTCAGCAAATCGGTCATTGCCATGCTGAGGATCAGAAACTCATCTTCCACAATGGCGGCGAAATCGAGCAGAGTGTTGATTTCCGCACTGGAAAACGGGCGCGGATAGGTATCGATGACGCAGATGGTTCCGGCAATTGCGCCGTCCGGCAGCCGCACCGGGCAACCCGCATAAAATCGCACCCACGGCTCGCCAACGACAAACGGGTTTTCGGCAAAGCGCGGATCGGCAAGGGTATCTTTGACAATAAACACGCCCTCTTCGAGGATCGCATGCGCGCAGAACGACAGATTGCGCGGCGTTTCGTGGGTATCGATGCCGCTGCGCGACAGCAACCACTGACGATCGCGATCGAGCAGACTTATCACCGCGATGGGGACATCAAAGGTAGTCTTTGCCGTGCGGGTGAGCCGGTCAAAACGTTCATCATCCTTTTTATCCAGAAGATCCATCATATACAAAGACTTAAGCCGCTCTCTTTCATTGACTGGCATGGCCGGGAAGATCATAGGGCATCCTCGATTTTCTTTGTTTTCTCAAGTGTAGACAGATCTTCCCATCATTGCGTTATATATCCGTGGTTTGCCCCTGAGCGCGGATAAAATCAATAAACGCCTGTAATGGCGCAGGGATTAAGCGTCGGGAATTGTAATAGAGCCAGGGGCCGCTAAATGATTGCCACCAGGGTTCCAGCAACGGCGTCAGCGCGCCGCTTTCGAACGACGGGCGCAGCCACTCTTCAAACAGATAGATGATGCCGCTACCGGCAATCGCCGCCTGTACCGCCAGATCCACCGCGCTGCCGACGCTGACCACCAGTGAACCATTCACCTGAATGCGCAGGGTTTCGCCCTCGCGGGTAAATTCCCACTCCGGCATCACGCCGCTGGCGTAGCGCCCGCGAATGCAGTTGTGGCTAATCAGATCGCGCGGGTGCTGCGGCAGGCCGTAACGCTGCAAATAGGCCGGTGCCGCCGCTGCGGCAAAACGCTGACGGCGCGGGCCGATGGGCAGCGCCACCATATCCTGTTCCAGGCTTTCGTCGTAACGGATCCCCGCATCGCAATTGTCGCGAAACACATCCTGTACGTTGCTTTCGGCGACGATCTCCAGGCGAATGTCCGGGTATTGCGCCAGAAAAGGGGGGACGATGGTGGGCAGAACCAGCCGTGCCGCGCTGACCGGGACATTCAAACGCAGCGTGCCGCTCGGCGTGGTGCGATAGCGGTTGATGGCGTCCAGCGCGGCATCCACTTCGCTCATTGCCGGTTGCAGGCGCTCCATCAGCGCTCTGCCTGCCTCGGTCAGCGCCACGGTACGGGTGGTGCGGTTAAACAGCCGTACGCCGAGTTGCTGCTCGGCGCGGCGCACCGCGTCGCTCAGGCGGGAGGGATTTGAACCGGTCACGCGCGCAGCTTCACGGAAGCCTCCGGCGTTGGCGACCGCGACAATGGCATTTAACAGGGCGAAATCCAGCTTCATTGTTCGGTGAACCGTACAGTGTGTATTAATTTTGCTGGATTGTTGCACAGCCGTACAGCTCCTACAATCGGGTTACTTAACGCACAGGAGGTTTTCCATGTCTCAATCCACACTTACTTATCGTCTTGGCGATCGTCAGGTTGGTCGTCTGGGTTACGGTGCGATGCAACTGGCTGGCCCTGGCGTGTTTGGTCCGCCCGCGGACGAAGCAAAGGCGCTGGCGGTATTGCGCGATGCTATTGCTGCCGGGGTGAATCATATCGACACCAGTGATTTTTATGGTCCGCATGTCACCAATAAATTGATTAAACAGGCGCTGCATCCTTATCCGGACGACTTATGCATCGTCACCAAAGTCGGCGCGCGTCGTGATGATAAAGCCAACTGGCTGCCCGCATTCAGCGCCGAAGAGTTGACCCGTGCGGTGGAAGATAATCTGCGTCACCTCGGTCTGGAGACGATAGAGGTGGTCAACCTGCGTTCGATGTTTGGTGTGCACGAGCCGGAAGAGGGGCCGCTCGAAGCGCCGCTGGAGGCGTTGATCAAACTGAAAGAGCGCGGGCTGATCCGCCATATCGGGCTGAGCAACGTTACAGCGAAGCAGGTGGCCGACGCGCAGAAAATGACGCCCATTGTCTGCGTGCAGAACCTGTATAACGTGGCGATCCGTAAGGATGATGCGCTGGTGGATAGCCTGAACGCGCAGGGCATTGCCTTCGTGCCGTTCTTCCCGCTGGGCGGTTTCACGCCGTTGCAATCCGGTGAGCTGAACGAGGTGGCGCAATCGCTTAACGCCACGCCGATGCAGGTGGCGCTGGCGTGGCTGTTGCAGCGTTCGCCGAATATCCTGCTGATCCCCGGTACGTCGTCGCCGCAGCATTTACAGGAAAACATGGCGAGCGCGAACCTCGTGCTGCCGCCGGAAGCGCTGGAAAAACTCAACGGCATTGGCGCGTAGCTTCTGCGCCGGATGGTTGCCCCGATCGGGCCTGTGGGATCGCATCGGTTCATAGGCCCGATAAAGCATCGCCGCCATCCGGCAATCAGCCGCCACAGAGCCATTATTTGGGGGGCGCCACCGACTCGCGCCGCACCAGTTCACCTTCGTGTGAACGGGCCGCGTGCTCGCCTGGCGTCAACAGAATGTCGATGGCGTGACGGATCATCGCCTCCATCGGCACATGAATGGTGGTGAGCGACGGGTTGTAATACTTGCCGAGCACCGAATCGTCAAACCCGGCCAGCGACACATCCTGCGGCAGGCGCAGCCCCGCTTCCAGACAGGCTTTCGCCACGCCAATCGCCATATCGTCATTGCCCGCGAGGATGCAGGTAAACGGCACCTTGCGCGCTAACAGTTCACGCCCTGCGGCATAACCACTGTCGGTAGACCATGCGCCATGTACCATCAGTTGCGGGTCTGGCTCAATACCGGCGCGGCGCAGCGCCTGCCGGTAGCCCGCCAGGCGTTTTTCCCCGGTTGGCGAACCTTCAGCACCGGCAACAAAAGCAATACGCGTATGCCCCTGCGCTAACAGGTGGGCCATCATCGTTTCACAACTTTGTTGATGATCGACAAACACGCACTGATTGCGGTGGCGGGAGAGTTCACGGTTGATGACGACGATAGGCGTCTGGCTGTTATCGATAATTGCGTCCAGCTCATCGACCGTCAGGTATTTGGGGTAAATCATGATCGCTTCACAGCGCAACGACATCAGCAGATCGATGGCGTCGCGCTCTTCCTGCGCGCTGTGTTTACCGTCTGCCAGCACCAGTTGTCGGCCATGTATTTCACTGTTGGTCGCCGCGTGGTAAGTCAGGCTGGCGAAAAACGGGCCGTTATACAGCCCGTTAGTGATCACCAGCCCCACTGAGTTGGTCTTATTATTGGCAAGATTGCGCGCCAGCTGGTTGGGGCGATACCCCGTCTCGGCAATGGCCTGGAAAATGCGTTCCTTCACTTCCTCACGGACAAAAACTTTGCCATTTAGCGCGCGCGATACCGTCGCTTTCGATACGCCAGCCAGCCTGGCGACATCCAGTATCGTTACCATTTTTCGACCTCACTCTTGTTATTATGCTGGCTGCGCTCCTGTCTCCAGTGACATCAGCGGCATACCGGGGCTGACGGCACCCTGCGACTGATGGCGAGTCAGCGTAAATTCATCACTGTTCACCACCAGCACCGGCGTGGTCAGATCGTAACCCGCCTGCTCAATACGCGCTTTATCAAACTCCAGCAGCGGCGTGCCAGCGGTGACTCTGTCGCCCTCTTTTACCAGCGGCGTAAAGTATTGACCCTGAAGGTTAACGGTATTCAGACCAACATGGATCAGTAATTCTGCGCCATTATCACATATCAGGCCGATAGCGTGATGCGTGTCAATTAATGTGGCGACCTGCGCGTCACACGGGGCGACCACTTTGCCTTCGTGAGGAACGATCGCCACACCGTCGCCGAGCACTTTCCCGGCAAGGGCTTCATCTGGCACGTTTTCCAGTGCGATCACTTCGCCTTTAATCGGGCTGAGCATCTGTAATGAACCAACCTTCAGCGGCGCGGGGTCAGCGCTTTCCTGCGGATCTTCAAAACCGACAAACTGCACCATCACAATGGTCAGCACAATCGCGGTGCCTGCGCCAACCAGTTCGCCAATAAACGACATTGGCGCATCCGGGCTAATGGCATTCACCAGCGTGAACAGGCCGGGCAGCGCCGCATAAGCGTAGTAGAGGCTGCCAAACAGGCTGGCGACCACCGCACCAATCGCTCCGCCGATACAGCCGCAGATAAACGGTTTTTTAAAGCGCAGCGTCACGCCGTAAATGGCGGGTTCAGTGATGCCGAAAATGGCGGTAACCCCCGCAGAAAGCGAGGTGGCTTTTAGCGCTTTATTGCGGCTTTTGATAAACACGCCAAACACGGCGGCCATCTGGCCAATCACCGCGATGGTCTGGTAAGCCTGGAATGAGTCATAACCCTGGGTATCGAAGTTCGCCATGATCACCGGCGTGATCCCCCAGTGAACGCCAAAAATGACGATCACCTGCCATACGCCGCCAATGATCGCAGCGGCAACGGCCGGAGCGGCATGGAACAACGTGTTATAGCCATGAGCAACGCCCAGCGCGGCCCAACTGGTAATCGGCCCAATCACCACCAGCGTCAGCGGCACAATCACCACAAAACAGAGAAGCGGCGTAAACAGCGGGCTTATCACTTCCGGCAGCCATTTTTCGACGCGGCGTTCAAACCAGGAGAGCGCCCAGACAAGGAACAGTGGCGGCAGTACCGATGAGGTATAAACCGTTTCCGCCAGCGGGAAGAAGAGGAATTTCACTTCGCTACCGGCGGCGATTTTCCCGGCCAGTGCCGTCCACTCCGGGTTGATCAGCGCACAGCAGCAGAGCACGGCAATAAACGGATTACATTTGAAATGGCGCGCCGCGGTAATGGCGATAAACACCGGCAGAAAGGCAAACGGTGTCCAGGACATAAAGTTAAGAATGGCGAAGGTGCCGGTGGTTTTGATATCCGCATCCGCGAGGCCCAGCAGAATCAGCAGCCCCTGCAAAATCCCGGCGGCGGCAAGAATATAGACAATCGGGGCAAACACCGCTGACATGGTGGCGATGACCGCATCCAGCCAGCGTGTTTTCGGCTGCGTGGCGCTGCCGTCTTTCTCTTTCACCATACCGCTCAGGGCGTTAAACACATCGGCGACATGGGTACCAATGACCACCTGGAACTGACCGCCGCTCTCCACCACGGCGATAACGCCGGGCAGGATCTGGATGCTGGCTTTCGCCGTGGCGGGCGTTTCGTTTAATACCAGACGCAGGCGGGTCGCGCAGCGGGAGAAGTTGTTGATGTTCTCTTCGCCACCCACCTCGCGCAGGATATCACTCGCTAACTTATTGTAATCCCTGATAACGGCCATTTTTGTTTACCTTTTATTATCGGTGACTGAGTAGGTGTATCTAGGTGAAACCGGTTTCATGCTAACCTGGTCAGATCGCCGTGCAACCGGTTTCATGGAAAACTGCGAAGGAAATCACGCCATAATATTTGGCATTTATATTTCGTTGCAGGCCGAAGCATGGTGTGCCGGGCTACGTAAACTGGCGGCACATTCACTGATGGAGAGCGCTTATGATCGCTGTACTGTTTGAAGCCGATGTCGCCGCTGGCAAGCAGGATCGCTACCTGCAATTAGCCGCGGAGCTCAAGCCGCAACTGGCAGAAATCGAGGGTTTTATCGCCATTGAACGCTTTCAGAGCCTGAGCACGGAAGGGAAGATCTTGTCCTTATCCTGGTGGCGGGATGAAGAGGCGGTACTGGCATGGAAGAGCAACGTCCTGCACCAGGCAGCGCAGGCGGAAGGACGGCGATCGATTTTCTCGTTTTACCGTATCCGTGTCGCGCAGGTTTTTCGCGATTATTCATCCGCAGCAGGGAAGACCGACCATGTATGATATTCACGTTATGCTTAATGAGGCGCCCGGCGGGCTGGCAGAACTGGGTGAAACGCTGGGTAAAAACGGTATTGGTCTGGAAGGCGGCGGCGTTTTCAGCATCGGGAGGGAAAGCCATGCCCATTTTCTGGTGGCCGACGGCGAACGCGCCCGTCAGGTTCTGGAGTCTGCCGGATTTACAGTGTGCAATGTAGCGCAGCCGGTGATCCGCAAACTAAAGCAGGAAAAACCCGGTGAGCTAGGCGCGATTGCCCGCACGATCGCGCAACATGGCATCACTATTCTTGTGCAGTACAGCGATCATGATAATCGCCTGATTCTGCTGACCGACAACGATCCGCTGACCCATGAGGTCACGCAACCCTGGAAGGGGGCGACATGAGTTTACCCGGTTTATCTGCGGCACACGGCAACACGCTGGCGCTGGAAGAGGCGCTTGCCGGTATTGCCAGTGCGATGGCCGATCCTTCGCGCTCGCGGATGCTTTGTGCGCTGATGGATGGACGGGCGTGGACGGCGACGGAGCTAAGCACCGTGGCGGATATTGCCCCTTCGACCGCCAGTGCCCACCTGAACCGGCTGTTAAATCATGGCCTGCTGGTCTGCGTTTCGCAGGGGCGGCACCGCTACTACCGGCTGGCGGGCAGTGATGTCGCTGCGCTGCTGGAAAATATGATGGGCGTGTCGATGCGCACAGGACGTACGCTGACCAGCCGAACGCCGCCGGAACTGCGGCAGGCACGCACCTGTTACGATCATCTTGCCGGTGAAATCGCGGTGGACATCTACGCGTTTTTGCAGCGTGAAGGCTGGATCACTGACGATGGCAGCGCGGTAACGAATGTCGGTAAACGGCAACTGGAAAAGATCGGCGTGACGCTCGATCCGCATACTCGCCGCAAGCCCTGTTGCGCGTGCCTGGACTGGAGCGAAAGGCGTTTCCATCTTGGCGGCGATGCGGGTGCCGCGCTACTTATCGCCTTCGAGCAGCAGGGCTGGCTGCGCAGAACGCCCGGCTACCGTGAAGTGACCATTACCGGGGAAGGCAAGACGGCGTTTTTAAGATTATTTGCTGTCGGGCTGTAATGCTGCCTTTGGCTGTAAAAAATGGTCGTCCGATTTTCGGTTGTGAGGGAGAGGCGGCAAACGCCACACTCATCGCACAACACAACCGGAGACGACCATGGATTTCATAACGCTTTATCATCAATCCTACTGGCCAATGTCCGGGATGGCACCGGCGCGCGGGCGGCACAACAAGCGGGATATCGGGTGTCTGGCAGGTAAGGCTGGCGTTTATCCGGCCTGCAGAGTCCGCAGGCCGGTTGCGTGACAAACTCAGTCGAGATCTTCGCCGTTGCTGGCGATCACTTTTTTATACCACCAGAATGACTTTTTCCGGCTGCGCGCCAGCGTGCCGTTGCCTGCATCGTCACGATCGACATAGACAAAACCGTAGCGCTTGCTCATCTCGCCGGTGGAAGCTGCCACCAGATCGATACAGCCCCAGGTGGTGTAACCGATAACCGGGATGCCGTCTTCAATGGCATCGCCCATTGCGCGGATATGTTCGCGCAGATAGCTGATGCGGTAATCGTCGACGATTTCGCCGTCGGCATTAAACTCATCTTTCGCGCCGAGGCCGTTTTCCACCAGGAACAGCGGTTTCTGGTAACGGTCATACATCATGTTCATGGTGATGCGCAGACCCAGCGGATCGATGCCCCAACCCCATTCGCTCACTTCAATATGCGGGTTACGCAGGGATTTCACGATATTGGCGGCGCTGGTGTTGTTGGCATTCATATCGGCCGAGGCGCAGCGTGAGGCGTAGTAGCTGAAGGAGACGAAATCGACGGTATTCTTCAGGATTTCGTCATCGCCCGCTTCTTTGACAATGCTGACGCCTTTTTCGCGGAACACGCGTGCAGAGTAGGCCGGGTAGCTGCCGCGCGCCTGTACATCAATAAAGAACAGGTTTTCGCGATCTTTTTCCAGCGCGGTCCACACATCGGCCGGTTTGCAGGAGTAAGGGTAGAAATTACCGCCCGCCAGCATGCAGCCCACCTGGTTTTGCGGGTTCACTTCATGAGCAATTTTGGTCGCCAGCGCGCTGGCAATCAGCTCATGATGCGCGGCCTGGTACTTCACCTGATCCTGATTTTCACCCTCTTCGAATACCAGGCCCGCGCCGGAGAACGGGCTGTGCAGCATGATGTTGATCTCATTGAAGGTCAGCCAGTATTTCACCAGCCCGTCGAACGCCTCAAAGCAGGTGCGCGCGTAGCGGGTGAAAAATTCCACCATTTTACGGTTGCGCCAGGAGCCGTACTCAATCACCAGATGCATCGGCACATCAAAGTGGCAAAGCGTCACCAGTGGCTCGATATTGTACTTTTTGCACTCTTCAAACACCGCGCGATAGAAGGCGATGCCTTCTGGATTTGGTGTCAGCTCATCGCCTTTCGGGTATAAACGGCTCCACGCGATAGAGGTGCGAAATACCGTAAAGCCCATCTCTGCCATCAGCGCGATATCTTCTTTATAACGATGGTAAAAATCGATCGCCTGATGGCTCGGATAATACTCATCGTCACGCAGTTGAAAGCGCTTTTCCTGGCCCAGTTTCACAGGCAGGCGGTTGACGCCGTGCGGGATCATATCGACGGTGGTCAGCCCCTTACCGCCCTCCAGATAACCCCCTTCCGACTGGTTGGCGGCAAGTGCGCCGCCCCATAAAAATCCTTGCGGAAATACTGACATGCGTAACCTCTTTTTTGTTAATCAGGCGCGTGCTTCTTTAACATTGACCGGCTGTGCTGCCTGCGGTTTGCTCGCGGTTTCCACCGGAATATCTTCAAAGCCCAGCAGTAACGTCAGCACAAACGACAGCACCACGGCCAGCGCCATCACACCAAACACCCAGACGATGGACATTGGGTTGGCCGGGTCGAAGAACTGCACGCTGGTAAATAAGCCCGGCGCGGCCATTGAGTGGCTGGCCAGCCCGGCAATACCGGCAACCGCGCCGCAGATAAAGCCGCTAATCAGGCTGGCGATCAGCGGACGTTTCAGACGAACGGCCACACCGTAGAGCGCCGGTTCGGAAATCCCCGCCAGAATGGCGGAAGCCGCTGCCGCCATTGCTGTCTGGCGCAGTTCCGGGTTTTTCGTTTTCCACGCCACGGCGAGCGAAGAGCCGCCAAGCGACAGGTTCGCGCCAATTTCAGACGGCATGACCATGCCCTCTTTGCCGGTTTCGGCAATGGTCTGAATGATGGTCGGCGTAAAGACGCGGTGCATCCCGGTCATCACCAGCAGCGGCCACAGCGCGCCCATGATGGCGACGGAGAGCCAGCCGAGGTAACCGTGAATGGTATACACCAGCGCGGAGATGGCACTACCGATCCAGATGCCCAGCGGGCCAATCAGCACAATCGCCAGCGGCGCGGCAATCAGCACAATCAGCATCGGTTTAAGGAAGTTTTTCGTTACCGCCGGAGTGATGCGATCGACCCAGCGCTCGATATACGACAGACACCAGGTCATCACCAGCGCCGGAATCACCGTGTAGGTGTATTTCACCGCCGTTACCGGCACCAGCGCGAACTCAACGTGCTCACCCTGCGCGGCTTTCGCCATCAATTCAATAAAGCTCGGATGCACCAGCACGCCCGCAATGGCAATCGCCAGCGACATATTGGTTTTGAATTTCACCGCCGCAGATGCGGCAACCATCAGCGGCAGGAAGAAGAAGGCGCCATCGCCGATCACCGTCAAAATGGTCAGCGTCGAGGAGCCTTTCGGCAGTGCGCCGGTCATCTCCAGCACCATGGCCAGCAGTTTCACCATCGAGCCGCCGATGATCGCCGGAATAAGCGGCGACATGGTACCGATCAGCGCATCGAGAATGCCCGCGCCAATGCGCTTCAGCGTCAGTTTTTGCGTGGAAGGTTCTTCAACTGGCTGCATATCTTGCGGCAGCAGGCTGACCACTTCGCGGAAGGCCTGGGAGACGGTATTGCCGATAATCACCTGGCACTGTTTGTCGTTACGCACCACGCCCATCACGCCGCTGATGCTTTTCAGCGTCGGACTGTCCACGCGCGTTTCATCTTTCACCACAAAGCGCAGGCGCGTCATGCAGTGCGTGACGGCCGCGATATTTTCCGCGCCGCCCAGCGCATCGACCACCGAGTGGGCCAGCGCCGCATAATTCTTTGCCATGGAGTTATTATCCTGTTTTATCAATAAGGTACTAGCTCACAGCCGCGCCTGGCGGCTGTGAAACATGAAATAGGTAACCGGTTCCACAAAATCATGAAGAGTTTATTTGTGGTTAACAAGGACTAAAAAGCGCCAATTTTTGAAATCGTGATAACGATCACTTATAAGATCGCGGGATGTGAAATCGTTGTGCGGCGTAAAGAGTTCCATTAAACGCAACGCCTGAAGTACACTTCGGCTCATAACATTTTCAGGGGGAAAAGATGGCGACAATGCTGGAGGTGGCGAAGCGGGCAGGCGTGTCGAAAGCGACGGTTTCCCGCGTTCTGACGGGCAAAGGATATGTCAGCGAAGAGACGAAAGACCGCGTATTTCAGGCCATTGCCGAAAGTGGCTATCGCCCGAATTTACTGGCCCGTAGCCTGGCGAGCAGTAAAACCCAGACGCTGGGGCTGGTGGTAACTAACACCCTCTACCACGGCGTTTATTTTAGTGAATTGCTGTTCCATGCTGCGCGAATGACCGAAGACAAAGGCCGTCAGTTACTGCTGGCCGACGGAAAACACAGCGCGGAAGAGGAGCGTCAGGCGATTCAATATCTGCTCGATTTACGCTGTGATGCGATCATTATTTATCCGCGTTTTTTGAGCGTCGATGAAATGGATAAAATTATCGACAGTCATTCGCAGCCAATAATGGTGCTTAACCGTCGTTTACGTAAAAACAGCAGCCACTGTGTTTATTCCGATCAAAAAGCCTCAAGCTTTAGCGCGGTGTCACAATTAATTTCTCATGGTCATCGTGATATTGCGTTTATTACCGGTTCACTCGATTCTCCGACCGGTATTGAACGTTTATCCGGGTATAAAGATGCGCTGGCGCAGCAGGGTATTGCGCTGCGTAATGAGTTGATTGTTGAAGGGAAATGGACGCCAGTTAGTGGCGCGCAGGGCGTACAGACACTCTTATCCCGGAACGTTGAATTTAGCGCACTGGTGGCAAGTAATGACGACATGGCGATTGGCGCAATTAAACAGTTACACGACAGCAAAATAACGGTGCCGCAGCAGGTTTCGGTAATTGGCTTCGATGATATTGCGATGGCGCCATTTACCGTTCCGGCACTTTCCAGCGTGAAAATACCGGTCACCGAAATGATCAAAGAGACGATCAACCGCTTAATCTTTATGCTCGATGGCGGCGACTTTACTTATCAGCAAACCTTTCCCGGCGAATTAATGTTACGTGACTCACTGATTTCCGGCCCGCACGCCTGACCTCGACATCTGTCATCGACAGAAGTGTCGATGACAGCCATCCTTACCGAATGCTTCTTTAAATTTCCTTAAATAACAGCAAGTTAAAAACTGGCACGGTTTATGAATATTCCGGCGGGATAAAGCACATTGCCGGAGAAGATAATGAACCGATTTATCATGGCGGACGCTGCAAAATGCATTGGCTGCCGCACCTGCGAGGTCGCCTGTGTGGTGTCTCATCAGGAAAACCAGGACTGCGCGGCGCTCACGCCTGAGAGCTTTTTACCGCGTATCCATGTTGTCAAAGGCGTCAACGTCTCGACAGCGACACTCTGTCGTCAGTGCGAAGACGCGCCGTGTGCCAACGTCTGCCCGAACGGTGCCATTAGCCGTGACGAAGGGTTTGTGCATGTGATGCAGGAACGCTGCATTGGCTGCAAAACCTGCGTCGTGGCCTGCCCGTACGGTGCGATGGAAGTGGTTGTGCGTCCGGTTATTCGCCATAGCGGCGCAGGGCTGAATGTTCGCGCAGAAAAAGCCGAAGCCAACAAATGCGATTTGTGCCACCACAGTGAAAGCGGTCCCGCCTGTATGCAGGCATGTCCGACGAAAGCGCTGGTCTGTGTCGATCGTAATTTACTGGAACAGATGAGCGCGGAGAAACGTCGTCGCGCCGCGCTGGACAGCGCTGTTTCTCTGGTGTTCTAAACAATCTGACTTTCACTTTTAACAGGTCTGTTACTGATGAAAAAAATCACAAGTGTATGCCCATACTGCGGCGCGGGCTGCAAACTGAAACTGGTTGTCGACGACGGAAAAATCATCCGCGCAGAAGCGGCCGACGGCCACACCAACCAGAATGAACTCTGCCTGAAAGGCTACTACGGCTGGGATTTCCTCAACGACACCAAACTGCTGACGCCGCGTCTTACGCAGCCGATGATCCGTTACGAAAAAGGCGGCAAATTGACCCCCGTCAGTTGGGATGAAGCGATCCGTTATACCGCAAAGCGCCTCAGTGAAATCAAAGCCAAATATGGCCCGCGCGCCATTATGACTACCGGTTCATCTCGCGGTACGGGCAATGAAACCAACTATGTGATGCAGAAATTCGCCCGTGGCGTGCTTAACACCAATAACGTCGACTGTTGCGCCCGCGTCTGCCACGGTCCATCGGTGGCGGGTTTGCAGGAAACCCTTGGCAACGGTGCGATGAGTAACTCTATCGGCGATATCGAAAACTCCAGTTGCCTGCTGGTATTTGGTTATAACTGCGCCGATTCGCACCCGATCGTCGCGCGGCGGGTGATCAAAGCCAAACAGAAAGGGGCCAAAATTATTGTTTGCGATCCGCGCCGCATTGAGACCGCGCGTATTGCCGATCAGCATCTGCAACTCAAAAACGGTTGCAATATGGCGCTGGTCAACGCTTTCGGCTATGTGCTGCTGGAAGAAGAGCTGTACGACAAAGATTATGTCGCCAGCTTTACCACCGGGCTGGATGACTATCGTGAAACGGTTAAAGACTATGCGCCGGAGGCGGTAGAGCATCTGACTGGCGTGCCGGCAAAACAGGTTCGCCAGGCAATGCGCACCTACGCGGCAGCGCCATCCGCCACCATTATGTGGGGCATGGGCGTGACGCAGTTCGGCCAGGCGGTGGATGTGGTGAAAGGGCTCTCCAGCCTGGCGCTGCTGACCGGGAATCTTGGGCGCGAAAATGTCGGCGTCGGCCCGGTGCGCGGCCAGAACAACGTGCAGGGCGCGTGCGATATGGGCGTGATCCCCAACCAGTTCCCGGGTTATCAGGATGTGGTGAACCCGGAGGTGCGGGCAAAATTTGCCAAAGCCTGGGGCATCGATCCGGCAGTGATGGATGACAAAGTCGGCGTCCGCATTACCGAAGTGCCGCATCTGGCGCTGGAAGGCAAGGTGAAAGCCTATTACATCATGGGTGAAGATCCGTTGCAGACCGAAGCGGATCTGGGGCTGGTGCGTAAAGGTTTCGAAGCGCTCGATTTTGTGGTGGTGCAGGATATCTTTATGACCAAAACCGCCGAACAAGCTGATGTGCTGCTGCCCGCCACTTCCTGGGGCGAACACGGCGGCGTCTTCACCTGCGCCGATCGTGGCTTCCAGCGTTTCGAAAAAGCCATCGAACCGAAGTATAACGTCAAACGTGACTGGGAGATCATCAGCCTGATCGCCACCGAGATGGGCTATCCGATGCACTATGACAATAACCAGCAGATCTGGGACGAACTGCGCGAGTTGTGCCCGCTGTTCTACGGCGTCACCTACGAGAAAATGGGCGACATGGGACACGTTCAGTGGCCGTGCCCGACCCTCGATCATCCGGGCACGCCGTACCTGTATCAGAACAATAAGTTCGATACCCCGGACGGTAAAGGCCATCTTTTTGCCACGCCGTGGCGAGCGCCCGCAGAGCGCCCGGATGCTGAATTCCCGCTGGTGCTTTGTACCGTGCGTGAAGTAGGCCACTACTCTTGCCGTTCGATGACAGGCAACTGTGCCGCGTTGCAAACCCTTGCCGACGAACCGGGCTTTGTGCAGATCAGCCCGGCCGACGCCGAAGCGCTGGGTGTGAAAGACCGGCAACTGGTGTGGGTGGAATCACGCCGTGGCAAAGTGATCACCCGCGCGGATGTCAACGAACGCATCAACAACGGCAGCGTTTATATGACGTACCAGTGGTGGATTGGCGCCTGTAACGAACTGACGCAGGATAATCTGGATCCGATTTCCAAAACGCCGGAAACCAAATACTGCGCCGTTCGGGTGAGTGCGATCAACGATCAGCGCTGGGCCGAGGAGTACACTCAGAGCACTTATCAACAGATGAAGAATCGCTTGCTCAACGCGGCGATGCAGTGATGCGATGACAACCAGCAACGGTGTTTGCTTACGCGTATACGGTAAAGTTCAGGGGGTGGGTTTTCGCCCCTTTGTCTGGCAACTGGCGCAGCAGCACCGTTGCAAAGGCGATGTCTGTAATGATGCACAGGGTGTCGAAGTTCGCCTGCTCGGCGATGCCGGTGATTTCGTCACCCTGTTGCATCAACACTGCCCCCCATTGGCGCGCATCGATCGCGTCGTCAGTTCACCGTTCCACTGGCCTTCACCTCCACAAGATTTCACCATCCGCCAGAGCGCGGGTGGCACGATGAATACGCAAATTGTTCCCGATGCGGCGACGTGTCCCGCCTGCCTCGCGGAGATGAACGATCCCCGCGAACGCCGCTACCGTTATCCGTTTATCAACTGCACCCATTGCGGGCCGCGATTTACCATTATCAACGCCATGCCTTACGATCGGCCTTATACGGTGATGGCGGCGTTCCCGCTCTGCGCGGACTGCGAAGCGGAGTATCGCAGCCCCTTCGATCGTCGTTTTCACGCTCAGCCCGTCGCCTGCCCGCAGTGCGGCCCGCAGCTTGAGTGGCGCAGCGATGTCTGGCAAACCACTGGCGAAGCGGCATTGCAGGCCGCGATTTCACTCCTGAAAAGCGGAGGCGTGGTGGCTGTCAAAGGCGTGGGCGGTTTTCATCTCGCTTGCGATGCGCATAACCAGGCGGCGGTGCAGCATCTGCGCGCCTGTAAACGCCGCCCGGCAAAACCGCTGGCGGTGATGGTGCCGGATGCCGCAGGGTTACCTGCCGATGCGCAGCGTTTACTCGCCACGCCAGCCGCGCCGATTGTGCTGGTAGCGAAATCCACCGTTGACGGTTTATGCGACGCCGTGGCGCCGGGCCTGGATGAAGTGGGCGTTATGTTACCGTCCAATCCGTTGCAGCATCTGCTGGCGCAGGGTTTGCAGCGCCCGCTGGTGATGACTTCCGGCAACCTCAGCGGCAAACCGCCCGCCCTCACGAATGAACAGGCGCTGGTCGATCTGGCGGGAATTGCCGGTGGTTTTTTACTGCACAATCGCGACATTGTGCAACGCATGGATGATTCCGTGCTGCGGGCAAACGGCGAGATGCTGCGCCGCTCGCGCGGCTACGTGCCGGATGCGCTGAGCCTGCCGGAAGGGTTCAACGCCATACCGCCGCTGCTGTGTCTTGGCGCGGATATGAAAAACACCTTTTGCCTGCTGCGCGGTGAAGCGGCGGTGCCGGGTCAGCACTTTGGCGATCTCACCGATGAAGGTGTGGAAACGCAGTGGCGCAACGCGCTGCGCCTGATGCAGACGATTTACGACTTCACTCCGCAGCAACTGGTCATCGATGCGCATCCCGCTTATCGCACCAGCCAGTGGGCTCATTGCAGTGGATTGCCACTGCAAACGGTGCTGCATCACCATGCGCATGCCGCAGCGTGTCTCGGCGAGCACAACTGGCCGCTTGACGGCGGTGATGTGATTGCGCTGACGCTGGACGGGATTGGCATGGGGGAGGGCGGTGCGCTGTGGGGCGGCGAATGTTTGCGCGTCAATTATCGCGAATGCGAGCACCTTGGCGGCTTACCGGCGGTGGCGTTACCGGGCGGCGATCTGGCCGCGCGGCAGCCGTGGCGCAACCTGCTGGCGCAGATGCTGGCGTTTGTGCCTGAGTGGCAACATTACCCGGAAACCGCGGTTCTCCGGCAGCAAAACTGGCCGTTGCTGGCACGCGCCATTGAGCGCGGCATCAACGCGCCGCTGGCCTCTTCCTGCGGACGTTTATTTGATGCGGTAGCTTGTGCGCTGGGCTGCGCGCCGCTGCAACTGAGTTATGAAGGCGAAGCCGCCTGCCAGCTTGAAGCGCTGGCGGCGTCCACTTCTGCGGTGGAGCACCCCGTCACGCTGCCGCTACGCGGAAACCAGCTTGATCTCGCCGCCTTCTGGCGGCAGTGGCTGGGCTGGCAGGCATCACCCGCACAGCGTGCATGGGCGTTTCACGACGCGCTGGCGCAGGGGCTGGCAAGCCTTGCCCGCGAACAGGCAGAGCGACGCGATATTCAGACACTGGTATTCAGCGGCGGTGTACTGCATAACCGCCTGCTGAAGGCGCGCCTGCAAGCCTGGCTTCCTGACTTTACCTTGCTGTTCCCGCACCAGCTCCCGGCCGGTGATGGCGGAATTGCCTTCGGCCAGGGGCTGGTTGCTGCTGCGCGGACTATAGCGCCAGCGCTTTAAGCAGGGCGAAAGCCTCTTTCATGCGTTCTTCGCTGACCACGAAAGCGCGCAGTTTTTCATCGGCATCAAGCCCTTTCGCTACCATACCCTGGGGGTGGGTTGTAATCTGCCAGTTCAGATCGCGGCGGGCGGTTTCTCCGGCCAGATGCAGCGGCATCAGCGGCGTTTTTACCTTCACCAGCATGGCAGGCAGCGCCAGTTGCGCGTTGTTGCCGAGCAGGTTTTTCGCAAGCGTAATGGCGCTGAGCTGGGCGGGTTGCAGGAAAGGCAGCACCCTGCCGTTGATCTCGGCGCAGTCGCCGAGTGCATAGATCTGTGGGTTGCTGGTTTGCAGCGCCGCATTAACCACGATGCCACGGCGGGTTTCCACCCCGGCGGCTTGTGCCAGCGACACTTCCGGCGACAGGCCCGTGGCGGCAATCACCACATCCGCCTCTACGCAGCGTTCGTCATCAAGCTGCGCACAAATGCCATTCGCGCTCGCCGTCAGGTGTTGCAAACGGGAGGAGAGCAGCAGGCGCACACCCAGCGACGTCAGGCTATGTTGCAGGCGGCTACTGACTTCCGGCGGCATCAGCGAAGGCAGAATACTGGCGGCGTTATCCAGCAGCGTGACGGTTTTCCCGGTACGGCGAAAATCCATTGCCAGCTCGCAGCCAATCAACCCGGCACCGACAATCAGCACGCTGGCGGCATCGCGCAGCCTGTTTTCACAGGCGCGATACTCTTGCAGGCTGTTGAGCGTCAGCATGTGCTCGCGCCCCGGCAGCGGCGGAACGAAGGCTTTTGCCCCCGTCGCCAGTACCAGTTTGTCGTACTGCCACTGTTTATCGACGCTTTTCACTACCTGCGCTTCAGCATCAATGGCGGTGATAACCGTGTGCGGGAACAGTCGCAGGTTAAATTGCTCGGCAAATTCTCCCGCCGGTTGGCGCAGCAAATCATCGGCACTTTGCGCTTCGCTGATGACATGGCTGAGATCCGGTTTGTTGTACTCATCGATGCTGTCGGCGGCAATCAGCGTCAGCGGTACGGCGCTGTCGAGTTTACGGATGTTTTTCACCAGCGACCGGGCGGCGAAGCCCGATCCGATAATCACAATGCCTGCGCTCATTTTGCCTCCGTTGCCAGTTCGTCAAACACCTCTTTGCCTAAAGAACATTCCGGGCAGAGGAAGTTATCCGGTACCTCGCTCCACGGCGTTCCTGGCGCAACATCCTGCATTGGCTCGCCTTTTGCTGGATCGTAGATCCACTGGCAGACGCTGCACTGCATGCGCGGGCCGAGTTCCGCAGCGGCGGCTGCGGCACAGGCACAGGCTTCCTGAGCTGCTGAGGAGGCCGGTTTTACCGCTTCCGGCAAAGGAGAGAGCGCCCACTGGCGGGCGATATCGCGCCCGTGCTGGCGGCACACTTCCAGCGCGTCGATGTCCGGTCGCCATTTGGCCTTCAGGCTGACGGACATTTCAAACCCGGCATCCTGTAAGCGGGTGGAGAGACGGTCTACCGCGCCGCCGCTCCACCCGTGGGAGCCAAACGCGCTGGCGCGTTTGTTGCGAAAACGCAGGCCGGTGATCTCTTCGACCAGCCCGGCGATTTTCGGCATCATCACGTTATTCATGGTCGAGGTGCCAACCAGCACGCCTTTCGAGCGGAACACATTGGTGAGAATGTCGTTTTTATCGCTGCGGGCGACGTTAAAGATTTTCACCGCCACGCGTGGGTCAACTTCGTTAATGCCCTGCGCAATGGCGTCGGCCATCATGCGGGTGTTGTTGGACATGGTGTCGTAGAAAAGGGTGATGCGATCTTCCTGATAATCGGCCGCCCATTTCAGGTACAGTTCGACAATTTGCGTTGGGTTATCGCGCCACACCACGCCGTGCGAGGTAGCAATCATATCTACCGGCAGGTTAAAGCCGAGGATCTCGGTGATTTTCGGCGTCACCAGGCGGCTGAATGGCGTCAGGATATTCGCGTAGTAGCGCTGGCACTGTTCGAACAGCTCCGCCTGATCCACTTCATCGTTAAACAGGCGTTCGTCGCAGTAGTGCTGGCCGAAAGCGTCATTGCTGAACAGTACGGCGTCGCCGGTCAGGTAGGTCATCATGCTGTCCGGCCAGTGCAGCATCGGCGTTTCAACGAAAATCAGCTGCTTGCCGTTGCCGATATCCAGCGTGTCGCCGGTTTTCACGACGTTAAAGTTCCACTCCGGGTGATGGTGATGGCCGGTGATCGAGTCGATCGCATTCGCCGTGCAGTAGATCGGCGTATACGGGATGTGCGACATCAACTCGGTCAGAGCACCGGCGTGATCTTCTTCGGCATGGTTAATCACGATGTAGTCGATGCTTTGCAGATCGATCTCTGCGCTCAGGTTCTGCACAAACTCGCGGCTGAATTTGTGATCGACGGTATCGATCAGCACGTTTTTGCCTTCGCGAATCAAATAGCTGTTGTAGCTGCTGCCTTTCAGCGTTTTGTATTCAGTACCGTGAAAATCGCGCACTTCCCAGTCACGTTGCCCAACCCAGTGAATGTTGTTTTTTACATGAATAGCCATATCAAATGTCCTGTACTTTTTTCAGTTCGATGTATGGCTAATATCAAAGGCTGTGCCAACTTTTTAATTAATTGATTTTTATATTTTTTTAATGGGTTAACTGAAAAGATAGTTGTCATTATGACTATGATATTTACAGTCAATATGACACTATGTATTGTCAAAAAGACAGTGAGGTAAGCATGAGTTTTTCACTGAATGTGCTGGCAGGAATCGCCATTGAATTGCAGAGCGGTATCGGCCATGCGGATCGTTTCCAGCGGCTGATCGCCACGCTGCGCCAGGTGCTGGCGTGCGATGCCTCTGCGCTGCTGCGTTACGAGGCGCGGCAGTTTATTCCGCTGGCTATCGACGGGCTGGCGCAGGATGTGCTCGGCAGGCGTTTTACGCTGGAAGGGCACCCAAGGCTGGAAGCGATTGCCCGCGCCGGGGATGTGGTGCGTTTTCCGGCCGATAGTGATTTGCCCGATCCTTATGATGGGCTGATCCCCGGCCAGGAGAGCCTGAAAGTGCACGCCTGCGTCGGGCTGCCGCTGTTTGCCGGACAGAACCTGATTGGCGCGCTGACGCTGGATGGTATGTCACCGGATCAGTTCGACACCTTCAGCGACGAAGAGCTGCGACTGATTGCGGCGCTGGCGGCAGGGGCGTTGAACAACGCGCTGCTGATTGAGCAACTGGAGAGCCAGAATATGCTGCCCGGCGCACCCGCCGCGTTTGAGCCGGTGGCGCACAGCGAAATGATTGGTTTATCGCCCGGTATGGTGGCGCTGAAAAAAGAGATCGATATTGTCGCCGCGTCCGATCTTAACGTGCTGATCAGCGGCGAAACCGGCACCGGGAAAGAGCTGGTGGCTAAGGCGATTCATGAAGGTTCCGCGCGGGCAGCCAGCCCGCTGGTTTATCTCAACTGTGCAGCGCTGCCGGAAAGCGTGGCCGAGAGTGAACTGTTCGGCCACGTGAAAGGGGCTTTTACCGGAGCCATCAGCAATCGCAGCGGCAAGTTTGAGATGGCAGATAACGGCACGCTGTTTCTTGATGAGATCGGTGAATTGTCCCTCTCATTGCAGGCCAAGCTGCTGCGGGTCTTGCAGTATGGCGATCTGCAACGTGTCGGCGACGATCGCAGCCTGCGCGTGGATGTGCGCGTGCTGGCGGCGACGAACCGCGATCTGCGAGAAGAGGTACTGGCTGGCCGTTTTCGCGCCGATCTCTATCATCGTCTTAGCGTGTTTCCGTTGTCGGTGCCGCCGCTGCGTGAACGGGGCGACGATGTGGTGCTGCTGGCGGGTTACTTCTGCGAGCAGTGCCGTCTGCGTCTGGGTCTTGGCCGGGTGGCACTCAGCCCCGGCGCACGAACGCATTTACTCAGCTACGGCTGGCCGGGCAATGTGCGCGAGCTGGAACATGCCATTCACCGCGCGGTGATTCTGGCGCGCGGGACGCGCAACAGCGACGATGTGGTGCTGGAGGCGCGACATTTTGCCCTCAGCGATGAACAGACGCCGGTGGCACAAACCGCTTCGGCGTTACCGGCGGGGCAGAATCTGCGCGATGCCACTGAGGATTTCCAGCGGGCGCTGATTGCCAGAACGCTTGAAGAGTGTGGGAGAAACTGGGCGGCCTGCGCCAGGACGCTGGAAATGGACGTCGCCAACCTGCACCGGCTGGCGAAACGTCTGGGGCTGAAGCGTTAAAGAATACCGGCCTGATAGAAATCCTGCAGGTTGATGGCGCCCACCAGAATTCCCGCGTCATCCACCACCGGGGCGGCGGCGATTTTACGCTGCATCAGGCGCTCTTTGGCATCCACTGCGCGGCTGTTGGCGTCTAAGGTGATGCCGCCGTGCGTCATCGCTTCACTGACGGCGGTGGTTAACGCGCCGCCTGCCACCAGCCAGCGACGCAGATCGCCATCGGTAAAGACGCCTTTAACCTGGCGTTGTCCATCGCAAACGGCAACCAGGCCTAAACCGGTGCGGCTTAGCTCCAGCATCGCCTCCATCACGCTGGTCGTCAGTTGCACCTGCGGGATCTGCTCCTCTTTGCGCATCAGATGATGCACTTTATTCAGCAGCCGCGCGCCGAGCGCGCCTGCCGGATGCGAGCGGGCAAAATCCTCTTCGTCAAAGCCGCGCGCCTGCATCACCGACATCGCCAGCGCGTCACCCATCATCAGCGTCGTGACGGTACTGGAGGTCGGCGCCAGATGCATCGGGCAGGCTTCACGTTCAACGGAGATATCCAGCACTGCGTCAGCGGCCAGCGCCAACGGCGAGCGCGGTTTTCCGGTCATCGCCAGCAGGGCGACGGATTTCTCCGCCAGCCGCGGCAGGATCAGATCCAACTCCTTTGCCGAACCGGAGTAGGAGATAAACAGCATCACGTCGCGGCTTTCAATCATGCCCAGATCGCCATGCAGCGCTTCCGCCGGATGAACAAAAAAAGCCGGAGTGCCGGTGCTGGCAAAGGTAGCGGCGATTTTTTTGCCGATATGCCCCGATTTGCCGATGCCGGAAACAATCACTTTCCCCTCGCACTTCAACACCGTTTCGGCGGCTCGCACGAAAGCCTCGCCGAGCCTCTCCGGCAGGCGGCTTGCTTCCTGAAGCTCCAGTAACAGGGTCTGACGCCCGGCATTAATTAACGACTCACTCATGATCTTCTCCGGCAATAATCACCTCGACGCCTTTGGTTTCCAGCGCGGCGCGAACGTCCGCCGGGATACCGGCATCGGTGATCAATTTATTGACGCTTTCCAGGCTGCACACCACGTTCGGGCTTTTGCGGCCAAACTTCGATGAGTCGGCCATCAGAATCACTTCCCGCGCGGCGTTGCACATCGCTTTGCTGACGGTGAACACTTCGTTGAAGGTGGTGACGCCCGCGTTCAGATCGATGCCGTCCGTGCCCATAAACAGCTTGTCGAAGCTGAAATGGTCAAAGGCGTTTTCCGCCAGTTGGCCGTGAAACGAGGCGGATTTTTTGCGGAAGGTGCCGCCGGGCATCAGGATGGTCTGCTCGTTATCCAGTTCCGATAACGCATTAACGATGTGCAGGCTGTTGGTCATCACCGTGATGTTATTGAAGTGGCTGAGCAGCGGCACCATCTGCAAAACGGTGCTGCCTGCATCAAGGATGATCGAGTCGCCGTCATGAATATAGGTGACCGCTTTTTCGGCAATCAGCCCCTTTTGTACGGTGTTGATCAGCGTTTTGTGATCGATAGGGGGATCGGCTTCGTCTTTATTGAGCACCACGCCGCCATAGGTGCGGATCACCGCGCCGGAATGCTCCAGCGCGACCAAATCCTTACGTATGGTCGTCCCTGTGGTGTCGAAGTATGCTGACAGCTCTTCAACAGAACACTTTCCCTGCTTTTGCAGATGCTCAAGAATAGCCGCCTGACGCTGACGTGGTTTCATAGGCGCTGATATCCTGCGTTACGTTGCGAAATGATAATTTCGCAAGCTAATAGCGTTCACAACGAAATTATCAATGTTTCATTTTAAGCGCTAATGATAGAGCATTCTGACAGGCCGGATCATGGGGAAAGATCACATCAGGCTCTAATTCCTCTCTTTTCACACCGATTAAATGGTTGATTTTTGCCGGGCGGGCGAAAACCGTAATGCCGCGCATCAGCAGCGTATCGCAAACACAGTCCTGCTTATCAAAAGCGACGGCCAGAACGACGCGGGGTTTAAAGCGCCCGCCGGAGCGGCCAACGCCGACGCGTCCGCGCTGGCACAACGCGTCGAACGCCCGGTTGAACTGGCGGATTTGCCAGCCGCCAAGCGCTAGCTGGCTGAGCCAGGCGATGGCGGCGACGGTAATCAGGGCTGAAACCATTCTGTCCTCCTTTATTGTTGCGTCAGGGTAACGCCTTATCCGGCCTGCGACGTTTCGCTTTCAGACAGTACGCACAGGCCTGTAAGCAAAGCGCCATCAGATGATGGCGCATGCATTGTCAGAACATCACCTGGCCGCCGGTCACGTTAATCGACTGCCCGGTGCAGTAAGAGGCTTTTGGGCTGGCGTAAAACATCAGCACATTCAGCACGTCCTGATAGTCGCAGCCGCGTTTCAGCGGCACTTTGTCGATGTAGTACTGCTCGACCTCGTTAGCCGCAATGCCCAGTTTGCTGGCGTATTGCGGGATAAGTGACTGGAACATCGGCGATTTCAACAGGTTGCCCAGCATCAGCGAATGTACCGTAATGCCATATTCCGCCAGATCCAGCGCCAGCGACTGGGTTAAGCCGACGCCGCCGAATTTTGCCGCGCTGTAGCCGGAATTGTGTTTGCTGCCCACTTTGCCGGATTTTGAGTTGATCTGGATAATGCGCCCCTGAATACCGTCGCGAATCATCAATTTGGCGAATTCGCGTGCGCAGAGGAAATAGCCAACCAGGTTGACCTGTAGCGAGCGGTCAAAATCCCCCAGCGCAAAATCGCTGATAAAAGCCGCCTTGGCGATGCCGGCGCTGTAGACCAGCAGATCTGCACGGCCAAAAATTTCGTCCACGCCGCGCGCCAGAGCCAGCACGCTGTGTTCGCTGGTGGCATCCGCGCCAAAGCCGTAGGCCATCCCTTCGCCAAACTCGCTGTTGATCTCCTGGGCGACATTCGCCGCTTTATCACTCTGAATATCCACTACCGCCACGCGGTATCCTTCTGCGGCAAGCCCACGGCACAGGAACGCCCCGAGGGTTTGTCCTCCGCCAATGACTACGGCAACCTGTTTCATACTCTTCTCCTTACGACTTAAGCGACAAATTTCAAAATGCAGCCGGGGGCGATAGTGTCCGGCACCGGGCCTGCGACATGTACCGTTCCGGGGTATTCCGCCTGCGTTTGCCCATCAAAACGCAGGGTGATATGGCCAAGCTCACGTAAATTCTGTTCGGCGACGTCGCCAACGGCAGTGACCGGGTAATGTTGTTCGCCAAGCTCGAATTGCGCGCCGGGTAGCAGTGCGCCGCTAAGCGCACCGTGGTTATGGATAAAACAGAACTCGGCAACATCGGCGGGCGCACCTTCCCTGAATGTAATCAGCATGTTGTCACTGAGCGCATCCGCTGCGCTGTCGCCAATGCGGGTAATGGTGGTTTGATAAATAACGCTCATGACAGCTCCTTACTGATAAATGAAACCGGAAACAAACCAGGCAATCAGCACCGTTGGCGCACCAGTCAAAAAGCGGCTGACCAGCACTGAGGGCACCCCGACGCGAACCGTATCCTGGCGGGCTTCCGCCAGCGACAAACCGACCGGGATAAAGTCGCAAGCCGCCTGTGCGTTAATGGCAAACAGCGCGGGCAGGGCGAGATGCGGTGGGATATTCCCCTGGCCAATTTGCACGCCGATCAGCACGCCAATCACCTGCGCGATCACGGCACCAGGGCCGAGAAACGGCGACAGCAGCGGGAAAGAGCAGATCAGCGCCAGCGTCACCAGACCCAGCGGATGGCTGGCCAGCGGCGCCAGACCGTGGGCGATCCAGTCGCCGAGACCGGAGGCGATAATGATGCCGATTAACGCCGAGACGAAGGCCATAAACGGCAGGATGGTCTTCAGCACCGTATCGATGGTGTCGCGCCCGGCCTGGAATAGCACCGCCACTGCCGAGCCCATGCCCATACCGACTTTTGCCAATAGCCCGTCGCTCTGCTCGGTGATTTTTTTACTGCTGTCGTACTCCCGCCGGGCGGCCGGTTTGGCCGTGGCCGCTTCGCCTTGCAGATGAATGTTTTCCTCTTTCACGCCAGAGACATAGATATCTTCGAGGATGTATTGCGCCAGCGGCCCGGATTTTCCCGTTGCGTGGATGTTCACCGTCGGGATGCGCCGTTTCGGGTAGATGCCACAGCGCAGCGTGCCGCCGCAGTCAATCACCGCCACGCCGATCTCTGTTTCCGGTGGTTCGCCCTCTTTAAAACCGTCCACCGCCTGCCAGCCGGTAAGTTGCGCCAGCTTGTCAACGATGGCCGGACGTGTTCCGGCAGTGATATAGACGATTTTCTTCTCAACGCTGGCGTCGATTTCCAGCGGGCCGCCCCAACCGCCAGCGCCTTTTTCAATCACAATGTGGGTCATGATGTTGCTCCGGCGAGTTGGACATCCTGTTCAAGTTGAATCCCCATTTTCTTCTCGAAAATGGCCGTTGTGAGATCGGTAATCCAGCCACGGAAGAAGTTAGTGACCAGGCCAACCAGCAGATAGCTCACTGCCAGCGGGCCTAACGGTAAACCGAGCGTGGTCAGGCCGTTGGCAATGCCGAGATAGACAAACAGCTCGCCGGGATTAATGTGCGGAAACAGGCCGTTCATTGAGTGGCAACTGTAAGACGCCGCAGCGTAATAACTGGGTTTGTAGCGCTCCGGCATAAAGCGCCCAAGGCTTAATGTCATCGGGTTGCAGAAGACAAAAGTGCCGACGCACGGCAGCAGTAAGTAACGGGTCAGCGGATTGCCCGCGCAGCGCTGCGCGAGCTTTTCAATTCGCTGCTGACCAATAAAGTTAATCAGCGCATTCATGATTACCAGCAGGCTTATCAGCAGCGGCAGAATACCGGTCACCATGCCGGTAAAAACTTCTCCGCCTTTCTGAAACAGCCCGATGAACCATTCGGCACCATGCGTGATGGTTTCCATTGTTCTCTCCTGTAGGGTTGTCGTTTTGTTGTTTAACCGTGCGCTATCATAATCATGATGAAAGGTTGAAATGTGTTATTTGGATCTCGTTATGAAAGAAAAAATGATCATTGTGAAAGGTTATGCGAAGAGCGACGCTTTTAAATGAACACGCAATGAGAAGAGAAAAAGTGGGGTGCGATCGTGCGCGCAGGCCTGATGTCGCTTCCTTGTGGATAGCCAGATGCTTTACCATACTTGCTCCTGGCTGAATTCGTTTAAAATGGATGTCCCATGTTGAAGCGTTATTACGCAGCGTTGCTGCCTGCGTTTGTTGTGCTCTGTGCCTGTAGCAGTAAACCCCAGCTTGCCGAAACCCCTCAAACCGTATCACCTAAGCCTTCCGGCGGTTTTCTGCTGGAGCCGCAGCATTCGGTAGTGATGACCGGCGGCGACTTCGCCAATAATCCGGCCGCTGAACAATTCATCGATATGATGGTGAGTAAGCACGGTTTTGACCGCCAGCAACTGCACGAAATTCTGTCGCAGGCGAAACGTCTGGACTACGTGCTGCGCCTGATGGATAAACAGGCGCCGATATACACCGGGCCGACGGGGCCGAATGGCGCCTGGCTGCGCTATCGCAAACAGTTCATTACCCCGGATAACGTGCAAAACGGCGTGGCGTTCTGGAACCAGTACGAAGATGCGCTCAATCGCGCGTGGATGGTCTATGGCGTACCGCCGGAAATCATCGTCGGCATTATTGGCGTGGAAACGCGCTGGGGCCGGGTGATGGGCAAAACCCGTATTCTGGATGGTCTGGCGACGCTCGCCTTTGCTTATCCGCGCCGCGCGCAATACTTTGCCAGCGAACTGGAAACCTTCCTGCTGATGGCGCGCGATGAGAGTGATGATCCGCTCGATTTGAAAGGTTCTTTCGCCGGAGCAATGGGTTACGGCCAGTTTATGCCTTCCTCCTATAAAGAGTTTGCCGTTGATTTTAATGGTGATGGTCACATCAACCTGTGGGATCCGGTCGATGCCATCGGCAGCGTGGCGAACTACTTCAAACAGCACGGCTGGGTGAAAGGCGATCTGGTGGCTGTACCGGCCAACGGCCAGGCGCCGGGGCTGGATAATGGCTTTAAAACCAACTACAGCGTCGGACAACTGGCGGCGGCAGGTTTAACGCCGCAGCAGTCGCTGGGCAATCATCAACAGGCCAGCCTGCTGCGCCTGGATATTGGTACTGGTTATGAATACTGGTACGGGTTGCCGAACTTCTACACCATCACCCGCTATAACCACAGCACCCACTACGCGATGGCGGTCTGGCAGCTTGGCCAGGCTGTGGCGTTAGCGCGCGTGCGCTGATCCCTCCCCCTTCTGCGGGCTGTCTCTTATACACAAATCCCTGATGTGGTCGTCAGGGATTTTTTTGAACCTGACACGGGCAACGCCGGACATCCGCAAAAGAATTATCTGATTTAAAATTTTATCCTCCCCATATTTGCGAGCGCTATCACGTTAATTAGCGTGAAAAGTGTGATCTGCGCTGGAAATATCTCTTAGATTCCCCTTCTTGTCTTATTCTCTGTCCGGAAGGCAGGACACGATTTAGTATTGTCGTTATTTCAATACCCTCTTATATTTATCATCACGGATTGCAAGTGGAGCTTATGTGTTGAGAGCTTCTTAATTATTTTTAATCTGCGTAAGGGTAAATAATGCAAATGATTACCTCGCGACAAAACAGATTATTGAAATTCCTTCTTCCACGAAGGGAATTTATTACCTTGTTAAAAATCGCTGAATACTTAAATGTTTCGGAAAAAACCATTCAACGCGATTTCCGAATGCTGGAGCCGTGGCTAGCAGAATGGAGTATTCGCATAAATAAACGTGCCGGTGCCGGGGTCATGTTAAGCGCAGATAATATAACGGACCTGTTGCATCTTGAGCAGCTACTTAGTGTGGAAGGTGACGATACCGATGGCATGATGAACAATTCCCGGCGAGTGAAAATAGCCTCACAATTATTAAGCGAAACGCCACATGAAACGTCCATCAGCAAATTGTCAGAACGCTATTTTATCAGCAATGCTTCAATCGTTAACGATCTGAAAGTGATTGAATCCTGGATTGCTCCGCTGGGATTGACGTTGATTCGTAGCCAGAGCGGAACGCATATCGAAGGCAGCGAAAGTAGTGTGCGTCAGGCAATGGCATCGCTGATTAATGGCATCATTAACCATAACGAACCGGGCAGCGTGATCTATTCCCGCCTCGACCCGGGAAGTTATAACGCGCTGGTCCATTATTTTGGCGAAGAAGACGTTTTATTCGTTCAGTCATTATTACAGGAGATGGAAAAAGATCTCTGCTGGTCGCTGGGCGAGCCGTATTACGTCAATATTTTTACTCATATCCTGATCATGATGTACCGTATTACGCGCGGCAATGCGCTGCCGAAAAAGGACGATAACGCCAGCGTCTTCGATGAAAACATCTTTTCTGTTGCCAGCCGCATGATTCAGCGTATCGAAACACGCATTGCCCATCCGCTGCCGGAAGACGAAGTTTGGTTTATTTATCAATATATTATCTCTTCCGGCGTGGTCATCGAAGAGCATAACGACGTCAGCGTGATTGGCCATATGCACTCCAGCGATGAGGCCCGGCTGATTACCTGCCGGCTTATCGCAACCTTCGCCGATATGGTCGACAGCGATTTTAGCCAGGACATCGCGCTGTACGACGGGCTACTGATTCACATTAAGCCATTGATTAACCGTCTCAATTACCAGATTTGCATTCGTAACCCGCTGCTGGACGATATCAAAGGCGAGTTACAGGACGTCTGGCGGCTGACCCAGTGTGCGGTGAACCGGGTGTTCAGCGGCTGGGGCGAGCAGGCGGTATCGGAAGATGAAGTCGGCTATTTAACCGTGCATTTCCAGGCGGCGATGGAGCGACAGATTGCCCGTAAGCGCGTACTGCTGGTCTGTTCGACGGGTGTCGGAACCTCGCATCTGCTGAAAAGCCGCATTCTGCGCGCCTTCCCGGACTGGACCATCGTTGGCGTGGTTTCTGCGGGGAGCTTGCCGTCGGTACTGACGGAAGATATTGAACTGGTTGTCTCGACGATCAATCTGCCGACCATTGCTCTGCCAGTGGTATACGTCACCGCTTTTTTTAATGACGCCGATATTAAGCGCGTGACGGAAACGGTTATTACGGAAAAATTGCATCGTGCGACGTCTCTGGTCGTCGAACATTAATATCTGAATCCATGAGGTATGTTTAATGGACATAACAAAAATCCTGAATACAAATCGCGTTATTTTGAATATGAAAGCTACGAATAAAACGGAGGCGATTGAGGAATTAACCGATCTTTTACAAAAAGATGGCGCTATTAGTTGCCGGGAAACGTTTATTCAGGATGTCTGGCAACGTGAATCAGAAGGATCGACCGGCTTCGAAAATCATATCGCGATACCCCATGGTAAATCCTCGGCGGTAGTTAATACCACCCTGGCGATTGGACGCACACACCACGATATTCCCTGGGAAACACTGGATGGCAGTAACGTGCGCTGCATTATTTTATTTGCTGTACGGCTTGAAGATCAAAATACGACGCATATTCGCCTGCTTTCTCAGGTGGCAGGTGCACTGGCGGATGAAGACATCATCGAGCAATTACTTGAAGAGAGCAGTCCACAAAAGATTATTGACTTGTTTAGTCAATATGCTGAATCCGATGTTTGCTAAATAAAAAGTGGGGTATGTTATGAATATTGTTTGTGTCGCTGCCTGTACGGCAGGAATTGCACATACGTATATTGCCCGCGAGAAGTTAATTAAAGGCGCGAAAGCGCTTGGGCATAATATTAAAATTGAAACTCAGGGCACTATCGGTACTGAAAATGAGTTGCTGGCGGAAGATATTTCCGCAGCCGACGTCGTTATTCTTGCGGTCGATGTCAAAATAAAAGGAGAAGAGCGCTTCATTAATAAACGCATCGTGCGAGTTAAAACCGAAATTGTCATTAAATCACCCGTTCAGTTTCTTGAAAAGGTCGAGAAATCATTAGCTAATGCGTGATCCTTATCTGGAGGTCACATGAGTGAAAATAAAGTTCCTGTTTCGCAGGAAATAAAAAGACATCTTTTGACGGGCATCTCGTGGATGATTCCGTTAATTGTGGCAGCGGGCATTTGTATTGCCCTCGGCCAGGTACTCGGCGGCACAAACGTTGGAGAAAAAACGGGCACCATCCCCTGGATGCTCAATCAGATTGGCGGCTGGGGAATGGGATTGATTGTACCCCTGATCAGCGCCGCCATTGCCTACTCCATTGCTGACCGCCCCGGATTCGCACCGGGCCTGATTGTTGGCTTTATCTGCGGACAGATTCATACCGGGTTTATTGGTGGGATGCTGGGTGGTTTCCTGGTGGGTTACACCGTCCTGCTGCTTAAACACTATATTCGCCTGCCGAAATCAATGCAGGGTCTGATGCCTATCATGGTGCTGCCAGTGCTGAGCACCATTATCGGCGGCCTGCTGATGATGACGCTGATCGGCAAACCCATCGCCTGGCTGCAGGAAGCGCTGATCCACATGCTGGAGTCGATGCAGGGTGGTTCACGCTTCCTGATGGGGGCCATCCTCGGTGCAATGGCGACGTTCGACTTCGGCGGCCCGGTGAACAAAACCATGTCGCTGTTCGCCGATGGGCTGCTGGTGAGTGGTGTGTACGGGCCGGAAGCGGTGAAGTTTGTCGGCTCTATTATTCCGCCGTTCGGCATCACCCTCTCGTTCCTGCTGACACGCCACAAATACACCCGCGCTGAACGTGAAGCGCTGAAAGCCGCCTTCCCGATGGGGATCTGCATGATTACCGAAGGAGTTATCCCGATTGCGGCGCGTGACCTGCTGCGCGTGGTCGGCTCCTGTGTGGTGGCCTCGGCTATTGCGGGTGGCCTGATCATGGTGTGGGGCGTGGAAAGCCCGGTGCCGCACGGTGGCATGTTCGTGGTCCCGCTGTTTACCCATCCGCTGCTGTTCTGCCTGGCGCTGGGGATCGGCACGGTTATCTGCGGCGTGATGCTGTCACTGTGGAAGAAACCGGTGACCGAGCGTGACGAAGAGTTTGACGAGCTCAGCGATAAGAAACTGAAAGACGAAGAGATCACCTTCACCCTGGAATAAACGGAGACCCTATGTTTGCCGATATGAAAAGCATGGTGACCAAAGCCTGGTGTGAACACTATGCGTTGCTCGCTATCAACTGTATGAACCTGGAAAGCGCCCGTGCGGCGGTTCGGGTTGCCGAGAAACACCGCGCACCGATCATCCTGAACCTGTATCAGGAGCATCTTGCCCATTTCCCGGCACCGGTTGCCGTGGCGGTGGTAAAAGCGTTGGCCGAGGAGGCCACGGTGCCGGTCACACTGGCGCTGGACCACGGGAAAGATCCCGTGCGTATTCGCCAGGCGTTTCGCGCCGGGTTTAGCGGGCTGATGATTGATGCGTCCGCCTTCCCGCTGGAAGAGAACGTCCGTCAGACCCGCGCGGTGGTTGAGCTGGCTGCCAGCGCCGGGCTGTGTGTGGAGGGGGAGTTAGGCCATCTGGCCGATGCACCGCGCTACGATCACGCCACCAATGCGGATCTGATGACCCAGGCCGCCGACGTCGAGCCGTTTATCCAGCAGACTGGGATTGACCTTCTGGCAGTGTCAGTCGGAACCGCGCACGGCATGTACGCCCCCGGCATCACGCCCGCCATCGATTTTCAACGCCTGGAAGAGGTGGCGCGTAAATCGACGGTGCCCCTGGCATTGCACGGCGGCAGCGGAACCCCGTTTGACCAGATGCAGCGCTGTCCGTCCTTTGGTGTCGCCAAGATCAACGTCGGCGCTGCGGTGTTCGAAGCCGGGAAAGCCGCGCTGCTGCATACCCTGTGTCATGACCATTCTCGCGAACTGGTGGATGTGCTGATGGCCATGGAGCAGGCCAGCGAGGAAGCCATTATCCCGTATCTACAGGCCAGCGGCGCCATCGGCAAAGCCTGATTCATTTTTCTGTAACGCCTTCTATGCCTCTGCAACGATGCACCGGCAGGGCTTGCTACACCCTGAAACTGGAGAATTAACATGTTAATTTCGATGAAAGAGTTACTGAAACCCACCCGCCAACACGGTTTCGCTATTGGTGCGTTCAACGTGGCGGACAGCTGCTTCATTCGCGCGGTGGTGGAAGAAGCGGAAGCCACCAACACGCCTGCAATTATCTCTATCCACCCCAGCGAACACGATTTTGTCGGGGATAGCTTTTTCGGCTATGTCCGCGATATCACCATGCGCAGCCCGGTGCCGTTCACCCTGCACCTGGATCACGGCGCATCGGTCGAGCATGTGCTTCGGGCAATCCAGTGCGGGTTCACCTCGGTGATGATCGACGGCTCGCTACTGCCCTATGAGGAGAACGTGGCGCTGACCAAAGAAGTGGTGCGTCTGGCGCATGCAGTGGGCGTTTCGGTGGAAGGGGAACTGGGCACCATCGGCCAGACGGGCACGTCTGTGGAAGGCGGCGTGTCGGAAGTGACCTATACCGACCCGACACAGGCAGAGGATTTTATTGCCCGCACCGGGGCAGATACTCTGGCGGTGGCGATCGGGACGGCACATGGTATCTACCCGAAAGGGATGCAGCCGAAGCTGCAAATGAACATTCTGCGCGACATTGCCGGGCGTCTGGATATTCCGCTGGTGCTACACGGAGGTTCGGCCAACCCGGATGTAGAAATCGCCGAGTCCGTGACCCTGGGGGTGGGCAAAATCAATATCTCCAGCGACATGAAGTACGCCTACTTCCAGAAAGTGCGTGAGATCCTTGCCAGAGAAACCTGGTGGGATCCGAACGTGATCTATCCGGATGCGATCAACGCTGCGCGAGATGTGATCCGCCACAAAATGAAGCTGTTTGGATCAACCGGGAAAGCGTCACTCTACTAAGGCCATTGAGGCGGGTTCGCCCGCCTCTTTCGCAATAAGGAAAGAGATATGTACTACCTGGGGCTGGATATCGGCGGCACGAAAATGGCGGCGGTGGTGATGGACGCACAGGGGCAGGAAATAGCCCGTTACCGTTGCCCGACGCAGAAAGCGAGTTATCCGCAGTTTGTGGAATCGGTGGTCGCCTTTATCGACCAGATTAGCCATGACATACAACTGCCGATGATGACGGGGATTGCCCTGCCGGGCAGCGTCTCGCCGCTGAGCGGTCTGATTAAGAACTCTAATATCCAGGTAATTAATGGTCGCGCGTTGCAGACGGATCTCCAGCAGTTGCTGGGGCAGACAATGGTGGTGGCAAACGACGGAAACTGTTTCGCTTTGTCGGAAGCCTGTGACGGTGCGGGGCAGCAGCATGAAGTCGTGTTCGGTATCACGCTCGGTACCGGCTGCGGTGGCGGGATAGCCATTCACCGCCAGCCGTTTGTTGGCGCGTGGGGGAATGCCGCCGAGTGCGGACATATCACCCTGCCTGGCTACAGCGAGCAACTCGATGGGCCGCCAGTGCGCTGTTACTGCGGTAAAGATAACTGCGTGGAGTCGTTTGTCTCCGGGACGGGGTTGAGCGAACGCTATCAATGGCTTAACGGACAGCATCTTACGGGCGATGCGATTGTGGCGCTGGCGCAGCAGGGGGAGCCCGATGCCGTGCGGCAGGTAGCGCGGTTTCGCCAGCAGCTTGCCCGCACTCTGGCGACGGTAGTGAATCTTCTCGATCCAGGTGTGATTGTGATTGGCGGCGGGCTGTCGAATGCGGCGTTGCTTATCGCGAACCTGGACACCGAAGTGGCCCACTTCGTTTTTACCGATCATTTCTCCACCCCCATCGTGAAAGCCCACCACGGCGACAGCAGCGGCATGCGTGGCGCTGCCTGGCTTGCCATTCGAACCGGGAGAACAGAATGAAACGTTCACAGATTAACTATGCCATTGATAAAGCTCATGCCATCGCCGAGACGTTCGGGGTGTGCCTGCCGGAGTTTGCATTTTTTACCGCCGATGCCTGGCGAAAGCAGCCGCTGGGGGAGTGGGGCGAAGTACTGGATCTGCAGTTGGGCTGGGATATCACCGATTTTGGCCGGGGTGATTTCGACAAGATTGGCCTGACGCTGCTGACGTTGCGTAACGGCGCGCTGAATTCGAGAGCGTACCCAAAGCCGTATGCCGAAAAGATGCTGCAAATTCAGCAGGAGCAGCAGACGCCGTGGCATTTTCATACCCATAAGATGAAAGACATTCTGAACCGGGGCCGCGGCGATTTGTGTATGCAGCTCGGCTGGGCGACGGATGAGGCGCTGTTTGACGAGCGGCGCATGGTTGAAGTGAGCGTGGACGGGCGGCAACGTACGTTTAAGCCCGGCGAGACGCTGGTGTTAAAACCGGGGCAGGGGGTGTGTCTGCCGCCGCGTTTGTATCACCGTTTCTGGGCCGAGAAAACGCTTGTGCTCGGTTGGGAGATTTCGATGGTGAATGACGATAAGCGCGATAACTATTTCCTCGAACCTGGCGGGCGTTTTCCGACCATTGAGGAGGATGTCCCCGTGAAGTGGTTGTTATGCAAAGAATATGATCGTTTGAATGTGACGTGACACGAACGGTATCTTATGTGGACAGCGCGTTTTCCCCCCTTTCCCTTTTCTGTTTCTTATACTCAAATCCCTGATGTGGTCGTCGGGGATTTTTTTGAGCCTTTTTCCCATCCATGGGAAAAACATGAGTGTAAATGGCTCTTGCGAAGATGGGGCGATGGATGACAGCTGGGTAGTGATATGGCACGGCCTGGTTCAGGCTTCAGAATATCGTTGAAGAATATCACCCAGCGAAGCCTCTTGATCAGACGATCTGATCAAGAGATAGCCTACTGGAGGGGAATCTGAAACATTTCGATGCACTCCCGTTTCGCCTCTGCATTTACATCAACGCCGTGAATGTTTATTGTTACGTTATAACATATTTGAGGCGTATCGATGATCCCCGTAACTCTGTTTTCTCTGTCTGGTGCGACCCGGTTGCTGCTGGCCGTCGCGTTATTGCTGGTGCTCTGGCTCCTGACTGATTGGGCGGTCACGTTGCCATGATTGAACTTGACCATTTAGTGGCGGGATATGACCGGCTGGCAATTACCCCTTCGCTCTGCGGCACGCTGGAGCGCGGAAGTATGACCGCTATTGTCGGCGCTAACGGCTGCGGCAAATCGACATTATTAAAAACGCTGGCCGGATTTTTACCTCCGGTGAGCGGCGTGCTGCGCTGGCAACCATCACGCCCGACAATTGGCTGGCTGGCGCAGCGTCACGCGCTGGAATCACAATTTCCGCTTACCGTTCAGGATGTGGTTTGCATGGGCTGTTGGCCGCGTATCTCCCTGTTTCGCGGCCTGAATCGTGATGCGCGTATGCGGGTTGCACAAGGGCTGGAACGCGTGGGCTTAACGGCCATGGCGCGTGAAACCATTGATACGCTCTCCGGAGGGCAATTCCAGCGCATGTTATTTGCCCGCGTCTGGGTACAAAACGCGCCGCTGGTCATGCTGGATGAACCCTTCACTGGCATTGATGAAATTACCTCGCAGATATTGATGGAACAAATTGTTGATATGCATCACGAAGGGCAGACCATTCTGGCGGTGCTACATGATAGTGAACGCGTGGCGCGTTACTTTCCGCAAACCTTGCGCCTTGGCGAAAAAGCCGCGCAGTGGGGCGCATCCGCTCAGTCTCAGGCGACGGCTGAGGTGTGCAGCGCATGATCTGGCATCTCTTTTTCCAGCCGTTTATTGAATTTGGTTTTATGCGCCGCGCTCTGGTGGTTTGCATGGCGCTTTCGGTTAGCACCACGGCGCTGGGTGTCTTTTTGCTGCTGCGTCGTATGAGCCTGATGGGTGATGCGCTTTCGCACGCCATTTTGCCGGGTGTGGCAGTCGGTTACTTGCTGAACGGCATGTCGCTGCTGGCGATGAGTATTGGTGGTTTCATTGCAGGCATCACCGTGGCGCTGGTCGCTGGCTGGGTCAGCCGCCGTACGCCGCTGAAAGAGGACGCCAGCTTTGCCGGTTTTTATCTTGGCTCGCTGGCGCTGGGCGTCACGCTGGTGTCGTTACGCGGTTCGAACGTTGACCTGTTGCACCTACTGTTTGGTTCGATTCTGGCGGTGGATAGTGATGCGGCGCTGTTTGTCGCGGGTGTCGCCAGCCTGACGCTGATCGTGCTGGCGGTGGGGTATCGCGGGCTGGTCAGCGAAGCGTTCGACAGTGCGTTTTTGCAGGTGAATGCATCCCGCTTGCCGGGATTGCTGCACGGGCTGTTTCTGGCGTTACTGGTATTAAACCTGGTGGCCGGGTTTCAGGTCCTCGGCACGTTGATGGCGGTGGGCGTCATGATGCTGCCCGCAGTGGCGGCGCGCTGTTGGGTGCGCACGCTACCGGCGTTGTTACTGCTGGCGGCGATAACCGGCGCGCTCTGCGCCTGGCTGGGCTTAAGTTTATCGTGGATGGCGGGCCTGCCTGCTGGCCCCGCCATTGTGCTGACCGCCAGCGCGGTGTTCTTTTTTTCCATTTTATTTGGCACGCGCAGCGGGCTGGCTCAAAGCCTGCGTGCGCTTTTAACATAGCAAGGGGAAATGATGAAACGTACAGGGGTGATGCTGGCGCTTGCGCTGGGCTTGATGGCGCAGGGCGCGATGGCAAAAACATTAAATGTGGTGGCCAGTTTTTCTATTCTCGGTGATATCGCACAAGAAGTTGGCGGCGATCATGTAAAGGTGACGGCGCTGGTCGGGCCGGATGGCGATCCGCATACCTTTGAACCCTCGGCAAAAGACAGCGCGCTGCTGAATAAAGCCGATGTAGTGGTGGTTAATGGTTTAGGGCTGGAAGGCTGGCTCGACAGGCTGGTGAAAGCCTCCGGTTTTAAAGGCCAACTGGTGGTGGCTTCAACTGGCGTATCCACGCATACTCTGGAAGAGGATGGTAAAACCGTGACCGATCCTCACGCCTGGAACAGCGCCGCCAACGGTGCGCTGTATGCACAAAATATTCTGGCCGCGCTGGTGAAAGCCGATCCGGCAGATGAAGCCGCGCTTAATGCTTCCGGCCAGCGCTATATCGCCGAGTTAAAACAAATGGATAGCTGGGCGAAAGAGCGCTTCAGCGCTATCCTGCAGGCGAAACGTAAAGTGCTGACCAGCCATGATGCCTTCGGCTATTTCGCCCGTGCCTACAATGTTGAGTTTATGGCGCCGCAGGGGATCTCCTCGGAGAGTGAAGCCAGCGCAGCACAGGTAGCGTCGTTGATTAAACAGATTAAAGCCGATGGCGTTCACGTCTGGTTTATGGAGAACCAGCTCGATCCGCGTCTGGTAAAACAGATTGCCAGCGCGACCGGCGCGCAGCCGGGCGGTGAACTCTATCCGGAAGCGCTCAGCGCGAAAGGCGGCGTGGCGGATACTTATCAGAAAGCGTTTCGCCATAACGTTGACACCATCGCAAACAGCATGAAATAACTCCCAATAAGCCGGATAAGCGGCAACCGCTATCCGGCGAATTACCCGGCGGCCGGGTCTGTGGTTAGGGCCGCCATTTTCTCTACCGCGCTTTTTTCGGAAGCCTCCTCGTAAATTCATTAACCCGTCCCCATATTTGCCCGGAAAGTGGTATCTTTTCCGCCACGATTTTTGTGCACGGGAGCCATCATGACGGACACTGAATTAATGCAACTGAGTGAGCGTATCGGGCAGGCTTTAAAAGCGCGCGGCGCAACGCTAACGACGGCGGAATCCTGCACCGGCGGCTGGGTTGCAAAGGTCATCACTGACATTGCCGGCAGTTCCGCCTGGTTTGAACGTGGGTTTGTTACCTACAGTAATGAAGCAAAAGCGCAAATGATTGGTGTGCAGCCCGACACGCTGGATGCGCACGGTGCTGTGAGCGAGCCGGTGGTGGTGGAAATGGCGATTGGCGCGCTGAAAGCGGCGCGTGCCGATTATGCTATTTCGATCAGCGGTATCGCCGGGCCGGATGGCGGCAGTGAAGCGAAGCCGGTCGGCACCGTCTGGTTTGGCATTGCCAGCGTCAGTGGGGAAGGGATTACGCGGCGCGAATGCTTTCCTGGCGATCGCGAAGCGGTGCGCAGGCAGGCGACGGCTTATGCGCTGCAAACCCTCTGGCAACATTTTCTACAAAAGACTTGATACTGTATGACCATACAGTATAATTGCGACAACAGAACAGTAATTCACCGCGGGGCGTAACGCGCTTCACTCTGCATGACAGGAGTAATAATGGCTATCGACGAAAACAAACAAAAGGCGCTTGCAGCTGCACTGGGTCAGATCGAAAAGCAATTCGGTAAAGGCTCCATCATGCGTCTGGGTGAAGACCGCTCCATGGATGTGGAAACCATCTCCACCGGTTCGCTCTCGCTGGATATCGCGCTGGGCGCGGGCGGTCTGCCGATGGGGCGTATCGTCGAAATCTACGGGCCGGAATCATCCGGTAAAACCACGCTGACATTGCAGGTGATTGCTGCAGCGCAGCGCGAAGGTAAAACCTGTGCGTTTATCGATGCGGAACACGCGCTGGATCCTATCTATGCCCGTAAGCTGGGCGTTGATATCGACAACCTGCTGTGCTCCCAGCCGGACACCGGTGAGCAGGCGCTGGAGATCTGTGATGCGCTGGCGCGCTCCGGCGCAGTTGACGTGCTGGTTGTCGACTCCGTGGCGGCATTAACGCCGAAAGCGGAAATCGAAGGCGAAATCGGTGACTCTCACATGGGCCTCGCGGCACGTATGATGAGCCAGGCGATGCGTAAGCTGGCCGGTAACCTGAAACAGTCCAATACGCTGCTGATCTTTATCAACCAGATCCGTATGAAAATTGGTGTGATGTTCGGTAACCCGGAAACCACCACCGGCGGTAACGCACTGAAGTTCTACGCTTCTGTGCGCCTGGATATTCGCCGTATCGGTGCGGTAAAAGAGGGTGACAACGTTATCGGCAGCGAAACCCGCGTAAAAGTGGTGAAAAACAAAATCGCTGCGCCGTTCAAACAGGCTGAATTCCAGATCCTTTACGGTGAAGGTATCAACTTCTACGGCGAGCTGGTTGACCTTGGCGTGAAAGAGAAGCTGATTGAAAAAGCGGGTGCCTGGTACAGCTACAACGGTGAAAAAATCGGACAGGGTAAAGCGAATGCAACAACCTGGCTGAAAGAGAACCCGGCAACGGCGAAAGAGATCGAGAAAAAAGTGCGCGAGATTCTGCTCAGTAATCAGAATTCCGCTGCGGAATTCTCGGTGGATAGCAACGGCGAAGACGTTGAAGAAACCAACGAAGATTTCTGATAATCTGAACCGCAATCGAGGGCTGCTGATGCAGCCCTTTTGCTTTTCTGCGACCACAGGAATGAGCCATGTCTGACGATACTCCCCGCCGCTCTGCTCTTCCCCGTTTGCGCGATCGGGCGATGCGGATTCTGGCGATGCGCGATCACAGTGAAAAAGAGTTTCGCCGCAAATTGACGGCGCCGGTAATGGGGAAAAACGGCCCGGAGGAACTCGACTGTACGGAAGAAGAGGTGGTGCAGATTGTAGAGTGGTGTCTTGAGCACCATTTTCTCGATGATGCCCGTTTCGTGCGTCAGTTTATCGCCAGCCGGGCGCGCAAAGGCTATGGGCCTGTTCGTATTCGCCAGGAACTGAATCAAAAAGGGATAGCGCGGGAAACGACGGAACAGGCGATGCGCGAATGCGATATCGACTGGGTCGCCAGCGCTCGCGATCAGGCGCTGCGCAAGTATGGAGAACCACTGCCGACAGAGTTTGTCGCGAAAGTAAAAGTGCAACGCTTTTTGCTCTATCGTGGCTTTTTGCAGGAAGATATTCAGGAGATATGGCGAAATTTTGCCGACTGAGCGCATACGGGATTTTACTTCGCACTAAAGAAAACTTATCTTATTCCCACTTTTTCCAGTAACTGGCGCGTCTGCTATGTCATGGCGGCGGCTGGTTACCACATTTCGTTAGCTTGATTTCAGGATAATTATGAGCAAGAGCACCGCTGAGATCCGTCAGGCGTTTCTCGATTTTTTCCATAGCAAAGGACACCAGGTAGTTGCCAGCAGCTCCCTTGTGCCAAATAACGACCCGACTTTGCTGTTTACCAACGCAGGGATGAACCAGTTCAAGGATGTGTTCCTTGGGCTCGACAAACGTAATTATTCCCGCGCCACCACGGCACAGCGTTGTGTCCGTGCCGGTGGTAAACACAATGACCTGGAAAACGTCGGTTACACTGCACGTCATCACACCTTTTTTGAAATGCTGGGCAACTTTAGCTTCGGCGATTACTTCAAACATGATGCTATTCAGTATGCATGGGAACTGCTGACCGGTGAAAACTGGTTCAACCTGCCGAAAGAGCGTCTGTGGGTGACGGTGTACGAAACGGATGATGAAGCCTACGAAATTTGGGAAAAAGAAGTTGGTATCCCGCGTGAGCGTATTATTCGCATCGGTGATAACAAAGGCGCAGCTTACGCGTCTGATAACTTCTGGCAGATGGGCGATACCGGTCCGTGCGGTCCGTGTACCGAGATTTTCTACGATCATGGCGATCACATCTGGGGCGGCCCTCCGGGCAGTCCGGAAGAAGATGGTGACCGTTACATCGAAATCTGGAACATCGTCTTTATGCAGTTTAACCGCCAGGCCGATGGCACCATGGAACCGCTGCCGAAACCGTCAGTGGATACCGGTATGGGCCTGGAGCGTGTGGCAGCCGTACTGCAACATGTGAATTCCAACTATGAAATCGATCTGTTCGTTAAGCTGATCGAAGCCGTAGCGAAAGTGACCGGTGCGACGGATTTGAGCAACAAATCCCTGCGCGTTATCGCGGACCACATTCGTTCCTGTGCTTTCCTTATTGCTGACGGTGTGATCCCATCGAACGAAAACCGCGGCTATGTGCTGCGTCGTATCATCCGTCGTGCTATCCGCCACGGTAACATGCTGGGCGCGAAGGACACCTTCTTCTATAAACTGGTTGCGCCGCTGATCGCTGTGATGGGCTCTGCCGGTGAAGATCTGCAACGCCAGCAGGCGCAGGTTGAACAGGTTCTGAAAACTGAAGAAGAGCAGTTTGCCCGTACTCTGGAGCGCGGTCTGGCGCTGCTGGACGAAGAGCTGGCAAAACTGAAAGGGGATACGCTGGACGGCGAAACAGTCTTCCGTCTGTACGATACCTACGGTTTCCCGATGGATCTGACCGCGGACGTTTGCCGCGAGCGTAACCTGAAAATTGATGAAGCCGGTTTTGAAGCCGCCATGGAAGAGCAGCGCCGCCGCGCACGCGAATCCAGCGGATTTGGCGCAGACTACAACGCGATGATTCGCGTTGATAGCGCGTCGGAATTTAAAGGCTACGATCACCTTGAACTGAACGGTAAAGTGACCGCACTGTTTGTCGACGGCAAATCGGTGAACGCGATTGCTGCAGGCCAGGAAGCGGTTGTCGTGCTTGATGAAACGCCATTCTATGCAGAATCCGGCGGTCAGGTTGGCGATAAAGGCGAACTGAAAGGCAACGGTTTTACGTTTACCGTGCAGGATACGCAGAAATATGGTCAGGCGATTGGCCACATCGGCAAGCTGGCGACCGGGACTCTGAAAGTGGGTGACGGTGTGAAAGCAGAAGTCGACGAAGCGCGTCGCGCGCGCATCCGCCTGAATCACTCTGCAACGCACCTGATGCACACTGCATTGCGTACCGTTCTTGGTACTCACGTCGCGCAGAAAGGTTCGCTGGTGAATGACAAAGCGCTACGCTTTGACTTCTCTCATTTCGAGGCGATGAAACCGTCTGAGATCCGCGCGGTGGAAGATCTGGTGAACGCGCAGATTCGCCGTAACCTGCCGATCGAAACCAACATCATGGATCTGGAAGCCGCGAAAGCGAATGGCGCGATGGCGCTGTTTGGCGAGAAATACGATGAGCGCGTGCGTGTACTGAGCATGGGCGATTTCTCTACCGAACTGTGCGGTGGTACGCACGCGTCCCGCACCGGTGATATTGGTCTGTTCCGCATTGTGTCTGAATCAGGCACTGCTGCTGGCGTTCGTCGTATCGAAGCGGTTACCGGTGAAGGTGCGATTGCCAGCCTGCATGCGCAGAGCGACCAACTGCACGATATCGCGCAGTTGCTGAAAGGCGATAGCCAGAACCTCAGTGACAAAGTGCGTACCGTTATCGATCGTACGCGTCAGCTGGAAAAAGAGTTGCAGCAGCTTAAAGAGCAGGCAGCAGCGCAGGAGAGCGCGAACCTGTCCGGCAAAGCGATTGAAGTTAACGGCGTGAAACTGCTGGTCAGCGAACTGGCAGGCGTCGAGCCGAAGATGCTGCGTACCATGGTGGACGATCTGAAGAACCAGTTAGGCGCTTCTGTTATTGTTCTCGCCACTGTGGCTGAAGGGAAAGTTTCTCTGATTGCGGGCGTCTCGAAGGATGTGACTGACCGTGTGAAAGCAGGGGATCTGGTTGGTATGGTTGCCCAGCAGGTTGGGGGCAAAGGGGGGGGACGTCCGGACATGGCGCAAGCCGGTGGTACCGACGCGGCTGCGCTTCCCGCTGCTCTTGCCAGTGTTAAAGACTGGGTAAGCGCGAAACTGTCATAACTACAAAGCGAATGCACAGGCCATAATCTTACCGATTATGGCCTTGTTGCCACTACGCTATTGATAACAAGAAAGTCAGGTTGAAGTTGTGTATATCGGCTAAACTTACGTTTAACAGAATGTGATGCCGTGACTGCTTACACTTTACGTGTTTGTCATCGCTTACTTTTTGGCGTTATATGATGGATAATGCCGGGATACAGAGAGACCCGACTCTTTTAATCTTTCAAGGAGCAAAGAATGCTGATTCTGACTCGTCGAGTTGGTGAAACCCTCATGATTGGGGATGAGGTCACTGTGACTGTCTTAGGGGTTAAGGGTAACCAGGTGCGCATTGGCGTTAATGCCCCGAAAGAAGTATCTGTTCACCGTGAAGAGATCTACCAGCGTATCCAGGCTGAAAAATCACAGCAGTCCAACTACTGATGCTATTATGCGTCTCGCGGTTGTACGGCGAGACGCAACACCTCCTCCGGATTTTCTCCTCTCCAGGTTTCCTTTTTATTTCAGCCCGCTGATTTTTTATATCAGGCTCGTATTTTCGTGGCAGGTTTGTTTCTGTTTTTCTCCAGCGAAGCGGCGGAAATTCTGCTGAGAAAACATCCTTTTTGGCCTTTTTACAGGCTAATTGACTGCGAAGTGTGCAAACGATTCAGGGGCTGGAAAAATTGTTTGACTTATAAGTCCCAGAAAGTAATATGTGCGCCACGCAGCGACGATGAGCTCTCAACAAGTTCTTCAAAGCACTCGAAAGAGGCGTGTGGTGAGGTGGCCGAGAGGCTGAAGGCGCTCCCCTGCTAAGGGAGTATGCGGTCAAAAGCTGCATCCGGGGTTCGAATCCCCGCCTCACCGCCATTTTGCATCCGTAGCTCAGCTGGATAGAGTACTCGGCTACGAACCGAGCGGTCGGAGGTTCGAATCCTCCCGGATGCACCATATTTTGAGGGAATGACAGCGAATTTGTTGTTTCCGAAACGGCGGATAAAACCGCATGCACCAGGGTGGATAACGTTGCTTTAGCAACGGCCCGCAGGGCAAGTCGAAAGACGAGTCATCCTCCCGGATGCACCATCTTTGTCAGTGTGGCGAGGAATGCAGCACTGAATCAGCGTAGTAAATAAGTATTCCCGATGCATCCGTAGCTCAGCTGGATAGAGTACTCGGCTACGAACCGAGCGGTCGGAGGTTCGAATCCT
>NZ_QODH01000010.1:0-136319 GCF_009935945.1 Kosakonia sp. MH5 | reverse complement strand
CATCCGTAGCTCAGCTGGATAGAGTACTCGGCTACGAACCGAGCGGTCGGAGGTTCGAATCCTCCCGGATGCACCATCTTCTTATAAAATAACAGCCAGCCGGATGTTTCTGGCGTCGCGGATAAAACCGTTGGCACCAGGGTGGATAACTTTGCTTTAGCAACGGCCCGCAGGGCGAGTCGAAAGACGAGTCATCCTCCCGGATGCACCATCTCTCTGCAAAATCTCCACTCATGTTCTACAAGCTCCACCTCTTCTGAAAAAACGTATTCTGCGAACCCCCTTCCAGTAAAGGCATCTCAGCTTTCTCTTGCCAGCAGCGACAAAAAACGCTGTTTACGTTAAAGTAACTGTTTGTTATCCGCTTTGTGAGAACATGATGTACGAACGTTACGCTGGTCTGATTTTTGATATGGATGGCACTATTCTGGACACCGAGCCGACCCACCGTAAAGCCTGGCATGAAGTGCTGGGGCGTTACGGGATGCGTTTTGACGAGCAGTCAATGGTCGGGCTAAACGGCTCACCGACCTGGCGTATCGCGCAGTTCATCATTGAAGCTAATCAGGGCGATCTCGATCCGCATGCGCTGGCGCAGGAGAAAACCGCAGCGGTCAAAGCAATGCTGCTGGATTCAGTGCGCCCTTTGCCATTAATCGAAGTTGTAAAAGAGTGGCACGGCCGTCGTCCCATGTCGGTGGGAACCGGCAGTGAAAGCGCTATTGCAGAAGCGCTATTGGCGCACCTTGGCCTGCGTCACTATTTCAATGCGGTTGTTGCCGCCGATCATGTTAAAAATCACAAACCTGCACCGGATACTTTCCTGCTTTGCGCCCAACAAATGGGCGTGGAGCCGACGCAATGCGTAGTATTTGAAGATGCAGATTTTGGTATCCAGGCAGCGCAGGCCGCCGGTATGGATGCAGTTGATGTACGCTTATTGTGAGTGACAGCCTGTCGCTCCTGTCATTGTTTGCCAGTAGCTTCCTCAGCGCCACGCTGTTGCCCGGCAATTCTGAGGTTGTGCTGATTGCGATGCTGCTCTCTGGTGTCAGTCAGCCCTGGCTGCTCGTAGTAATAGCAACAATGGGTAATAGCCTTGGAGGGCTGACTAACGTTATTCTTGGGCGTTTCTTTCCGCAGCGTAAAACATCGCGCTGGCAGGAAAAAGCGACTCACTGGCTCAGACGTTACGGCGCGGCAGCGCTGCTTCTGAGCTGGATGCCTGTTATAGGCGATGTGCTGTGTCTGCTGGCGGGCTGGATGCGCCTTTCATGGGGACCAGTGCTGTTTTTTTTATGCCTTGGCAAGGCGTTACGCTATATGGCGATAGCCCTGGTAACGCTACAAGGTATGACGTGGTGGCACTAATTGGACTGAGTGAGTGACCTTTAATCGTCAACCATTACAATTATGCTTAATAAAATGATTATTACAGGCGGGAGGTCAACTTGATCCCGGACGTATCACAGGCATTGTCCTGGCTGGAAAAACATCCTCAGGCAGTAAAGGGGATCCAACGCGGTCTTGAACGTGAGACGCTGCGCGTAAACGCAGACGGCTCACTGGCGACCACCGGTCATGCGGCGACGCTCGGCTCTGCCTTAACTCATCAGTGGATCACCACTGATTTTGCGGAAGCACTTCTGGAGTTTATTACGCCGGTCGATAGCGATATCGACCATATGTTGACGATCATGCGCGATATTCATCGCTACACCGCGCGCCAGATTGGTGACGAGCGGATGTGGCCGCTGAGTATGCCGTGCTATATCAAAGACGGTCAGCAGATTGAGCTGGCGCAGTACGGCACCTCCAACATCGGTCGCCTGAAAACGCTCTATCGCGAAGGGTTGAAAAACCGCTATGGCGCGCTGATGCAAACCATTTCCGGCGTGCATTATAACTTCTCGTTGCCGATGGCATTCTGGGAAGCGAAAAGCGGCGGTACCGATAAAGAAACAGTATCCGACGGCTATTTCCGCCTGATCCGTAACTATTACCGTTTTGGCTGGGTGATCCCGTATCTGTTCGGTGCGTCTCCGGCAATCTGTTCGTCGTTCCTGCAAGGGAAACCGACCACGCTGCCGTTTGAGAAAACGCCGAACGGTATGTATTACCTGCCGTATGCCACATCGCTGCGCTTAAGCGATCTGGGCTATACCAATAAATCGCAGAACAATCTGGGCATCACCTTTAACAATCTGCACGATTATGTGGTGGCGCTGAAGCGGGCGATAAAAACGCCTTCGGAAGAGTACGCTAAAATTGGTCTGAAGAAAGACGATAAGTATCTGCAAATCAATACCAATATTTTGCAGATCGAGAACGAACTGTATGCGCCGATTCGCCCGAAACGCGTGACCCGTAGCGGTGAAACACCGTCGGACGCGCTGCTGCGCGGCGGCATTGAATATATTGAAGTGCGCTCGCTGGACATCAACCCCTTCACGGCGATTGGCGTTGACGAGCAGCAGGTTCGTTTCCTCGATCTGTTTATGGTCTGGTGCGTGCTGGCCGATGCGCCGGAGATGAGCAGCGACGAACTGCTGTGTACGCGTACAAACTGGAATCGCGTGATTCTTGAAGGCCGTAAACCTGGGCTGACGCTGGGTATTGGCTGTGAAACCGCGCAATTCCCGCTGGCGAACGTCGGCAAGGATCTGTTCCGGGATTTGAAACGAGTGGCGCAGACGCTCGATGGCGTGTACGGTGGCAACGAATACGAACAGGTGTGTGAACAACTGGTCGCCAGCTTCGACGATCCGGAGCTTACCTTCTCGGCGCGCATCCTGCGTTCGATGATCGATAACGGAATTGGCGGCACCGGCAAAGCGCTGGGCGATCAGTATCGTTCACAGCTTCGCGAAGAGCCGCTGGAAATCCTGCATGAGGAAGATTTTATCGCCGAGTGCAAAGCATCGCTGGCGCGTCAGGCAGAGGTTGAAGCCCGGGATACCGAGTCATTTGAAGCGTTACTCGCGCGTCACGCCTGACAGAAAAGAAAAAGGCCACATCGCTGTGGCCAAAATTTCATCTCTGAAAATCAGGGATGATGATAACAAATGCGCGTCTTTCATATACTCAGACTCGCATGAAAAAGAAGAGTTCATTTTTATTTAAAAAAAATCACTGTCGGAGGTGACTAAATGCCATTGTTGGATAGCTTCACTGTCGATCATACCCGTATGGAAGCCCCTGCTGTCCGTGTAGCCAAGACCATGGACACGCCGCATGGCGACACCATCACCGTATTCGACCTGCGTTTCTGCGTGCCTAACAAAGAAGTCATGCCGGAAAAAGGGATCCACACGCTTGAGCATCTGTTTGCTGGTTTCATGCGTAACCACCTCAACGGAAACGGCGTTGAGATCATCGATATTTCGCCGATGGGTTGTCGCACGGGCTTCTACATGAGCCTGATTGGCACGCCGGATGAGCAGCGCGTTGCGGATGCGTGGAAAGCGGCGATGGCCGATGTGCTGAAGGTGAAAGAACAGAGCCAGATCCCGGAACTGAACGTCTACCAGTGCGGCACCTATACCATGCACTCGCTGGAAGAAGCGCAGGAAATCGCTCGTCACATTCTCGACCGCGATGTCCGCGTTAACAGCAACGAAGAGCTGGCCCTGCCGAAAGAAAAATTGCAGGAACTGCACATCTAGTGCTGTCATTGTAGCGCCCGGTAGCTAGCTTACCGGGCCTGCTCTCTCGCCACCAGCGGCAACCCGATGACGACCACTTTAACCTTCTCCTTTACGCACCGCCCTCTGCATCCCTTCGCCCATGATTATCAGCACGGCGACAGCGAACCGTGGCATCAGCACGACTGCGCGCAGCTATTGCATAGCCTGAGCGGCGTGGTACGCGTGGATACCGCTGCCGGGTGCTGGGTCGTTCCGCCAGGTCGCGGCGTGTGGTTGCCCGCCGGAACACAGCATGCTATCCGCATTACCGGCAGCGTCGCAGCCCGCACGCTGTTTATCGATCCGCTGGCCCGCGCCGATCTGCCTGCGTCCTGCCAAATCGTGCAGATCACGCCGCTGCTGCGCGAACTCATCGTCGCCGCTTTCGATCTGGCCCAGGAGTATGCGCCCGGCAGCCGTGATGAACGCATCTATGAACTGATTCTGGATGAAATCCGCGCCATGCCGGTGTTGCCATTTCACCTGCCGGAGCCGCAAAGCGCAGCGTTGCGCCAGCTCTGCGAACAGATCCGCGCCGAACCGGGAGTAAGCTGGAGCAGCGCGCAGTCAGCCAGCCTGACGAACATGAGCGAGCGCACGCTGAACCGGCATTTTCAGCAGCAAACGGGGCTAAGTTACGGCGAATGGGTGCGACGCGCCCGTTTATTGGCGGCGCTGTTGCGCCTGGCGCAAGGGCAGTCGGTACTGCGCGTGGCGCTGGATCTGGGATACGGCAGCCACAGCGCTTTTACGGCGATGTTCCGCCGGGTGATGGGCGTCTCACCCAGCGATTACTTCCGCGAACCTTCCCTTTAGCCCACCGCGTTCAGCAACGCCTGTAATGAGGCGCGCGCGACATCATTATCGATCCCCACGCCCCAGCGGCTGCTGCCGTCCTGGTACAGGCAGCGAATATATGCCACTGAACGGCTGTCGCTGCGCGCGCCAAGCGTATGCTCGTGGTAATCCTTGATGACAAACGGTTTGCCCAGCCACGGAGCGATGGCGCTGGCCGCCGCCGAAAGTAAGCCATTGCCGCTGCCGGTCAGCTCGCGCGTTTTACCTTCCCGCATGACCGTCGCCGTCAGGCGCAACTGACCATCCTGCTGGCTGTCGCTGCGATAGCGTTGCAGCGCCAGCGGCGGCGAAGGTATAAGACCGTAGCGATTGCGGAACAGTTGCCACAGCGCATTTTGCGTCATCTCTTTGCCGTGTTTATCCGTCTCCTGCTGCACATGCTGGCTAAAATCCTGTTGCAGGGCGCGTGGCAGTTTCAGGCCATGGTTCTGTTCAATCAGCCAGGCGCTACCGCTTTTTCCGGACTGGCTGTTCACACGGATCACCGCTTCATAACTACAGCCAATATCCTGCGGATCGACCGGCAGGTAGGGCATCTCCCAGCGGCTGCCCGCTTTACGGGCATCGAACCCTTTTTTGATCGCATCCTGGTGTGAGCCGGAAAACGCAGTATAGGCCAGGCTGCCAGCCCACGGATGACGCGGGTGTACCGGCAGTTGGTTACAGCTTTCCACCACTTCCACCACGCGCTGCATATCGCTGAAATCGAGTTGCGGGCTGATCCCCTGGCTGTAGAGATTCATCGCCAGTGTTACCAGACAGACATTACCGGTACGCTCACCGTTACCAAACAGACAGCCTTCAACGCGATCGGCTCCGGCCATCACCGCCAGTTCTGCGCACGCAACGCCGGTACCGCGATCGTTATGCGGATGCACACTAATGCACACGTCGCTACGGCGGCTGAAGTGGCGGCAGAAATGTTCAATCTGATCGGCATAAACATTCGGCGTACTGACTTCAACGGTCGCCGGCAGGTTAATGATCATCGGGCGTTCGGCGCATGGTTGCCAGACATTGGCCACCGCTTCGCAAATCTCCAGCGCGAAATCGGCTTCGGTAAAGCAAAACGTCTCCGGCGAGTATTCATACTGCCAGCGTGTTTGCGGATTCTCTTCGCACAGCCGGCGAATCAGCTGCGTGGAGCGCGTCGCCAGCTCGACAATTTGCGCTTTCTCCATGCCAAATACCAGGCGGCGAAACAGCGGTGCCGTGGCGTTGTACAAATGAATTGTCGCCTGTCTGGCTCCGTGCAGCGAAGCAAAGGTTCGGTGAATTAAATCCTCCCGCGCCTGGGTTAATACCTGAATCGTCACATCATCGGGAATGCGCTGCTCTTCAATCAACTGGCGAACAAAGTTGAAATCCGTTTGCGAGGCCGAAGGGAAAGCTACCTCAATCTCTTTAAAGCCGCACGCCAGCAGCAGTTCCCAGAATTGCAGCTTGCGTGCGCTGTCCATCGGTTCCGCCAGCGCCTGGTTACCGTCGCGCAGATCGGTGGAAAGCCAGCGCGGCGCATGGGTAATGCGCTGTTCCGGCCAGCGGCGATCGGGCAGGGCGAAAGGGATAAACGGGGAATATTTTTCTGCGGGTTTTTTCAGCATGTGATGCGCTCCTGTTGTCTTTTCACCATCGTGAAGCGATTTCAGGAGCGCTGCTTTATCGGAACTGACAACCACTGTCGCGTTCTGGACAAGGCGCGGTAAAAATCAGTGCGCGCCGCCTCCGCCGCCACCGGCGCCGAAAGGGGGTTTGGCAAACCACACCAGGCTGAGCAGGATCAGGAATATGCCCGCCGAGAACCAGAAAATCTCATTGGCGGAAATGATCAGCCCCTGGTTAGTGATCTGCTGCGCTATCCAGCCGGACGCCTGCTGTTGCGACATCCCCATGCCTTGCAGTTGGTTATACATCTCCTGCGCATTGGGGTTGTACGGGGTGACCGACTCGGTGAGCTGCGCGTGGTGCAGCGATTCCCGGTTAGTCCACAACGTGGTGGTGATCGATGTCCCAATCGAACCGGCCAGCGTACGGGTGAAGTTCGACAGGCTGGACGCCGCCGCCAGTCGCTCAGGCGGCAGGCCGGAGAGCGTAATGGTAGTGAGCGGCATAAAGAAACAGGCCACGGCGAAACCCTGAATAAACTGCGGCCACGCAGAAGCGCCAAAATCCATTCCCGGTTCGAAGGTGTACGCACGCCAGTAGAAGCACACCGCATACATAATAAAGCTGAAGGTCACCAGACGGCGCATATCCAGCTTATGGGCGAAGCGGCCAATAATTGGCGACAGCAGTACCGGGATTACCCCGACAGGCGCGGAGGCCAGGCCCGCCCACGTTGCCGTATAGCCATAGACTTCCTGCAATAGCTGCGGCAGCAGAACAATCGCGCCGAAGTAGAGCATATAAGCAAGGCTGATACAGAGGCAGCCGATGGTAAAGTTACGCGACTTAAACAGCGACAGATCGACTATCGGGTTTTCATCGGTCAACTCCCAGACCACCAGGAAGCTGATCGACACCACGGCGACAATCGTCAGCACGATGATCTCCGTCGAGTTAAACCAGTCCAGCTCTTTGCCCTGATCGAGCATTACCTGCAAACTGCCGATACCGATAATCAGCAGCGCCAGACCAATACCGTCAATGCGTCGCTGTTCGGTTCGCGTCTCACGGCCGCGCAGGCTTTGCAGCGTCAGCAACACCACCAGCGCGCCGATCGGCACGTTGATAAAGAAGATCCAGCCCCAGTGGTAGTTATCGCTGATATAACCGCCAAGGATCGGCCCGCAAATCGGCGCGACGATCACCGTCATTGACCACAGCGCCAGCGCGACGGAGCGTTTAGCGGGCGGGTAGTTGCTCAGCAACAAACTCTGGGAGAGCGGGATCAACGGCCCGGCGACAATCCCCTGGATCACGCGGAAGAAGATCAGCATCGTCAGGCTGTTGGAGACGCCACACGCCCAGGAGGCGATAGCGAAGGCCACCGTTGACCACAGGAACAGCTTTACTTCCCCGACACGCTTTGCCAGCCAGCCGGTGATCGGAATCGAGATGGCGTTTGCTACCCCGAAAGAGGTGATCACCCATGTCCCCTGGCTCAGTGACGAGCCAAGGTTGCCAGCGATCGTGGGAATCGCCACGTTAGCGATGGTGGAGTCCAGCACCTGCATGAAGGTCGCAAGCGACAGCGCAATGGTCATAATGACCAGTTGCGCGCCTTCCAGCGGTTTCTGTTGCATTGCACTCACCTCAGATTAACCGGCGTTGGCTTTCACGATGTTTTCGATCAGCGTGTTGACCGGCTCAAGGCTAATCTCCCGGGCGTTGCTTTCATACGCCGGGCTGCTACGCACCTGGCTTGCCAGTACCTGACCTTCACGATCGGCGGTATCGACCTTCACCAGCGTAGAGAGACCGATACGCAGCGGATGATCGGCAAGTTGTTTGGCATCCAGCTCAATACGTACCGGCAGGCGCTGAACCACTTTGATCCAGTTACCGGTCGCGTTTTGCGCAGGCAACAGTGAGAACGCGCTGCCGGTGCCCATATCGAGTCCGACCACTTTCCCGTTGTAGGTTACTTCATCGCCATAGATGTCGCTGACCACGGTTGCCGTCTGACCAATACGCATATGCGCAAGCTGTGTCTCTTTGAAGTTAGCGTCCACCCACAAATTGGTGGCAGGAACAACGGCCATTAATGCGGTGGTTGGACTGATTTGCGCGCCAGGCTGTACCGCGCGGCGCGAAACGTAGCCGGTGATTGGGCTGACGATCTTCGTACGTTGCAGCGCCAGCCAGCTATTGCGGACTTCGGTGGCGGCTTGCTTAACGGCCGGTTGATCTTCCAGCGGCGTATCAAGCACGATCGCCTGGTTGGCGTTGTATTGCTGAATGGCAACATCCAGATCGGCCTGCGCGCTGGTCACGGCATCACGGGCGTGTTGCAGCTCTTCGCGGCCAATCAAATTGGCAGTACCGAGTGGAATACGACGGTTTAAATCACTCTGCGCCTGGGCGAGGGCGGTTTTTTTCACTTCGATGCTCGCCAGCAACTGCTTGCTGTTGATCATCGACTGGCGGGTTTGACGAACGCTACTTGCCAGACCGGTCTGCGCTTTTTCAAACGCCTGCTGCGCATCGGTGGCATCCAGCGTAACCAGTACATCTCCCTGTTTTACAAAATCGGTATTGTCAGCCCAGACTTTCGTCACGCTGCCGGATACCTGCGCCATGATTTGCACCTGGTTCCCTGCTACGTAAGCATCATCGGTTTCTTCATAATGACGCAGTACCAAAAACCAATAAATCCCATATGCCACGGCAATAACAACAAAGAGCAAGGTCAGCATCAGAAGGGCGCCTTTACGTTTGCCTTTCTTTTTGACCGGTTGCTGCGGGGTTTGACTCTCCGCATTTGCGCTCATGCTTTTCTCCACGATCTTATTTTTTGATGTCGGCACAGCCGACCTTCCGTTAGAAAGGCCAGCATCAGGCTGGCCCTTATATTCTTATATCCTGGATATTCGAGCGGCTTGTCGCGTTAGCGCAGCGCCTCAAGAATGACGTCGTCTTCGTCCATCTGGTCGAGACGCGTAAGTAACTTGCGTGTGATCTGCTCAAGCTGGTCTTTCTCCGCTTCGCTCAGGGAAGACCACAGTTGATGCAGGCAGTTGTGCTGCGGGGGCAGAACCTGACGCAGGAATTCGTGACCTTTATCGGTCAGTTGCAGATGCAGGCAGCGGCGATCGTTATCGCTTTCGCGACGCTCGATCCAGCCGCGTTTTTCCAGTTCATCGGCGATACGTGTGGCATTGGTACGTGAAGAACCCAGCGCGCTGCTCAATTCAGACGGCTGAATGCTGTGGTTTTCCTGCGACTCCAGCGTGATCAATGCCATAAACAACGTCTCGTTAATACCCTGCGCTTTCAGCATTTTGTTGCGGTTTTCCAGCAGCTTACCCTGCATGTGCATGCAAAGACGGGTGAGCAAAATCTCCTGAAACGGAAAATCCTCATAGCGGCTGGCGCGAAACTTAAGCATTTGCTCTATGGGCGTAAACGAACTATCCATTTGTGTATGACCTCATTAATTGCAGTCGATATAGTAACGACAGTGACAAATAAAGTAAATGTATTATTGCTGCTAATAAATTTGCCTCATCTATGCATCCGTCAGCAGTTTCCATGCGATTCCGTACGCAAGTGCGCTCAGTAGCGTGGGGAGAATAATGCTGCGAGTTTTCCAGAAACTCAGGCCCAGTACCGCGAAGCCAATCAGCGTTGGTAACAGGCGGCGGCCGTCATGAATAATCTCTGGTACGCATGACACCACCAGCAATGAACAAATAGAGGCGATGCCGATGGTGTCAAGCAGGATGCCGGCAACCCCGCGTTTTGTCGGATTTGGCCGCCCGACGCGAACGCGCAGAGGAAGATAGCGAAATAAAAAATTAACGCCGCCCACCAGCAGACCGAGCAGTAAAATTTCATGCCTCATCGGGAACACCCTGATAAAACGCCTGTACCAGCGCGGCAACGCAGCCAGAACCGATCCCGGCAAGGATTGCCGCAGGGATAGAGAACAGCGTTAAACCGGCCAGCGCGCCAAGCAGCGCGGCAGTGACGCTCGGTGTCTGGCGACGCTGGAATGATGCCAGCAGGAAGCTCATAAACAGGGCGGGTAACATAAAACCTAACGCCGATTCAACCGCTGGATACCCCTCCAGCAGGCCGCTGCCGGAAAATGCGCCCAGCACCGTTCCCGCAACCCAGGAGAGCCATGAGAATAACGCGATGCCGATCATCCAGTTTTCGCTCCAGCGACGGTTATCGCGCACCAGTTTGGTGGTCGCGGCGGCAAATACTTCATCCGTCAGGCCAAAGGCCCAGATCGCGGTTTTCGGATTTTTAAGCGGTTGCAGAATACGGCTGCGTAACGACGGGCCATACAGCACATGGCGAACATCCATCGCCATAACGGTCAGCGCGGCAACCCATAAGGTGCTGCCCGCAGCAAGCAGGGTGGTGATCACAAACTGGCTGGCACCCGCGTAGATAATGCAGGAGAAAAAGAGGCTTTCGAGAGGAGAAAAACCGAGCTTACTGGCATTCATGCCAAAGGCAAATGCAACGGGGATGTAGCTTAAAACGATGGGAAGACTGTCTTTGATGCCTTCCTGTAGCGTGGCTACTCTCACTGGCTCGGCGTCTGGAGGTATTGCTGAACTATCCATAGTGTTTGTTATATATCACCCACGTTAATATAACCGGGATAAACAAGTCCTATAACCTTAACAGACTGAAGGACTCGTTAACACCCGGTTTTTAGTGGAATGATGTAAATGTGAGCGCTTGCTTACCTCGCCACTTGCTGGCGGTGAAATCCTCGCCACCAGACCAGCAGATTCAGCAGCGCCAGCGTACTGCCCGCCGCACAGACGCCCGTCCAGCCCGCATGCTGCCAGGCGGAGGCAGAGATCAACGAACCCGCCGCGCCGCCAATAAAGTAGCTGGTCATATAACCGGCGGTCAGGCGGTTACGCGCATCCGGTTTGATACGGTAAATCACCGTCTGGTTGGTGATATGCACGCCCTGCACAGTAAGATCCAGCACGATGATGCCAATAATCAGCGCGATAACCGAGCTGTGACCGAGCCAAATGGCCAGCCATGAAAGCAGCAGCAAGAGCAGACCGCCCGTGGTGGTGAGGTGCGATTTACCGCGATCCGCCAGACCACCGGCCTGACGCACGCCTAATGCGCCCGCCGCACCGACCAGACCGAACAAACCGATGACCGCTTCGGAGAAGTTGAACGGCGGCGAGGCCAGCAGGAACGCCATCGACGTCCACAGAATACTGAAGTTGGCGAAGCTCAGGCAGCCGAGCAGGGCGCGGGTGCGCAGCACTTTATCACCGGCGAATAACGTAAAAACAGAGCCCAGTAGTTGCGGATAATTGAGGTGCGTTTCCTGTTTGAGCTTCGGCAGACCACGCCATAGCGCCAGCGCCATCAGCACCATGAGTACGCTGGCGACCCAATACACCGTGCGCCAGCCGCCGAGACTGGCGAGCAACCCGGCAACGGTGCGCGCCAGTAAAATCCCCAGCAGCAACCCGCTCATGATGGTGCCGACCACTTTGCCGCGTTTATCCGGCGTGGCTAATGTTGCGGCCAGCGGCACGAGGATTTGCGCGACGACGGAAAATAGCCCGGTCAGTGCGGTGCCGAGGATCATGAAGCTCAGCGACGAACTACTGGCGGTAATCAACATGCCGCCCGCCGACAGCAGCGTCATCACCACAATGAGCGTGCGCCGCTCAAACATATCGCCGAGCGGCACCAGAAACAGCAGGCCAGCGGCATAGCCAAGTTGGGCGGCGGTGACAATAAAGCCCGCCTGATTAGGCGACAGCGAAAAGGCATGAGCGATGGTATCGAGCAGCGGTTGCGCATAGTAATTGCTGGCGACCGCAAGGCCCGTGGCGACAGACATCAGCGCAATCAGCGCCGGGCTAAGGCCGTGGTTTGCTTGTGTCATAGGAATGCGTAATCAGTAATGGTTTTTTCAGAAACCTATCATAGTCAATTACTTGAGAGGGCGTGTTGTTATCTGTGCAGTTAGCGCGGGGGGAGATTTAATTGCCGGATGGTGGTACAGCCTTATCCGGCCTTCGGGTGGTGCCTGAATTTGCAACGCTGGCGGTATATGGCGCACAGGCCGGATAAGCGAAAGCGCCATCCGGCATAAACCGAATGGCGCTTTATCAGGAGGGATTACTTCTGCGCGGCCAGCGCTTCTTTTACCCAGCCGTCAAACTGCTGCTGGTGGGCTTTGATCCAGCCGTCAACATGACCTTGAATATCCGCTTCAGAGGCTTTGCCGTCATGCATCATCGCATTCTGCGCATTGATATCGGCGATAGGCAGCTTCATCACCGAGAACAATTTCGCCGCTGCCGGGTTTTTCTCTGCCCAGGCTTTGTTGGCGACAATGTGCATGGTGTTCACCGGGAAGCCATAGTTCATGCCGTTCGGCAGTTTGGTGTCGATATCTTTCTGCTTGCCCGGCAGGGAAGAGAACGGTACCTGCAACCAGACCACATCTTTACCCGGTTTCAGCACATCGCTTACCCAGTACGGCGTCCAGGTGTAATAAAGCACCGGTTTACCCTCTTTGAAACGGGTAATGGTGTCCGCCATCATCGCCGCATAGTTGCCCTGATTATGCACCACGGTGTTGCTCAGGCCGTAAGCGTCGATCTGGTGATTAATCACCGCTTCACAGCCCCAGCCGGGCGTGCAGCCGGTCAGATCGGCTTTGCCGTCACCATTGGTGTCGAACAGTTTGGCGATTTTCGGATCTTTAAGCTGATCGATGCTTTTAATGTGGTACTGCTCGGCGGTTTTCTTATCGATCAGGTAACCCTGCGCCGCGCCGGTGACAAACACCCCGGAACGGTAGAACTTGCTGTCACCGCCTGCAGCGGCATACATGTCGTCGTGCAGCGGCTGCCAGTTAACGGCGGTAAAGGTGACGTCGCCAGCGGCAAGAGAGGTATAACCGACGTTGTAATCCACTTCGCTCGGTTTATTCACCGTATAACCGAGTTTTTCCAGCCCGCGGCTGACCAGCAGCGTCTGGAAGGTTTCTTCAGAAATGGTGCTCTGGAAGGGCTGTACGGTGATGCCTTTGCCGGGCAGGTCTGCAGCAAATGTGCTGGTAGAGACAAGGGTGGCAAACGCTGTGGCAAAAAGTACGCTATGTCGCATCGTTGTTCCTTATTGTTCAGGTGGGACGTGTTGGCCCGGCGCTGAGCGCCGGGAAACCGGTTTATTTGGCGAATGGACGGGTCAGCAGACCCAGCGGGCCGGTTTGATACCAGCGACGATTTCCACGGCTGCGGGAATCGCGGCCGACAGCCTGCGTCAGGCGGTCGAGAATGATGGCGAGGATCACAATCCCAACGCCGCCGACGGTCGCCAGCCCCATATCGAGGCGGCCAATACCGCGCAGTACCATCTGGCCAAGCCCGCCAACGGCGATCATCGAGGCGATCACTACCATGGAGAGGGCAAGCATCAGCGTCTGGTTAATTCCCGCCATAATGGTAGGCATGGCCAGTGGTAACTGTACTTTGAACAACATTTGACGCGGGCTGGCGCCAAATGAGCGTGAAGCTTCAATCAAATCCGCCGGAACCTGGTTAATACCGAGGATCGTCAGACGCACCACCGGCGGCAGGGCGAAGATAATCGTTACCACCACGCCCGGCACGTTGCCGATACCAAACAGCATCACAATTGGTACCAGGTAAACAAACGCCGGCGTGGTCTGCATGGCATCCAGCAGCGGGCGAATGATTTTCGACGCCCGTGGGCTACGCGCCAGCCAGATCCCCAGCGGCAAACCGATCACTACGCAGAACAGCAGCGCGGTCAGAACCAGCGCCAGCGTGACCATCGCCTGCGACCAGGCGCCAATCGCGCCAATGGCAATCAGCGATACCAGCGTGGCAATCCCCATTCCGGCGCTGCTCATCTGCCAGGCGATCAGCGAGAACACGATGATCGCGACCGGCGCGGGCATCCCCAGCAGCAGTTGCTGGAAAGTGCTCAGGATATAGTCGATAGGGATACGGATCCCCTGGAATACCGGGCGGAAGTGCATCACTACCCAGTCGATCCCCTGCGTTACCCAGCTATCCAGCGGGATCAGCGTCTTATGGAACGGATCCATAATGTTGAAATGTTCCGGCGCGGGCGCTGGCGCGCTGTGTAGCCAGTCGGCGCTGCTGCCGTCGGTGGGCGTGGCAGAACCGCCGCCCCAGGCATCTGCGGACTGCGCCGCGCTATCGGTCGCTGGCGCGCTATCCCACGGGTTATTTTGATCAGCCATTGTTTGCCCCCTCGCGATCTAAAGCCTGTAGCAGCATCCGTTTCGAGATGATGCCCACGTACTGTTGTTCTTCACCGACGACCGGCACGGCGCAGGGCGCCTGTCCGACATGGGAGAGCAACTCGCTGAGCGGCGTTTCCGCCTCCACCGCAAGCGGGGAGTCAATTAACGCCGCCTCGATGCCCTGGTTCTGGCTGAGCGCCGCTTTCAGGGAGTCGATGGAGACAATGCCGACAAATTTATTGCCGCGTTCAATCACATAACCGTATTCACGGTCTTCATCCTGCAACAGTTTCAGCGCCGATCGCGGGCCGAAACCAGGCGTTTTACGGATCAAACCCACCGGTGTTCGACGCGCAATATCTTTCGCGCTAAACACCTGGCTAATATCCACACCGCGGAAGAAGGTGCGCACATAATCATTGGCCGGATTATTCAATATTTCATCCGGCGTACCGACCTGTACCACTTCGCCATTTTGCATAATGGCAATCCGGTCGCCAATACGCATGGCTTCATCCAGATCGTGGGAAATAAACACGATGGTGCGCTGATGTTTCGCTTGCAGTTTTACCAGCTCATCCTGCATTTCCGTACGAATTAATGGATCGAGCGCTGAGAAGGCTTCATCCATTAATAGAATGTCCGGATTAATGGCTAATGCGCGCGCCAGACCAACACGCTGGCGCATACCGCCGGAGAGTTCATCCGGATACGCGTGTGCATAATTTTCCAGTCCGACCTGACGCAGGGCGTCGAGCGCTTTTTCCTGTCGCGCCTGTGGAGCAGTTCCCGCTAATTCCATACCAAATGCGGTATTATCCAGCACCGTCATATGGGGCATTAACGCAAACGACTGGAAGACCATCGCAATTTTTTTCCTGCGCACCTCGCGTAACTCGGCGTCTGATATTCTGGCGATATCCACACCATCAATCAGCACCTGTCCGCGGGTGGGTTCAATCAGGCGATTGAGAAGGCGTACCATAGTGGATTTACCCGAACCGGATAACCCCATGATGACAAATATCTCGCCTTCTTCAATGGCCAGACTGGCGTCTTTAACGCCAAGCGACAGACCTGTTTTTTCCAGAATCGCTTCTTTTGAAAGTCCTTTCTCAATATATTTGAAAGCCCGCTGCGGATGCTCGCCAAATATTTTATAGAGATTCTTCACTTCTAATTTAATTGCCATGCAATAAAAGAGTTCCTGTTATTTATTGTGTCGATATAATACCTGATGAGAATAATTGACTGGCTATACCCTAACATACTCAGAATCTGAGACAACCCTCAATTGCCGGGCCTGCACAATTTGACGTTTGCAGAATCGTCCCTATTTCCCATGAGATAAGGGCTGACGGCGGATGATAATTTTTTTGTATTCGTCGCGAAATCGCACCTGAAATGGAGCGCTTCAGGTGAAAATGACAAGGAAATTACAGTGTAGTGCCTGTTTGAATATTATGCCGGAAAAATACGCAGATATTCTCGTAATAATAATAACCTTTTTCACAGGCGGGTTTTTTAAAAAGAATATTAGCGGGAATATTCCTCTCCCGGAAAGGGAGAGGGGCAGGTGGTTAAAAATTCCAGTCTTCGTCTTCGGTTTCGACGGCTTTCCCCATCACGTAGGAGGAACCAGAGCCGGAGAAAAAGTCGTGGTTTTCGTCGGCATTTGGCGAAAGTGCGGCAAGAATGGCCGGGTTCACGTCCGCCATTTCCGCCGGGAAGAGCGCTTCATAACCGAGGTTCATCAGCGCTTTGTTGGCGTTATAGCAGAGGAACGCTTTCACCTCTTCGGCCCAGCCGCTCTGCGCGTATACATCTTCGGTGTATTGCAGTTCGTTATCGTAGAGATCCATCAGCAGATCCAGCGCGAAATTCTTCAGTTCCTCGCGTTTTTCTGCGCTGACTTTCTCCAGCCCTTTCTGGTACTTATAACCAATGTAGTAACCGTGTACCGCTTCATCGCGAATGATCAACCGGATCAGGTCTGCCGTGTTGGTCAGTTTGCCGCGGCTTGACCAGTACATCGGCAACCAGAAACCGGAATAGAAGAGGAAAGATTCCAGAAAAACGCTGGCGATCTTCTTCTTCAGCGGCTCATCGGCGCGATAGTGTTGCAGGACGATCTGCGCCTTGCGCTGCAACGCCGGGTTTTCTTCGCTCCAGCTATACGCGGCATCGACATCCTTGGTCTGGCATAGCGTGGAGAAAATCGAACTGTAGGAGCGGGCATGCACCGCTTCCATAAAGCTGACGTTCGACAAAACCGCTTCTTCATGCGGCGTCAGCGCGTCGCTCATTAACGCCGGTGCACCAACGGTATTCTGAATGGTGTCGAGCAGCGTCAGGCCGGTAAAAACGCGGATGGTAAGCTGTTGCTCCGCCGGGCTTAACGTCTGCCAGGCGGGAATATCGTTCGACAGCGGCACCTTTTCTGGTAGCCAGAAATTGCTGGTCAGCCGGTTCCACACTTCCAGATCTTTATCGTCCTGGATTTTGTTCCAGTTCACCGCGCTGATACGTGTTAATTGGCTCATCCTTTTCTCCTTATAACGCGCAGGACACGCAGCCCTGGATCTCAGTGCCTTCCAGCGCAAGCTGGCGCAGGCGAATGTAGTACAGCGTTTTGATGCCTTTTTTCCAGGCGTAGATCTGCGCTTTGTTGATATCGCGCGTGGTGGCGGTGTCTTTGAAGAACAGCGTCAGCGACAGCCCCTGATCGACATGGCGCGTGGCTTCGGCGTAGGTATCAATGATCTTCTCCGGGCCAATCTCATACGCATCTTCGTACAGCGCCAGGTTTTCATTGGTCATAAACGGGGCCGGGTAGTAAACGCGCCCGGTTTTGCCTTCCTTGCGGATCTCAATTTTCGACACAATCGGGTGAATACTCGATGTCGCATGGTTGATGTACGAGATGGAGCCGGTCGGCGGAACCGCCTGCAGGTTCTGGTTATAAATGCCGTAACGCATCACATCTTCACGCAGTTGCTGCCACATCTTGCGTGTGGGGAGGGTGATGCCGGAACGGGCAAACAGCGCACGGACTTTCTCCGTTTTCGGTTGCCAGTTGCCTTCCAGGTACTGGTTGAAGTATTCGCCGCTGGCGTAGCGCGATGCCGGGAAACCGGCAAAGTGCTGGCCGCGCTCGCGGGCGATCATCATCGAGGTATGCAGCGCATGCCAGGTGATGGTGTAGAAATAGAAGTTGGTGAAATCGAGCCCTTCCGGGCTGCCATAGGCAATACCTTCGCGCGCCAGATAACCGTGCAGATTCATCTGGCCCAGGCCAATGGCGTGCGAGGCGGCATTGCCGGTCTCAACAGACGGTACAGAGCGGATATGGCTCATATCGGACACTGCCGTCAGCCCGCGAATCGCGGTTTCCACCGTGCGGCCAAAATTCGGTGAATCCATGGTGTGCGCGATATTCAGCGAACCCAGGTTGCAGGAGATATCGTGGCCGGTCGTGGCGTAATCGAGGTTTTCATCAAACGTCGAAGCGCTGTTGACCTGCAAAATCTCCGAGCACAGGTTGCTCATATTGATGCGCCCGGCAATCGGGTTCGCGCGGTTCACCGTGTCTTCAAACATAATGTACGGATAGCCGGACTCAAACTGGATCTCCGCCAGTGTCTGGAAGAAATCGCGGGCGTTAATGTAGCTTTTGCGCACGCGATCGTCGGCCAGCAGTTCATCGTACAGCTCGCTAATCGCCACATCGCCGAATGGTTTGCCGTACAGGCGCTCGACATCATAAGGCGAGAACAGCGCCATTTGCGCGTTCTCTTTGGCCAGCCGGAAGGTGACATCCGGGATCACCACGCCCAGCGACAGGGTTTTAATGCGGATCTTCTCGTCGGCGTTTTCACGTTTGGTATCGAGGAAACGCAGAATGTCCGGGTGATGCGCATGCAGATAAACCGCGCCCGCGCCCTGACGCGCGCCAAGCTGGTTGGCGTAGGAAAAGGCATCTTCCAGCATCTTCATTACCGGGATCACGCCGGAAGACTGGTTTTCAATACGCTTAATCGGCGCGCCCGCTTCGCGCAGGTTAGAGAGCAGAAACGCCACGCCGCCGCCACGTTTGGAAAGCTGCAACGCCGAGTTCACCGCGCGGCCAATCGATTCCATATTGTCTTCAATGCGCAGCAGGAAGCAGGAAACCAGTTCGCCGCGCTGCTGTTTACCGCAGTTAAGGAAGGTTGGCGTCGCGGGCTGGAAACGACCAGAGAGGATCTCTTCCGCCAGCTGCCGCGCCAGCGCTTCGTCGCCCTGCGCCAGCGTCAGCGCGACCAGGCTGGCGCGATCTTCAAAGTGCTCAAGATAGCGTTTGCCGTCGAAGGTTTTTAGCGTGTAGCTGGTGTAAAACTTCCATGCGCCAAGGAAGGTCTGAAAACGAAAACCACTGGCGTGCGCGTGTGCAATCAGATCGACGACGAAAGCACGATCGTAGCGCGACAGCACGGTAGCATCGTAATAACCTTCGCTCACCAGCCAGTTCAGCCGTTCATCCTGGCTGCTGAAGGTGACGGTATTGGGGCGCACGTGATTCGCCATAAAGGCATCAACCGCCTCACGGTCTTTATCAAACTGAATGCGGCCATCTTTATCATAAAGATTCAGCATCGCATTCAGCGCATGGTAATCCGGCGTTTCGTGTTTCACGCGCTCTGCGGTTGTCGTTGCCAAAATTCGCTCACTCCTTTACGCACATTGTCGATGTCCTGCTGCGTACCCATCAGCTCAAAACGGTAGAGATACGGTACGCCGCATTTTTGCGAGACCACATCGCCTGCGCGACCGTACGCTTCACCAAAATTCCGGTTACCGGAGGCGATCACGCCGCGGATCAACGACCGGTTGTGCGGATCGTTTAAAAAGCGGATCACCTGGCGAGGAACCGCGCCTGCTGTTCCGCCGCCGCCATAACTGGGCACGACAAGGATATAAGGTTCGTCTACCTGGAGGCGTTCCCGCTCATTGAGCGGAATACGCACCGCCGGCAGCCCAAGACGCGTAATAAAGCGCTGCGTATTTTCGGAGCTGCTGGAGAAGTAGACAAGGGTACTCATGCGCTGGCCACGTTGGGAGCGCTGTGCAGGCGGTTGATCATATCCGGGCGAAAGCCGGACCAGCGCGTTTCCCCGGCGACAACCACCGGTAACTGACGAAAGCCCATCGCGCGAAGCTCATCGACTGCTTCGGGCACATGGTCAACGTTCACCATTTCGAACGCCAGGCCACGGCTTTCCATGGCGCGTTTCGTGGCGTGGCACTGAACACAATCATTTCGAGTGTAAATGGTAATGCGCATAATTCGTATTTCCGTTTAAAATAGAAGAACGGCGCGAAGGTTCGCGTCAGTTAGTGTGTGTGCTACTGAGAAGAATACTAGATGTAGTTATATAAAGATGCAACCACACAATATATAGGAAATTGTCATAGGCTTTGCCCAAAGGATGGACACAATGGGTAAGGGGGGGTTGTACACATTTTACACAGGCATACAGCGATGTGGCGGCAAATAAAAACCCCTGCGCGAGTTAACCGGGCAGGGGTTTTTGCGAAAAGAGCGGGTTTAGCGACGCAAACTGAGTAGCGCGCCGACGAAAATACCAATGGCGGCGGCAGCACCAACGCTGCACCAGGGTTTGTCTTTCACAAAGGTATCTGCGCAGCTCACAACGTCGCTCGCGGCTTGTTGCACACGGTTGCGGCCATGCAGACGTGCGCGGGTCTCTTTTAACAGCACCTGTGCTTTACGACGTGCGCTTTCCGCTTCGTCTTTGGCGTCGCTGCCCCATGATTTAAGTACCTCTTCGAGACTATCGGCTAATTGGCTGACATCGTTGTTGATATCCTCGACGCCTTCATCAACATCACGGCGATTCGGTCTGTTAAACATAGGATCCTCCCTCGTTTTTGATGTGAATTTTAGTTTAGACCATAATTTTTAAGGCCTGACGGCAATCACCTCTTTCACGCCCGTTTGTGGAATTTTCTGAATCACGGTCAATGCTTAGTCATGTAAGGTGGCGAGGCTGTAGAGAGATGACGAGGAAAATCTATGTACTTAAGACCCGATGAAGTGGCACGCGTTCTGGAAAACGTGGGATTTACAATGGATGTGGCGACGCCAAAAACCTATGGTTATCGTCGCGGTGAAAATTATGTTTATGTGAATCGTGAAGCGCGAATGGGCCGTACGGCGCTGGTGATCCACCCCACGCTGAAAGAACGCAGTTCGTCGCTCGCGGATCCCGCCTCGGACATCAAGTTGTGCGATCACTACCAGAATTTCCCGCTCTATTTTGGCGGCGATTCCCAGGAGCATTACGGCATTCCGCACGGATTCAGTTCGCGCGTGGCGCTGGAACGTTTTCTGAAAGGATTATTTGGCGAACAGCACTAAACGATGGCAGGCGTTGCCTGCCATCCGCTATCAGGCTTTAGCCTGGTGGTAACTGCTCACCCGGAACAGACGGCGGCAGTAATCGAGGAAGTAGCCGTAAACGGCGCCCATCATCATCGACAGCACGATATTGGAACTGACCGCAGCGACAATCTGATGCCAGTCCGCACCTACCGACCAGAGGATCGCCACGTAAACCGGCGACTGGAAGGTGACATATGCCAGCACATCCGCCAGATTTTTCATCCAGCCGGAAGGGCTAATACGGCGCGCATAACGCATAAAGGCATCGCGGTACAAACCATAAGGCCAGGCAATAATAATGTTTACCGGGATGGCGACCAGGCGCGATGAAAGTGACTGTTCGAAGCTCATTCCGGAGAGAAATATTTCAATCAGCATGTTCACGACCGAACAATAGACAACCATCGCAAAGGTGTCTGCTGCGGCGTGACGCAGGCGAGACTGCGAAGAGAACATGGTGCTGCTCCTTGAGAATCAACGAAAAGGCGAATAAACAGGTCTTTTAGCGTTTTGAAGTGGCTGAATTAATGCGGATAGAGTATCCATCTGGTTTGAAACTAACAACTAGTGATAAATTTTTATTTTCTTTTCTTTGTTGGATAAAGCGCTCTGTGTTTGTGCGTTTTCTGCTCATTTCATTATTTTAACTGGAGTGGTTGTTAAATTTATTCAATATCAAAAGCTTATGGATGATGTGAGAATAAATGCAGCACTCTGAAGGGGAAGACGCGGCGCGTTTTAGCGTACTCTGCTTCCGCCGTGCAGATAAAACAACCAACAGCATTTTTTATGCTGATAAGGGTGTTTTTGTGGAGTTTAATTCTGATGTGGTGCGTGATTATTTATGCTTATGTTTTGCATAAAATAATAGTCAGGGCGGTGGGGAACGCCCACCGCTGAGGGATTAACAGACGCCGAAATCGCCGTCTTCTTTATATGGCGAGACATCTTCCGCTTTCAGCGTAATTTTGTCTGCCGTCTCATCGTGAACGGGAACCGCAACGATTTGATCCTGATGAACTTCAAGCACTTTAAGTTTTGGCCCGCCAACGCGCGGTTGCACAATATCGCCGACAGAAAACATACCTTCCTCCTTTCTCATTTGTTGTGTCTCTAACCTTAGCCTGGAGGTCGTAGGGGGTACAGCGTAAAAGAGGGTAAAAGCGCGCGACGGAGGTGGCGGTACATTGCAGAGTGGCTATTCTTAAAGAGAAAGTCTTTTATTTCAATTACCTGAATTTTTCTGCATGGGAGGCAATATGGGTTTCTGGCGCATTGTCCTGACGATTATTCTTCCGCCGCTCGGCGTGCTGCTGGGCAAAGGCTTTGGCTGGGCATTTATTATCAATATCCTGCTCACCCTGCTGGGCTACGTTCCCGGTCTGATTCACGCTTTCTGGGTGCAGACCCGCGATTAACACAAAGGCGCGATAACAAGTATCGCGCCTTTGCGAAGTTATCAGAACGTTTCCCAGTTGCTGTCCCCGGAGGCTGCCGTCGGCGTAGCCGGGCGCAGCGCTGTCGGTTTTGGCGTACCGGCTTTTTTGCTCAGCAGCGTGCTGTGCCCATTCACGCGGAACACCGCCACTGCCTGACGCAACTGCTCGGCCTGCTCTTCCAGCGCCGCAGAAGCCGCCGCCGATTCCTGCACCAGCGAGGCGTTCTGCTGCGTGACGCTGTCCATCTGCGATACCGCAAGGCTGACCTGCTCAATCCCTTTGCTCTGCTCATCGGAAGCGGAGGCGATTTCACCCATAATGTCGGTCACGCGCGTCACCGCGTTGACGATCTCTTTCATGGTATCGCCCGCTTCGGCAACCAGCGTGGTGCCAGAGTTTACGCGGTTCACCGAGTTTTCAATCAGCGTCTTAATCTCTTTTGCTGCCTGTGCGCTGCGGCTTGCCAGCGTACGTACCTCACCGGCCACCACGGCAAAGCCGCGTCCCTGTTCGCCTGCGCGGGCGGCTTCCACCGCAGCGTTCAGCGCCAGAATATTGGTCTGGAAGGCGATACCGTCAATCACACTGGTGATATGCGCGATTTGTTGGGAGCTATCGGAAATTTCGCTCATGGTACGCACCACATTGCTGACCACTTCGCCTCCGCGAGCCGCCGTATCGGAGGCATTTTTCGCCAGCAGCGATGCCTGGCGGGCGTTATCGGTGTTCTGCTTCACGGTAGCGGTGAGTTGCTCCATGCTGGCCGCGGTCTCTTCCAGCGAAGCCGCCTGTTGCTCGGTACGGGAGGAGAGATCGTTGTTGCCGGTGGAGATCTCGCTGGCGCCGGTGTAGATCGAATCAGAACTGTTACGCACCGCGCTGACGGTTTGCACCAGCGCTGATTGCATCTCATGCAGGCCGGTTGCCAGTTGGCTCATCTCGTTGCGGCCTTCGGCAGCGATCGATTGTGTCAGATCACCTCCGGCAATGGCGCGAATATGTCCCATAATGCTGTGCAGCGGCCGCAGCAGCAGGTGTTGCAGACCCAGCCAGATCATGACCATTACGGCAATCACTACCAGCAAAATTACGCCCAGCGTCCATTGCATACTGGTAAAGCTGTTCTGGTTTTGCTGTGCCGCCGCTTGCAGGAAGGTGTTGTTTTCCGCCCGCCACTTCGTATAACTGGCGTCCATATCATCCTGCGCCTGTTGCGCATCCAGGTTACCGTAAGCCTCGTAATTATTGGCCCGCAGGAAGGTGATCGACTGCTGCAAAACGTCATGCATTTTGCTGATGTTTTGCGAAACTTCGTCGGCTAATGCACTGTCCTGGCCCGCCACGCGCGGCGTGTTTTTGTAGTTATTAAAATAACCTTCTGCTTTGCCGAGTGAGTCGGTTGCCGTGGTGAGGAGTTTATCGATGCTGGCAAGGGAGGCCGGATCGCGTTGGTTTTTCAAAAAGCGAATCGCCACGCGTGTAACGGTGACGCGTGTTTTGATCAGCGTGTTAACGCTGTCGCCTAAGTTTTCTTGCTGTGCGTTAAGAACCCCGGTGTTCTGGAAGTTCAGCCTGTCATTATTGACTGCAGAGTAGAAAAGTCCCCCGGTGACCAACTGGAGAAGACAAAATATCGAAAGAGCAATAATGATGCCGGTAATAACCCGTATATTTTTGAGCATGGCCATAGTCCGTGAGAGAGTCGGGATTGCTCTGTTAATATCGGCCTGGTCAAAGTTAACTTTATGATCGCTTTTTAAACACTTAAATAAGACTTAAATAAGTGCCCGGCATATCACATGCCGGGAAGTGCGTTACAGGTTGTTGCGGTGTTTTTTTACTGCCAGCGCAATACGCGGCTCCAGCAATTTCGCTACGGCGGCGAATACCGGCACCACCACCGAGTTGCCAAACTGGCGGTAAGCCTGCGTGTCGGAAACCGGGATGCGAAACGGCTGTTCGCCGACTTTTTCAAAACCCATCAGACGCGCGCATTCGCGCGGCGTCAGGCGACGCGGGCGGCGCGCCTGGTTCTCTGCATTGCCGAAATCGGCTTCACCCAGCGCTTTATCCCAGCCACGATCGACAAGGATCTCTGAACCGTCTTTGTGATAGCGTGCCGACAGCGTGCGGGCCACGCTTGCGGCATTGGTGGGATCCACCAGCCCGAAACCGAAGCCATTCCCTTTTGCCGCATGTTTTTGCGCATAGCGATAGAGGTACTCCCAGAGCTTGGGCGACAGCACATATTTGCTGTCGACCGTCGGGTCGAGTAGTTGGCCGAAGGTCGGGCGCTGCGTGGGGTAAAAGCGGTCGATATCGCGCAGGGTAAAACCTTCATTGAGGTGTAAATCGCGGCGAAAACCAACCAGCACAATGCGTTCGCGGTGCTGCGGTAAAAAGTGGCGGCCATCAATGATTTTCGGATCGTCTTTGCCGGAAGCATCGGCATCGGCCACGTCATAGCCCAGTTCATCCAGCGTATTCATGATCACGCTGAAGGTTTTGCCTTTGTCGTGGCTTTTGAGGTTTTTGACGTTCTCCAGCACGAAGATAGCCGGACGCCGCGCTTTGATAATGCGCGCAACGTCGAAAAACAGCGTTCCCTGCGCTTCGCACTCAAAACCGTGGGCGCGACCGAGCGCATTCTTTTTACTTACCCCGGCGAGGCTAAAAGGCTGACAGGGAAAGCCCGCCAGCAGCACGTCGTGCTCGGGGATCTGCTGTTTGATATGGGCGTAAGCCTGGGCTTCAGAGACGGCAGGATTGCCGCTCAGCGTCACTTCGCGGATATCCTGATTAAAGGTGTGCGTGGACTTATCGTTGTACCAGTTGGCTTTATAGGTGCGCACCGCGTTTTTGTTCCATTCACTGGTAAACACGCACTGCCCGCCGATAGCTTCAAACCCGCTGCGAATACCGCCAATACCGGCAAAGAGATCGATAAAACGGAAACGATAGTTGGGGTGATGAGCGGGGGGCGAGGGGAGCAGCGCACGCAGTTGCGCCTCTTCGGCGGCGGTCAGCGTTTTGGCGCTGCCTTTACCGTTTATCCAACGGTTGAGCGATTCACGGCTCCATTCCGCTTTACCCGCCTTTTTCAGCTGCTCGGCCACGTACTTTTGTCCGTAGATTTCAAGCACCTGATCGAGTAATGCCCGGTCGCGTTCCTGCTGTCGCTGTTGTTCAGTCTCTGCCTGCGCCAGCAGTTCCTGTGCGAGTGAATCAAATTCCGCCATGGCGTCTCCTTGGATTGACGCTCTGAAATATATCACTCATTTGACCCAGAGGAGAAACGCCAGACAAGCTGTTATTGGCGGATAAACGCAACCGGTACGCTTTCCGTCAACCACACGCCGTTATCGGCCTGATAGAAAACAAAGCCTTGCGCGTGCATCCGCCCCGCTTCAACGGTGAACACCACCGGTTTGCCGTGGCGCTGACCGACGGCGGTTGCGGTCACCTCATCGGCAGATAAATGCACATATTTTCACACTTTGTTCCATGGCATTTTCGCCAGCAGCAGCGCCATGCCGCACCAGCCGCTGACTCCGGCGAACAGCAGGCCTGCGCCGACAAAACCGGAGAGCAGGAAAAAGCCCGGATGCGCCGCGTAACCGAGTATCACGCCGAGCAGGATCAGGCTGCCCGCCACCATTTGCACCTGCTGCATCAGCGGACGCGGCTGGCGTTTATCTTCCACTGTTGGCAGGTGCGCCTGCTTCCAGCCATTTAGCCCGCCTTCGAGAATGGCCACCGGCGCTTGCCCTGCGACACGTACCAGCGCATCGGCATTCTCCTGCGTACGTCTGCCGGACTGGCAGTGAAAAATCACTGTTTGTGTGGGCGAGTCGGTAGTAATTGGCGCACCGTTCAGCAATGCTTCCAGCGGCAATGAGACGGCGCCAGGCAGGTGCTCGCGGCGAAATTCATCAGGCTGGCGAATATCGATAAGCAGTGCGCCTGCCGCTTGCTGTGCGCGGGCGTTAGCCGCGGAGATCCGGGTATAAGACATAGTTACTCCTGCGGGCAGTAGAGCCCCTTGAGTGTGCTGATGATTTTGCCAACCGCTTCATCTTTAATGAAGTAGTTGACCCGCTGCGCCTGGCGCAGGCTTTCAACCAGACCTTCCTCTTTCATCCGCGCCAGATGTTGCGATGTCGCTGAAGGGCTAAGGCCCGTGATGGCGCTTAGTTCACCCGCAGAGGTGCCCGGCGCGTCGCACAGCATGCAGAGGATCAGCAGCCGGTGCGGGTTGCTCATCGCTTTCAGTAAGCCGGATGCCTGCTCAGCCTGTTTCTGAAGTAACGGGATATCGGGTTTGGTCATGATTGTTTAGTTTTTTCTAAATTTAGATAAATCTAAAATAAAGAGCGAAAGAATTCAAGCACTGAATAAATCCTTAACATTTTTGGTTTGAATTCTCTTCAACACCTTCGTTTACTGAGGGTTATGTGTGGCGATATTTCCGGAGAAGAATGTGAAGGTTTTGAAATATGCGCTCTGCGCTGTCAGCGTCTGGGTTCATGGCGCGAGCGCCTGGAGTAATGCCTTGCCCGTCGGGCCTGCGGCAGGCGATCAATCGCTTTCACCTTTTTATATCTGGGACGGTTCTTTACCTGCGAACCCCGGCATGATGCTGCGCGAAGAGCCGCTTCCCGCACAGCCGGAAATCACCGCAGCCAGCAAGGCGCAACGCATTCTGTATACCTCGCGCGATAAACGCTGGAACGCCGGAATTGTGCCGGTCAGCGGCGCGCTTTGGTTCCCGAAAGGCAATCCACCGGCCGGAGGCTGGCCGGTTCTCGCCTGGGCGCACGGTACGCTGGGCGTTGCCGATAGCTGTGCGCCGTCGTGGACTAACCCGACAGCACGGGATGCGCATTATATTAACCAGTGGCTCCAGCAGGGTTTTGCGGTTGTCGCCACCGATTATCAGGGGCTCGGCGGGCCGGGGCCGCATCCGTATATGAACTGGGAAGCGGAAGGACGCTCAGTGCTCGACAGCGTACGTGCGGCGTTACAGGCCTATCCGCAGCAGCTCGCGAATAACCTGGTGATCAGCGGCCAGTCGCAGGGATCGGGCGCGTCGCTTGGCGCCAGCCTGATTGCGCCGGATTACGCCCCGGAATTGAAACTGCGCGCCACCCTTGCCACGGGGGTGGTGGCAACGTTTCCGGATGGGCCAGTGAAACCCGGCAATGCGCGTCCGGGCAATCGCGATCCATCACGCTTTACGATGTTACGATTGATTGGCGGCTCGCTGCCGGATGGCGCGCCGCCCGCTGAAAAATGGGTAACAGAAAAGGGGGCGAAGTTGCTGGCATTGGCGAAAACCGCCTGTATGAGCGAGCTGGGCCGCTATGAGCGCCACGAAAAACTCGACGGCAGTGCGGCATTTATCGGCGGTTCCGCGCAGGTCACTAATGCGCTGTTGCCGGTAACCGATATGCCGGTCAAAGCCTTCCCGGCGCCGCTATTTGCCGCCACGGGGCTCGCCGATCACACCTTATCGCCGCACCACCAATATGCCGCAGTGGCCGCGCTGTGCGCCGGGGGTAATGCGGTGGAGTGGAAAACCTATCCCGGCATTACCCATAACGGCACCGTCAACGTCGCTTTTGCCGATGAACTGAAGTTTGTCCGCGGCGTGATGGAAAACGCTCCGCAGCCCAACAGTTGCGGCTCGTTGCAGCCGCCCGGGAAATTGCAGCAGCCCACAAAGGGCGTTGCGTTTAATTAGTCGCACAAAAGTCAGCTTTATACCGAAAAGCGGTGAGCGGCGAAAAATAAGAATGGCTACGGGTTCGCAGGGGAAAAGCGGTAGCGCCAGAGTCATTTACTTTTTGGCGACCAAAGAGGTTATCTATTTGATTATGGCTTATCCGAAAAACATCAAAGATAACCTGACTGATGTGGAAAAGAGTGAATTGAAAAAACTGACGAAATTACTGAAAAATGAGGTGTGACATGCATTTTTTTGACGAACTAAAAACCTCTCTGGAAGAGGCTGTAGACATCAAAAATGGGGTTAAAGCGCCAGCAAATGTCACCCGCTATGAAATAGCTGATGTAAAAGCGATTAGAGAGCAACTCAACGTTTCACAAAGTGAGATGGCGAAAGCGATGGGAACCAGCGTTGATACCATTAAAAGTTGGGAATCCAAACGGCGTAACCCGACAGGCCTGGCAGCCAAGGTACTGGCAACAATTCAGGCAAATCCCGATTTCTTTCGTGAACTTGCCGCCCATTAAACAACAGCCCCATCGGGGCTGTTGTTCTGTTACCTGGCCAAATATCTGAATTCCGGGCCGTCATTACTGTGCATGACGCCAGCGCAATGTCGCGGGCAGTACGCGCTGCGGCATTGCCGGTTCGTTGCCCTCAATCATTTGGGTGATTATCTCGAAGCAATCCTGCGCCAGACGCGGCACGTTCTGCTCGACGGTGTCGATGTGCAGCGACAGCGAATCATACAGGTAGTGATCGTCAAAGCTGGCGATATGGATGTCGCTCTCCAGCAAATGGTGCTGGCTCATATAGCGCAGCACCCCTTCGAGCAGCCCGCAGGCGGCGGTAAACAGCGCCTTCGGCGGGCGACCCAGCCTGGCGCACAGCGCGGCGAACATCTCGTAACCGCTGCTCGGGTGGTAGTTACCGTGAATAATCCACTCCGGGCGCGGCGTTACGCCCGCACGCTCCAGCCCCTGCATAAACCCGGCGAGCCGATCTTTGGTGGGAGAAAGCCGTGGCTGGCCGCCAAGAAAGTAGATTTCATCGGGGTTTGCCCGTGCCAGGCGTTCGACTAAATCCGCCGTCGGCGTCAGCGAATCGGTGATCACCAGCGGCAACTGAGTGTCATTGATGTGGCGGTCAAACAGTACCACCGGCAACTGTTCGCTGAGCTTCACGTAGTCGCTGTCGCTCTGCATGCTGGAGGCGACAATCAGGCCATCCACCTGGCGCGCGACCAGGTTATTGACCACCACTGTCTCCTGGCTGGCATTTTCGTCGGTACAGGCGATCAGCAGTTGCAGACCGGCTTCGCGGCAGAGGTTTTCCAGCTCATGGGAAAAAACGGCAAAACCGTAGTTGGTGATTTCCGGCACCACCAGCCCCAGCGTGTGGCTGCGGTTTTCACGCAGCAGACGGGCATAAAGGCTCGGCTGGTAGTGATGCTGTTGGGCGATCGCCAGCACGCGGTCGCGCGTCTCCTGCGCCACGCGTAGCTCTTTGCCGCGGCCGTTAAGCACCAGGCTGGCAGTGGCTTTCGACACCCCGGCCAGCGCAGCGATATCACTGATGGTAACGCGTTTTGTTTTTCGCACGGTTTTGCATCGTTTAAGGAAACAAGCACTTATTCTACCATGCAAGAACGTAACGACCAGTAGTGGGCCTGTACTTCTGCGCCTCCGCGCAGGGTTAATTGCGCCGGATGCGTCGGGAAATAGCGGCTGCTCATCACCCCTTCGCCCTCGTTGATAAAGATCTCCACGCTTGAGCGATCGCAGAGGATCTGCAACTTCTGCGCGCTGCCGCGCCAGTAACGGTACAGCCACTCGCCGGTTTGCAGGCTGCGACGGGCCAGACGCAGTTCGTCGCCGCGCCATTCGAGAATGAGCGTATCGGCGAAATTCAGCGTTAACCCGCCCTCGCTTTCCAGCACCAGCTCAAGTTGCTCTGCCTCCAGCGCAGGCATCGCTTCTGCCGTACCGCGATAGCGCTGTTCTTCACCGCGCAGCGCCTGTAGCTCAGCAACCGGCTGCTGATAGAGCTTACCGTTATGTTCAGTCAGTTCACGCAGGCAGGTCATCTGGTGGATCCAGCCATTCGCCACGGTTGGCTGTAACATCTCTTCGCCATCCGGTACGCCCATCCAGCCGACCAGCAGGCGGCGGCCATCATCGGCGAGCGTGGTTTGCGGGGCGTAAAACTCAAACCCGGCATCCAGTTCGGCAAACTCACCGTGCTGATACTGCGCGCCGGCGTAATCCAGCGTACCGCTGAGATAGGCGCTCGGGTAGGTATTGAGGTAGCGTTTCTCCTCACGCGCTACGCCCTGCGGGCAGCAGATCAGAAAGGTGCGGTCGCCGAGGGTGAACATATCCGGGCACTCCCACATATAGCCCGCATCGCCCAGCCCGTTCAGGTCGCTACCGGCGATTTCACCGAGGTTTTGCCAGTTCCACAAATTCTCTGAGCGCAGCAGCAGCACCTTGCCCTGCAACTGTAAATCCTGCGCGCCCAGCACCATGTACCATTGCCCGTCGTGCCGCCACACTTTCGGATCGCGCACATGGCCGGTGTAGCCGTGCGGCAACGGAATGGCCGGGCCGAGCTTGTCGAAACCGCCGTCGCTGTTTTGTACCGCCAGGCACTGCCACGCGGTGCGGGAACCATCGTCAAACTTCACGTTGCCGGTGTAGCACAGCGTCAGTACGCCATTGTTATCAATGGCGCTGCCGGAGTAGCACCCATTGCGGTCATACTCTTCGTCGGGCATCAGCGCGATCGGTTCATGTTGCCAGTGGACTAAATCCGCCGAACTCCAGTGCGCCCAGCATTTGTGCAGGTGCTGACACCCCAGCGCATTCCACTGGTAGAACAGATGATAACGCCCGGCGAACTGGATAAAACCGTTCGGATCGTTAAGCAGCCCGGTCACCGGCGCAAGATGCCAGGCGGGGTAGTGCGGGTCTGCCAGCGCTTTCGGCTGGCCTTTCATTACTGCCTGCAACATGGCAGGCAGCAGGGTTGTTGAAGCCATTATTCGGAGTCCGTTTTGTATTTCAGCAGGTAAGAGATAACAAACGCGGCGCTAAATGCAATCACCATCCCAATAACATAGTTGAGCAGCGAGCTGGCCTGCACAATCGCCATACCAGGGATGCCCGTCAGGCCGACCGCCGTCATATACACATGCACTGAAACCACCCACGCGCCGCCCGCAGCCCCGCCGATAAGCGCGGCGATAAAGGGTTTTACAAAGCGCAGGTTAATACCGAAAATCGCCGCCTCGGTGATGCCGAGCAGCGCCGAGAACGCCGAAGGCAGGGTAATGGCTTTGATCTTCGCATCTTTCGTTTTAAACCACACCGCCAGACAGGCACCGCCCTGCGCGACGTTAGCCATCGCCCAGATCGGCAGCAGGAAGTTGACGCCGATAGATGGATTGCCCAGCAGCCCGGCTTCAATCGCGTGAAAACTGTGATGCACGCCGGTAATCACAATCACCGAATAGAGCCCGCCGAACAGCATACCGGCCAGCCAGCCTGCATGGCTAATCAATGTGCTGAGGACAAAAGAGATGCCGTCGCCGAGTGCGCGCCCCGCCGGGCCGATAACCAGCATGGCGATAAAACCAGAGATAATCACCGTCAGGAACGGCGTCAGGATCAGATCCAGCGCATCCGGGATCACCCGGCGCAGTTGCTTCTCCAGCAGGCTCATAAACCACACGGCCAGCAGCACCGGGAAAACGGTCCCCTGGTAGCCGATCATCGCCACTTCGATACCGAAAAAGTTCATGGTATGGAAGCCCGCCGCCACGCCCCAGGCGTTGGTCAGCGCCGGGTGCGTCAGAATGCCGCCCAGTGTCGCGCCAAGATAGGGGTTACCGCCAAACTCGCGGGCGGCGGTAAAGCCAATCAGGATTGGCAGAATGATAAACGCCGCCGAGCTGAACATGTCGAGCATGATGTACAGAGCGTTGTCCGGGTTCACCCAGCCGTAGGTTTTCACCATTCCCAGCAGCCCCATCAGCAAGCCGGAGGCAACGATCGCCGGGATAATTGGCACGAAAATGTTCGACAGCAGGCGGGCAATACGCTGGAACGGATTGAGCTTGCGCGCGGCGATATCGGCGGCTTCTGACTTGCTCGATTCGTTGATTCCGGCCTCGGCGATAAACGCGGCGTAGACTTTATTCACCACACCAGTGCCGAAAATAATCTGCAACTGCCCGGCGTTACGAAAACAGCCTTTCACGCCGTCAATTTTGCCGATCGCCGCGGTATCGGCTTTCGCGTCTTCCACCAGCACTAAGCGCAGGCGCGTGGCGCAGTGCGCGGCGCTGGCGATATTATCCTTACCGCCCAGCAGCGGCAGCAGCGCGCGGGCAATTTGTGCAAAATCCATAACAACCTCTGTCTTCTCGTTATTGTGGTGTTAACCCGGTTGAGACGACCCCCGCACCCCGCAGGGGCCGAACTCATTAGAACCAGGTCTCCATTTGGACGCCGAAGTTCCACTCGCCGCCGGATTTAAAGCCGTTGCTGCCAAAGGCATCATCGCTGGCGTACTTATCCAGACGGTGATCCCAGTCCATCCAGGTGGCGAACAGGCGGATTTCCGGGCGTTTGAGGAATTCGCCGACGTCGCTGGCTTTCAGCGTCGGGGCGACGGTCAGTTTATAGAAGCTACCGCTCACTGCGTTACGGCTGTTGTAGCCTTCCGGGCGCAGATCCATGTACTGGTAGCTGCCTTCGTACTGCATTTCGAAGTTTTCGGTGATCCCCTGAATCAGGCGCAAGTTGGCGGTCGCCCACTGGTAACTGTCGCCTTTGACGTAGCGATCTTTACTGCTTTGCGCCAGTACGGCCGGTGCAATATGCCAGCCGCCGCCCAGCGGTGTGATGCCGTAGCTGGCGAGGCGCCAGGTGTTCGCTTCCGGCAGCAGCGCGCCGTCGGAACCGATTGATTTCACCTCTGCGCCCAGCCCGTGGCCGTAGAGCAGGGCGGTTTTCGCCGAGCCTTCCCGCAGCCCATAGAAGCTGTCGTTATGCAGGCCGAGCAGCGCATGTACACCGGTATTCGCGGCGTCGCCCTTCACTTTATTGCCGTCGAGATCGACACGATCGTCGTTATCTTTGGCGCGCATGCCACTGACCATCAGTTGCAGCGGGCCGTAGAAGTTGTTCAGCGACAGAATATAGTTCTGCGCCGTGTTTTCACTGTTCTCAATGTCGCCGAAGGTGCGGCCGTAAATTGACAGGTTGCTGTGTGTGTCATCATTCCACTTCATGTCGTAGATCCCTGCGCCGGTCCCGGCGAGGAACACCACATCGGAGTCGATCCAGTGGATATCAAAGTTATCGCGGTCAAAACGTTTACCGGCCCAGACGGTGGAGTCTTTAAATGCGCCGGTGAAGCTCGGTAGATGGCCGATTTCGGTAAACGCCTGGCGCAGGTTGAGATCGCTGCTGGAGGCTGTCCAGTCGTTATAGGTTTTTTGCCCGTCGGCCAGCATTACCTTAAAGCGCGTGGTTGCGCCGTTTGCCAGCGTCTGTTTATGTTCGAGGTTCATCTCGACATAGGTATCCGGTTCGTTACCCAGGCGACCGACATGACCACCGGTTTCACCTGCCGGGGTCACCGTTGGTCCGCCCTGCGTTTTAGCAGCGGAGTTGTTCATCAGCAGGCCGGAGCGGGCGTAGCCGTGGAACTCAAACCCGCCTTCATCGGTGGCTTTTTGCTCCAGTTTGGCAGTGCGCTGCTCAACCTGGCTGGTCGTGGTTTGCGTCTGCTGCTGCGCGGTTGCCAGTTGCTGCGCCTGTTTTTCCGCCGCTTTGGCGCGGGTTTCTGCGGCATTTGCGCGTTGTTCTGCCGCCTGTAAACGCTGTTCCAGCGCGGCAAGACGAGCTTCTATACTGCTCATGCTGGGATCGGCTGCCAGTGCAGCGCCAGAGCTGAATATCAAACCAAGGGTTACAGCAAGCGTGCTTTTTTTCATCATTTTGCATCCCTAAGGAAGAGCTATCATCACAGGATTGTTTTTTTGCTAAACCGGTTTAGGTGATGAATCATACGCACGGCTAATTTCATCACGCAATCAAATTTGCTAAACCGGTTTAGTGATTGTGAGACGGCTCGCAAAACGAAGCGGCACTCAGACGGGTTGTTCTTCCAGTTGATGACGATAGGGCAAGGCGGTCATCGCGCCTTTCGCCGTGGTGGCGAGTGCTCCGCAGCGCTGCGCGGTGGCAAGACGTTCGCCAAGTTGCGCCTGGGTATCCGGTAGCCCGTGCTGCGCCAGCTCCCACAGTAATCCGGCAACAAACGCATCTCCCGCGCCGGTGGTATCGACGCTGATAACCGGCTGTGTCGGCCAGGCGCTGAGCGCGCCGCGCAGGCAGGCTTTGACGCCTGCTTTACCCTGCGTCACCAGCAACAGCGGGATGGCGAAGCGTTCGGCCAATTGCTGCATGCTGGCGTCGATATCCGCCTGGCCACTAAAAAAGGCCAGCTCTTCTTCCGAGAGTTTTACCACGTCCGCCAGCGTGAAGGCCTGGCTCAGGGCATCGTGCAACTGCTGCGGATCGGCCCACAGATCGTGGCGGATATTCGGGTCGAAGCTAACAAATCCCCCGGCCTCACGGATGCGCGTCATCGCCGTAAACGTGGTGCTGCGCGACGGTTCAGCAGAGAGCGCAATCGAGCAGCAGTGCAACCATTCGCCGCGCTGAAAGGGGGGTAAATCATCCACAGCGAGAAACAGATCGGCGCCCGGTCGTACCATAAAGGTAAATGAGCGCTCACCCCCTTCATCGAGCGCGACTATCACCGTGGAGGTGCGCTGCGCCGGATCGGCAGACATAAACGCGGTATTCACCTGTTCGGCGTCGAGGGTTTGACGCATAAAATGACCAAAAGGATCGTCACCGACGCGGCCGATAAAACCGCTGTTTCCCTGCAAACGCGCAATACCGACCGCCACATTCGCTGGTGCGCCGCCGGGACACTGCAACAAGCGCCCTGCGCCTTCCGGCAGTAAATCGACCACGGCGTCGCCCAGACACCAGACTCGTGCTGACATAACTCTCTCCCGCTTTAAAATAATCGCTAAAACTTAACTAAACCGGTTTAGCAAATCAACTGCATCGTTAAGTTGTCATCTTTTTTTGCTAAGGTGCAGGGCGGGTTTCCTTACTCTGGACGCAACAATGCCGCAACCGCTGTACGTTTTCGATCTCGATAACACCTTGATTTCTGGTGACAGTAGCACGCTATGGAGCCGCTACCTGGTGCGTGAAGGTTTTGCCGATGGCGCGGAATATTTGCACCATGAAGAGCGGATGATGCAGGATTACGCGCGTGGCGAAATGAATCTGCACGAGTATGTGGCGCTGACCATGTCGCCGCTGCGCGATTTCCCGGTGGCGCTGGTGGATAGCATGGTGGCGCGGTGTGTGGAAACGGAGATTGTGCCGCGCATCTACCCGCAGGCGCTGGCGTTAATCAGGGAATTGCAGGCCAGCAACCAGGCGATGCTGATTATCTCCGCGTCGGTCAGTTTACTGGTGAAGGCGATTGCGCCAGTGCTGGGCATTGAGCACGCGATTGGCGTGGAGGTGAAAACCGATAACGGGCGCTACACGGGGGTCATCGACGGTACGCCGAGCTATCAGCAGGGCAAAATTACCTGCCTGGAAAACTTCCTTGTTCATCACCCGCAGCATCGTGGGGAGGTGACGTTTTACACCGACTCGATTAACGATTTGCCGCTCTGCGAATACGCCAACCACGTGTTTATGGTGAATCCCTGCCCGCAACTGGCGGCGCAAGGAGAACTGCGCCGCTGGCCGCAACTTAACTGGCAGCTTACTCTGGCTTAAACAGCGGCACCGGTTTACCGATAATATAGCGTCGGCGCAGCCAGGCCGATGCCATATCCATCAGCATCACCACCGCGACCAGAATCACAGTGATAAACATCACCACATCCCAGTTCCATAGCCGCATGTTTTCGGCATAAATCAGACCGATACCGCCCGCGCCGACAAACCCCAGCACCGCCGCCGAACGGGTGTTGGACTCGATCTGATAAAGGCTCAGCGCGAGGAAGGTCGGGAATGACTGGGTAAAGGTGCTGAAACGGTGCTTTTGCAGGCCGCTCGCGCCGACAGCCGTCATACCGCGTCCCGGCGAACGATCCACCGCTTCATGGCTTTCCGCATACAGACGGCCAAGCAGACCGGTATCCTGCATGATGATTGCCAGTACCCCGGCCAGCGGCCCGAGACCAACGGCACGCACAAAAATCAGCCCCCAGATCGCCATATCGATGCCGCGCAGAATGTCGAACAGGCGACGCATACAAAACGCCACCGCACCGAGAAACCCGCCGCGCATGATGTTGCGTGCGGCAAGGAATGAGAGCAGTAACGCCAGCATGGTGGCGGTGAGCGTACCGGCGAAAACAATCGCCAGCGTGATGCCAATCTGCGAGAAATAGTAGCCAAATGGCCAGTTGAGGAAATCGTGCCAGACAAACATGCGCAGCAGATAGCGGCCAATCTGCTGCATGCCGTTAAGTGCCTGATCGAGCGGAATGCCGAACTGCATAAAAAACCACAGATAATAGAGCGCAGCGGCCAGCGCGATCAGGCCGAGACGGCGCAGATAGCGCCCCTGCGCTTTGAACAAATCACTGTGCAGTTTCCGGCTTAAGGTCACATTCGGTACGGCTTGCCAGCTTGTCATTTTGTCCCCTCCAGCACCCACTGACGCAAACGGCCAGAGAGGGTATCGAGCGCCGAAACCACAATGATGATCAGCAGTAGTGTAATGCTGACCTGATCGTAGCGGTCGAGTTTGATATTAGTCATCAGCTCCTGGCCGATGCCGCCTGCGCCAACCAGACCGAGAATGGTGGAGGAGCGGAAGTTAATCTCCAGGCGCATAAAACCGTAGGAGAGAAAAATCGGTTTGACCTGCGGCCACAGCGCGAAGCGGATGCGTTGCAGATGCGTGGCGCCGCAGGCGGCCAGCCCGCGTACCGGGCGATCCTGCGTGCTTTCCACCGCTTCATAAAACATTTTGGTCAGGCTGCCGACGGTGTGCAGCGCCAGCGCGAGGAAACCGGGAATCGCGCCAATGCCAAATGCCATCACGAAAATGACCGCCCACGCCAGCTCCGGCATGGTGCGCAAAAACGCCACCAGCGCGCGAATGGCAAAACGTACCGGCGGTGGCGACCAGGTGTTGCCCGCTGCCAGAAAAGCCAGCACGCCAGCGATGACAAAAGAGAGCAGCGTTGAGGCCAGCGCCAGTTGCAGAGTCTCCCAAATCAGCGGTAACTGAATCGGCAGGCGATAACCCCAATACGCCAGCGAGCCTTTGGTGTGGCTGTCGGCAAAAAGCACAGACCAGTGCAGCGTCGGCACGGTTTCCAGCATGTAATCGAGGAAGTTGGGCAGTGAGTGCCAGATGGTAAAAATATTAAATTCGGCGGCGTTCCCGGCGGCAAACCAGAGCGCCAGCAGCAGTAACGACCAGGCCACAGTGTCGCGCTTCTGGCGCGCTCTGACCTGCTGGTAATAGTGCTCAAACTGCGTATTCGACGTGTTCATGCGTTGCAATAGCGTCCTGTATGACAATCGAATAAAAGCCCCTGGTGCGACGCAGGGGCTTATTTCATGGCGTGCCGATTAACGTGCAGTCACCAGCTCGCGTTTCATCTCGATAATCTGTTTGAAATCGTCCACGCTGCCCGGGCCGATATGCTGCGTGCCGCCCATCGCTTTCACGAAGCAAGCGTGATTATCGGTATCCAGTTTCTTCACGGCGGTAATGACTTTGGCTTTGAAATCCGCCGGCAGGCTGTTGCTCACCAGAATCGGGCCGTTCGGGATCAGCGTCGATTCCCAGATGATGCGGATCTCTTTCATCAGATTCGGGTGATCCATGCGGATCAGGCGGTTAAAGGCGCCCGTGCTGTAGCCGGTATTATAATCGCCAACCATTGACGTCCAGGTGACCGCGCCCGCGAACTGGCCGTTCAGCACGCCGAGGATGTCCTGCTCATGACCGCCAGAGAAGGTAACGCTGGAGAAGTAGTTGTTGTATTTGTTGTCGGCATTGCCGCCGAACTTCTGTTTGAACGCGTAGTTCGGGATCAGGTAGCCGGAGGTGGAATCCGGATCCGCAAAGCCGAACGCTTTGCCTTTCAGATCTTCCAGCTTTTTGTACGGGCTGTCGGCTTTCACGATCACCACGGAGTGGTAACCGCGCGATTGATCTTTATCGTCAACGGCGATGCCCACGATATCGACCGCTTTCGGGTTGTTGATATACACCGAGGCGTAAGAGGAAGGCGACATGCTCAGTACCACGTCAACTTTCCCGCCCAGCAGCCCCTGGATCACACCGGAGTAGTCAGAGGAGTTGCGCAGTTTGGTATCGACGTTCAGCTCTTTATCGAGAAACTCTTTCACACACTGGTTATCGCCGATTTGCTGGGTCGCGTTCTGCCCGCCCAGAATCCCCAGATTCAATTCCTTCGGCTGCTCAGCGGCAGAGGCCTGCCATGCCAACAGAAGACCTGTCATCAATGCAGATAAACGTAATGCGCCAGAAATAGGGTTTTTCATTGTCATTGCCTGTGTTGTCTCATTGGAAGGAATAATTAATGCAATTGGCTTATTTCATCGCCGTACAGCACGTGCAGAACATCCTGTGTCAGCCGGGAAGGGTGGTCATCGAAAATAATGCGTCCCTGCGCCACGCCGATAACCCGCGTGCAGTACTCTTTCACCAGCTCAACAGAGTGCAGGTTGACCATCACGCTGATGCCCTGCTGGCTCACTTCGCGCAGCACGTCCATGATGCGCTGGGTATTTTTCGGATCCAGCGAAGCGACAGGTTCGTCCGCCAGTAATAACGAGGGGTTCTGGATCAGCGCCCGGCAAATCGCCACGCGCTGCATCTGCCCGCCGGAGAGCGTCTCTGCACGCTGTAACGCATGCGGCAGCATGTTCAGCCATTCGAGCAGGGCGATGGCTTTCGCGCGGTCTTCGTCGGTGAAAACTTTAAACAGCGATTTTAGCGTTGATGTCTGGCTCAGACGGCCAAGCAGCACATTGGTCAGCACATCCAGGCGCGGAACGAGGCAGAAGTCCTGGAAAATCATGCCGCACTGGCTGCGCCACTGATTGAGCGCACGGCCTTTCAGACGTGAGACATCACGCGGCTCGCCTTCATCATCGGTGTAACTTAAGATCTCGCCCGCGCTGGCGCTGTGCGTGCCATTCAGTACATGTAAAAGCGTTGATTTACCCGCGCCGGAACGGCCAATCACGCCGACCATCTCGCCGCTGTGCAGATCGAAACTGATATCGTCCAGCACGGTCTGATGCTCGTTATACGATTTGCGCAAGTTCCTGACGCTCAGCACCTTTTGTTTCGGCACGGTGTTTAATTGATGCAGAGGCGAATAGGGGTGTTCAGAAAGTTCTGCCAACGCGCTGTTCATAAGTCTTCCGGTTTTTGTCATTCAACTGGCGACCATTAACGGCACAACAGATGATCGTTTTATGACGAACAGGCGAACAAATAATGAACGCGAAGGTTTCGCTTAAGGTTGGGCAGGCCACCGCAGGCTGCGGTGGCAGGTAGCTGAGGCGATGTTTATATCATGCGGATAATCAGACACGCTGCGCCCCAGGCGCCTTCTACCCCTTCGTCATGAATTTCCGAAGTGACCTGGTAAACGTGATAACGGTCAGCGATCTGTTTCCGTACGTAGTCTTCCACGCGCGCAAATTTCTGCGACACCTTCTCCGCACCGCTAAGCAACTCACCGTCGGCGGCGGAGTAGTAATAGGCGAAGGCGCCAAATTTAATGGAAGAGGTTTCGCGGCTGATTTTCAGCACTGAGGTAATACGCTCGATATCGTGATACCAGGTGGAGGGGCCGCCGGGCTGGTTTTTCACTTCAATAACGGCGCGCGGCTGGGATTTTCCCCACCACAGCAGAATATCAAAGCGCCCATTCAGCCGCGCTTTAAGAGGTTTGGGGCCAGGCGCGATAGCCTGCGCATGTTCCATCGAACTGCTGCCATTACTCTCGATGGTAACGAATTTCGCCCCTTCCATTTCGCTCAACTCTTTGGCGATATAGGTGGTCAGCATGTACTCCGCGGCTGTCCACACCCAGTATCCACCTGACATTTTCCGGTAATCTTCATGCGCTTTCTCAATCCCGGAAATGATTGCGCCGCTGATAACGTCCGTTGCCACTGCTGCCATTGCGTTGTGATCTCCTGAAAGTTTGCGATCAGCATACGCTTGTATCGGTATATCGATGGGGCGATATAAGACACTAAACGGGGTATTTTTACGTTATTTCACACGACGTTATTTTCTTCTTTCTGGCTATTTTTCGGCACGAGAAGGCGGACAGAGCATGATATTAAGCGGATATTTACGGTTTTTTTTGCCTGCTATTTTCCGCGCGGAAACAGCATATATTTAAATCACGTCACCGTCACAAAAGTCAGAAAAAACAAGCAACTTTATTGCATCGGTTGGCGCACGGTCTATATGTTAATTTTGTGTTTCAAAAACAATACTTGGGGGTTGTATGGAAGGGAAGATTGCAACGCTGGCCGCCGTTCTGGCCACCGTATTTGCTGGCTCTGCGCTGGCGGCGGTGCCTGCGGGCTATCCGGCGGAGTATCAGAAAATCGTCGATGCCGGGACGAAAGAGGGCAAAGTCGTTATCTATTCTACAACGGATACCAAAGCTGCAGGCCCGCTGATTAAAGGCTTTGAGGAGCAATATCCGGGAATTAAAGTCGAATATAACGATATGAACAGCACCGAGCTGTATAACCGCTATCTCAGCGAGCAGGCCTCCGGCAGCGGCAGCGGCGATGTGGTCTGGAGTTCATCGATGGATACCGCGCTGAAGCTGGCGACGGATTATGCCGCCGAATATGCTTCACCAGAAAAAGAGAAATTACCGAAGTGGGCGGTGTGGCAGCAAAAAGCCTATGGCACCACCTATGAACCGGTGGTGTTTATTTATAATAAACGGCTGATCCCCGCAGGCGATGTTCCCGATTCTCACAGCGCGCTGGCGAAATTAATCGCCGCGCAGAGCGATAAATTCAAAAATAAAGTCACCACCTACGATATTGAAAAGTCCGGCCTCGGTTTTATGCTCGCCGTGCAGGACAGCAAAAGCGACAAAGACTATTTCGCGCATCTGGGGGATATCGCCAAAGGCGGCCTGACGGTGCAATCCTCCACCGGCACCATGATGGAGCGCGTCTCGTCGGGTGAAAACCTGATCGGTTACAACATCCTTGGCTCGTATGCCGAAGCGCGCATTAAAGGGGATAAATCGCTGGGCATCTCTTACCCGAAAGATTATGTGCTGGTGCTGTCGCGCGTGTCGTTTATCAGTGCGGAAGCGGAGCACAGCAATGCGGCGAAACTGTGGTTTGACTATGTGCTGTCGGAAAAAGGGCAGAGTATTCTCGCCAACCAGGCGGATATTCCTTCCCTGCGCCAGGATATTGAAGGCAAAAACGATATTGATGGCATGACCAAACTGCTGGGGCAGGCGCTGAAGCCGATCCCGGTGGATGAATCATTGCTGGAATATCTGGAGCCGAAAAAACGTCTGGAATTTATTAAGCAGTGGCGTGCAGCCGCCGCCAAATAATCTCCATCACCGTTGTGCATCGCTGCGATGCACAACGTTTTGTTGGCATGACAGAGCGTAAAGGGATGATTTATGAATATCGTGCGCAGAAAATGGCAGGGGTTGCCGCGTGGCGTAACCGTATTAATTACCGCACTGGTTATTTATATCCCGCTGTTATTTATTGTGGTGCAGAGCTTCCTTTCCGCACCCTTTTTCGCCCGCAGCAAAGAGTTCAGCCTTGAATCCTTTGCCTTTATTTTTACCGATCCAGATTTTTATCTGGCGCTGAAATCCGGCTTCATTCTGGCTTTCGGGCTGGTGATTATTGCGATTCCACTGGGTGGTATTCTCGCCTTTCTGATGGTACGCACTGATTTACCGGGCCGTCGGTTTATCGAGCCGTTGATTCTGGTGCCGATTTTCGTCTCGCCGATGGTGCTCGGTTTTGGCTATGTGGTTGCCGCCGGGCCGGTGGGCTTTTTCTCGCGCTGGGCGGAGGAACTCATCGGTTTTGTGCCGTGGAACATCTACTCGATGTTCAGCATTGTGGTGATTGCCGGTTTAACCCATGTGCCCCACGCTTATCTCTATATTTCGTCAGCATTACGCAGCGTCGGTTCGGATGTTGAAGAGGCGGCGCGTACCGTCGGCGCATCGCCACTTCAGGTGATGACTGCCGTCAGCCTGCCGATGGTTCGCCCCTCGATTCTGTATGCCTGCGTGCTGCTCTTTTTCCTCGGTCTGGAAGTGTTCGGCCTGATGCTGGTGCTCGGCGATCCCGAAGGCAACATGGTGCTGGCAACATATCTGTATAAGTTGACCAATAAACTGGGTACGCCGTCGTACCACCTGATGGCGGCGGTGGCCGTGGTGCTGATTTGCATCACCATTCCGCTGGTGATGTTGCAGCGCAGGTTGATGCGCACCGCCAACCGTTTCGTCACCATGAAGGGCAAAGCCTCGCAGGCGCGCGCGCTGCCGCTCGGCAAATGGCGCTGGGTGGCAGGAATGGTGGTGGTGGCGTGGCTCACCGTGACCATCGGCGTGCCATTGATAGGCGTGGTGCTGCGGGCGTTTATTGCCAACTGGGGCGTCGGCGTTTCGTTGTGGGACGAGTTTTCGCTCTCCACGTTTCGCAGTATCTGGCAGCAGCCGAACCTGCTGCGCGCCATCGTCAACTCAATGGCTATTGGCGTGATTGGCGGCGTGCTGGCGGTGGTCTGCTATCTGTTCGTCGGCATTGCGATGCACCGCAAGCAGGATAATGTCACGCGCTTTCTCGACTATAGCGTGCTGGTGCCGCGCGCTGTGCCTGGGCTGCTGGCGGGGCTGGCGTTCTTATGGGTGTTCCTTTTCCTGCCGATGTGGCTGGATCAGTCGCTGAAAAACGGCTGGCTCTCGGGGCTGCCGGTGGCGCAGTGGCTGCGCGACAACCTGATCGTCTGGCTGCGTTCGTTGCGTACCACCATCTTCAGCGTCTGGCTGGCTTATACCGTGGTGTGGATGGCGTACGGTCTGCGCTTGATCTCCTCCACGCTGTTGCAGGTCGGGCCGGAGCTGGAAGAGGCGGCGCGCAGCACTGGTGCGTCGCGCGGGCAGGTAACCCGTCACGTTACGGTGCCGCTGTCGCGCTACGGTTTGATCGGCTCCTGGCTGTTGATGTTCCTGATTTTTGAGCGTGAATACTCAACCGGCGTTTACCTGCTTTCTCCCGGAACGGAAACCATCGGCTCGATGCTGGTGTCGCTGTGGGCGGCGGGCGCGATCGATATCGTTGCTGCCCTGTCGTTTATCAATATTCTGCTGGTGGTCATCGGTCTTGGCGTGGCCCTGCGCTTTGGAGTGAAATTACATGATTGAGCTGGCTGTAGATAATCTGCATCTGACCTATGGCGACAATCCGGTACTGAAAGGCGTCTCCATGCAACTGAAACGGGGCGAAGTTGTTTCGCTGCTTGGCCCTTCCGGAAGCGGTAAAACCACGCTGCTGCGCGCCGTCGCCGGGCTGGAAAAACCGAGCCAGGGGCGCATCACCATTGGCAGCAATGTGGTGTACGACGGCAATCCGCGCAGTGAAGTGCCCGCCGAGGAGCGCAATCTGGGGCTGGTGTTCCAGTCTTACGCCTTGTGGCCGCATAAAACGGTATTCGAGAATGTGGCGTATCCGCTGAAACTGCGGAAAGTGGCGTCGGCGGAGATCGCTCAGCGGGTGCAAACGGTGCTGGATCAACTCGGGCTGGGAACGCTGGGCAAACGCCACCCGCATCAACTCTCCGGCGGCCAGCAGCAGCGCGTGGCGATTGGCCGTGCGCTGGTCTATAACCCGCCGGTTATTTTGCTGGATGAGCCGCTGTCAAACCTCGATGCCAAGCTGCGTGAAGAGGCGCGGGTATTCCTGCGCGAGCTGATCGTCAAACTCGGTTTATCGGCGCTGATGGTAACGCACGATCAGAATGAAGCGATGGCGATTTCGGATCGCATCCTGCTGCTGAACAATGGCGTTATCGAACAGCAGGGCACACCGCAGGAGATGTACAGCACGCCCTCAACGCTGTTTACCGCTGAATTTATGGGCAGCAATAACCGCCTGCATGGCAACATTACCGAGGTGGTGAACGGCAAGGCGCGTATTGAAGGTGCGCGCTGGGCGCTGTGGGGCGTGGCCGGGCCGGGCGTCGAGGTGGGCCAACCAGCGACGGCAGTGATCCGCGTGGAAAGCCTGCGGTTAAGCGATCAACCGCAGGACAACTCGCTGGAGCTGCCGATGCTTACCAGCATGTATCTTGGCGACCGCTGGGAATATCTGTTCCGCACGCAGGGGGATGATTTTGTGCTGCGCGTTTACGGTACTCAGCCGCGCAGCGAGCAGAATTACCGCCTGGTGCTGCCCGCCGAACAGCTATGGATCTTCCCGAAAAGCGGTTCACCAGGGTAACGCCACCCAGCGGTAACCCAGCGCAATGGTGCCGGCGATAATGGTGAAAATGGCGGCGAAATGCATTAACAGATCCGGCGCGCTGAGGTGCGCCGGATGGCAAAACGCCAGCAACGTCAGCGCCATACAGGCCACGCCCGCGCCCGCCACTGCCAGGCTCCGCGCCGGGAACAGCGATCGGGTGCGGTGCAGATAACCAATCACAATCGCCATCATTGGCGCGCTGACCACCAGCATAAACAGATAGCAATTCGGCCCTTCAACGCTGGTAGCAGAAGCCTGCGAGTAGTGCAGGTGCAGATTACTCAGCGTGCTGGCGAACCAGATGCTAAACAGCGGCGCAAACCACTTCCAGCCAAGCGGCTGCTGCCCGGCAATGCTCAGCAAAAAAGCATTACGAATCGCCAGCGTTCCGGCAACAAAGGTCAACAGCAACTGCACGATAACCCACGCCGCGCCGCTCTGCGACCAGTCGGTCAGGGTTCTGTTCAGCAATAAGCTGGCGGCAATACCGCACGGTAACGCCGTCGCCAGCCAGGCCATCACGCGCAAGCCAGGTTGCCAGGGGCGTTTTACCGGCGCGATGGAGCGGCTTAACTTCTCAATTAACAGGTCATGATCGGCCATGATGTGCTCCCAACCGACGAAGATTATTCAGGGCGCGATGCAGCAATGACTTCACGGCGGAGACCGTCAGGTTATTGTGCGTCGCGGTTTCCGCAAGGCTCATCTCCCGCAGATGAACATGCTCAATCACCTGCCGCTGGCGGTCCGGTAACTGATTCAGCAGCGCCGACAGCTCTTCCGGCGCCTGCGATGGCTCGCTGCTGGCAATCAGCAGTGATGCGTCCTCGCTTTCCACTTCCCGCTGCCAGTGGCGACCGCGTTTGCGCAGTGCATCGACGGTGCGGGCATGAGCAATCGCCATCAGCCACGGCAGGAAAGGGGCGCTGGGATCGTAGGTATGACGCACCCGGTGCACGGTGAGCAGCACATCCTGAATCACATCATCCACCAGCACCTCGTCGGCAATCTGCCTGCGGGCAAGCGTGCGGATAACGGGCACCAGCGCTTTCAGCAGCCGCGTGTAAGCCTGCTGGTCGCCTGCCTGCGCAAGCGCCATCAGGCGTGGCCATTCGTCACGCGCTGCCTCACTTTTTTGCATAATCCGCCTTTAGGTTTTTTTCCCGCTCGCCTGATTCAGCGCATTCACCACGATCGAGGGTGTCAGCACTTGCGGCAGGATCTTCGGCGCGCTGCCGTCTGCAGGGTAGACCACATAGAGCGGCAGACTGCCCTGGCCCAGGTCGTTGAGCGCGTCATCAATATCCGCGTTAAATTTCGTGGAGTCGGCCACCATATAGAGTGTACCGGTCTGCGCCAGCGCGGTTTTCACTGCCTGAGTGGAGAGCGATGTACGCTCATTAACCTGGCAGGTGATGCACCACGAGGCGGTGAAATTGACAAAGATGGCTTTGCCATGCCCGCGATTCTCCGCCACCGTTTGCGGTGACCATTTCACCTCGGCAATGTGCGCTGCGGGCAGCGTGCTACCGCTTTTCACCACCGGCGGTAGCGGCACAATGGCGGCAAGCAGCAGCACGGCGGTAGTCGCGAACAACACTTTATGACCGCGTCCGGCAAAGCGGCGTTGTTGCGCCATACCGTACAGCCAGGCGGCAAAACTCACCACCACCGATGCAGCAAGAATCGCCGCCAGCGCCGTGGTGCCCGCCTGCTGCGCCAGCACCCACACCAGCCAGCCGAAAGCGCCGAACATCGGAAACGCCAGCCCGCGTTTGAGCGTATTCATCCATGCGCCGGGGCGCGGCAGCCATTTACCGAGCGACGGAAACAGCGAAATCAGGCTGAACGGCGCGGCAAACCCGAGCGCCAGCGCGAAAAATACCGCCAGCGCAACGGCGGGCGGCTGCACTAACGCATAACCAATCGCGCCCGCCATAAACGGCGCAGCGCAAGGGGTTGCGACAATGATCGCCAGTGCGCCGGTCAGCGCCGCGCGGATAAATGCGCCGCGTTCAACCTCAATCTCTCCGGCGCGTTGCAGGCTGAGGCCCACCTCAAACACGCCGAGCAAATTGAGCGCCGCGCCGAGGATCACCAGCGCCAGAAAGGCGATCACCAGCGGCGACTGGAGCTGAAACCCCCAGCCGACCGCTGTGCCGCCCGCACGTAATGCAAGCAGAACCCCGGCCAGTATCATCATCGTCACCACGGTGCCGAGCAGAAAACCGAAACCTTCCTGACGGGTTTGCGTCGGTCCCCCGACGTGACGGATTAGGCCCAGCGCTTTCAGCGAGATAATCGGAAAGACGCAGGGCATAAAGTTGAGAATAATGCCGCCTGCGAAGGCGGCGAGCATAGCGGTCAACATAGCGATTCTCTGCAAGTTGGAGGGTTACTGCGCGTCAGGAATGCGCACTGGCGTACTGTTTCACCGCTTCCATTGTTTTCTGAATATGCGTTTCCGGATTTCTGTCAGTGTAGCTCAGCAGGATCTTGCCATCCGGGGCGATGACAAACGAGGTGCGATCGGAAAGGGTTTTGCCATTCATCTGCATCAGCGTGTCGTAGCGGGCGGCCACTTTGGCTCCCGGATCGGCGGTGACGGTGAATTTATCGCGGCACTCCAGCTTCGAGAACTCATCCACTTGATCGGTATTCCCGGCGGTGACGCCAATCACCGTGGCGCCGAGCTTTTTGAAATCGTCAGTGGCTTCGGCAAAGGCATGCGCTTCAATGGTACAGCCTTTACTGAACGCCGCCGGGAAGAAGTAGAGTACCACCGGCCCTTTTTTCAGCGCCTGCTGTAAGGAGAAGGTCAGCGGTTTCCCGGCCAGCGCACCTTGCAGTTGAAAATCCGGTGCCTGTGCTCCGGCGGGCAGGGCGGCCTGGGCATTGGCGATGTTGAGCAGGGCAGCGGCAGTAAGGCTAAGCACGAGTTTTTTTATCGGGGTCATGTTGCGCTCCATAAGGGTGAAGAACGTTAACGCTCATAGATAGTTCGCCGCTACAGAGGGAAAAGTTTCGCCGGGCAGAAAATTTTCTCCGCACTTGCTCACTTGTTGTGCTTTAGCCTGGTTTCATTTATTCATTGCGTGTATTTCACGACTGCTAAATATAAGTAAGGCATTTATGATGTGATAATTCCTAATCAATTAACCGGCAAAAAAGAAAAACGCTATGCTGTCAGTAATACCGCTCGTTAAGGTGTTTCGCTCGCGTTGGAATCCTTTTCTTGCACTAAAAGTTATTTTTTAAAAAATTCTTCTAATTCATTATGTTAACTATTAGGAATAATTAACATAGCAATTATTCATTGCTTTAATTGAGAATAGTCTTAATGTGTGAAAAATAGGCTATAATTAAAATTGTTTCTTTTCAGAAGCACTGATTCCCTCTGGTTGTGTCGCGTCATTATGGTAAAAGTCAATGATTTTTAATTCCGCCGCCAAAAAAAGTGGTTTGCTTCGTCGATATAACCGTCTGCTTAATAAGTACAGCACTTATCCTAACGAATTATCACTGGCGCAGATTGCTGAAACCCTGGCCTGCACGTCACGTTATGCGCGCTCGCTACTGAATGAGATGCAGGAAGAGGGTTGGCTTGCCTGGAGTTCCCGGCCGGGACGCGGCGCGCTGGGCGTTTTGCAGTGCCGGATGACAACGGCGGCGCTGGAAACCTTGCTCGCCGGAGAGTATCCGGCGGCGGAGACGAAAAACGCCCCTGCGACGGTTGGAACGCAGGCTTCTGAAGATGGTTACCGTTACGTCATCTCTTTTTATCGCCCGCTGCTGACGCCGGTTCCTTCAGTGCATGTCGACAGGGCAGGACGTCATGTTTTGCAGATGGTGCACGATGGATTAATGCGCCACCTGCCAGAACAGCTCGAGCCGGTTCCCGGTCTGGCGCATACGGTACGCGTCAGTGACGATGGGTTGTGCTGGCGTTTTATGCTGCGGCGCGGGCTGGTGTGGCATAACGGCGAACCGGTTGCACCGGAACAACTGCTGGCTGCACTGCAACGCTATGTTGGCGGGCCGGGCCTGCCGCATGTGGTGTCGGCAACGCTGCGCGGTCATGTATTAACGCTGACGCTGCGCCAGCCGGATATCATGCTGCCCTGGCGGCTGGCTAACCCGGTTTATGCTTTGCCACACCCTGAGAATGGCTCGATCGGGCTGGGGCCGTTTCGCGTCAGTGAGCACACCAATACCCGGCTGGTTCTCTCGCGCGCCGCCAACTGGTACGGCGAAACACCGCAGGCCGCGGAAGTGACGTTCAATACACCGCTGAACAGCCTGCCGCTGCCGTTCGAAGTACATCTGGATACTCCCCGCTCGCTGCTGACGCCGGACGCCGTGACCTGCAAGCAGAGCGCCGATGCCTTTTACTATCTTTTCTTTAATATGCTGCGTGCCCGGTTGAGCCCGGAGCAGCAGAAGACGATCCGCGTTCTCACGCGATCGATTAGCGCGGCCTTTATCAAGAATGAGAAGAATGCCGCCCCGCTGCCGGAGTGGATGCGGGAAGAAGAGGAGAGTTACGTCGAAACGACGCTCCCTGCCACCCTTAATCTGATCTATTTTCGTTCGCCGAAAATGACGAAGCTGGTCGGTGCGCTGGAGAAGAGCCTGAGCTATCGCGGGTGTCGGCTCAACGTGACGCCGGTGAACGTCACCCACTGGCTGCTGCAGGATAATATCTGGGAAGAGCAGGATATCTGCTTCGCGTTTATGCGCTTTGGTCACTACCCGGAGTTTTCAATGGAAGAGCGCTTTCGTCACAGCGTGATTTGGCGCTGGTTCTGGGGAACGGCACAGTGGCAGCGCGCAACCAGCACGCTGGATAAGATCAATGCCGGGGCTGCGACAGCGTATCAGCAGCGCATTCAGCGCCTGCTGCGTTTTATGATTCACCGTGGTTTGATAGTGCCCCAGTTCCTGCAACGCTACCGGCTGATGGCGCCGACTTCAATTCAGGGGATTCGCTGCTACTCACAGTGCTGGCCGGATTTTACTCGCCTGTGGACCGACGAACCTGACACAGAGGAAGGTGTTGTCGCAGATGCGTCGCGCTAGTGTTATATCTCACTGAATTGCTGTCTTGTGGTTTTTAAATTCGGTTATTTGGCGGGAGATTGCTGCTCAGCGATACTTTCCGCTACTGTTTTGCGGCTGTAATGTGTAATTTTACTTTTATATTGTTTTAAAACAATGAGTTATATTGTTTCTTTTTGCCATAAGTCAGGCTGGACGGCAACACATTCTGCACATAAAATACATGCTACGTGTTCTGTTAATTATTAAATTAACCGATCTTCACGTTCTGATAAGTATATTCTATGACAAACAAATGGGTGCCTTAATGGCATCTTTTGGTGTTTGTTTTTTTATATATGTCCTGTCATTCATTCCCTTCTTTTGAAATTAAATAAATACCACTCAATTTACTTGTATTTATAATGTGGTTTTTATTTTTATTTTATAAATTATTGATATGCAAAAAAATTGCCACCTAATGGTGGCAAGTCGAAAGAAGTGGTTTATATCGCATGATAAGAATGGATAATCGCAACTACTACTAAACTAATACGCGGGCGCGGTATCAGAATTTTCGCGACAGGGATATTTTTGCTATTTTTATGCTGCTCGTAAACATTATTTTTAAGCAACTTCTCTCTGCAAACAACGATAAAAGGCACAGAATATCCACTTATTTACCGTGCCTTTTTATTTAATGTTGCTCAATTATGCTGACTCAGAATTTTTAACCGGAAAAAAAGGATCAAAAAAAGCGGTTTTGCGCTTTAATGCGACCCGATGTCGTAAGGTTATCAAACCGGTTGAAACATCTGGAAACACTTTCCCGCTGTTTGTACCATCTATAGAGACAGCGCATCACACCGAGATGCGGTACATCGTGCCTGCATCCTGCTGGCCGCTACCGCCGCTTGCGCCGTACATTGGCGAAGAGGCCACCTGGCTGACCAGCTTCTTCACGTCGCTCACCCGTTTCATGTGCATCTCCAGCAGTTGATAGCTCTGCTGATTCTGCGCATTACACTTTTTCACCACGCGGGTAATGCGCTCCCACAGGGCGGCAGGTTCGCGATGACGCATAAAGGGAGGCGCTATCCGCAACTGCGTCTCTTCCTGACGGCGCTGTTCATCATAAAAGTTGATCGCCGCTAACAGCCGGCTCTTGTTATCCGAGATCACCTGGAGCGAGACCGGATTGATTTGCGCCTGACTTAGCTGGCGGTTCTCTTCGGCGAGCGTGCTGTCCAGTTCGTCCAGTCGCTTCACCATGTTGTGCAAAATAACGGTAAAATTTTCCATCGTTACATCAGACTCTGTATTACGAGAAATTGAAGATGTCGCGCACCAGCGCGCTGGCGATTTTGTCGCTGTCGAGGGTCAGTTCACCGGCATCCATTTTGGCCTTGATCCCGGCAACGCGTGCGGTATCGATATCCCGGCTGGTATCCGATTTGAACTGTTGGGTCAGTTGGCTGAGTTTGACCTGGGTGCTGGATTCTCCGGCGGCGTCTTTACGCGCTTGAGAAGCCTGAGCGTTTTTGTCGCGTATCTCAGATTGAGATTGCATGCTGGTTGCCTGGACAGGCTTCGCCTGCCGGGTGCGTTCTATGTTCATACTGTTCCTGGTTTTAATGCGTTGCGTGGGCCTTTAATACATAAGTCGGCACGCAGGCAATAAAACTGAAATCAATTGTCCATGTTCATACTTACCCTCTCGTCGCCGATCACAACGGCAGTCAAAATCTGCCCATTACGCATCTGTACCCGGACGCGATCGTCCAGCCCGCCGTTATTCAGCGCTTTCCCCCGGGCGCGGATCATAAAGCCTTCGCCCGGCGCGACGATATCCACTTCCTGGGTCGCCAGTACCGCCCAGCGATGGCGCAACTGGTTGGCCGCCAGCGGCTGCCCCGGATGCAGCGCTCGTGTAGGCGTGGAGCCGATAATTTTTTCTGCGTCGAACAGCAGACCAGCGGGTAAGTTGGCCAGTTCACCCTCCATCGGGCGAATATCCGGCGGGGTGATGACCTGGCCGGCGGTGAGTGGGCGTGCAACAACCCAGTATTTGCCGGTGGCATTTACCTTTATCTGAATAAAATGCTGCTTATTCCCGCAGCGGGCCGCCACGCTGCGGTTTCCGGTCAGTCGCGCCGGATTCCCGATAAGGCGCAAATCCGGCTCAGGACATAGCTTTGCGAGTCTCGCTTCGGGCGTCAAAATGGCGATATGAAACGTCGGCTGGTTTTGCCCTTCATTATTAGCAGCTAACAGACTGGCGATTCGGCTTTGCAGTTCGCTGGTCGCTGCCTGCGCCGGGGACAGAGATAACCCCCAGCACATTAATAAAGTGCATGAGAGTTTACTTAACGAAATAGGCATAACAAACACGGCCCTGGTGATAATATAAAAAATGTCGGATATAGTTATTTGATTGTAATGGAGTACGTCTTTTATTGCTGAGTAAAATGCTGACACTTTTGCTGGCAATTCCCGCTATTAATGTTGTCGGCTATCTCTACGTTATCTTTTTGTCATCCTCTTTTTTTGAAGTATCCAAATGCGCTTACTTCTGACGGGTTTTTAAAGTTTAGAATTATCTGCTTGTCTCTTAGACTATGCCCATAATCATTTCCCGAACGAGGGCGAGTCGTTTCATGTTTGACAAACTTGATAATGAATTACGTTTCCAGCAGCAGGCATTAAGTTTGATGTCCCGTCGGCAAGATATTCTGGCTTCTAATATTGCGAATGCCGATACGCCAGGATATCAGGCGCGAGATATTGATTTCTCTAAGCAATTGAAAAATGCGATGCGTCAGGAAACACAACATAATGGCCCATTGTCATTATCATTAACGTCCGGGAAACATATTCCTGGCGTCGCGCCGAAAATGGACGATCGGCAACTTCTCTACCGTATTCCTGACCAGCCAAGCGCGGATGGTAATACGGTGGATATGGATCGTGAACGCGTTAATTTTGCTGATAATAATGTGAAATATCAGTCGAGTTTAACCATTCTCGGCACTCAGATTAAAAATATGATGAGTGTCATTAATCAGGGCTAATCATTCTCATGTCGCTGTTTAGTATTTTCAATATCTCTGGCTCAGCCATGTCCGCTCAGTCAAAAAGACTTAACGTAAGTGCCAGTAATATGGCAAATGCCGACAGTATAGCCGGGCCGGATGGTAAACCTTACCGCGCCAAACAGGTTGTATTTAATGTCGATAATGCTGTCGGCCAGAATATTGGCGGCGTAAAAGTTAGCGGTATTACCGAGTCTAATAATCCGGATCGTCTGGTGTATGAACCTGCGAATCCATTAGCGGATGACAAAGGTTACGTACATATGCCGAACGTCGATGTCGTCGGTGAAATGGTGAATACCATTTCGGCTTCCCGCAGTTATCAGGCGAACGTTGAAGTTATGAATTCGGCAAAAACGTTAATGCTGAAAACGCTGACTTTAGGCCAATAAGGATTGTTATGTCTGTTTCACCCGTAATGAATAACCAGACCACGACGACCGCGAAAACTCGCGCGGCGTCTGAGTCGTCGGGCTCTGGCGGTGTCAGCACCAACTCCACCGCCAATGAGTTGCTGGATAACTTTATGACGTTGCTGGTCGCGCAGATGCAGAACCAGGATCCGACATCGCCAATGGACAACAACCAGTTGACCTCGCAGTTGGCGCAGTTCAACACCGCCGCAGGCGTCGAACAGCTTAACAGCACCATGGACAGCATGGGCGTGCTGGTTGCCGGTATGCAGCAGATGAACTCAGCGGACTGGGTTGGGCGCGACATCATGATCAAAGGCGATCCAGTGGTCTCTACTGCCGAGGGCGGCAACCAGAAAATGGGTCTCAACCTTGGCAGCGATGCAGATGAAATCACCGTCACGCTGACCGACTCCGCCGGTAATGCGTACACCACCACCATGCAGGACGTGAAAGCGGGTGTTCATCAGTACACGCTGGACGATTTGGGCGATTTCCAGCCTGCCGATCCGCGCGCGCTGAGCGATACCACCTTCACCGTCTCTTTCTCCGCGACGAACGCCGACGGAAATACGCCTGAAGTTGAAGCGCTGAAGCCTGCAAAAGTTCAGAGCGTTGCGTTCACTGCCAGCGGTGCGGAACTGCAATTGGGTATCGATGGTTCAGCCTCACTGAGCGATGTGTTCCTCATCGAATAATTTTCACCTCTAGTTTTGTGCAATCACTGTACAGGAAATTTATCAAATGGGTTTTTCTCAAGGTCTTAGTGGCCTGAATGCCGCTTCGCAGGCACTCGATGTTGTCGGTAACAACATTGCTAACTCCCAAACCGTAGGGTTTAAATCAGGCGCGATTGCGTTTGCTGACGTTTTTGCCGGATCGCAGATCGGCATGGGCGTTCAGGTTGCCGGTGTAAACCAGAACTTCAGCGATGGCGTACTGGGCGCAGGCAGCAGCCAGCTGGATATGGGTATCCAGGGCAACGGTTTCTTCCGCATGGTCACTGAAGCTGGCAACGTGTTTTACAGCCGTAACGGTCAGTTTGAAACCGACCAGAATGGTTATGTTGTTAATAGCCAGGGCATGCGTCTGACGGGCTATATGGCCATTGGTACTCCGCCGGAAATTCAGCAGGGTTCACCGGTTGGGCCGATTCAGATCCCGACCGGCCAGATGCCGGCTCGCGCCTCTGATGCTGGATCGATCAGCGGTAACCTCGACTCCGGCAACGACGTTGTAACCACCACGCCGTTCGATCCGGAAGATGGCGACAGCTACACCTACTCCACCCAGGTTAACGCTTACGACAGCCTGGGCAACGAGCATGCCATTAACGTCTATTACGTTAAAACCGCCGATAACAAGTGGACGGCTTACTCCGTTGACTCTACCGCTCCGGGCGCGACGCCGGGCCAGGTGGATCTGGAATTTGATACCTCCGGCAAGCTGATAACTAACCCGGCGGATCTGAACGTGCAGGGCGCGGCCTATAAAGGCGGCGATGCGCTGAACTTCGACATCGATCTCTCTGGTCTTACCCAGCAGGCTTCCGAAAACACCATGGACAGCCCAAGCACCACTGGTTACCCGCCGGGAATGATGAACGGCTACAACGTGGGTGATAACGGGCAGATCATTGCAACCTACAGCAACGGTAAGAGCCAGTTGCTGGGCCAGGTGGTGCTCTCCAACTTCACCAACCCGGGCGGTCTCTCTTCGCAGGGCAACAACTGCTGGGCGGAAACACCGGAGTCGGGCCAGCCGGTAATCGGTATCGCCGATACGGGCAACCTGGGTTCGCTGAACGGCAACATGCTGGAAGCCTCCAACGTGGATCTGAGCCAGGAGATGGTCAATTTGATCGTCTACCAGCGCAACTATCAGTCCAACTCTCAGACCATCAAAACCCAGTCTGACATCCTGCAAACGCTGGTTAACCTGGGCTAAGGGTAACGTCTTATGGATCGCGCGATATATACCGCGATGGGTGCCGCGAATGCGGCGCTTAATCGCCAGGCGGTAACCGCAAACAATCTGGCCAACACCTCAACCAACGGCTTTCGCGCTCAGATAGCGGCTTATCGCGCTATTCCGGTGCACGGCCCGTCGGTTGAAACCCGCACGATGGTGGCGGCGTCCACGCCGTGGAGCGATGACACGATGGGTGCCATCAATCCGACCGGGCGCGATCTGGATGTTGCGCTGCCGCAGAACGGCTGGCTGGCAGTACAACTGCCGGATGGCAGCGAAGGCTATACCAAAGACGGCAACATTGAAGTGGATGCCGAAGGCACGTTGCGGGTTCGCGGTATGCCGTTGATGAGCGATGGCGGCCCGGTAACCGTGCCGCCGCAAGCCAAATTGACCATTGCGCCGGACGGCACAATCACCGCGCTTGGTGCGGGCGATGAACCGACAGCGGTGGCGCAGGTTGGGCGGCTGAAGATGGTGAATGCCTCTCCGGCACTGCTGAAAAACGGCGATGACGGTCTGTTTCACGTTGCCGATCCGACGACCCCGGCGACGCTTCCCGCCGACGCGAATCTCAAATTGATGCCCGGCATGCTGGAAGGCAGCAACGCCAGCCCGATGAAATCAATGGTGGAGATGATCGCAACGGCCCGTGGTTTTGACATGAACATGAAAGTCATTACCACCGTGGATGACAACGAAAAAAGCGCCAACCAGTTACTGAGCGCCGGTTAATCCTGGCGAGGAGAAAGAGAATGATCCGTTCCCTGTGGATTGCAAAAACGGGCCTTGAAGCTCAGCAAACCAATATGGATGTAATTTCCAACAACCTGGCGAACGTCAGCACCAATGGCTTTAAACGCCAGCGCGCTGTGTTTGAAGATTTGATTTACCAGACATTGCGCCAGCCGGGAGCGCAGTCTTCCGAACAGACCACTATTCCTTCTGGCTTGCAGTTAGGGACCGGGGTTCGTCCGGTGGCGACCGAGCGTATTCACAGCCAGGGTAGCCTGACGCAGACCAATAACACCAAAGACGTGGCGATTGAAGGCGGCGGTTTCTTCCAGGTGCTGCTGCCGGACGGTACCACGGCCTACACCCGCGATGGCTCGTTCCAGTTCGATCAGAATGGGCAACTGGTGACCTCCAGCGGCTATCAGGTGCAGCCTGCCATCACCATTCCGCAGGAAGCGCAAAGCCTGACTATCGGCAGCGATGGCACGGTCAGCGTCACGGTCGCCGGGCAGACTGCGCCGCAGCAGGTTGGGCAACTGACGCTGTCGTCATTTATCAATGATTCCGGCCTGGAAAGTATTGGCGAAAACTTATACCGCGAGACGCAATCTTCCGGCGCACCGAATGAATCAACCCCCGGTCTGAACGGTGCTGGCACCCTGAAACAGGGCTACGTGGAAACCTCCAACGTTAACGTAGCGGAAGAGCTGGTCAACATGATCCAGACCCAGCGCGCTTATGAAATCAACAGTAAAGCGGTTTCAACCTCTGACCAGATGCTGCAACGCCTGACTCAACTTTGATCTTTAGCCGCGGGTTCACTCGCGGCTGCTTTTCCTTTAGTGACTGAGATGACCAATCACCTTTGCTCTCTGCCTCTGCTCCGTCGTCTGGCAACGACCCTTATTCTGCCGTTTGTGATCGCTGGCTGCGCGTATATCCCGCAAAAGCCGCTGGTGGATGGCGAAACCAGCGCGGCGCCCGCACCCGTTGCGGCGGCCGCGGTCAATGGAGCGATTTTCCAGTCGGGGCAGGCGATGAACTATGGGTATCAACCGCTGTTTGAAGACCGCCGTCCACGGAACATCGGCGACACGCTGACCATCGTGCTGCAAGAAAATGTCAGTGCCAGCAAGAGCTCTTCCGCCAATGCCTCGCGTGATGGCTCGACGGATGTCGGCATTACGGCTGTGCCTGGTTTTATGTCCGGGCTGGTTGGCCGCGGGAAGGCGGACGCCTCGTTCAGCGGCAGCAACGATTTTGCCGGTAAAGGCGGCGCGGCGGCAAAAAATACCTTCAGCGGCACCATCACCGTCACGGTGAAACAGGTGCTGGAAAACGGCAACCTGGCTGTGGTGGGCGAAAAACAGATCGCCATCAACCAGGGGACTGAATTTATACGTTTTTCCGGCATCGTGAACCCACGCACCATCAGCGGCAGCAATACGGTTGTTTCCACCCAGGTGGCGGATGCGCGCATTGAATATGTGGGCAATGGCTACATCAACGAAGCACAACAAATGGGCTGGTTGCAGCGGCTGTTCCTTAACCTTTCTCCGATGTAATTGATGATGAAAACTGCTTTTTTAACCTGCTTTATGGCGCTGCTTTGCCTGCTGTTACCGGCAACAGCCAGCGCAGAACGTATCCGCGATCTGACGACGGTAGAAGGCGTTCGCAGTAACTCTCTGATGGGCTACGGCCTGGTGGTTGGGCTGGACGGTACCGGCGACCAGACCATGCAAACGCCTTTCACCACGCAAAGCCTGAACAACATGCTGTCGCAACTGGGCATTACGGTGCCCGCAGGCGTCAACATGCAGTTGAAAAACGTGGCGGCGGTGATGGTGACTGCCGAGTTACCGCCTTTTGCCCAGCCAGGCGCGAAAATTGACGTGGTGGTTTCCTCGATGGGTAACTCGAAAAGCCTGCGCGGCGGCACGCTGCTGATGACGCCGCTGAAAGGGGCCGACAGCCAGATTTATGCGCTGGCGCAGGGGAACCTGCTGGTTTCCGGTGCGGGTGCGCAGGCAGGCGGCAGCCGGGTGCAGGTCAATCAGCTTAACGGTGCCCGCATCAGCGGCGGTGCGACGGTAGAGCGTAGCGTCCCGTCAGGTTTTGCCGGGCAGAATACGTTGATGCTGCAACTGAATAATGAAGATTTTACCGTCGCGCAGCAGATCAGCGACGCCATCAACCGACGCTACCCTGGCAGCGCCAGCGCGCAGGATTCCCGTACTGTGAGCCTGCGTGCGCCGTTAGACAGCGCATCACGCGTGCGTTTTCTTGCCGAAGTGCAGGATATTCCGCTGCGTGTTGATGCAGGCGATGCGCGGATCATTATCAACTCTCGTACCGGTTCGGTGGTGATCAATGGTCGCGTGGCGCTGGATTCCTGTGCCGTTGCGCAGGGCGATCTGGCGGTCGAAGTGAACCGAACCAACCAGGTCAACCAGCCGAACACGCCGCTGGCGGGCGGACAAACCGTGGTGACGCCGAATACGCAGTTGTCGGTGCGCGAGCAAAATGGCTCCCTGCAACGGGTTAACACCAGCACCGATCTGAACAGTGTGGTCAGAGCGCTGAACAGCCTGGGCGCGACGCCGAACGACTTGATGGCGATTCTGCAATCGATGAAAGCCGCAGGCTGCTTGCGGGCGCGTCTGGAGATCAACTAATGAATAGCGCCAGCGTCTCGCAGGGGGCGGCATTTGATGCGCGTTCGCTTGATAAGCTGAAACTGGCAGTCAGGGATGACTCGCCAGACGGGCTTAAAGCGGCGGCAAAACAGATGGAAGGTCTGTTTGTGCAGATGATGCTGAAAAGCATGCGCCAGGCCTCGTTCAAAGATGGCCTGTTCAACACCCAGCAGTCTGAGATGTTCACCTCGATGTACGATCAACAGGTGGCGCAGAACATCGCTGATAAAGGGCGAATGGGCTTTGCGGACCTGATGATCCAGCAGATGACCGGTAAAGCCGCGAGTGCGGGCAACGTGACGACAACGCAGGAAGTGCCGCTGAGTATCAGCCCGGCGCAAATGCTTGTCGCGCCGCTGCATTCCGCAGCGCCAGCGGTGAACGCCGACGTGGAAAATACGCCAGAACCAGAACCAGAGGCACAGCCTAAAACGGCGGCCATTTCCGGGGAAGGGTTTATTTCACGCCTGATGGCACCAGCGATGAAAGTGGCGCGTATGAGCGGGATCCCGCATCAGTTGATTATTGCGCAGGCCGCGCTGGAATCGGGCTGGGGACGCCGGGAAATTATGACCAATGACGGCAAACCCAGCCATAACCTGTTTGGTGTCAAAGCGACAAGTCACTGGGAGGGGGAAACCACGGAAATTACCACCACAGAATATGAGAATGGCGTCGCGCAAAAAGTAAAAGCGAAATTTAAAGTTTATGATTCTTATGCTGACGCGCTGGCTGATTATACATCGTTAATAAGTAGTAATCCTCGTTATAGAAATGTTGTTAATTCAGATTCACCGGAAATAGCCGCAAAAGCACTGCAATCCGCAGGTTATGCGACCGATCCGGCGTATGCGAAAAAACTCATTAATATAGTTCAGCAGGTCAGGCAGCATGTGAATCAGGCGGTGGATGCGTGGTCGTCAGATTTTTCTTCATTATTTTAAGCTCCGGGCTTTAGTGAATTATTACCGGGCCGATTAAATATATAGAGCGTATTTTTACCGGAGATAATGGATCTCCTCTTCCGATCATGGTCGATAATTTATGAATTTATTCAATCTTGCCCAAAGTGGGCTGAGTGCTGCTCAAAACGCATTGAATGTCGTCGGTAATAACCTGACCAATGCGACGACATCAGGCTATAGCCGACAGAATATTATTCTGGGAGAAGCGGGTGGTAAATCCACAAATTACGGCTTCTTCGGCTACGGCGTAAAAACAGGCGACGTGCAGCGTGCCTATGATGGTTTTATTAGCAATCAGGTACGCGGCGCAGCCACTCAATATATGTCATTAACGGGTCGTTACGAGCAAGTTAGCCAAATTGATAATATGTTGGGCGACAGTACCAATAATATTTCAACCAGCATGGATGGACTGTTTGAAGCCATGGAAGCCGTGAGTAAAGATCCGGTTGATCCTGCGGCTCGTCAGGGCGTACTGGCGCAATTTAATGCCATTGCTAACCAATATCGTTCAAACAGCTCAACATTAAACGGTCTTGAGAAAAGTACGAATACACAAATTGATCAGACCGTGACGGATATTAATGCCTGTACCAAACAACTTGCCGAACTGAATCAGCAGATTGAGAAGATTCACGGGCAGACCGGTGGTATGCCATCCGATTTACTCGATCAGCGCGACCAGCTATTAAATCAGCTGAGTCAGAATATCGGCATTAAGGTTAGCGAGAATAAAGAGACCGGCACGGTTGATGTCTCGATGGGTAATGGTATGGCGCTGGTCAGCGGCGGTAAGTCGTACCAGTTGCAGGCCAGCACTTCCGCAGAAAACCCGGCGCAGACGGTGGTTTCCTATGTCGATGCCTCCGGCAATGCGCTGGCGCTGGATGAAAATGCGACCTCCGGCAAGCTGGGCGGGCTGTTTAAATTCCGTAATGAAGATCTGGTTTCCGCGCGCGATCAACTGAACCAGCTGGCGCTGCAAATGGCAAACAAGTTCAACGAAGTGAACGGTAACGGTTACGATCTGAACGGCAACGCTGGCGGCGATATTTTCTCCATTGGTAACCCGCAGGCGGTTGGCAATACCGACAATGCGGGCAGCGGCTCGCTGGATGTCTCTTTTACCGATATCACGGCAGTGAAATCACAAGATTATCAGCTGGTCTATAACGGGCCGGGCAGCACCGACTGGACGGTAACCACCCGCGACGGGCGCGCCATCACGCCGACCATCGGCGGCAATGGCGAACTGGAATTCGAGGGAATTTCCATTATGCCTGGCGGTACGCCGCAACCGGGCGACAGCTTTACGCTTAACCCGACCGATGGCGCAGCCGATCGCATCGCCGTTGCCATTACCGATGGCGATGAAATTGCGGCCTCTTCTTCTGCTGATCCGACAGAGGAGAGCAACAACGAAAACATCCTCGCGTTAATCGGCATTAAAGATGAGGAAGTGGTAGGCAAGATGACGCTGTCAGGTGCGTATGCCAGCCTGGTCAGTTCCGTCGGTTCATCGGTGAGCGCGCTGAAGGGGGACATTACCACCTCCGCCAAAGTCTACGACCAGTGGTCGCTGCAGCAGCAGTCGGTCTCCGGCGTCGATATGAATGAAGAGTACGTCAATATGCAGATGTTCTCTCAGTACTACCAGGCGAATGCGCAGGTATTACAAACGGCGACCACCATTTTCGACACCATTTTAAGTATCCGTTAAGCCTGCGGCCAGCCAGGCTGGCCCACGCTATCCACTCTACAGGGATAAATGATGCGTCTTAGCACACAGTTTATGTTTCAGAGCCGGATTGACAGCCTGTCGAAGGCGATGACCGGTTATAACGATCTCTCCAGCCGCTTGTCTGCCGGACAAACGCTGCTGACGCCGTCTGACGATCCGACCGGCGCTTCACAGGCGGTAACGCTGCAAAGCGCGCTGTCGAGAATGAGCCAGTTCGATATGGCGCGCACTTACGCGCAGGACGCGCTGGGCCAGGAAGATAACACTCTCGGTTCGATTGCCAATCTGCTGTCTGAAGATCTGAGTGAAAAAATCGTCGCCGCGGGTAATGGCGCCTATTCTGATGAAGATCGTCAGGCGCTGGCGACGGAATTGCAGGGGATCCGCGACAACTTACTGGATCTGGCGAACACCAAAAACAGCGATGGCCGCTATATCTTCGGCGGCTACAAAACCGGTTCTGCGCCTTTCCAGGATGATGGCACTTACGTTGGCGGTGATACGGCGATGACGCAAGTGGTTTCTGACAGCACCGAAATGCAGGTCGGTCACACTGGCAGCGATGTCTTTATGAGCGGTACGGCGGATGATCTGTTTGCCTCGCTGGATGCGGCTATCTCAGCATTACAACAACCGGTGACCAACGATGCCGATCGTCAGGCGTTGCAGGATACGCTGGACAGCACCAACCGCAGCATCAAGAGCAACATCGATAACCTCGGTAAAGTGCGCGCCGTCGTCGGCACCAACTTACAGCAACTGGAAACGCTCGGTTTCAGCGCGGATGCGCTGGGGATTGATACCCAAAGTCATCTGCAAGAGACGTTAGGTTCCGACTGGGATTCGATGATCACTCTGCTGTCACAGTCAAAAATGTCTGAGTTCGCGCTGAATTCATCGATGACGGTTTTTCAGTCGATGCAACAACTGAATATCTTCAACATCGTTGGTTAACCCTCGCGGTATTTTTTTTATTGTTTATCGGCAGGAGCGAAATTAAAACCACACGGAAAAATATCGTTAAAAGATATTTTGTGGCGCTCCTTTACTTCAAAGGTCTCTCTATGTTTAAAGAGTTAAAAATTTCAACCGGGATCAGTATTGTTCTCGGTGTTATTGTTGTCTGTATTATTTTTGTTTCATCTTATGGAATGAGTAATGCGCTGACTGCGGCAGATAATTTCGATGCAACTGTCGTAGCGAATAAAAAAATTGATACGCTTAATGATGCATTAATCAGCGTAAACAGTAGCGTTTCCCGCGTGAATGCCATGATGCTGGCCGTCATGCTGCAGCAGGAAATAAAACAAGACGATATTGCGGAGATCAGTGCCACGCTGACTGACGCACAAAAAAAGGTGAATACCTTCGCCACCTCGCCTTTCGATGATGAAACCGAGAAAAAAATCGGCCATGACATTCAGCAGAGTTTTGAAGCGGTAATTTCTACCACATTGAATAAAAAGGAATTTATCACCAATCCAGGCAACTATCACGGTAACCTGCTGGCAGAATCCAAACAGCGTATTGCCTTGCAGGATCGTGTTTCTCAATACGTAGAGTACGCAAATCGTCTGCTTAAGCAGTACGGTGAAACTTCGCACGGGCACATTCAGAAAATGATTATTTTCACTGCCGTGGCACTGGTTGTGGCCCTGCTGTGTGCTTTCCTTTCCCGCCAGTGGCTTAAGCGAACGCTGTTCCGACGTTTGGAGCAGGTGAAACAGTCTTTCCAGTTGATTGCTACCGGCAACCTGAGCGAAGCGATTGATATTGGTGCAAAAAACGAAATTGGCGAGATGCTGATTGAAGTCGAAAAGATGCGTCTGTCGCTGACCGATACGGTCTATGGCATTCGTAACGGCGTGAAGCATATTTATGGTAATGCGCAAGAAATCGCCAACAGCAACAACGATCTCTCTTCACGTACCGAAGAGCAGGCTTCCGCGCTGCAACAAACCGCAGCCAGCATGGAAGAGCTGAAAATCACCGTGCGTCAGAACGCCGACAACGCCCACAGCGCGAAACAACTGGCGGAAAGCGCCAGCAGCAGCGCGCAAAGTGGTGGTGAAGTGATGGGCAATCTTGAGCGCATCATGGAAGAAATTACGGTTAACTCCCGTCAAATTGCCGACATCAACAGCGTTATTGACAGCATTGCTAACCAGACCAACATCCTGGCGCTTAACGCGGCAGTGGAAGCGGCCCGCGCCGGGGAACAGGGGCGTGGCTTTGCCGTGGTCGCAGGCGAAGTGCGTAACCTGGCAAAACGCAGCGCCGATGCTGCTAAAGAGATCCGTCAGCTGATCAACACCTGCGTGGCGAATATGAATACCGGCTCGCAGGAAGTGCAACTGGCCGGTACATCGATGCAGGAGATAGTTAAGTCTGTTATCCAGGTGACTGATATTATGGCGGAAATCGCTTCTGCTTCTGAAGAGCAAAGCACCGGCATCAACCAGATTGCCCAGGCGGTCAACGAAATGGACCTCGTCACGCAGCAGAACGCCACGATGGTTGAGCAGGCGGCAGGTACGGCCACGAATGTCGAACAGCACGCCCGTAATCTCGATCAGATTGTCGCGGAGTTTACGGTGAATGAGCACCATGTTTCGGCCGTAGCCCGTGAGCGAAATAAGGTTGAAGTTCCCCGCGTGGTTAATTCTCCGGTTATTCGGGAATTCTCACCTGCGCCAAAAACAGAAGGTGAATGGGAAACCTTTTAATTTCTGTCGTGCCGCCATGACGTAAATAAGGAGTATGTTTCACTTTCCGTTCGCTTATCGGGCTATTTGATTTGGCGATTATTAATAATAATTTAAATATATTAATAGCACTTCGGGAATGGTTATAGTGAATGGGATTTATCGCTCTGACGGCACAATTCAGAAAGAACAACTATGGCCTAAATATGGTTATTTAGTCCGCTACGAAGCACTGAAATTACAATCCAAATTATCATCAAGCGTTGATATTGACGATTTAATTCAGGCAGGCGCCATTGCGCTTCTGGATGCAGTAGAACAGTTTGATCCGACTAAAGGGGTCAAGATGAGCGTTTATATTGCACAACGCCTTCGCTGGGCATTTATGGATGAATTACGCGAACATGACTGGGTTCCTCGCCGCGTTCGCCGTAAATCCCGCGAAGTCTCTGCCGCGATTATGCGGGTGGAACAGAGCACCGGCGGTGTTGCTTCGGAAGCGGATGTTGCAGCGGAAATGGGAATGTCGCTGCAGGAGTATCAGCAGACGCTGGCAGATACGAATACCAGCATGCTCTGCTCGCTGGATGAGCTCCAGGAGCTGCTGGCAGATGGTCTTGAACTGGAAGAGATGGAACAGGATCACTTAGACCCGTTGCATGATGCGCTGTTAGGCGATCTGACAAAGCAAGTCAGCAATGAGATCAAAGCGTTGCCGGAAAGAGAGCAGATGCTGCTGAATCTTTATTATCAACAAGATTTGAATATGAAAGAGGTTGGCGTGCTGCTGGGCATTACGGAAACACGCGTGAGCCAGCTGCATAGCCAAACAATTAAACGATTACGGGCCCGCCTGGAAGATCGTGGGTGGGAATAATAAGGGTACGTTTACCATGAATGTGACAGCGTTTGACGAGCCACTGCAATGTATCCGGGATATGAATCTTTCTTACCTGCTGCTGGCGCAGCGGTTAATTATGGAAGACAAATTATCCGCTACATTTCGCCTTGGGCTAAATGAATCAACAATTGATATGTTGAAAGATTTATCGCTTTCACAGCTTATTAAACTTTCATCAACAGGCCAGCTAATATGCCGTTTGCGCATTGACAGCGATATGGTTATCGACTGTCTGACGAAAGATTCGCGTATTGATGCTTTACAAAACATTCATACTGGAATCATTTTGTCTACAGAATTACTTAATTCTCTTGCCGAGGAAGAACGTCCGGCGGCCTGACAGGGAAATATCTATGTGTGAGAAAAGCATCATCTCTGAAATCAAGGATGCGCAAATCGCCGTGGAATTGATTTCCTTTGGTGCACGGATGCAAGTCCTCGAGAGCGAAACAAGTTTAAGTCGCCGCAAGCTTTTAAAACTCTATAAAGAAATTAAGGGATGTTCACCACCGAAGGGGATGTTACCGTTTTCCGCGGACTGGTATATGTCCTGGGAACAGAATATTCACTCATCGATTTTCTATAATATTTATCGTTATCTGGAAAAAACCGAAGGTGGCCGTCCTGTTGAAACAATGCTGAAAAGTTATCGTCTGTACCTTGAGAATAGTCTTGACGGCAAAGATAAAAAACCTGTGCTCGGTATTACTCGCGCATGGACGTTATTACGATTTGTTGATTGCGGCATGATCAGGCATACGGAATGTTGCTCTTGTGGTGGTTCGTTTATTACTACACAGGAGAGCCCTGACGCTATATACACTTGCAGTTTGTGTTTTCCGCCTTCGCGAGCAATTAAACGTGTCAATCCGGAAGTTTTTTTAATGGATCGGTACCGGTAAATATTGGCTCACTGCTATGTACATCACCACCCCGTGAATAACGGCAGCGATGCGTGCCTGGTTACGCGCTTATATGCATGGAATAAAGATGATAAACGGACGTTTAGATTATTAAGGAGTTAACGTGTTAGTCATTATTGGCTATGTCGTGGTATTTGCAGCCGTATTTGGTGGCTTTGCTATCAGTGGCGGTAATCTCGGCGCACTCTTTCAGCCGACTGAATTATTAATCATCGGTGGCGCCGGCCTGGGCGCTTTTCTGGTGGGGAATAATGGCAAAGCGATCCGCGCGACCATGAAATCTTTTCCTCGTTTATTTCGGGGTTCGTATTACACCAAAGCGTTATACATGGATTTAATGGCGCTGATGTATCTGCTGTTGTCAAAAAGCCGTCAAAGTGGGGTTGTTGCGCTGGAGAACGACATCGAAGATCCGCAAAACAGCGCCATCTTTTCCGCCTATCCGCGCCTGCTGGCGGATTCCGAAATCATGAATTTCCTTGTCGATTACCTGCGTCTGATAATCAGCGGCAATATGAATGCCTTTGAAATGGAAGCGCTAATGGATGAGGAGATCGAGACCTGCGAGCACGAACACGACGTTCCGGCGAACAGTATCAATGCCGTGGGTGATGCGCTGCCTGCATTTGGTATCGTTGCGGCGGTGATGGGCGTGGTCAATGCGCTGGCGGCGGCGGATCGCCCGGCGGCGGAGCTGGGTGAACTGATTGCCCATGCGATGGTAGGTACTTTCCTCGGCATCCTGATTGCTTACGGCATGGTTCTGCCGCTGGCAACGTTGCTGCGTCAGCGTAGCGCCGAACATTTGAAAATGCTGGAGTGCATTAAAACCACGCTGCTGTGCAGTATTCATGGTTATGCGCCGCAGATTGCCGTTGAATTTGGCCGTAAAACGCTCTATTCGACTGAGCGCCCGAGTTTTGCTGAACTTGATGAGCACGTGCGCGAAGTCCGCTCCTCTTCATCGTCCGTACCGACGGGAGAGGCAACGTGAAGAAAAAGTCAGCCGCAACCATTGTTGTCCGCAAATTCAACCGAAAAAAACATGAGTCGCACGGCGGCTCATGGAAAATCGCCTACGCGGACTTTATGACCGCGATGATGGCTTTTTTCCTGGTGATGTGGCTGCTCTCATCCTCTTCTCCGGAGCAGCGTATGCAGATCGCTGAATATTTCAAAGTCCCGCTGAAAAACGCGCTGGCGAAGGGCGATAAAGCCAGCCTGAGCGACAGTGTGATCCCCGGCGGCGGGGACGATCCCCTGAAAAATGACGGGGAAGTCTTCAAAAAGACGTTGAATAAAATTGATGATAAAAAGCGGGAAGCGAATCTGAAGCGCGCCAGAAACAAGCTGCAAAGCCTGATTCAAACCGATCCACGTCTGAACAATTTCACCTCTAATTTACGGCTTTCGCTGACCGATGATGGTCTGCTTATTCAGATCACCGACAGCGCCGATCGCCCGATGTTTAAAGTCGGCAGCCCGGTTCCGGAGAGCTATATGGTGAATATCCTCCAGGCTCTGGTTCCGGTACTGAATGAATTGCCTAACCGCATCATTATGACCGGCCATACCGATGCGCTGCCGTATGCCAATGGCGAAGCGGGTTACAGCAACTGGGAACTCTCCTCCGATCGCGCCAACGCCTCGCGTCGCATTCTGGTTAGCGCCGGGCTTGGCAGCAATAAATTTATCCGGGTGATTGGTACCGCCGACACGATGGTGCAGTCGGGAACGATCGCCGACGACCCGATTAACCGGCGTATCAGTATCCTGGTGCTCAGCCAGGAGCGCGCCAAACAAATCCTGCAGGAAGATGTGCTGCTACGTGACCCTGTCTCTCTGTCGGATGAGAGTAAAAAAGCGGAGCAGGGTGCAGCAGCACCTGCAACGGAATCAACAGTCAAAACGGCCATGGAGAATAACTAAGTGGATATCAGCGACTTTTATCAGGCTTTTTTTGATGAGGCTGACGAGTTGTTGGCCGACATGGAAAAGCACCTGCTTGACCTCGATCTGCTGTCGCCAGACAGAGAAGTATTGAATGCCATTTTTCGCGCCGCCCACTCGATAAAAGGGGGAGCCGGTACGTTTGGTTTTTCTGCGCTGCAGCAGACGATGCATATTCTGGAAAATCTCCTCGATGATGTTCGTAGCGACAAGCTGCGGATTACAGAAGAGATTCGAAGTTTGTTTTTGGAAGGTAAGGACATCATGCAGGATCAACTGGACGCCTACAAATCCTCCTCTGAACCGGATCAGGAGGCTTATCAGTATATTTGCGAAGCGCTACGGCAAATTGCTAACGACCACGCAGCACAGCCGCCCGTTGCGGCGGTTGTCCCGGCGGCTATCGTCGCGCCAGTGACGGCCTCTGCCATCGCGGTGCCGGCGGAAGCTGAAGAGGGCGAACCGCGCCTGCTCATCGTGCTGCAAAAAGTGAAAGATGAGGATCAGGATCCGCTGCTGGAAGAGCTGGCGAATCTGGGGAGCATCAGCGATGTACAGCGTGAAAACGGCGCTCTGCAACTGGTATTGCAAACCACCACCAGCGCCGATGATATCCAGGCGGTACTGTGCTTTATTCTGGAACCGGAGCAGATAACCATCTCTCCGGCACCAGCTAAAGCTGCTACTCCGCTGGCCGTTGAGGAGGCTGCTGTGCCGGAAGTGGCAGAAAGCAGCGCGGTTGCGCAGCCTGTTGCTGGCGCATCAGCACAGCCGCGTCCTTCGCGACCGGAATCTTCACGCAACCGCCCGCAGGCGGCGGAAGCGAGCAGCATTCGCGTAGCGGTGGAAAAAGTGGATCAGATCATCAACCAGGTTGGCGAACTGATCATCACGCAGGCGATGCTGTCGCAGCTTTCCGGCACCCTTGATTCATCAAGCCACGATACCCTGCTCAATACCATTGTTCAGCTTGAGCGTAATGCCCGCGACCTTCAGGAATCGGTGATGTCTATCCGCATGATGCCGATGGATTACGTCTTTAGCCGCTTCCCGCGTCTGGTTCACGATCTGGCGGCGAAACTGAATAAAGAGGTGGAGCTGACGCTGGTGGGCGGCTCCGCGGAACTGGACAAACGCCTGATCGAACAGATCGTCGATCCGCTGACGCATCTGGTGCGTAACAGCCTCGATCACGGAATTGAACCGGTTGATGTGCGTCGCGCCAACGGCAAGCCGGATAAGGGCAATCTGGTGCTCTCTGCGGAACATCATGGCGGCAATATCATTATTGAAGTGAGCGATGACGGTGCCGGATTGAACCGCGAAAAAATTCTCGCGCGGGCGCAGGCTCAGGGCATGTTGATCAGCGAAAACATCAGCGATGAAGATGTGTGGATGCTGATTTTCGCCGCCGGGTTCTCCACCGCAGAAAAAGTGACGGATATCTCCGGTCGCGGCGTGGGTATGGACGTTGTGCGCCGTAATATCCAGGAGATGGGCGGCCATATCACCCTCCATTCTGAGCAGGGTAAAGGTTCGACTATCAGGATTATTTTGCCGCTGACGCTGGCAATCCTTGATGGCATGTCGGTTCGCATCGGTTCTGAGATCTATGTGTTGCCGCTCGGCAGCATGATGGAATCGTTAATGCTTTCTGAAACGAAAATGCACCGTATGACCGGTGGTGAACGGATGTTGCAGGTGCGCGATGAGTATTTGCAGCTTGTCGAACTGGGACAACTCTTTGGCATTCACGAAGCGGATTACGACATCAGCGAGGGGATTGCCGTGATTGTACAGAGCGCGGGCAATCGCTATGCCCTGCTGGTGGATCAACTGATCGGTCAGCATCAGGTGGTAGTGAAAAACCTTGAGCAAAACTACCGCAAAATACCGGGCATTTCTGCCGCCACCATTCTGGGGGACGGCAGCGTGGCGTTAATACTGGATGTCGCCGTGTTAACGACATTAGCCAAAAAAAGAGATGCGTTGACAATGGTGCCTGAATCACAGGTTGAAAGGTTATTAAATGAACTTAACTGATACAGAAAAGCAATTGAAGGATGACGCGGGGCATGAATTCCTCGCCTTCCGTCTGGGTAATGAAGAGTACGGCATTGAGATCCTGAAAGTGCAGGAGATCCGTGGCTACGATCGCGTGACGCGTATTGCCAATACGCCGGACTTTATCGCTGGCGTCACCAATCTGCGCGGCGTGATTGTGCCAATTGTCGATCTGCGGGTGAAATTCGCTCTTGAGTCGGCCAATTTTGATGACAACACCATTGTGATTGTCCTCAGCCTGAACAGCAGCCGCGTGGTGGGCATTGTCGTTGATGGCGTTTCCGATGTGCTGTCGCTGGACGCCGCGCAGATTAAACCTGCGCCGGAATATACCGTCGCGCTCTCCACGCAATATTTGCTGGGCCTCGGTTCGATGGGTGAGCGGATGTTGATTCTTGTGGATATCGAAAAACTGTTAAACAGTGATGAGATGGAACTGATCGATAAAGTCGCCGATAACGGCTTCAATTAATTCTTTCTGCGTTTTTATTTCACAAGCCTTTCCGGTTAACGGAGAGGCTTTTTTTATTGTTGCTTATTGATAAAAGAATGGGTGTGAGTTCGGAAAGAACACAGTAAAAAACGCCGCCTGTGTAATACGCGTAACGCTAACGCCGCGTCTTCGCTGTATTTCCACTCCCCTGAAAAAATTTACCCAATACGTCGATAAGAAACGTCTGCATGCCTGAATTCCATGCGGAAATGCTTTTTTGTGATATCGGCATTCATGCGCCGGGCAGCGAACAGGGTAATCTCAACGGCACTGATGAGAAAAACAAACCATTTGCCCCAGGTGTTCAGGCTAAGGTCTGGTAGTAATGCCCGGTCGATAAATCTGCATACATAAATGTGAAAAACGAGGGAGTGATATGAAAAGAAACATCGCTTGTCTGACGCTGGCCATTACCGCTCTGTTGGGCAGCGCGGCTGTTCCGGCTTTTGCTGCGCCCTTTCCGGTGACGCCTGACTTATCGGTACCGGTCAGCCAGTATGTGACGCAGGTTAATGCGGATAAAAGCATAACCTTTCGCCTTTTCGCGCCGGGCGCAAAACGGGTCTCGGTGATCACGGGTTCCACCCCGGACAGCTATGTTTCGCATGATATGAGTAAAGACGCCAGCGGCGTCTGGTCCTGGAAGAGCGGGGCGCTGGCACCGAACCTCTATGAGTACTATTTCGATGTTGATGGGTTCCGCTCGGTGGATACGGGAAGCCGTTTTCAGAAGCCGCAGCGCCAGGTGAATACCAGTTTGATTCTGGTGCCGGGCAGTATTCTCGACGATCGCGCTGTTCCTCATGGCGATCTGTTGACGGTGACTTATCACTCGAAAGAGCTGGGCTCCGAGCGGCGGGTCTATATCTGGACGCCGCCAGGTTATAACGGAAAAGGCGAACCGCTACCGGTGCTCTATTTCTACCACGGTTTTGGCGATACCGGCCTTTCCGCTATCGATCAGGGACGTCTGCCGCAGATCATGGATAACCTGCTGGCCGAAGGGAAAATCAAACCGATGCTGGTCGTGGTTCCGGATACCGAAACTGACATTGTGCAGGCTATCCCGGAGAATTTTCCGCCGAAAGATCGCCGCAAAACATTTTACCCTCTCAATGCCAAAGCGGCAGACCGCGAACTGATGCACGATATTATTCCACTGGTCGACGCGCGGTTTAATGTACGCAAAGACGCAAGCGGACGCGCGCTGGCAGGATTGTCGCAAGGGGGATATCAGGCGCTGGTTTCCGGGATGAACCATCTTGAAAGCTTCGGCTGGCTGGCAACCTTTAGCGGTGTCACCACCACAACGGTCCCTGACACAGGCGTTAGCGCGCAGTTCAGTAAACCGGCGTTAATTAATAAGCAACTGCATAATTTCACCGTTGTTGTCGGAGAAAAGGATTCTGTCACCGGAAAAGACATCGCCGGGCTGAAGAGCGAGCTGGAGAAACAGGGCATTAAGTTTGATTACAAAGTGTACCCCGGTCTGAACCATGAAATGGATGTCTGGCGTCCGGCGTATGCGGAGTTTGTCCAGAAACTGTTTAAGTAATGTAGTGCGCCCCTTCTGAACCAGGGGCGTTCCCACATCAGGTAAATCAATCATCCTTCTCTGGAGGCAAATTTGCCCATTGAAACGCACCGTCTGTATCTTCGTCCCGTCATCGCCTCCGATGTCGACGATCTGTTCAACATCTACGGCGATCCGGCGACGAACAGATTTAATCCGGCAGGGCCCTATCCGGATGTTCACTATGCAGAAACGGTTCTCGAACGCTGGATAGCGCACCGGGAGATAAACGGATTTGGACACTGGGCAATATCGCTTCTTGGCGATCCTGCACAGATCATCGGCTTTGGCGGGTTGAGTATCCGCAGCTATGCCGATACCACTATTAATAATTTAGGGTATCGTTTTGCCACCGCCGCGTGGGGGAAAGGCCTGGCGACTGAGTTTTCTCAATGCGCCGTCAAATATGGATTTGATGCGATTAAACTGGCTGAGATTTCTGCCGTTGTGAGAGGAAACCATCTGGCATCGCAAAAAGTTCTCGAGAAAACAGGGCTGAAATATATCAGAGAAATTCATGATGTTGAAAATGCGCCACCGAGCCTGCTTTACTCTCTTACCTTGAAGGAGTGGATGAGTGAAGCCAGGTGAATGGCTTCCTGGCAATGCGCTTACTTCAACGCCATGGCATCGCCATGGCGTTGGGCTGGAAGGGGCTGGTTCTGCTCAGGAAAGTATATTGGCGATGTCGTTTCGCTGTGTAGAGTGATAGAGCTTACCAGCCGGGCAATCCTTTTAATCACCTTACGATTCAGCAAATTAGACGAAACAAAATAGGATATTTTTCAGTGGCACTACTGTGCTAATTCCAGTCTGTAAGAAATTACGCTCATTCTCGCTTTAATAGTAATAAGATGAGTTTATGAATATTTCATATAACACTTTATTAATAAGCAAAGCACAGCTATGCTGCAGGTGTTAATCTTTAAAGTTGAATGCAAAAATGTATTTGCCTGCTGATCGCAACGATTTTCTGCCAGGGTTTATATTTTTAACGATAAAGGTTCTCAGTAATGAAGGTATTTAAGACGTGATTTGGGCTGGTGGTAAATCATAATGAAGAGAGAGAGTTTTATTGGGTTGACAATTCTTGTTGTTGTCTTCTTCGTGATGTCGATAATTTTATCCTTCCATATCTGGATCACCCGTGTACAGACAATCAACGATCTTAATACCAATGTTTCGAATTTAAGCCATACTCTCAATCTTTATTCTGAGGGGGTTATCCGGCAGGGCGAGATGCTCATAGAAAATCTTTCGGACATAACGGAAATTTATGGTGAAGACAAAAGCCAGATTACCAATATAAAGAAAATTCTTGCTGGTCAGGATGAATTGCTGGAGCAACTCAATAATGTTGTTATTTATGATGCTACTGGCAATACGCTCATCGCATTACACGAAAGGCTTTCTGGCCGCGCCAATAGCGCAGACCGTTTTTTCTTCGTTTATCATCAAAACAATACGTCCAAAAAAGTTTTTATTGGTCCTCCCGTAGTAAGCCGGACGAACGGGAAATGGGTGATAACCATCAGTCGCAGGCTGGAAGATCACCAGGGTAGATTTGCCGGGGTCGCCGTTCTCACTCTCAATATTGAAAATTTCCTTGAAACGTTTGGCAAGATCGATATTGGACATTCTGGTGCTATTGCATTAACAAGCGAGTCTGGAATATTACTGATACGCTATCCTTTTGACGATAAATATATTGGTCGGGTTATTTCCAATTCGCCACTTTTTACAACATACCTGAAAAACAGTAATTCCGGTACCGCAAGAAGTGTCTCTCGCTTTGACAATATACCACGGATGTATGCATTTCAAAAAAACAAACGATATGGATTAGTTACCACTGTCGCCGTGAGTATCGACGAAGGAATGTTGGCCTGGAAAAAACAATCAGAGATTCTGATAGTGATTGTTATTTTCCTGATGGGAGGCGTTATAACTTCAGGTTATTTTCTTCTGCGGGATATCCATCGGCGAGTGCGCACCAGTCGTGAATTGTCAAAAACTACTGAATCACTCATGACCGCAAATGAGAAATTAAAGGCTATGGCGGCTGAGGATAGTTTAACCGGGCTGGCGAATCGTCGCAAATTCGATGAGGCGCTGCCCCGTGAGGTATTACAGTGCGCCGTAAATAAGCATGCAATATCCTTGATGCTCATTGATATAGATTACTTTAAAAAATATAACGATAATTACGGGCATTTAGCGGGTGATGACTGTTTACGGCAAGTCGCAACATCCCTGAAAAAAACAATAAAAAGCAGCTCTGCGCTGGTTGCCCGCTATGGTGGAGAAGAGTTTGTTGTTATTCTTCCTGCAATCGATTTGATCGCGGCGGAAAAGAAAGCCAAAAAAATAATTCAAAGTATTTGTCAGGAAAATATCCCTCATGAATATAGCCCGTTCGGAATAGTGACCGTAAGCATTGGTATCGCTTCCGGCCCCGGTCCGGCAGTGAAAGGCAAGGAGACAACGCTTATCGAATTAGCTGATGATGCGCTTTATCACGCAAAATATGCCGGGCGTAATGGCTTTTTCTCCTCAACGCATCTGTTTTAGTTAATGTACGGTTGGTCCTGATTAACGCACGGCAGAGTATGGCTCGCTCTGCCGTGCCGATTCTCAGAAGGACGCGCGTTTGTACGCTTTATAGCGCGCATCCCAATAGATATTTTCGAGACGTGTTGTTAATTCCTCTTCACTCATCAGCGGGCCGACGCCCTCCTGCTGACCCGCCTGGGCTACCTGCAGGGCGATGGCTTTCGATACGGTTTCAATGATATCGACTGGCGGCAGCAGCCCTCCTTTCTCTGTATTTGCCAGCGGAGAGAATGCTGCAAGCGTTTTGCTGGCCACGCTCAGCATGGTGTCGGTGACGCGAGTTAACTTGCCTGCCAGTACGCCCAGACCTAATCCCGGGAAAATATACGCATTGTTGCACTGGGCTATTTCGTACGATTCATCCTGATAAAAGACCGGCTCAAAAGGGCTTCCCGTTGCAATGAGCGCGGCTCCCTGCGTCCATTCAATCAGATCCCGGGGCTGGGCTTCCGCGCGTGAGGTCGGGTTCGACAACGGCATGATAATGGGACGGGAACAGTGACGATGCATCTCTTTCACAATTTCTTCGCTGAAAAGACCGGGTTGCCCGGAAACGCCAATCAGTACGTTGGGATGGACATTTCGTACCACGTCCAGCAGAGACATATTCTCTGAATCGGTATCCCAGTCGGCGATAAGACGACGTGGCGTGACCAGTTTTTGCTGGAAATCCAGCAGATTAGGCATGTCATCTGTTAACAGGCCAAAGCGATCGATCATGAAAATGTTGTTGCGGGCTTCCTCCGGGGTCAGACCGTCGTCGACCATCAAGGCAATGATTTTCTCCGCGATGCCGCAGCCGGCGGAGCCGCTGCCGAGGAAAACCACGCGCAGATCGCGTAAGCGCATTCCCGCCGCCTGCGAAGCGGCAATCAGCGTGCCGGTGGTGACCGCTGCCGTTCCCTGAATATCATCATTAAAGCAGCACAGTTGGTGGCGGTAACGGTTCAGAAGTTTGGTCGCATTTTTCTGGGCAAAATCCTCAAATTGCAGGAGGACATTTGGCCAGCGCGCTTTGATGGCCTCAACGAACATATCCATAAATTCGATATAGTCTTCGTCGCTGATTCGCGGATGGCGCCACCCCATATACAGCGGATTTTCAAGATGCTGGCTGTTGTTGGTACCCACATCCAGCATGATAGGCAGCGTCGATGCCGGGTCAATTCCGCCGCACGCGGTATATAACGAAAGTTTGCCAATCGGGATCCCCATCCCTCCGATGCCCTGGTCGCCGAGACCGAGAATGCGTTCCCCATCGGTAACCACAATTACGCGAATATCATTGCGTGAAAAACTTTGCAGCATTTCATCGATGCGGTGCCGATCCGGCCATGAGATAAATAACCCTCTGGCGCGGCGATAAATCTCAGAAAAATGCTCACAGGCTTCGCCTACCGTTGGGGTGTAGATAATTGGCAGGGTTTCCTGCATATGACAGCGCAGAAGATTATAAAAAAGCGTCTCGTTGGTGTCCTGAATATTGCGTAAGTAAACATGGCGGGAGATGTCTTTTTTAAAATGACAAAATTGTTGCCATGCGCGTGCTGTTTGTTCTTCGATGGTTTCAACGTTATGCGGTAATAATCCATACAGATTAAAGGCCAGACGTTCATCCTCAGTGAATGCCAGCCCTTTATTAAGTAACGGGTTTTCCAGTAATACGGCACCATTATAAGGCGTATAAAGCGTTTCTTTGCGTAACATTATTGCTGCTCCTGACTAAATAATAACGGCACGGCTGCCGATGTATCGGGGATAACAGAAAAGAGGCTCAAGAAATCAAGTAGATCATCACGCCCTCAGTTAATACGCCGATCGCAGTGCCAATAAGAATGGAAGAGGATGCGGATTCGATATAAGTGTCGCTGCGCAGGGCGAACATTCCTGCAGCGATAGCAGAAGGTGTTGCACCAATAATCACGACCTGCTGCATTAAGGTGTGGCTCAGGCCAAATGCCAGCCCGGCAACTGCCATCATGGCGGGTTGGATCAGATTTTTGATGCTGATATTGGTAAAGGTCTGGAGATTCAGCGACGGGCGCTCACCGTAAAACAGCAGACCGAGGGCAAACAGCGACAGACCACCAGCAATTTTGCCAACCATCTCAATCGGCGCACTCAACAGGTGCGGTAACTGCACACCGGCCAGGCTCAGCACCACACCGGATACGGGGATCCAGACAATCGGGTTACGCACCGCCCGCAGTAAATTCTGCATAATCAGTTTGCCCGGATGTAGCGTTTCAATGTCGCTATCTTTATCGCCCATGCGGATTAAGATAATGGTCAACGGAATCATTAAAACGCTGGTGACTAAATTGCCAATTAGCACACCTAAAAATCCTTCCGGTCCAATCAGCACGGCCAGTACCGGCGCGCCAAAATAGGCCATATCAGGAAAAGCGCAAACCAAAGACTGTATTGCGCTGGTCTTGATATCATGACGAAAAACGTAACGCGACAGGATCAGCGTCAGTAAATAAGAGCCCATCAGACCAATTACCAGCACAGCCATAAACGAGAAGTTTTTGATTTTGTCCGGGTTGGTGTTCAGTGCTCCGATAAAAAGATGAAAGGGTAATGCAAAGCGAATCACCACTGTCGCTAATACAGTGGCATCCTTACGGTGCGTATACCCTAATTTTCCACTTAGCCACCCTAGTAACATGATAAATACTAAAGGGAATAAAGATTGTAGGAGTAGTGAAGGCATAAAATGTCCTGTTTTTGTTTTATTTAAATAGTTTTCAGGCAGGAACTCTATCTATCGTATTTACTTCCAAAGGTGATTAGAATCACACTTCGTGTGTTTTAATTAGTTTCAAAAGGAATACTTTAATTAAATGGAAAGATTGAGGTGCTAAGTTTATATTTTCATTAGAAGAATCTAAAGCATGTATCTGCGCAATTATTTTATTTACGAATAGCCTGTTTAAGTTATTTAAATGTGAATTACTACGGCACTCACAAATTCAATAAGCAGTAACCATTGCTCACTTTACAGGCCGAAGATTATGTTATTTATTCAATCATAACTTCCTGGTGGCAATATTTATTTTGTTGGCTTTATTTTTTCAAGCATTTTATCCTATTACGAATAACCCAGCGGTTATTCCTGACCCACTGTTAATTATTAATAGCGAATCAGGTGAAAATAATGAAAGATAATCCTCTCTCTTCCTCTGTTGACGCATCCCCTGCGGGTGCACAACTCTCGCGCCTGCACGGGCTTGAAGTCGGCGCCGTACCCTTGCTGCTCTTTATCGGTATCGCTTCGATTGTCGCCATTTCAGCTATCGCAGGTTTATTGCCGAAAAACATGATTGGCGGCCTGGCGGTGATCATGACGCTTGGTTTTGCCTTTGCCAAAATAGGCCGTATGTTGCCGGTGCTGAAGGACGTCGGTGGGCCAGCAATATTGTGCCTGATGGTGCCCTCGGTACTGGTCTATTTTGGTCTGTTTGAAGCGCATACGTTAGCCACCGTCCATCTGCTGATGAAAGAAGCCAACCTGCTTTATTTTGTTATTGCCTGTCTGGTGGTTGGCAGCATTCTCGGCATGAACCGGGTGATTCTGATCCAGGGCATGATCCGCATGTTTGTGCCCCTGGTGGCCGGTACTGTGGTCGCGGTGCTCGCTGGGCTGCTGGTAGGAACATTATTTGGCTACACGCCGTATCACACCTTTTTCTTTATCATCGTGCCTATTATCGGCGGTGGCATTGGCGAAGGCATATTACCGCTGTCACTGGCCTATTCCGCCATTCTTGGGCAAACCCCGGATGTTTATGTTGCCCAACTGGCACCCGCGGCAGTGGTGGGCAATATCTTTGCCATTATCTGCGCTGGCGTGCTGGCGCGTATAGGAATGCGCCGTCCTTCCCTGACCGGTAACGGTATGCTGATCCGCAGTGATGAGGATAACCGCGTCTTCGCACAGACGCAGGAGGCGCAGCATACCGATTTTCAACTTATGGGCGGCGGGCTGTTGATGATATGCGCCTTTTTTATCGTCGGCGGGTTATTTGAAAAACTGGTGCATATTCCTGGTCCGGTGCTGATGATCCTGATTGCCGTACTGTGCAAGTACGCACAGGTGATCCCCAAATCCATGGAGCAGGGCGCGCACAGTTGCTATAAGTTTGTTTCCGCAGCATTAGTCTGGCCGCTGATGATTGGTCTCGGCATGCTTTATGTGCCGCTGGAAAGCGTGGTCGCGGTATTCTCTGTCGGCTACGTTATTGTGTGCGGCTCCATCGTCATTGCTATGGCGCTCAGCGGTTATTTCATTGCCACAAAGTTAAATATGTATCCGGTCGAGGCGGCGATCGTCACCAGCTGCCATAGTGGCCTCGGCGGTACGGGGGATGTGGCGATCCTCTCAGCATCCAACAGAATGGCATTGATGCCCTTCGCGCAAATCGCCACCCGCATTGGTGGTGCTTCAACGGTCATTTTTGCCACCTTGTTATTAAGCTGGCTCGTCTGAACCACAGGCCCGCAGTCCGGTTGCGGGCGCATCGGATTACGACGATAACGCAAGTTTGAATTCGTTCTTCTCATCTAAGGGATCAGACGAAAAAGAAGAGTTGTAAGGAAAGGGCAAAAAAAAACCGCCCGGAGAGGGCGGTCTTTGGCTTCGGCTGAAAAGCGTGAATTAACGCAGCAGAGACAGGACGTTCTGCGGAACCTGGTTAGCCTGTGCCAGTACAGAAGTACCCGCAGACTGCAGAATGTTCGCACGGCTCATTTCAGAAACTTCAGAAGCGAAGTCAGCATCCAGGATACGTGAACGAGATTCAGACAGGTTGTTAACGGTGTTGTTCAGATTGCTGATTACCGAATCGAAACGGTTCTGTACCGCACCCAGACCAGAACGCAGTTCGTCAACCTGAGCCAGCGCTTCGTCGATTTTGGTCAGCGGATCTTCAGTTGCCTGAGCGGTAGAAACTGCTTTACCGGAATCAGTCACAACGCCAGCATCGTCAACGGTTGCAGCGGTCAGCGCGCCGTTAGCATCTTCAACATAGTAGTTGCCTTCGCCGTCAGTTTTCAGGGTACCGGTGATACCAGAAACGTCCGGAGCTTTGTCAAACATAACGGCGTCGCCAGCTACGCTGTTGCCCATGGTAACACCTGTTGCAGCAGTGCTAGCGGAGTCAAACGTTACAGCACCCGTTGCATCAGTCGTTGCGAGGAAGTAGTCGCTACCAGATTTAACGTAGATGTTACCGTCGTCACCCTCAACAACGTCATCAGCAGCTTTGCCAGCAGCGTCAGTATCCGTGATGGTGGATACATCGTATTTAGCACCGGTATCAACTTTAACGGTGGTCGCATCAGTCAGGGTGCTTGCGTCAACGCCGTTAGCGATGGTGAAGTCGTCCATACCCAGAGTAGAAGAGTCCATCTGGTTCAGCTGGATATCGATAGTCTGGCCGTCGTTAGAACCCACCTGGATAGACAGAGTCTGATCTTTGCTCAGTACTTTCACGCCGTTGAACTCAGTCTGTTCAGAGATACGGTTGATCTCGTCCAGACGTGCGTTGATTTCGTCCTGGATGGACTGACGGTCAGAATCAGAGTTGGTGCCGTTCTGCGCCTGTACAGACAGACGACGGATGTTCTGCAGGTTATCGTTGATTTCGTTCAGCGCGCCTTCAGTCGTCTGTGCGATAGATATACCGTCGTTGGCGTTACGGGAAGCCTAGCTCAGACCGTTGATGTTCGCGGTGAAGCGGTTAGAAATTGCCTGACCTGCTGCATCGTCTTTCGCGCTGTTAATACGCAGACCAGAAGACAGACGCTCAATAGCGGTACCCAGAGAGCTCTGAGATTTATTCAGGTTGTTCTGTGCAACGAGGCTGAGGGCGTTAGTGTTAATAACCTGGGACATGTTTATTCCTTAATACTCTATAGTTCACATGGATTATGGTTATGCGTAAGTTGTCTCGCATACTAAATAAATCGGCCCTTCAAAAAAGGACTGAAATTTTTTGCTGCGGAAAGATTTGTTGAATAGCTGAAGGGAATTTCAGGAAACAATGACTTAGCTATTTTTTAGCTGCTATTTCAGCCGATTCTGATATTGAAGATATGAATTGCGCGCACAACTGACGTTATATTCCCTTATCGATTTAGCGAATTTTCTCTGTAGCGCTGAGTTTTTTCTTTCTTCTATATAGTTCCTTTATTAAATATTCATCTTTTTATTTCCCAGGCCGATTGGTTAATAGAATTCACTCAACAAAATGACCTTTCCGACCGGAGACGAAATGGGAATATCATCATTAGGTGTAGGTACTGGCGGGATCGATACGGCATCAATGCTGGAACAGCTGAAGGCCGGTGAGCAATCGCGTTTAACACCCTATACCAAACTACAGAACAGCTATAAGTCGCAGATTTCAGCATGGGGTAAGATCTCCAGCCTGCTGTCGAATCTGCAAAAAAGCGTTACCACCATGGGTTCTGATGCTTTTAATAAAATGAACGTCAGCGCCAATGAAGCCTTTACTGCCGTTGCTGGCAGCGGCGCGCAGGCGGACAGCCATTCGGTGACCATTTCACAGCTCGCGACGGCACATAAACTGAAAACCCAGCCGGAAGCCAGCGCAGATGACATGCTGGGCGAAACCACCGGCGGCAGCCGTACAGTGACGATCACGCAGAATGACGGCAAGACCATGGAAGTGGAGCTGGCGGATGATGAAACCTCACTGAACCAGATTGCGAAAGCGATCAATAAAGAGAAGGGTGATGTTACCGCTTCCGTACAGCGTACCGATGATGGCTATCAGCTGGTACTGAGTTCGAAAAAGACCGGCTCCGATGGCGAAATGACCGTCAGTGTTGATGGTGATAATACGCTGGCGGGTGTGCTGAACACCTCCGGCGGCGGCCAGCATATTAATGATGACGGCTCCGTGGCTGCCGATGGCGGCGCAAACGACAATATGATCGCCGTTTCCGATGCCCAGGACGCCAAACTGCGCGTCGATGGTTCTGACTATACGCGCTCCAGCAACAACATCAGCGACATCATTGACGGCGTGACGCTGAATCTGAAAAAAGTGTCGGAAAACGGCGAAGCTGAGCAGTTGACGCTGACCTCGGATACCTCGGCCATCAAAACCAGCCTGCAGGATTTTGTTAAGCAATACAATGCGCTGCTTACCGAGACTACCGCTGACAGCAAATATGTCGCGGCGGATACCTCCAGCCTGGGCGATGAAGAAGTGGCAACGCAAAACTCCGGCAGCGGCTCGCTGGTGGGGGATTCCACGCTGCGCAGCCTGGTCAGCCAGGTGCGCTCCACCGTCAATGGCGTCTACGGCGATGCCGGGGCAGATTACGGCTCGCTGGCGGATTTAGGCATCAAGATTGATTCGGCAACCGGCCAGATGACGCTGGATGAAGACACGCTGGATGAAGCGATTGCCGATAATCCGGAACAAATCAGCCTGATGTTCTCCGGCCGTGGCGACAGCGAAGGGCTCTCTTCGGCGCTGGGCTCCATCATCACCAGCTACGTTGGCGATTCGAAGACCAAAACGGACGGTTTGATTAAAACCACCACCGACAGCCTGGAATCGCAAACTAAAATTGCGCAAACCCAGATCGACAAGACGCAGAAGCTGATTGACGCACAGGTCGAACGTTACCGTGTGCAGTTCCAGAACCTCGACACCATGATGTCGAATCTGAACAACATGAGCAGTCAGTTAACGTCATTGCTTTCAACCCTCTAATTTTTCATTGCGCAGGCCCGCCGCGGCCTGCCAACAGGAGTGACAAACATGTATGCAGCACAGGGGAGCCAGGCGTATGCGCAGGTGGGTCTTCAAAGTAAGCTCTCTGGCGCCACGCCGCACCAGTTAATTTCCATGTTGTTCGACGGCGCGCACAGCGCGATTCTGCAAGCCAATATCTATTTTGAGAATGGCAACGTTGCCCAGCGTGGCAAGATGATCTCTAAGGCGATCAATATTATTGATAATGGTTTGCGCGCTGCGCTCGATCACGAAAAGGGCGTACACATTGCCGCAGAACTGGAGCAAATGTACGAATATATGTCGCGGACATTATTAGAGGCGAATCTGCGTAACGAGCCGGAGAAATTAAAGCACATCGATGCGCTGTTAATGAAACTGGCCATGACATGGAAAGAGATCGAACCAACACAACGTCGGGTGAATTATGGGTGAGGTGCTGCCAAAAATTATCGTTGAATTATACGAGATGAATTTAACGCTGCTGGATATGGCAGCGAAAGAAGAATGGGACCTGCTTGCCGAAATGGCCGCTGGCTATATGCTGAAAAAGCAGGACATTATGGAAGTCAGCGCCGATGATCTATCTGTTGCGGAAAGAGAAAACCTGAAAATGGTATTAAAGCAGATGGTCGAAAACGAGGGTGAAATAACCCGGAAATTGCAGGCGCGCCTTCATGTTCTGAAACAGAATCTGTCCTCAATACATCGTGGAACCACGCTCAGTAAGCTTTACTCCCGTCAGCAAACCTCTTCAATACATTAAACAAATAAGGCCATCAGTAAGTGACTTACTGATGGCCTTAGCCTTCTTTTTTTAGCGGTAGTTAACGATTAACTGTTGGTTGACCACATTCAGGGCGGGTCGTAACGGGCCGCGCTTATTCACTGTGTAAATAAAGCGAAATTCACCCGTTGCGGAGAGCGGAAAAGTGATGCTGCGTTGCCCGGCCAGGGAAGGCAGCCGTAAGCAGCGATCGTGACGACACAGCTTGATCTCCAGCCCTGGCGGCGGCGGAGCCAGCAGCGTAATACGCCATGAAACACGGGTAACCTTTGCCGACGCCGGGATCGCAGAAGGCGAGCTTAACGCTCGCCCGCGTACAATCTGCTTGCCGGTGCGGGTGCTACCACCCGCTGCCGTATCGCTCCAGGAACCGCTGGAAGGTGCGGCATTCGCTGGCAATACCAGCGCCATGCCCAAAATAGCAGCGGCAGGTATCATGAATGTGTACCGATTACGGTGGTCATTTGCACCGTTTTGTTGCTGCTGATTTCCAGCGTTGACATGACTGCCAGCTGCGGGAAGGCGCGGCGCAGGAAGCGTGAAACCATCAGGCGCAGCCCCGGATTCACCAGCAGTACCGGCGAAATGCCCAGCGCTTGCTGGTCGGTGATGGCGCGTTCGGCCTGCTTCATCAGATTTTCGGCAATACCCGGTTCGATCGCGCTGCCGTTCTGGCGAGCCTGAATCAACAGTTTTTCCAGCGTGGTATCCAGCCCAATCACCTTGATGTCGTTATCCGTGCGGAACCACTGCGCCGTAATGGCGCGGCCCAAACGGATGCGCACCTGCGCGGTCAGTTCGTCCGGATCGTTTTGTAGCGGAACATGTTCGGCCAGCGTATCGATAATGGTGCGCATATCGCGGATAGAGACGCGCTCGGCCAGCAGATTCTGCAACACTTTGTGGAACAGCGTCAGGGAGATCACGCCAGGGATCAGATCTTCAACCAGCTTCGGCATCTCTTTATTAATGCGCTCCAGCAGTTGCTGTGTCTCCTGGCGGCTGAACAACTCTTCCGTATTCAGCGAGATCACGTGGTTAAGATGCGTGGCGATAACGGAACCCGGATCGACCACGGTATACCCCTGAATCTGCGCCTGCTCGCGGAAGACTTCGTCGATCCAGCACGCCGGCAGACCAAACGCCGGATCTTCACACGGCGTACCCGGCAATTCACCTTCGGCGTAGCCAGGGTTAATCGCCATCCAGCGTTCCGGTTCGATCTCGCCGCGGCCAATCTCAACGCCTTTCAGCAGAATACGGTACTCGCCTGGCGCCAGATCGAGGTTGTCGCGAATATGGATCGGCGGCGGCAGGAAGCCCATATCCTGGGCAAATTTCTTACGGATACCGCGCACGCGGATCAGCAACTGACCATCCTGCGCGCTGTCCACCAGTGGGATCAGGCGATAGCCGACTTCCAGCCCCAGCACATCTTCCATTTCCACATCGGCCCATGAGGCTTCTGCAGAGGCCTGATCGTTGGCAGCCTGCGCGGCTTTATCATTATCTTCACGCGTGACGTTACGGGCAGGCGCTTGCATCTGACGACCGCGCATCCACCATGCCAGCCCCAGCAGAACGGCGGTAAACAGCAGGAAGACAACATTCGGCATCCCCGGGATAAGCCCCAGCAGACCAATCACCCCAGCGGAAAGCAGCATCACTTTCGGGTTGTTAAACAACTGTCCGACCATCTGCTCGCCGATATCCTGCTCGTTGGACACGCGGGTAACAATAACGCCTGCGGCGGTAGAGATAATCAGCGCCGGGATCTGGGCAACAAGGCCGTCACCGATAGTCAACAGAGTGTAGGTTTCACCGGCTTCGCCGACGCTCAGCCCATGCTGAAGCACACCGATGGCCAGCCCGCCGATGACGTTAATCGCCATAATCAGCAGCCCGGCGATGGCATCCCCGCGCACGAATTTACTGGCACCGTCCATTGAACCGTAGAAATCGGACTCCTGCGTCACTTCACTACGACGGCGTTTCGCTTCGGCTTCACCAATCAGCCCGGCGTTAAGATCGGCATCAATCGCCATCTGTTTGCCCGGCATGCCATCCAGCACAAAGCGCGCGCCCACTTCGGCGATACGCCCGGCACCTTTGGTGATCACCATAAAGTTAATGATGATCAGAATGGCGAAGACCACGATACCGATGGCAAAGTTACCGCCCACCAGGAAGTGGCCGAACGCTTCCACCACGCGTCCGGCAGCGGCCGCGCCGGTGTGTCCTTCCATCAAAATGATACGCGTAGAGGCGATGTTCAGCGCCAGGCGTAGCAGAGTGGAGAACAGCAACACGGTAGGAAACGCAGAAAATTCGAGGGTTTTCTGCGTAAACATCGCCACCAACAAAATCATCAGTGACAGCACGATATTGAAGGTAAACAGCGTATCCAGCAGGAATGCCGGCAGCGGCAGTACCATCATCGCCAGAATCAGCATGATCAGTACCGGGCCAGCCAGAATTTGCCACTGTGTCTCTTTAAATGCGGGTAAACGTAATTTACTGGCGATACTGGCCATTAGTTTCTCTCATTTGCAAAATCCATCGACTCAGGAACCGGAAGATCCCTGGGCTGTACAGGCGGAACTCCGCCAGAGGTGCGCCACCGCCGCAGGCCGTAGACCCAGGCGAGAACTTCTGCGACAGCGCTATAAAGCTCGCCGGGGATCTGTTCGCCAATCTCACAGTGGCGATACAGAGCGCGGGCAAGCGGCGGCGCTTCAAGCATCGGAATGCGATGCGCAGCGCCCAGTTCACGAATTTTTAGTGCAACTTCGCCCGCGCCTTTCGCCAGTACCGTTGGCGCACTCATCCCGCCTTCTTTGTAAGAGAGCGCGACGGAGTAGTGCGTCGGGTTGTTAACGATGACATCGGCTTTCGGTACGTCCGTCATCATGCGATTACGGGCGGCTGCGCGTTGCATCTGCTTAATGCGCCCCTTAACGTGCGGGTCGCCTTCCTGCTGTTTGAACTCGTCGCGGATCTCCTGACGGCTCATACGCAGTTTTTTCAGGTTGCTGGTGATCTGGTAAAACACGTCGTAACCCATTACCGGCAGCAGGAAGAAAATCACCATCAGCAGGCAGTCAAAAATCATGCCGATGGCGCCGCTCACTGCGGTCGGGAATGAGGCGTTAACCAGTTGAATAAAGTGCGGTCGGTTGTTGTAGACGTACAACGCAAACCCGCAACCGGCCAGCGCAACTTTCAGGCAACCTTTCAACATCTCTGACAGCACCTGCGCCGAGAACATGCGTTGCAGCCCTTTCATCGGCGACATGCGCGCCAGGTCCACTTTCAGCGACTTGCCGCTGAAGTTCACGCCGCCCAGCAGCATGGGAGAGAGCAGCCCGGTGATGAATAACCCCAGCAAAATTGGCAGCAGCCCGCTGGCCATCATCGAGAACAGGTAACTGGCCTGCTGAAGCATGGAACGGGGATCCGTCACCGGTAGCCTGTTCAGCATCAGTCCGCTATGCAGGATCTGCATCAGGTTATGGGCAAAATGTTGCCCCCCGGATAACAACAGCGCCCACCCGGCCAGCAACATCAGCAGCGAACTCAGCTCTTTCGAACGCGGAATTTGCCCCTCTTCACGCGCTTTTTGTCGTCGGTGGGGTGTGGGTTCTTCGGTTTTTTCTACATCACTTTCTTCGGACATATTCTCTGCCGCTGGCCTCCCGTTAGTGCCTCATCCCGGTGGGTGAGGCGGTCATCAGAAACCCAGGCTATCGAGCAGATCATCGACCTGATCCTGGCTGGCGACGACGCCGGTTTTGTTCTGGTCGATTTGCGGGCCGTTCATCAGCGTCGTATCAACCTCTTTCAGACCACTGACGTCCTCCGGCAGGTACTCCAGCAGCACCAGAATCAGCTCTTTTTCGACGCTTTCGATAAGCGACATCATGCCGCGAATTACCTGGCCGGTAAGATCCTGGAAATCCTGCGCCATCATGATTTCCATCAGTTGGTTGTTGGTATTGCGTGCAAGGTCCGGCGTTCTGGCGAGGAAGCTGCGGGTGTCCGCCACCAGTTCGCGTGCATCGGCTAACTCTACCGGCGCGGCAAACCAGCCGTCCCAGCGAGCAGTCAGTTGCTCCGCGCGTTCGCCCAGTTCGTCCTGTAAAGGACGCGCCTGTTCGACGCTGGTCAGTACGCGCTCGGCGGCCTCGGCGGTTTTACCGACGACATAGTCCAGACGTTCGCGTGCATCCGGGATAGCTTCTGCCGCTTCGGCAATGGTGCGATCCAGCCCAAGATCAACCAGGCTGTCGCGTAACAAACGGGCCAGGTGGCCAACGCGCGAAAAGAGATTTTTAAAATCATCTGTCGATTGTGTTTGTGCCATCTTGTCCATCGATTACCACCCAAGCTTTTCAAAAATTTTGTTGAGCTTCTCTTCCAGCGTCGCCGCCGTGAAAGGTTTCACGACATAACCGCTGGCGCCCGCCTGGGCGGCGGCAATAATGTTTTCTTTCTTGGCTTCAGCGGTGACCATCAACACGGGCATTTTGCTGAAAGCGGCATCGTTACGAATTTCCGTCAGCAGCTGTAAGCCATCCATGTTGGGCATATTCCAGTCGCTGATGACGAAATCGAAGGTGGCGGCGCGCAGTTTGTTCATTGCATCCAGGCCATCTTCTGCCTCTTCGACATTATTGAACCCTAAATCTTTCAACAGGTTGCGAACAATACGGCGCATCGTGGAGAAATCATCGACCACTAAAAAGCGCAAGTTGGTATCTGCCATAATTTTTTATTTCCAGGTTAAGTCATTGAACGGTGAGAGAAACCAGGGCTCAGACTCTGCGAGCCCGGGAGACAGCATGGTTGAGAAGTTGCTGGCTAATCTGGTCGAGGTCGGCGATATCGCAGGCGCCGCCGAGGGCAATCGCTTCTCGCGGCATGCCGAATACCACGCAGGTTCGCTCGCTCTGCGCGACAGTCCACGCGCCCGTCTGGCGCATCGCCAGTAACCCTGCGGCGCCATCGTGGCCCATACCAGTGAGGATGGCGCCAAGGGCATTTTTACCGGCGCAGCGTGCAACAGAGTGGAACAACGCATCCACCGACGGACGGTGGCGGTTAATGGGCAGACCGTTGTTCAGCGCAATCTGGTAGTTTGCACCGCTGCGCTTCAGCTCCATGTGAAACCCGCCCGGCGCAATGTACGCATGACCAGGCTGCACGCGCTCGCCCTCGGTCGCTTCACTCACGGAAATCTGGCACAAGTTGTTCAGGCGGTCGGCAAATGAGCGGGTAAATCCTGGCGGCATGTGTTGGGCGATAACGATGCCCGGGCAACCCTGCGGCATCGACATCAGGATCTGGCGCAGCGCTTCGGTGCCACCGGTTGATGAGCCAATCGCTATGATCTTATCGCTGCCTGCGCGTGGTGCCTGAATCACTCGCGGTGCGGTCGGTTGTCCTTCGCGGCGATGAACCTGCGCTTTGGCCGCCATACGAATTTTGTCGGCAATCATCTCGCTGTATTGCCCCATACCGTCATGCAGCCCCATCGACGGCTTGGTAATAAAATCTACCGCCCCCAGTTCCAGCGCGTTCAGCGTAATATCGGAGCCTTTGCTGGTTAATGACGAGAGCATCACCACCGGCATCGGACGCAGGCGCATCAGACGATCGAGAAACTCCAGCCCGTCCATGCGCGGCATTTCGACATCCAGCGTCAGTACATCCGGGTTGTGTTGCTTGATCAGATCGCGGGCGATAATCGGATCCGGCGCCGCCGCGACCATCTCCATATCCGGTTGCTCATTGACCATCTGCGTCAGTATCCTGCGCATCAGAGACGAATCATCAATGCACAACACCTTAATCTTGTTCATAATTTTTACTCTGCGATGCGGTAGACGGATTGCCCAAGCAGACGGAATGGGCTGTTAGCGCTGTTAAAATGTTCCGAGTGCCCCAGAAACAACAAGCCATCGGGTTTGAGCATTTTTGCGAAGCGCATGACCAGTTTTTCCTGCGTTTTATGATCGAAATAAATCATCACGTTACGGCAGAAAATGGCGTCAAAATTGCCCTGGATGTTCCACTGCGGATCGATCAGGTTCAGCTGGCGGAACTGAACGGCATGGCGTAATTCATCTTTGATTTTCACCAGCTCTTTCTGCGCGCCGGTACCACGCAGGAACCAGGTTTTCTTCTGCTGTTCGCTCAGGCTGTCGATATCCGCCAGGCGATAAACGCCCTGACCGGCCTTTTCCAGCACATCGGTATCAATGTCGGTTGCCAGTACGCGCGGGCCGGTAATGCTGCGGCCCAGCGTCTCTTCCAGCGTCATGGCGATGGACCACGGTTCTTCACCGGTCGAGGCGCCCGCACACCACACGTTGTACATACCGCCTCTGGCCTGCGCATGGCGCGCCAGGATCGGAAAGTGGTACGCCTCGCGAAAAAAAGAGGTCAGATTGGTGGTTAATGCATTAATAAAGACTTGCCATTCATCGCTCTCCGGATTGGCGACCAGCAAATTGATGTAATCGGTAAATCCCTTCAGTTCCAGCACGCGAATGCGTCGCGACAGGCGGTTATAAACCATGTCGCGTTTTTGTGGAGTAAGAACAATGCCTGCACGTTGATAAATCAGCGCGCTAATTCTTTCTATTTCATTGTGCGTAAGTTGTTTCTGACCAGACTGATTGGCTTCGGTTGCGGGGTTCATAATGTTCCAGTTATTTATCATAATAAGCGGTAGTACCCCTGCCGGGTTTTCAGCGATGCTCAGGTACGCAGCAAAATAATCAGTTATTAATAAGATGAAACGAAATGGTTAATTCATTTCGTGGTCATTAAGATAATGGCCGGTATTAAACCGGCATGTTCATTATTTCCTGATAGGCATTAACAAGTTTATTTCTTGCCTGCACACCAATATTTAATGCCAGAGAAGATTCCTGCATGGAAACCATTACGTCGTTCAAACCAATGCCTTCGACGCCTGACAGATAGCCTTCCGCCTGGGTTTTGGCATGGTTTTGCATTTGGCTAATTGAATTTACGCTGTTAAATAAAATATCTGAGAAGGATGGATTATTCTCAGTGGTTTTAGCAGAAGCAAATGGATTCAGCGAAGACTCGCCGGTAATTTGACGAGTCTGGCTCTGCATCTGCTCCAGTATGCTGCTGCTCATATTTATTGACATAACAAACACCTTTCTATTAATTGCGGCAATCCTAACAAGTGGTCAGACAACAACATAATGTGAAAAGCCGACACAAGTTTCAGCTTATCAGCACTTAAGAAACATCGCATTTTGTAGATAATACGCAACCAGGAAATATCCTGCGAAATATCGATTTACTACTTTATTACATACGCGAAACGCTGAGCCGCTATAGGGTTTCATTTATATAGCCTCCTTTCACTGTCACAGGAAATTGGCATGCTTGCCACGAACAACGGTAATAAAAAGAAAGGCATCGATGATATTAAAACGATGCTTGAAAATATCTGGCGCAATCCCAGAATCATTTTTTTCATCGCTGCTGCGGCGGCTATTTCTGTTGTGATTGCATTGATGTTCTGGGCAAAAGAGCCGGACTTCCGCATCTTATACAACAACATCAGCGAGCAGGACGGCGGCGAGATCGTCACCCAGCTGACGCAGATGCAGATACCTTATCGTTTTGCCGAGCATGACGGTTCTATTCAGATCCCGGCGGACAAAGTCTATGAGGTGCGCCTGAAGCTGGCGCAGCAGGGGCTGCCGAAAGGCGGTTCTGTCGGCTTTGAACTGCTGGATCAGGAAAAGTTTGGTATCAGCCAGTTTAACGAACAGGTTAACTTCCAGCGCGCGCTGGAAGGCGAACTGTCACGCACTATCGAGACGTTAGGTCCGGTGCGTACCGCGCGCGTTCATCTGGCCATGCCGAAGCCATCGCTGTTTGTGCACGATAAAAAACAGCCGTCTGCTTCCGTAACGTTGAATCTGCTCAATGGCCGTAAGCTGGATGCCGGGCAGGTCAGCGCGATCACCTTCATGATCTCCAGCGCAGTGCCGGGGCTGAGCGCCGATCGCGTTACTATCGTCGATCAAAGCGGACATCTGATGACGCAGAGTGGCGAGCAGGCCACGCAAACCACGCAGTTGAAATATACCCGTAAAGTGGAATCCGAATATGAGCACCGTATTCAGGCGATCCTTGCGCCGATCGTCGGCGCGCAGAATGTCAGAACGCAGGTCACGGCGCAGATCGATTTTACTCAGCATGAGCAAACTGCCGAGCAGTACCAGCCCAACAGTCGGCCTGAAAACATGGCCATCCGCAGCCGTCAGAGCAGCAATGCGGAGCAGGGCGGTAAAAACAGCGTCGGCGGCGTTCCGGGGGCGTTAAGCAACGAGCCGCCTGCGGCGGTTACCGCGCCGATCGACCAGCCAGCCAATGGCCAGGGCGGGACAACGACCACCACGCCTTACAACAAGCAGAACGATGAAACCACCAACTACGAGCTGGATAAAACGCTGACGCACATCAAGCGTAATACCGGCACGGTACAGCGCCTCTCTGTCGCGGTGGTGGTGAATTACGTGGCGGATGGCAACGGTAAAACCATCGCGTTGACCAAAGCGCAGCTTGATCAGGTGAATGGTCTGGTCAAAGAGGTGATGGGTTACTCCGACAAACGTGGCGATACCCTCAACGTCGTCAATACCCCGTTCACCGATGCAGATACGGAAGCTCCCGTACCGCTGTGGAAGCAACCTGACTTCATTAAGTTGCTGTTCTCCGGCGCGCGTTACCTCTTCGTGGCGCTGATTGCCTGGATCCTGTGGCGTAAAGCGGTTCAGCCGTTCTGGATCAAGCATCAGGAGCTGCTGCTGCATCGTCTGGAGCTGGAAAAAGAAGCTCGTCAGGCGGAGATGGAAGCACAGCAACGTCAGAAACAGCACCACGAGACTGCAAAAGCACAGCAGCGCATGGAGACCGAACAGGAAACCCAGCACCTGCGCAAGATTGCCGAGCAGGAGCCGCAGATTATCGCGCTGGTTATTCGCCAGTGGCTGAATAAGGAAAAGAAATCATCATGAATGCCGCCGAGAAAAGCGCTGTCCTCATGCTAACGCTCGGTGACGAGCGGGCTGCGGAAGTCTTTAAGCACCTTAACACTCACGAAGTGACGATGATCAGTAGCGCCATGGTCTCCATGGGCAGCTTCACCCATGAACAGCTTTCGTCCGTGGTCCGCGATTTCCGTCGCGACTCCGGCGAGTATGCTGCGCTGGATGTCAACACCAATGAATACCTGCGTAGCGTGCTGGTGAAAGCGCTGGGCGAGGAGCGTGCCAACGCGCTGCTGGAAGATCTGCTCGACTCGTCAGATGGCAGCAACGGGATTGAGACGCTCAACTTTATGGAACCGCAGATGGTCTTCGATCTCATCCGTGATGAGCATCCGCAGATCATCGCCACCATCCTTGTTCACCTGAAACGCGGCCAGGCTGCCGATGTGCTGGCGAACTTCGATGAGCGTGAACGTAACGACATTATGCTGCGTATCGCCACGTTTGGCGGCGTACAGCCGGTTGCGTTGCAGGAACTGACCGAAGTGCTCAACTCGCTGCTGCACGGTCAGCATATCAAGCGCAACAAGATGGGTGGCGTTCGTCCTGCTGCGGAGATCCTCAACCTGATGAAATCGCACCAGGAAGATGCGGCCATTGCCGCCGTGCGCGAATTCGACCAGGAGCTGGCGCAGAAAATCATCGACGAAATGTTCCTGTTCGAAAACCTCGTCGAGATGGAAGACCGCAGTATTCAGCGCATCTTGCAGGATATCGACGGTGAATCGCTGATTGTGGCGCTGAAAGGCGTTGACGACGTACTGCGCGACAAGTTCTTCCGCAATATGTCGAAACGTCAGGCCGATATCATGCGCGATGATCTGGCTTCCCGCGGGCCGGTGCGTATGTCGCAGGTCGAAACGGAACAGAAAAACATTCTGCTGGTGGTGCGTCGTCTTGCCGAGAGCGGCGAAATCGTGATCGGTGGAGGCGACGATGCCTATGTCTAATACGCAATGGCTGGCGTGGAAACCGGAAAACCTCCTGCACGATGAGAGCAGCGCAGAGCCTGAATTCCGTCCGACGAGCGCCACAACCGATCCGGCAACAGAAGCCGCCATGCAGGTTGAGTTGTCCCGTCTTCGCCAGAAGGCCGAGAAGAAAGGTTATGCCCAGGGCCAGACGCGCGGTATCGAAGAGGGCAAAGCGCAGGGTTATGACGAAGGGTTCCAGCAAGGTCTGCAAGAGGGCATTGCGCAGGGGCTGATCGAACAGCAACAGCGTCAGCAGGAACAGTTAGCACAGCTTGTGCAACTGATTGATAATTTTAACATTACCCTCGATAGCCTCGACAGCGTAATGACCTCGCGACTGGTGCAGGTGGCTTTAATGGCGACGCGCAGCATGCTGGGTGAAAGCGCGCTCACGGCGAATGCGCACCAGTGGCTGATGACGCGTATTCAGCAACTGCTGAATGAAGAGAGCTTAAAGCAGGGCAGTGTGCAACTGTGGGTCAGCGATAAAGAACCGGAAAGCGTGTTACAGCAACTAAAAGCCATTGTTGAGCCGCGCGGCTGGGAACTCTGTCCCGATACACAGATGCTGCCTGGCGGCTGCCGGATCTCAACCGACAGCGGCGATCTCGATGCCAGCGTGGAAACCCGCTGGAATACGCTCTGTACCCTGAGCCGCGAGGAGTTTTCCTTATGACGGCGCGGCTGAAAACATGGCTGGATGGTATCGCGCGTGCTGAACAGCGAATGTCAGCGCTACCGCCGTACCGCCAGTATGGCCGCCTGACGCGGGCTACCGGGCTGGTGATGGAAGCGGTTGGCTTAAAGCTGCCCATCGGTACGTTGTGCATTGTCGAACGTGACAGCGAAGAGGGCGTGCAGCGCGTCGAGAGTGAAGTGGTCGGTTTTAGCGGCAACGTGCTCTATCTGATGCCGCTGGAAAACGTGGAAGGTGTACTGCCGGGCGCGCGCGTCTATGCGCACGGCGGCGATACCAAAGGCAAGCTTTTACCGCTGGGGCCGGAGCTGCTCGGCCGCGTGCTGGATGCCAGTGCCCGTCCGCTGGATGGCCTTCCTGCGCCCGGCTCTTCCGAAAGAGGCCCGCTGTTTACCGCGCCGTTTAACCCGTTGCAACGCGATCCGATAAAAACCGTGCTGGATGTCGGCGTGCGGGCGATTAACGGCCTGCTGACTGTCGGTCGCGGCCAGCGTATGGGGCTGTTTGCCGGTTCCGGGGTAGGGAAGAGCGTGCTGCTCGGCATGATGGCGCGCTTTACCAAAGCGGATGTCATCGTGGTCGGGCTGATTGGCGAGCGTGGCCGCGAAGTTAAAGACTTCATCGAAAATATCCTCGGCAAAGAGGGGCTTAAACGCTCGGTCGTTATTGCTGCGCCAGCAGATGTATCGCCAATCCTGCGTATGCAGGGCGCGGTGTACGCCACGCGCATTGCGGAGGATTTTCGCGATCGCGGGCTGGATGTGCTGCTGATTATGGATTCACTCACCCGCTACGCGATGGCGCAGCGTGAGATTGCCCTCGCCATTGGTGAACCACCTGCCACCAAAGGCTATCCGCCTTCTGTGTTTGCGAAATTACCGGCGCTGGTGGAACGTGCCGGGAACGGCACGCAGGGCGGCGGCTCGATCACGGCGTTCTATACCGTGTTAACCGAAGGCGACGATCAACAGGATCCGATTGCCGACTCTGCCCGTGCGATCCTCGATGGCCACGTGGTGCTGTCGCGCCGTCTGGCGGAATCGGGCCACTATCCGGCGATTGATATTGAAGCCTCCATCAGCCGTGCGATGACCGAATTGATTGAACCGGGACACTATAAAAAAGTGCAACGTTTCAAACAGATGCTCTCTGCTTATCAGCGCAACCGCGATCTGATTAGCGTGGGCGCTTATGCCGCAGGCAGCGATCCGCTGCTGGATCAGGCGATTGTGCAGTACCCCAAAATGCAGGATTTCCTCTGCCAGGGGATACATGAGTCCAGCGAATATGAGGCGTCATATAACGCGCTCTCTACGCTCTTTCCGGAATAAGGCAGGAACGAATGGCAAAACCGGGTCCGATGGATCACCTCCGTGAGTTAGCAGAAAAAAAGCTCAATGACACGGCAATCAGGCTGGGCAGCGCGCAGCAGAGTTATGTACAGGAAACTTCTCGCCTGGAGCAGCTTCACACCTACGCGCACGAATACCGTCAGCAGTTGCAGGATTCGATTCGCACCAGCAGTGTTTCGATTCTCAGCTTGCAGACGCAGCAGAATTTTCTCGCTTCGCTGGATGGCGTTGTGGCGCTGCAGGTGAGACGCGTTTCCGTCAGCCAGCACAAGGTTGACAGTGAGAAAGATGCCTGGAAACAGGATAAGCGGCGTTTGAATGCGTTCCAGACACTGAAAGATCGTGCCGACGAGCAGCAATTATTAAAAGAGAACCGGCTGGAGCAAAAAATGATGGATGAATTTGCTCGCCGGGCAGCCAGCCAGAGGCAGTTATAAGATGATTATTCAACAACCTGTGACCTCCACCAGCGGGAATAATGGACAACAAACGGCGTCGATTTCTGCCCCGCAGGATGATCGCTTCTCGACGGAGCTGAAAAAGAAGCTCTCCGCTGATAAACCGCAACAGAGAGATGAAAAAGATCCCCTGCCGCAAGGGATCAAAAAGAAACCCGCGACAAAAGAGTTGCAACTGGCGGATTTGCAGGGCGACGCCGCGCAACTGAATCCGTTACCGGCTGCGATCGCGCCGGATAACACGTTGCCGTTACCGCCAGTGGTGCCGGTGACACTGCCGCAGGAACTGTTGCCTCAGGAGCCTGCCCTGCAAGCGGGCCAGCAAGAGATTTCAGCCGTGCAGGATTCTGCAGCACTGGTCGCCGCAGCACCGGGCAGTGAGCTGAGCGGTGAGATGTCGGCGGATATCCCACAAAGCAGTGCCACGTTGCTGAGCGACGCACTGCCGAAACTTCCACCGCAGGAGAGCGGCATGTCGCCGCTGGCGACGACGCTGCACATTGCCAAACCGGCAGCCGCAAAAACGGCTGAGGTGCCGGTTGAGAAACCGGTAACGGCGGAGAGCGCAGAGGCGGCGAAAACCGCTGAGGCCGCCGCACAGCCGGTTGTCACCAGCGAAAATGTCGCCGCGAAACCGCACTCTGCCTTAACGGCGGAGCCGATTCAGTACGCGCATCCCGCCCACATCAGTACGCCTGTCAGCCAACCGGTGACGGCGATGCCGGGCGACAAAGTGGTTACCGGCGCGCTGCAAGCTGAAGTGGGAACGCCCGCCTGGCAGCAATCGCTGGGCCAGCAGATTGCGGTGTTCACCCGTGATGGCGTTCATCATGCGGAGCTGCGTCTGCATCCTGAGGATCTGGGATCGTTGCAGATTAGCCTGCGTTTAAATAACGATCAGGCGCAACTGCACTTTGTTACCGGCGATCATCAGGTACGTGCCGCGCTGGAGTCCGCGATGCCGCATCTGCGCACGCAACTGCAGGAATCCGGCATCCAGCTTGGGCAGAGCAGCGTTGGCGCCGAAAGTTTCTCCTCGACCGGCGATGCGCCATCGGGTGAGCATTCCGGGCAAGGAAAGTCTGAGAAAGAGTCGTCCGAAATGGCCATTTCCGCGCCGGAAGAGCGCATTTCAACACCGCGTACGCTGATATATTCCAGCGGAATCAATACTTTTGCCTGATATTATTGCCTTAAATAGTAAGTTACTGGCAATAATTTCAGCTTATCAATGAATTGTACTTGGTGGGTGCTGTATTACTATATTCGCATCCCATCAAGTCCGGCAAATTGCTGAATCTTGATTTATTTTTTACAGAGCTAATCATTAAATGTCGAAAAAGAAATTATCTGCTAACAGCGGGAAGCGTTCTCTGCTGCTGACTCTGCTCACCTTATTAATTGCCGTTGGTATCTGTGCGGTTGCGACATATTCTTATATTGAAATTAAAAAGCTGAATTCACAGATCGCCAATATGAAAGGCCCAAATGAATCTGCGGCACACGAAGAGAATATTGTTCCGGTGTATGAAGATCTCGAAGCTTTTACCGTCAGCCTGAAACCAGATAGCCATGGCGACGATCGTGTTCTGTATATTGGTTTGACCTTGCGCTTGCAGGACGATAAATCGAAAGCCATTCTCGTTGAAAACCTTCCGGATGTACGTAGTCGTTTGCTGGTGCTTTTTTCTCAACAGTCAGCCGAAGATCTTATCAGCGATGACGCAAAGAAAAAACTTTCTGAAAAAATAATGGCTGTGGTGAGTGAACCACTGTCAGGAAAAAAACGCGTGATGGTAAAAAGCGTATTGTTTAATGCATTTATCTTACGGTAGTGATTATGTCTGATAGCCTTTTATCTCAGGATGAAATTGATAACCTGCTGAATGGTGGCCCTAATGCTGGCAACAGTAGCATCGAGGCTATGTCATCATTAACCGCAGCCGATAATATTAAACCTTATGATCCTAATACGCAGCGCCGTGTTATTCGTGAACGTCTGCACTCATTAGAGATTATTAACGAACGATTTGCCCGCCAGTTTCGTATCGGGTTATTTAACATCCTCCGTCGTGGCCCGGATGTCACCGTCGGTAATATCAAGATTCAGCCTTACCATGAGTTTGCACGTAATTTGCCGGTAATGACCAACCTGAATCTGATGAACATGCATCCGCTGCGCGGTACGGCACTGTTTGTCTTCTCGCCGAACCTCGTGTTCATGGCGGTGGATAACCTGTTTGGCGGCGATGGCCGTTTCCCGACTAAAGCCGATGGTCGCGAATTTACGCCGACAGAACAGCGCATTATCCAGCGCATGCTGGCGATGGCTCAGGAAGCGTACGATTACGCCTGGCGTTCGATTTACAAAATCAAAACGGAATATGTGCGTTCGGAATTGCAGGTGAAGTTTACCAATATTACCTCTTCACCGAATGATATTGTGGTTACCACACCTTTTCATGTTGATATTGGTTCGCACAGTGGTGAATTACAAATTTGTATGCCGTTCAGCATTATTGAGCCGCTGCGCGAATTATTAACCAATCCGCCGCTGGAAAATTCGCAGCAGGAAAATAATCAGTGGCGCAGTTCACTGGCAACGCAGGTTCGGGATACCGAACTGGAACTGGTGGTGAAATTCGCCGAAATTTCGACTCGTCTTTCCAGAATTATGAGTCTGAAACCACAAGATATTATTCCTCTGGATAAACCAGAAGATGTCGGTGGTTTTGTTAATGATGTGCCTGTTATGTCAGGTAAATATGGCTTTGCCAATAATCAATATGCCATCCGGGTCGAATCTCTGATGGATTCAACATTATCAGCGTTTAAGAAGGAGTGATCGTCACATGAGCGATATTGAACAATCTGCTGGTGCAAAAAAATCATCACTTGACGATCTTTGGGGCGACGCGATGAGTGAACAGTTGACCGCAGAAAACGGTACGGCCATGCAATCTGCAGAAAAAGAAGATGTTGTGGTGAATTTTACTGACGATTTAAATCTGGTGCTTGATATCCCGGTGAAAATGACCGTGGAACTCGGGCGCACGAAAATGACAATTAAAGAGCTGTTAAGACTTAGCCCAGGTTCCATTGTTTCTCTGGAAGGCCTGGCGGGTGAGCCGCTCGATATTTTGATTAATGGTTATTTAATTGCTCAGGGCGAGGTGGTTGTCGTTTCCGATAAATTCGGGATTCGTATTACCGACATTATTACCCCTTCTGAGCGCATGCATCGGCTGAGCAGATAATGAATACCGGGACGCTGAATACTGTTGCGCCGCATACCACAGAAGCGGCGACCTTCCCGATTTCCATGGGAAATATCGTTGGCTCACTGGCGCTGGTGCTGGTGATGATTGTGGCGGTTGCGTGGATCCTCCGTCGCACTGGCGTGGTTTCTCGCGTCGCTAAAGGCCATAACCTGCTGGCAGTGAAACACAGCCAGAGTATCGGTTCGCGTGAGCGGCTGGTGGTGGTTGAGGTTGATGATAAATGGCTGTTGCTGGGGGTGACGCAACAAAGCATCACGCCTCTGATGACGATGGAAAAGCAGGAGTGCAGCACGGCCATGCCGGTGGTTTCTGATTTTCAGGCCTCTTTGCTCCGGTGTTTTAAACAGCGCGCCGCCAGGAGCCAGTCATGAAAAACGTCTCTCGTCTGACATCCAGAATGATTGGCCTCGGTGCCGTGCTGGCAGGGATCCTGCTGCCAGCGCACTTCGCCTGGGCGGCAAATAACGACATCATGCTTACCCATTCCGCGAATGGCGAAAGCTGGTCTCTGCCGGTGCAAACGCTGGTGTTAATGACCTCGCTGACGTTTTTACCTGCGGTGTTGCTGATGATGACCGGGTTCACCCGCATCGTGATTGTGCTCGGTCTGCTGCGCAACGCACTCGGTACTGCCAGTACGCCGCCTAACCAGGTGCTGCTGGGGCTGGCGCTGTTCCTGACTTTTTTCGTGATGTCGCCGGTTGCTAACCGCATCTATGACGAAGCCTGGTTGCCGCTGTCGCAGGACAAAATTTCCATGGAAGTGGCATTACAGAAAGGGTCGCAGCCGCTGCGCGCCTTTATGCTCAAACAGACCCGTGAAACGGATTTAGCGCTCTTTTCCCGTATTGCGAAAGCCGCTGAATTTAATACGCCAGAGGATGTTCCGATGAGCATTCTGGTGCCCGCGTTCGTGACCAGCGAACTGAAAACTGGCTTCCAGATTGGTTTCACAATGTTCATCCCGTTCCTGATTATCGATCTGGTGGTAGCAAGTATTTTGATGGCGCTGGGAATGATGATGGTTCCCCCGGCGACAATTTCTCTGCCGTTCAAGCTGATGTTGTTTGTGCTGGTGGATGGGTGGCAACTGATTATCGGTTCGCTGGCAGACAGTTTTTTCCGCTAAGTGAGAGAAGAGAATGACTCCGGAAAGTGTAATGTCGTTGGCGTTTCAGGCCACCAAAGTTGGGCTGCTGATTGCTGCGCCTTTATTGTTAGCCGCACTGGCTGCGGGTCTGATTGTCAGTATTTTGCAGGCGTCGACACAGATCAACGAAATGACCCTGTCGTTTATTCCCAAGATCCTGACGATTATTGTGGTGCTGATTGCCTGTGGGCCGTGGATGCTGGCGACGCTGGTGGATTATATGCACGGTTTGTTTAGCTCGCTTGCCAGCCTTCGTTAACAATGCTTACGCTCTCTCTGGCCAGCCTGTATCCGTATGTAAATCATTACTTTTGGCCGTGCCTGCGCATTCTCGCGCTCCTGGGCACCGCGCCGATTTTCAGTGAAAAACAGATCAATGCGCGCATCAAAATTGCGCTGGCGCTGGTTTCAACCTTCTTAATTGCGCCGCAGTTACCCGATACAGGCATTGCGATTGCCTCGCTGGATGGCCTGATGGCTGGTTGCCAGCAACTGATCATCGGCATCGCGATTGGCTTCTCCGTACAGTTGATTTTTGTCGCGGTACGTCACGCCGGTGAGTTGGTCGGTATGCAAATGGGGCTGTCGATGGCGATGGTCTACGACCCGAGCGGCGGTACCAATATGCCGGTGGTGGCCCGCCTGCTGAACCTGTGCGTGACGCTGCTGTTCCTCGTTTTCAATGGTCACCTCTATCTGCTGGAAGTGGTGGCGAGCAGCTTCAATGCGTTCCCGGTCAGTGCCGCGCCGATGGGCGCTAAGGGAATGATGGAGATCGTCCGCGAGGGTCGCATGATCTTTCAGTACGGTTTTATGCTCGGTCTGCCGGTCATTACTTTGCTGCTGTGCCTCAACCTCACGCTGGGGTTGCTGAACCGTCTGACACCGCAACTTTCTATTTTTATCGTCGGTTTTCCCGTCTCGCTGACTGTCGGCATGGTCGCCATGTCGCTGGTGATGTACACGCTTGCCCCCTTTTTTGAAAACATGATGGCGGGCATTTTCGACACTCTTTTCATCATTCTGAAAGGGTTCGGTTAACACACGCAGGAACAATGAGCCCTGCGTTTTTTTGACAACCTGCGTTCACATGAGGTGACGTAAAAACAGGCCCGGGAGCTATGAACGGAAAATTATCATTAGCAGCTGCACATGTGTTGGTTCACAGTGGGGATATTTTTGCTGCATCAGGTCTTATCAAGTTAATTAAACTCTATCGACCCAGTTTGAAGGTCTACCATATTCGCCGCGCGGAGGAGATGCGTCAGGTGAAAAATAACAGACTACGGCTGGTGGTAGGGATTGCGACAGATGCAACCAACGTCGGGGATATGTCGCATCTGTTTGATAATATGCGCAAGGAAAATGCAAATTTACCCTGTGTGTTATTAGGGGATAGCGGTAATTCACTCTTGTCCGCATTATTTCCGGAGATTCCGGTAATGGGACTGAATGCATCAATGACGGAAATCTTTGAGTTTCTGGCAAGCCACCTGGCGAGAAAAAACAGGCTTCCTCAACGCAGAACCACTACTACGCCGCTGCTTACGCTGCGTCAGCGCGAAGTGCTTCGTATGCTGGCCTGTGGCGCGAGCGCGCAGCAGGTTTCTGACTCTCTGGGGATCAGCCTGAAAACGGCTTATGTTCACCGACGTGATATTCTGATGCGCCTGAATATTTGTCCTACCTATTATCGCGGTATGTTTACCGAATAACGATAAAACGCGACGGCCTCGCATTTTCAGGATTTTCCTGAATATGCGAGGCCGCCGAAAACGTTTCAAGCACGGTATTAATATTTATCCCGACAAACTCACGCAGAAGCTGACTGATTTAATCTGTCGCTTTTTTTCATGGCCCGCGATGGCGGAACACATAAGCTACAGGTAAAACCGTTAAACATATGTTCTGGCGTGGTGATAAATTTCCCTTTGCATTCGCTGCATTCGCTGCATTCGCTGCATTCGGTCTGTTTTATCATGCCGTTATCAATAAACCGTAAGAGTGTCCACGCCCGCGTGAGATCCAGTACCGGCTTTTCCTCTGCATCCGCTAAACCTTGCGCCAGATAAATACGGTATGCTTTCAGCATCAGTTCTACCGGGCGACCAGATACAGATTTTTTGATGAAACAATAAATATTATAAAAAATAGAAGAATGAATATTCTGTTCCCAGGCCATATACCAGTCCGCAGAGAACGGCAACATACCTTTTGAGGGTGAACAGCTTTTCAGTTCTTTATAAAGTTTCAACAGCTTGCGACGACTGAGGCCAGTTTCGCTCTCCAGAACCTGCATTCTGGCGCCAAAAGTAATTAACTCAATGGCGATTTGCGCGTCCCTGATTTCAGACATAATGCTTTTATCACACATCATGTCATCCCTCATGCGGCTTTGCTTTCGTTGTCTTCAGAAAGCAAATTGCTCGATAAAATAATGCCAGTATGAAAACGCTGAAGCGCATCGATACGGGATTCTTTTGTCAAACAAGCAATCAGTGCTTCGTCATCAATACGCAGTCGGCTAATTAACTGACCGGTTGATGACAATTTAATGAGCTGCGGAAGAGATAACCCCTTGATGGTTTCCATCGTGGTTTCGTTCAACCCAAGGTGAAAACCTGCCGCAATGTTATCTTCGCGAATCAGACGCTGTGCCAGTAACAGATAGGACAGGTTCAGATCCTCAATAGACTGCATTTGCTCATTCATATTTTGTTCGTGCATGTGTTTGCTCCTGAGAACAACATGTCAACAATCTGTTAACGATGTTTTTCTTAATTTAATAAAAGCGAGCAACCACTTATTTCGACAATAAAAAACAAATAACAATTTAATAATAAATGAACTTCATACTACGGCGCATCATAGTGCGCTTATTGAGTAGTTTCTTAAGGGAGTATTCTTAAGACGAAAATAAGGATACACAAAAGAAAGTCGGCTAACAATACAATTGAAAGTAAAAAAGTAGGCATTTCGTTAGTTTAAATAGATGGTGGCGGCAGTTTTCTTCTCTTTTTCAACAGGATGCATTTATTTGGTGAATATTCTTGATATTAATAATTTAGCGGCGCTAAATGATAAGGAAATACATTCTTATCTATTTGATGTGTTTGCGTAAATGAAGTTACAGGATAAATGTTAATGAATTTTAATAGGCTGTTACTTATTGGCTGAATATAAATTCAGATGTTGCGCGGTATTAACAAAATGCATAAAAAAGGCGATGACGGATATCATCGCCTTTGATAACCAGATGACTTAGTTAGAGAGTTTCCACGCCATTCCCCAGTTCAGACCGACGCCCGGCTCATAATGCAGCTGAGAAAACTCACCGGCCTGAGAACACCAGCCTGCAACAACGCACTCAAAGTTTTTGCCTTTGTGCGTCACCACATCACCGGCTTTATACGCGGTGCCGAAGGCCCACTGCGGATAGCCGCCGTCATCATTGCTGGCCTGCGCCGCAACGGTGATGGTCTTCGTCAGCACGCGGGATTGCGTTCCGGCTTTCACCGTGACATTCACCGCCAGGGTTTGCGGCTGGCTGGTTTTGGCGATGGTAAAGCGCTGGGACGCGAGGCCATTGCTGCCGCCCTGCGCGCCTGCTGGCAGCGACCAGTTGTAGGTTGGCGCGCTGGTTGCTGCTTGTGCGGAAGTAACGTTGCCGCTGAAGGTCACGCTGTCGTCGTTGTCGGTGGAGGAGAGCGTCATTTGCAGCGCGTTAATAAACGCGGCATCGGTGTTCGTCACTTCTTTCGCCGGAACGGTGATGGTCTTCGTCAGCACGCGGGATTGTGTTCCGGCTTTCACCGTGACATTCACCGCCAGGGTTTGCGGCTGGCTGGTTTTGGCGACGGTAAAGCGCTGGGACGCGAGGCCATTGCTGCCGCCCTGCGCACCTGCTGGCAGCGACCAGTTATAGGTTGGCGCGCTGGTTGCAGCTTGTGCGGAAGTAACGTTGCCGTTGAAGGTCACGCTGTCGCCGTTATCGGTAGTGGAGAACGCCATTTGCAGCGCGTTAATAAACGCGGCGTCGTTGTTCTGCACGGTTTCACCGATCACTTTGATCGTGTGTGTCGCGGTGGCGGTACGGGTGCCCTGCGCGGTGTTGGTGGCGGTCACTTCAGCCACATAGTCACCAGCTGTCAGTCCAGACTGGATCTGGCCGCTCTGATCGATGCCGTTGCTGACCACCTGGCCGCCCTTCAGCAGACGCCAGGCATAGCCTGCCTGCTCGAAGTTCGCCTGGGTATACAGTTTCGCCGGGCTGGTGGTATCCATGCTTTTCACACCGGCAATGACGACTGCCGGTTTCGCCACCACGATGACCACTTCTGTGGAAGTGGCTTTGCCATTGCTGTTGGTGGCCGTCACCTGGAAGCGCGCCTGAGTGTCGCCCACATTCGCCGGTACAGAGATGATGGTACGGTCGCTGGTGCTACCGCCGAGGCGAATGTTGCTGTTACCGGAAATGAATTTCCACTCCCAGGCGACGTTGGTCTGATCGCTGCTGGCAACAACCGGGTAGCTCCAGGCCATATTGCTGGCAACGGTGTTGATAATGCGACGATCGACGTTGAGGACCGGTGCTTTGTCGTTTTCGCCGTCGTTGCTGGTCAGCGCCGGAACGGTAAGCGTCTGCGCCAGCACGCGGGATTCGGTACCGGCGTTCACCGTGACGTTCACCGTCAGCGTTTGCGGCTGGCTGGTTTTGGTGATGGTGAAACGCTGGGAAGGCAGGCCGTCAGTGCTGCCCTGTGCGCCCGCTGGCAGCGCCCAGTGATAAGACGGCGTGCTGGTCGCCGCTTGTGTGGAAGTGACGTTGCCGTTGAAGGTCACGCTGCGTTCGTTATCGGTGGCGGAAATCGCCATCTGCAATGCCTGAATGAAGGCGGCATCGTTGTTCTGTACCGCTTCACCGGTCACATTAATACTGTGGCGGGTGGTGGCCGTGCGCGTGCCCTGCGCGGTATTGGTGGCCGTCACTTCTGCCACATAGTTGCCCGCAGGCAGACCGGCTTTGATCTGGCCGTTCTGATCGATGCCGCCAGTCACTGGCTGGCCATTTTTCAGCAACTGCCAGGCATAGCTTGCCTGCTCAAAGTTTGCCTGAGCGAACATTCTGGCCGGGCTGTTGGTGTCCATGCTGTCCACGCCGACGATAACCACCGTCGGTTGTGTAACAACGATCGTGACGTCGGTGGTGGAGGATTTACCGCTGCCGTTGGTCGCCGTCACCTGGAAACGCGCCTGAGTATCGCCCACGTTGCCCGGGACGATAATCGAGGTGCTGTCGCTGCTGGTATTGCTCAGGCGGATGCTGCTGTCGCCGGAAATGAATTTCCACTCCCAGGAGACGTTGGCCTGATCGCTGCTGGCGGTCACCGGATAGCTCCAGTTTGTGCTGGTGGCAACGGTATTGATGGTGGCGCGATCGACGCTGATAACCGGCGCTTCATCGGAGATGACTTCGCCGTCCAGCTCAAGGATCTTCTCGACCGCTCTGCCCATATCCGGTTGGGTACCGATAAGCGTGGAGGTATTACCCGCAAGCGGAGTGCCCGTGTCATGAATGATGTCTCGCATCTGGCGTGGGGTAACGGTTTTGCCGTGCGCTTTGGCGATACTGGAGAGGCTGGCAACGGCCCCGGCGATAATCGGGTTAGCCGACGAGGTACCGTTGAACTGCCAGGTATAGGTTTCGTTGGCATTCGGTCTGGCGAGATCACCATAGCCGGTACTGGTGACATATAAACCCCAGCTTGCGCTGGTGACACGGCTGCCGTAGTTACTGAAGCTGGCGCGCATGCTGTCTACCGGGTTGATTGCGCCCGCAAGAATGGCGCCGGAATCGCGTTTTTTGAGATCGAAAAGGCCGCCGAAGGCGCTGTTATCGAGGTCAATATTGCCATTGGCAGCGGCTTCAATCACGTGTACGCCTTTGTCGGTCAGCGCTTTCAGCACATCAAAGTACGCCTGCTGGCTTTCGAGCGGCAGAGCGCACACGTCGGCACAGCCAACCTGCTGACCACCGGCAATCTCAAAACCAATCTGCACCACGTCCCCGGCTTGCAGACGCGGAATGGCGTTATAGAGTTGATCGCTGCCCGCTGCGGCGTACGCCATGCGCGTATTCCAGGCCAGGCCCTTCACGCCCGCACCGATATCCGTCGCTGCCATGATGCCCACCGATGCGGTGTCATGGTCCGTCATCGCCTGGTTGTTATTCGGTGTACCCAGAATAAAGGCCGCTTTGGGCAGGTTAATATGGTTCTGGTTCCACATGCCCAGCTCATGGGACAAGATCGTGACGTTGGCACCCTCATGACCTTCAAACTGATTTACGCTGTCGCGGTTCACGCCGCCGAGGCTGTAGGAGGGGGAAGAGTCATGTGGTCCTTTGGTGTAATACTGCAACGAGCGATAATCGATAACTTTCAGTTGCTTCGCGGCGCGCCCTGTCTTTACCGCATCTTCGTGCGGTATCAGTTCCGCTTCCGGATAAACCACTTCAACGTTGGCATTTTGTTTTAGCTCTTCGACGATGCCGTTGATATACGCGATATCACGTTTGCGTTCGTCCGGAATGGCAATGCGCAGGTAGCGGTCAAAACCGTACTTCGCATCCAGCGCCTGCAACTCACTTATTTCTGTCCCGCGTGCGGTGGCGTGCTTAAATGCCGCGTTAACGCTAAGAGACGAATCGCCGAGCGCTAACAGCGCGGGCAGTTGCTGACGAGTGAGGCCGGAGGCGGCCTTCATTTTGACCATAATGGCCGGGTAAGTATTGCCTTTCCAAGCGATCTGAATAACCGGAATATTTTCCGCCAGCGCAGAGAAAGAGGGGAGTACTGCGCAGATCAGTAACGCCAATGATTTAATTTTCATTGCTCAAATTGTCCATAAATTATGTTTTCCCGATGCGGGAGTATTATTCGGAGGGGATAAACGTCTGAATATGGGAAATAGCTTCGATAGTGGTAGGGTTATGGAGCTGCGGGTAAAGAATCTGTCGACCCGGCTGAGATATTTTTATTTGTCTGTGAGAGCATTCTGTATTTTTGTCAGGGGCATGAAAAGAACTGTTTAATATTATTAAATTTGATTTATTTCCTTGGTGTTATTTATTTGAATTATATTGAAATAAATTGAAATATCGCCAAAGTAATTATCTTCATAATTTCATGTGAGTTTAACCGGGCATAACCGGCGACAGGTTTTTCCCTGGCCGGGTAGCAGCGACTTTTTTCCCGTCCACCAGAAGAATTCAATGAAAACGAACGTATCCCCGAGCAATGGCTCCCGCTGGCTCAAATGGCTAATAGTGTTGATTTTGGTGTTGATTGCAGCCGGTGTGGTGTGGCGTCTGCTGCCTGTGGGGAAAGGGCCCGGCGGTGATTTCCCTCCAGGCGGTGGGCCGCACGGGCACGGAGGATCTGGTGGTCCGATGGCGAGGCTGGGTGCCGGAACCACGCTGGTGCATAGCGGTACAGCAAGCGCGGCGGATGTGCCGGTCTACCTGAATGCGCTTGGCACCGTGATCCCCAACGCGTCGGTCACTGTCACCAGCCGGGTGGACGGGCAACTGGAAAACGTGTTCTTCACCGAAGGGCAAAAAGTGGAAGCCGGGCAGTTGCTGGCGCAGATCGATCCGCGCACTTACCAAGCAACGCTGAAACAGTACCAGGGCGAATTAAGCGAAAACAAAGCGTTGCTGCAAAGCGCAGAGCTGACGCTGGCGCGTTATCGCAAGCTGTATGCGCAGGACTCGCTGGCGCGCCAGGATCTGGATTCGCAAATCGCCACCGTCGGCCAGTATCGCGGTGCGGTGGCGTCCGACGTGGCGCAGATCGCCAGCGCGCAACTGAACATTGAGTACGCGCGTATTACCGCGCCGGTCAGCGGGCGCGTCGGCCTGCGGCTGGTCGATCCGGGCAATATGGTGCAAAGCTCCAGCACCACCGGGCTGGTGATCATTACCCAGATGCAGCCTGCGGCGGTGACCTTCAGCGTGCCGCAAAGCTATATTCCTGAACTGACGAAAACGCTGCACGCCGGCCAGACGTTACCTGCGACCGCTTTCGATGCCGACAACAACAGCGTGCTGGACGAGGGCGCGGTGAAATTCATCAGCAACCAGATCGACACCAGCACCGGCACGGTTACCCTGAAAGCGCTGTTCCCCAATCAGAACGAAGCGCTGTACGCCAACCAGTTTGTCAATCTGCGCTTGCAGACCCGCGTGCTGAAACAGGCCACGGTAGTGCCATCGCAGGCGCTGCAACTGAGCAGCGATGGCACCTTTGTCTGGCTGATCAACAAAGACAATACCGTTACCCGCAAAGCGGTGACGACCGGCCCGGCCTGGCAGAATAATCTGCAAGTGGTGCTCACCGGCGTTGCGCCGGGCGACAGGCTGGTAACCGAAGGGATCGATCGTCTTAGCACGGGCAGCAAAGTGTCGGTCGTGGATGAAAGCCCGGCGAAAACGGCGGCGGCCAGCGCGAAATGAACCCGTCACGTCTGTTTATTCAACGTCCGGTTGCCACCATTCTGTTAATGGTCGGCGTGCTGATCAGCGGTATTTTCGCCTACCGTTTTCTCTCCACCTCGGCGCTGCCGCAGGTTGATTACCCGACGATTCAGGTGACGACGCTTTATCCTGGCGCCAGCCCGGATGTGATGGCCTCGTCCGTCACTTCGCCGCTGGAGCGCCAGCTTGGGCAGATGGCGGGGCTCAGCCAGATGACCTCCTCCAGTTCCGGCGGTTCGTCGATCATCACCCTGAAGTTCTCGCTCGATCTGTCGCTGGACGTTGCAGAGCAGGAAGTGCAGGCGGCCATCAACGCCGCCAACAATTTGCTGCCGAGCGACCTGCCGAACCCGCCGACCTACAAAAAGGTGAACCCGGCGGATAACGCCGTCATCACGCTGGCGGCCAGCTCGGACACCTTACCGCTGACCAGCGTGCAGGATCTGGTCAACACCCGCGTGGCGCTGAAATTGTCGCAGATTTCCGGCGTCGGTATGGTGACGCTGGCGGGCGGCCATCAACCGGCGATTCGCGTGCAGATGGACCCGAAAGCGCTGGCGGCGCACGGCCTGACGCTGGAAGACGTCAATACGCTGATCGGCGACAGCAACGTCAACGGCTCGAAAGGGGGTTTTGACGGCCAGTACCATTCGGTCACCATCGATGCCAACGACCAACTGCGTACGGCGCAGGAGTACGGCAATCTGATTCTGACGTATCAGAACGGCGCCGCGCTGCGTCTGAAAGACATTGCCCATATTGAGCAGGGGCCGGAAAACAGCTTCCAGTCGGCGTGGGCCAATAACAGCCCGGCGATTGTCATCAGCGTGCAGCGCCAGCCCGGCGCGAATGTGATTCAGGTGGTGGACAGCATCAAAGCGCGTCTGCCGCAACTTCAGGCGGCGCTGCCGGATGGCGTGAAGATGAGCATTCTGTCGGATCGCACACAGACCATTCGCGACTCCATCAGCGATGTGCAGTTTGAGTTGATGCTGTCGATCGCGCTGGTGGTGATGGTGACCTTCCTGTTTCTGCGCAGCGTGGCGGCAACGCTCATTCCGAGCATCGCGGTGCCGCTGTCGCTGGTGGGCACGTTTGGCGTGATGTACCTCGCCGGTTTCAGTCTCAATAACCTGTCGCTGATGGCGCTGACTATCGCCACCGGTTTCGTCATTGACGATGCGATTGTGGTGGTGGAGAACATTTCCCGTCGGCTGGAGGAGGGCGAAACGCCGATGCAGGCGGCGCTGAAAGGCTCGCAGCAGATTGGCTTTACCATCATCTCGCTGACCTTTTCGCTGATTGCGGTGCTGATCCCGCTGCTGTTTATGGGCGATGTGGTCGGGCGGCTGTTCCGCGAATTCGCCATTACGCTGGCGGTTTCGATCCTCGTTTCGATGCTGGTGTCGCTGACCCTGACGCCGATGCTTTGCGCTTATCTGCTGCGGCATATTCCGCCGGAACAGCAGTCGCGTTTTTCCCGCAAGGGCGGGGAACTGTTTGATCGGTTAATTCATTACTACGACCGTCTGCTGACCGTGGTGCTTAACCATCGCAAGTTAACGCTGCTGGTGGCGCTGGCAACCTTTGCGCTGACCGCCGTGCTCTATATCGCCATTCCGAAAAGCTTTTTCCCGGTGCAGGATACCGGGCTGATTCAGGGCGTGACCATTGCCTCGCAGGACGTATCGTTCAATGAAATGGCGAAGCGTCAGCAGGCGCTGGCGAACGTGATTTTGCAGAATCCGTCGGTGGAGAGCCTCTCTTCAACGATTGGGATTGATGGCAACAATACCAGCCTCAACAGCGGACGGTTGCAGATCAACCTGAAACCGTTCGCTGAGCGCAGCGATAAAGCGCCGGTGGTGATCAAACAGTTGCAGCAGGCGGCGCAGCAGGTGGTGGGTATTCAGCTCTATCTGCAACAGGCGCAGGATCTGACGGTCAACGACCAGGTGACACCCAGCCAGTATCAGTTCACCCTTGACGATGCCGACAGCGAAAATCTGCTCACCTGGGTGCCGAAGATGGTGGCGGCGTTGCAAAAACGCCCGGAATTTAACGGCGTGGTCAGCAACCTGCAATCGCAGGGGCGCGTGGCGTATGTTTCGCTGGATCGCGATAAAGCCTCCCGCTTTGGCATTACCGCTTCCGATGTGGATACGGCGCTGTATAACGCTTTTGGTCAGCGGCTGGTTTCGACCATTTTTACCCAGTCGAACCAGTATCGCGTGGTGCTGGAAGTCGCGCCGCAGTATCAGCAATCACCGGCCTCTTTTGATGATGTCTGGTTGCAACCGTCGACCAGCAGTGCCTCTTCGTCATCAGACAGCAGCTCGACCAGCACCTCGTCGTCCAGCAGCTCAACCAGCAGTAGCTCGACCAGTACGACCTCAACCAGCACCAGCGGTATGGTTCGCCTGACCTCCATTGCCACCATCCATCAGCGCACCGGTTCGCTGATGCATATGCGCCTGAACCAGTTCCCGGCGGCGATGATTTCGTTCAATCTGAATGACGGCTATTCGCTGGGGGACGGGCAAAAAGCAATTGCTGCGGTGAGCGAGCAGTTGCAGTTGCCTTCCAGCATGACCCTGCGCTACCAGGGGGAAACCGACGCCTTCCAGAGCGCTACCAGCAATACGCTGTGGCTGATCCTCGCGGCGCTGCTCACCATGTATGTGGTGCTCGGCATCCTGTATGAAAGTTTTATCCATCCGGTGACCATCCTCTCCACGTTGCCATCGGCGGCGGTGGGTGGTTTGCTGTCGCTGATGCTGGCCGGATCCGATTTCAGCCTGATTGCGCTGATCGGCGTGATCCTGCTGATCGGCATCGTGAAAAAGAACGCCATTATGATGATCGACTTTGCGCTGGAGGCCGAATACAAGCAGCGGCTCAGCCCGCGCGAGGCGATTCATCAGGCGTGTTTATTGCGCTTTCGACCGATCATGATGACCACCATGGCGGCGCTGCTTGGCGCGCTGCCGCTGATGTTGGCTTCCGGTTCGGGCGCGGAACTGCGCCAGCCGCTGGGGCTGGTGATTGTTGGCGGGCTGGTGGTCAGCCAGATGTTGACGCTGTTTACCACGCCGGTGATCTATTTGTTGTTTGATGACCTTGCCACGCGCGGTAGCCGCTGGATAAAACGTCGGCAGCAGGCGAAATCATGAACCTGACGCGTCTGTTTATCTTCCGCCCGGTCGCCACGCTGCTGATCACGCTGGCTATCCTGCTGCTGGGTAGCCTTGGATACCGGCTGTTGCCGGTCGCGCCGCTGCCGCAGGTCGATTTCCCGACCATTATGGTCAGCGCCAGCCTCGCCGGTGCCAGCCCGGAAACCATGGCGGCCACCGTTGCCACGCCGCTGGAGCGATCGCTTGGGCAGATCGCCGGTATTACCGAGATGACCTCCAGCAGCTCTCAGGGTTCGGCGAGCATTGTTTTGCAGTTCGATCTCGACCGCGATATCAACGGCGCCGCCCGTGACGTGCAGGCGGCAATTAATGCCGCGCGCAGCCTGCTGCCGAGCAGCATGGAGTCGCTGCCGACGTACCGCAAAGCCAACCCGTCTGATGCGCCGATCGTGATGCTGGCGCTGACTTCTGCGACGCGCTCGCCGGGCGAACTCTACGATCTGGCGGAAAGCAAAATTGAGCAGGCCATTGGGCAGGTGAAAGGCGTCGGGGAAGTGTCATTGATGGGCAGCGCCTTGCCCGCGGTGCGCATCGATCTGCAACCGCAGCGCCTGACGCAGTACGGCATTTCGCTCGACACCGTGCGCAAGGCTGTCGCCAACAGTACCTCCAATCTGCCGAAAGGCATGTTGCAGGGCGACACGCAATCCTGGGTGGTGGATGGCAACGGCCAGCTCGACAAAGCCGCGCAGTACCGCTCGTTGATCATTACCTATCAGAATGGCAAAGCGCTGCGCCTGAGCGATGTCGCCAACGTCTATGACTCGATCGAAGATAAATACCAGGCCGGTTTCCTCAATGGCAGCCCGTCGGTGATGCTGGGCATCAAGCGCCAGGCGGGCGCGAATATGCTGGAGACCATCGATGCGGTAAAAGCGCAGCTTCCGCAGCTTGAGAAAGATCTGCCCGCAGATACGCAGCTCAAAGTGGTGGTCGACCGTTCAGGTACGGTGCGCGAATCGCTGTATGACACCGAAGAGACATTGCTGATCGCCGTGCTGCTGGTGATCGCGGTGGTGTTTGTTTTTCTGCGCAATGCGCAGGCGGTGCTGATCCCGGCGCTGGCGCTGCCGGTGTCGCTGATTGGTACCTGCGCGGTGATGTATCTGCTCGGCTACAGCCTTGATAACCTCTCATTGATGGCGCTGATTATCTCCACCGGCTTTGTGGTTGATGACGCCATTGTTGTGCTGGAGAACATTGCCCGCCATATCGAAGAGGGGCTTAGCCCGTTACGTGCGGCCCTGCGCGGCGCGCGCGAGGTCAGTTTCACCGTACTGTCGATGACTGTTTCGCTGGTGGCGGTGTTTATTCCTATCCTGCTGATGGGCGGCATTATTGGTCGGCTGTTCCGCGAATTCGCTGTGACGCTCAGCGTGGCGCTGCTGATTTCGATGTTCGTCTCCCTCAGCCTGACGCCAATGTTGTGCTCGCGGTTGCTGAAAGCTAAACCCGCCGTCAATGAACGTCGTCATCCGCTGTACCAGTGGATTGAAAATCAGCTCAACCGCCTGCTGGCGGCCTACTCGCGGCGGCTGACGTGGGTGATGGAGCACCAGAAAGTGGTGATGTTAAGCCTGCTGCTCACCGTCATACTCAACGTGTTTCTCTACAGCGTGGTGCAGAAAGGTTTCTTCCCCGATCAGGACACCGGGCTGCTGATGGGCGCAGTGCGTGCCGATCAGAATATCTCCTTCCAGGCGATGGAGCCGAAAGTGCAGATGTTCACCAAAATGATCGAGGCCGATCCGGCGGTGGACAGCGTGATGTCATCGATGGGCAGCGGCATGTTCGGTTCGCGCAACAGCGCCAACTTCTTTGTCCGGCTGAAGGATTTTAGCCAGCGCGACGCCACCGCGACTGAAATCGCCAACCGGCTGAGCAGGCGAACCAGCCACGTGCCCGGTGCGCAAATGTTCCTGATGGCGGCGCAGGATCTGCACATTGGCGGGCGCAGCGCCAACGCCAGCTACCAGTACAGCCTGCAGGCTGACGATCTCGATTTACTGCGCGAGTGGACGCCAAAAGTACAGGCGGCACTGGCGGCGATCCCGCAACTGAACAGCGTGGATTCCGACTCGCAAACCGGCGGCCAGGAAGTGGTGTTGCAGATCGACCGCGATCGCGCCAGCCGCCTCGGCGTCAACGTCAGCATGCTCGATACCCTACTGAATAACGCGTTCAGCCAGCGGCAGATCGCCACTCTGTATCACACGCTGAATCAGTACCACGTGGTGATGACGCTCGCCGATAACTACACCCGCGATCCGGCGATATTGCAGGAGCTGTTTGTGATTAATGACGATGGCGACCGCGTGCCGCTGGCGGCATTTGTCTCGATTGTCAGCGGGAATGCGCCGCTGTCGGTGGCGCACCAGGGGCAGTCGGCGACCAGTACGGTAGCCTTTAACCTTAACGATGGCGTCTCGCTGGAGCAGGCGCAGAGCCTGATTAAAACCGCGATGGCGAAAATCGGTTTACCCGCATCGATTCAGGCCGGGTTCCAGGGCACGGCGAAAGCCTATGAGGAACTGGCGGCCACTATGCCGTGGCTGATCGTCGCTGCGCTGGCGGCGATCTATATCGTGTTGGGCATGCTGTACGAGAGCTACATCCATCCGCTGACGATCCTCTCCACGCTGCCGTCGGCAGGCGTTGGCGCGCTGCTGCTGTTACTGCTCAGCAATACCCAACTGACGGTGATCGCCCTGATCGGCATCATCCTGCTGATTGGCATCGTCAAGAAGAACGCCATCATGATGATCGACTTCGCGCTGGACGCCGAAAGGCGGCTGGGGATGACGCCGCAGCAGGCGATCGTGCAGGCCTGCCTGATGCGCTTTCGCCCGATCATGATGACCACTCTTGCCGCCTTTTTTGGTGCCTTGCCGCTGGCACTGGGCAGCGGCGGTGATGCCGATTTACGCAGCCCACTGGGGCTGGCGATTGCCGGTGGTCTGGCGCTCAGCCAGCTACTGACGCTGTTTACGACGCCGGTGGTTTACCTCTGGCTCGATACGCTTAGCCGCGCGACCCGCCGTCAGTGGCGTCGTCTGCGCCATGCAGGATCCTGATTGATGAAAATGTCGTTACGTCTGACTCCGGTCATCTTATTGCTGCTTGGCGGCTGTACCGTCGGCCCGGACTATCAGCGCCCGTCGATGGCGCTGCCGGTTCACTACAAAGAGGCGCGCGGCTGGCAGCAGGCAACGCCGCAGGATAGCGCAAGCAAAGGCGAGTGGTGGGCGGTTTACCGCGATCCGCAACTCGATGCGCTGCTGCGCCAGGTGAGCCTCTCCAACCAGAATGTCGCCAGTTACGCCGCGCTGTATCGCCAGGCGCTGGCGCTGGCGGCGCAGTCGCGCGCCGGGCTATTTCCTTCCGTCAGTTATGACGCCAGTACCACCCGCAGCAGCAGCCATAGCGACGGGCAGCGCAGCACCGGCAATGCGCACCAGGCGGAACTCAGCGCCAGCTGGGAACTGGATCTGTGGGGAAAACAGCGGCGCACGCTGGAAGAGAACCGCGCCAGCGCCGAAGCCAGCGCGGCTGAGCTGGCAAACATGACGCTGAGCGCGCAATCCGAACTGGCGCAGGACTATTTCGAACTGCGGGTGATGGACGAAAAAATCGCCCTCTACCAGCGCAGCGTTGCCGCTTATGAGCGCTATCTGACGGTCATCAACAATAAATATCAGGCTGGAAGCGAATCGCGCGGCACGCTGGCGCAGGCGCAAATGCAACTGGAAAGCGCCCGCTCGACTGCGCAGGACTACCAGTGGCAACGCGCACAACTGGAGCACGCCATCGCCATTCTGCTGGGTAAAGCACCTGCCGATTTCAGCCTGCCGGTGGCAAAACTCAGCGCCACGATGCCCGCCATTCCGCAAACCTTGCCCGCCGGGCTGTTGCAGCGCCGGCCGGACATTGCCGAAGCAGAACGTAATGTCGCTGCGGCCAATGCGGCGATTGGCGTGGCGGTGGCCGGTTACTATCCGGATCTGAGTTTAAGCGCCAGCGGCGGCGTCAGCGCCTCTGCCATTCAGAGCCTGTTCTCGCTGCCGAACCGCGTCTGGTCGTTGGGGCCATCGCTGAGCGGGACGCTGCTTGATTTCGGCGCGACGTCTGCCGAAGTCGATCAGGCGCGCGCGGCGTATGACAGCAAAGTCGCGACCTACCGGCAAACGGTGCTGTCGGCGTTGCAGGAAGTGGAAGACGGGCTGGTGGAGCTGAATACCCTGCAAGGGGAAATTGCCGCGCAGCAGCGCGCTTCCGATGCCGCGCAGGAATCCGCGCGCGTAACCCGCAACCAGTATGAAGCCGGGATGATTGATTACCTCGACGTGGCTACTACCGAAAACAGCAGCCTGAGCGAGCAGCAGAGCCTGCTGTCGCTACAGAGCACGCAGTGGGTGGCGAGCGTCGAATTGATTGCCGCGCTTGGCGGCGGCTGGCATGCCAGCCAGTCCGAGTAATGTTTTGTTTTACCTGTGATGTCCCTGAGGAGTGGATATGAAAAAAGTAGTTTTTGCCGTGCTGATGTTAGCCAGCGCCTGCGCGCTGACCGGTTGTATTGGCCCCTGGGGACCGTGGGGACCCGGCGGTGGTGGCCCTGGCGGTGGTGGTCACGGCGGCGGTGGTGGTATGTATCAGGGGCCGGGAATGCGGTAATAAACGAACAAAAGGCGCAGGACGCGCCTTTTGTTTTGGCATTGCTAACGCCGCGTTTTCCACGATTTCGACGCGCTGCGCAGTAAATCGCGCAGCGTGCGGATCAGGATCTCTTTGCTGCGCCCGCGGCGGAAGATCAGGGAAAACGGCGCCTGGTAGCCGTAATCGGTCGGCAGCAGGGCGCGCAGGCGTTGCTGCTGCACCCACGGCAGCGCATAGTGTTCTGGTAAATAACCGATGTATTTTCCGGACAGGATCAGCATCAACTGCGCTTCCATACTCTCCACGCTGGCCACGCTCTGCTTAAAGCCTTTTTTACCCAGATCCGCCGCGCTCCAGTAGCTGCGGGTCACCATGCGCATCTGCGAAATATGCGCGACGGTCGGATGGCGCACGCCGAATAATTCGTGCTGATCGCTGCAATATAACCAGTGCTGCTCGCGGTACAGCGGATGCGAAACCACACTGTTTCCCTGTAATGAAAAGGTGCCGACGGCGATATCCAGTTCATTATTTAAAATGCCGTGTAGCAGGGCGTTCGGGTTTTTGATTTGCAGATTCAGATGCACAAGCGGAAAGAGATCGCTGAACTGCCCAATTGCATCGGTGATCGGCAACATCGGGTCGGTAATGGTCGAGTCAATGACGCCAAGGTTGAGCGTCCCGCCCTGTTCGCCGCGCAGCGAGGCGGTGTAGCGCTCAAAGTTTTCCAGCGTATTCAGTAGCGTCATGCTTTGCTGCAAATACGCTTCGCCTTTCGGCGTGAGTGCAAAACCTCCCCGCCCCCGGCGGCACAGCACAAAACCCAGCTTCTCTTCCAGTTCGCTCATGTAATTACTGATGGCCGATACCGTCAGGTTGAGATCCTGTTGCGCGCTGGCAAAGCCCTGATGTTTCGCCACGGTGACGAAAATATGCATTAACCGCAGATTGGGAAATTTTGCAGCCATGACAGTCGATTGCCCTCTTTTTCGCGCGTAATTAGTTTTCACTTTTCTAAACTAATTTTTTGTATTTTGCTATTTTTCCGCCGTTTCCCCCCGGGCACTATCTTCGCAACACACCCTGTATTGCGAGGAGCGAGTCAGCATGGAAACTCTTTTTCACCAGCCGCAGAGCGGTAACGACATGCCCCGTTTCGCCGGACGCAGCACCATGATGCGTCTGCCGTATTGCGATAGCCCGGCCGGGCTGGATGTGGCGTTTGTCGGCATTCCACTGGATGTCGGTACGTCGCAGCGGGCCGGTACCCGCTATGGCCCGCGCCATATCCGCAGCGAATCGGTGATGATTCGCCCGTACAACATGGCGACCGGCGCTGCGCCGTTTGAGTCATTGCAGGTGGGGGACATTGGCGATGTGCCGATCAATACCTACAGCCTGCTGAAGTCTGTCGATCTTATCGAAGCGTTTTATAGCGAACTCAATGCGTGGCCGGTGATCCCGCTGACGCTCGGTGGCGATCACACCCTGACGTTGCCGATCCTGCGCGCGCTCGCCAAAAAACATGGCCCGGTCGGGCTGATTCATGTGGATGCCCACACCGACACCAACGACGAGATGTTTGGCGAGAAGATTGCCCACGGCACCACCTTCCGCCGGGCGGTGGAAGAGGGGCTGCTGGACTGCAAACGCGTGGTGCAGATTGGCCAGCGTGCGCAGGGCTATGCCAGCGGCGATTTCCAGTGGGGCGTGGAGCAGGGATTTCGACTGATCCCGGTAGAAGCGTGCTGGCATAAAAGCCTGACGCCGCTGATGGCAGAGATCCGCGAAATGCTCGGCGACGGGCCGGTCTACCTTTCCTATGACATTGACAGCATCGATCCCGCCTGGGCGCCAGGCACCGGCACGCCGGAAGTCGGCGGGCTGAGCGCGATTCAGGCGCTGGAGATTGTACGTGGCTGCCGCGGCTTGAACCTGATTGGCGGCGATTTGGTGGAGGTCTCTCCGCCTTACGATATCAGCGGGATCACGGCGCAGCTTGGCGCCAACCTGCTGTACGAAATGTTGTGTGTGTTGCCCGGTGTTCATTATCAGGGGGAAAAACGTCTGTGAATCATTCAACGCCAGTGGATTACCCGCAGCCGCAAAGCGGCGAAATTCCGCGCTACAGCGGGCTGCCGACCTTTTTTCGCCTGCCGTTTGGCGCGCAAATTGCATCGCTCGATATCGGCGTGGTTGGCGTGCCGTGGGATGGTGGCACCACCAACCGGGCGGGAACCCGGCACGGCCCGCGTGAATTACGCAATGCCTCCAGCCTGGTACGGCGGGTGCATCCGGTGACTTTTCAGTCGCCGTATGACCAGGCCCGCGTCGGTGATTTGGGGGATGTGCCGGTCAACCCGGTAGATGTGCAGGACACGCTGGTGCTGATCGAGGCCTGGTACCGCGCGCTGCATGAGCAAAAGGTGATGCCGTTGACCGCCGGTGGCGATCACCTGACGACGCTACCCATTTTACGGGCGTTAGGGCGTGAGCAGCCGCTGGGAATGATCCATTTTGATGCACATTCCGATACTAACGACACCTATTTCGGCGGCGAGCGCTTTACCCACGGCACACCGTTTCGCCGCGCGGTGGAAGAGGGCGTGCTGGATCCGAAACGCACCGTGCAGATTGGCATTCGCGGCGCGTTGTTCAGCGAAAAAGATCATCGCTGGGCCGAAGACAACGGCATCACGGTGATTCGCATGGAGCAGGTAGTCGAAGAGGGCATGGCAGCAGTCATGGCGCGGGCCAGAGCCATTGTGGGTCAGCAGCCGACCTATGTGAGTTTTGATATTGATGTGCTGGATCCGGTGTACGCGCCGGGAACCGGAACGCCGGAAATCGGCGGGCTGACCTCGCTACAGGGGCAGCAAGGGATCCGTTTATTACAGGGGTTAAATCTGGTGGGAGCCGACGTGGTGGAAGTCTCGCCACCGTTTGATCAGGGCAATCTGACCAGCCTGACCGGTGCCACCATGATGTTTGAACTACTTTGCCAGCTTGCTGATGCGCATCATCGGCGGCGGCTTTCTACAGGAGCAGGGGAATGAAAAAAATGAAAATGTTACGTGGGCTTTGCGCCGCAGCGGCGCTGATGGCGGGCATGTCGGCGGCCAGCGCCGCAGACGGCATTCTGACGCCCGGAGAACTGAAAGTCGGGCTGGAAGTGGCCTATCCGCCGTTTGAATCCTGGCAGGATAATAAAATTGTTGGTTTTGATGCTGAGCTGGCACAGCTCCTTAGCGATCAAATGGGCCTGAAACTGCAACTGGCCGACACCAAATTCGCCGGGTTGATCCTCGGGCTGAACGCCAATCGTCACGACACGGTGATTTCCGCGCTGTACATCACCGAAGGGCGCATCGCGCAGGCCGACGCCATTCCTTATGCCGATACCGGGGCCTACATTATGGTGCGCAGCGACAGCAAGGTCGCACCAAAAACCGAACAGGATCTGTGCGGCTTAACCGTCGGTTTGCAGCAGGGCACTTCATGGGTGACCAAACTGCGTGATCTGTCGGAAAACTACTGTAAAGCAAACGGTAAAGAACGCATCACCGTGAAAGAGTTCCCCACTGCGCCGGAGACGTTGCAGGCTCTGCTTTCCGGCAATGTGCAGGCGCAGGTGGATATTGCTGGCGCGGTGAGTATGTTCGCTGAGCGCAGCAATGGCCGCGTCAAAATCACCTCGCCGCAGACCATTTATCCGCAGACGCTGGGGATTTATGTGAAGAAAGGCAACACCGCGCTGAAAACCGAAATTACCGCCGCGCTGAACGCCCTGCGTGAAAACGGTAAATACGCCGCGCTGCTGCAAAAATACGCCCGTTATGGCATCACCGAGACCCAGGCGCGCTGATAGCGCCTGGCCTCACCAGATAAGGGAGCGGCACGCATGACATTTAACTGGGACTATTTCTTTTCACTGTTTTCGATGGCGACATTCTGGCAAGCCAGCGTCACCGTGGTGGAACTCAGCGTGCTTGCCTGGTGCGCGGGACTGGTGCTGGGGTTTGTGGTCGCCAGCGCCAGGTTATCCGGCCCTCTCTGGCTGAAAAGCGTTTGCCAGGTCTACATCTGGTTGTTTCGCAGCGTGCCGTTGCTGGTGCTGGTGGTGTTTGTTTATAACCTGCCGCAGATGTTCCCGGCCAGCGGCGCGGTGCTCGGCAATGCTTTTTTTGCCGGGCTTCTTGCCACCATTCTGGTTGAAGTGGCTTATATGGCGGAGATCCACCGCGGCGGCCTGATCTCGGTGGCGAAGGGCCAGCATGAGGCCGGCTATGCGCTGGGTTTCAGCTACCTCGGCATTCAGCGGAAGGTGGTGATCCCGCAGGCGCTGCGCATTGCGTTACCGGCGCTGGTGAATGAGTTTATTACTATTGTTAAACAGACTTCGCTGGTGTCGGTGATTTCTCTGCCGGAGTTGCTGATGACCGGGCAGCGACTCTACGCGGAAAACTTTCTGGTGATGGAGACGCTAGCGGCGGTGGCGGTCTATTACGTGCTGATCGTTTCCGTCTTCAGTTTGCTGTTCCAGGCGCTGGAGCGCTGGGCGAACGTGCAGGTGAAAACCCCGCAAACCTTGCATGATAACCAGCTTGACGCGCTGCGCCAGCAGGCCGTGCCGTTGGCTAAACGTCAGGCTGTCGAACAGCACGGTACGCCCGACGCGTTATTGATGAAACAGATCCAGAAAACCTGGGGGCAAAACCCGGTGTTTAAGGATATTGATTTACGGGTCGCGCTTGGCGAAGTGGTCAGCGTGATCGGGCCTTCCGGTTCCGGGAAAACCACGCTTATCCGCAGTATTAATGGTCTGGAGACGCTGGATAGCGGTGAGATTGTGCTATTTGGCGAAAGTTTTATTCAGGCCGGCGACAACCGCCACTCCCGTTTACGCAAGCAGGGTATTCGCCGCATCGGCATGGTTTTTCAGGGTTTTAATCTGTTCCCGCATTACACCATTTTGCAGAACGTGATGCTGGCGCAGCGTTATCACCAGCAGCCGGAGCAGGAGTCCGCACGGCGTGCGCAGGCGCTGTGGCTGCTGGATAAAGTCGGCCTGCTGGCCCATATGAACAAATATCCGCACCAACTTTCCGGCGGGCAGCAGCAGCGGGTGGCGATTGCCCGCGCGCTGGCGCTATCGCCCGATATTATGCTGTTCGACGAACCGACCTCGGCACTGGATCCGGAACGCGTCGGCGAAGTGCTGAAAGTGATAAGCGATCTCGCGCGGGAAGGGATGACCATGGTGATTGTGACCCACGAAATGGATTTTGCGCTGGCGATTTCTGACCGCGTGGTGCTGATGGATAAAGGCACTATTCAGGCCGATACCACGCCGGAAAATATTCGCCACGGCGAAGCGACACCAGCGCTGCAACGCATCCGCCAGTTTATGGGGGTGAATGGCGCGGAAGTGGCGTGAGGTTCGTTGCTTTAGAATAAAAACCCCGTCGGGCGAAGGTCTTGCGGGGTTTTGTTTGGCGTGATTGTTAGTGAAATCTGAATCTAATACGACTCCTCCTGCGCTGGCCTCTCGCTGATTTATGACTGCTCCCCCCGATTTGACCGCGCAAGTTTCAGCGTTCGGGCTGCGTCAAGCCGATCCGTCATCACACTGCGCTGGTAGATAAGCCAGAGGCCTGAACAGGGCAGGGCGGTGGTGACTTGCAGCTGTGTTGTGCGCAGGTGCTCCAGATATTTGAGAGCATCGATGGGGATGGTGGTCTGTTTCATACACGCGCCTCCGCAACCGGCAGACGTGCCGCCAGGGAAGAACAGCTGGCAGAGCTGGCGCAGCAGTGCGCGAGCCACACCCACCCCGACACCGACACGCCGACCAACGCCAGCGCCTTTACGCAGACGGCTGGCAGGGCAGGACAGACCCGCAGCAAGTACCAGGGCATCATCGCCTGATCCCCTCCCGACAGCCCGCGCCCTGCGGGCTTTTTTGTACCCCTCACCAGACGCGCTACGGCGCGTTCTGAGCGCGTTACGCCCCGCATCATCGCCTCGCACCCCATCAACACGATCGCACTCGTCCCGCTTCGCTGGCGCAGCCACGCGCCGACAAAATAAAGTCGTCACAGACAAAAACGGCACTACACCGCACCCGCCTGCGGGTTTTGGATCGGGGAAATTTTTCAGTTTTATTTTTCTTCAAACCAGACGGCCAGACCGCGCCACGGCTGGCGGCTTACGGGAAAAGCCAGACTGAAAAGATTGAAAAGGATTTCAGCATTTTTCAGTTTTCAGGATCCGAAAAGGATCTTGCAGAAAATTCATCTGTATGTTTTAAAAGATTTTTTGTGATTTTACGTCACAGAAATGGATCGGTGGTCGTGAGTAATGACGATGCGGTATGAGAGCTAATGCCCAGATGTGGCAGGGCTTATGGGCGAGTTGGTGACACTGGAAATCCTGCAAGGAAGAAGAATGCTTACGATAACAATCAATGTTTTTTCAAACATCACCTAAAAAGAAGCTATAAAAAAATCAGTGATCTATGGCGGTAGCTACTATCCGCAAGGTTGTTACTCAAAAAGCCTGTATTTACGGGTTTGATTATGGCCAGGTGAAATTTGCAAAACTGGTTGGTTTTTTTCATCGCTGAATATGTTATGACTGCTTGGATGGCTAAAATGAACGATTAATCAGCACTGATTCGGTCATGCATGGGTACTTTGTGGCTCCTTTCGATATAATATATATAAAATTATCAGACGGGGGCTTAAAGTCGTATCGATTCAAATTGACAGTTGCTTCGGAGAGAATATTATGTTTTAAAATCAAAGTCGTTCTTAATGCTTAGGCAATCAAACGCCCGTTACTATCAGTTTTCCTCGCTGAGGGCGGTAGCATATCTGACATGCTCTCAATTTTATATGGATAATCTAATGAGTGAAACAAAGCATATTTCTGAAATGGCAGAAAAAGTGGCAAATAATTTGTTCTCCATTTTTAAATGGAACAGGAAAATTGTTTCTGATCATAGTTGGGGCTGCGATAGTCCTGAGGAGCATGGGGGGAAAAAAGATCATCCTTCTGATTGCGTTTTTTATTATAGAGATCCCTATGATAATGAGATTAAATATATTAATACGGACCTTAAAAGTTATGCAAAAGGTTCTATAACAAAAGAGCAGGTTAATAAAGCCGTCGATTCTCTTTCTTATGCTACTAATTGTGCATCTTCCAATAAGAATTGGAAGAAATTGTTTAAGCCAGAAGGGAATTGGTCTGTGATTGGAATGCTTTTTGTTTATAATCATTGCGGGGGATATAACGGAAATTTTTCTGAAATAATAAAAGAAATTGGGATTGAACATAATCATTTGGCTAGTGAAAAGTTGATTTATATTTTTTCCCCATCTAAGATAAATGTTTTAAATAGTATTGCTAATGATATTCGTGTGATGATCGGAAATGGTGAGTTGCCTAGTAAAAATAAATTTAGCTTCTTTCATCCAAATGAGATTTTAATAAAAAATCATTTCGATCATGATTATTCAGAACCAGCAACAATTAACGTTCTTTCTTCCCCGTGGATTATTATTAAGCATGCGGATTGCGAAAATGAAAAAGCTGGATATCTAATCTACTACACTAAGGACGGTGCAGAGGATGATGAGTTTGATTATTTTATTGATGCCTTGAGTTATTATCAAATCATAAACAATACGAGTAATGTGAGAATTAAACTAACAAAAAAAAATGAGCACGCAGCACATAATTTATTGAACTCTATACGCAAGTATTATTATTCTCTAGGCCGTAGTGAGGAGGATTCTATAGCTCTAGCTAACGCTATGGTGAAAGGCACTATTGATCAGGTGACCCCGCAATTTTCGGCAATTGAGATTGGAGTATTACCATGAGTAGCACAGAGAAAAAATTTGGGTATAGTATCTATTATATGAATGATCAAAACATTAGAGATGGTTTATTAGCGCAGAAAGTAAAACCTTCTCATTTAATAAATATGCTAAAAGAACGAAATATAATAGTCTCTCCTCTTTCTTCAAAGGAGGAACTTATAGATATACTAAAATTTATAAGGTTCGATTATTTTGAGTATGTATATTTGTCATCTATACTTGCCAATCAAGATAAAAAAGAAAGTAAGTCAAGTATTGATATTGATAAAAAAGTCTCTGCGGATAAAATTTTAAATACTTTTGAGTCAATAAAAGGGGTTTTAGAGGAAAGACAGATAACAGCGGATGTTACGAGACTCAATAGTAAAAAAGTAAAAATTGATTTCGAATATGTTGAAATTGATCACTCAAAACCACCTATGCGGCAAAAGTCCTTCCGGAAAGGAATTGTTGAATGTGATATAACTGAAACAGGTGCCATGCTGCATTATCCAGCGAATAAAGTTGGAGCAATTATCAAAGAGCAATTAATTAAACAACTTTCAGAAAAGCTAAGCACAGAGTTAAAGCCTATAGAGTTTGATTTCGAATACTCAGCCATACCGTTAAGAAATGACTTTTTTCTTAGAATTATTAATGAGATTGACAACTATGATGTTTACGATGTTGTAACTGTAGCCGTTAAAAAAATTGAAGATAAGGAAAAACAGGACAATTCCTCTGTAAATGATTCTGATTCAATAGATGAAGCCTTCACTGGTGAAGTGAGAAATGCTATTTTACGTGGAAGACAAATTTTAACATCAAAAATATATAATGGTTTGAACGTTGAAAATTACTATATCTATAAAATAACTTGGAAAATTCGTAAAATTAATCCTGCAACGGGCTCTGATAAGTCTGATTGTTATACTGTTGAGATTGAATTTAGTGACAAGGATAAAGCTAAAGGCTTGAAGTATTGTGTTAAAGCCGTTCAGCGATTTTCTAATAGAGATAAGCTTAATGTTACAACAGAAAATCCTTTGAAGAGCGAGCAAGAAAACATAGGTAAACTAATCTATCAAACTGCACTTAAAGTCTATTCTTCATTGCAATCAAAGGATTAGTAATATGGAAAAAAGAATTGTATTTTATGATTTCGAATCGCCTTTAAACAACGAGCAAATCGTTAATCGTTTTATTGAGCATCGTTTTACAAAAGATGCAAATTCAGGGTTTAGTGTGCATAAAAGCAATAACAGTGGAGTCTACTTTCGGCATATTAAAAAAATTATTAATATTGACAAGGTTGTGACGCCTTTCGGAGATGAGTATGAAAATACCACGGTAGACTATGCTATTAATGAAGTGAAAATTAAAGACAACATGCTTCAGATAATAAATCCGACAAGATCTCTTACGCCGTTCAGAACTGACTTGTTAAAATCATTAGGTTTTCAATGCACTATATCCAACAAAATCATAAGGTTAAATGATATCCTGTCGTTGCTGCGAAATAGGGAATTCGATGTTAATTTAACTGATATCGAGCTTAAATCTCATGAGTTTTTCAAAGAATCTCGTGTGAAGATGGTTATATCTTCTAACCTTGATTTAATCGAAAAGACTGAATCTTTTTTGCGTGACATTAAGTCTGAATTGATGAAGATTGGGTTCAACATAATCTTGGATGGGGAAAATTATCATGTTGAAATAGGTTGTAAAGGAGCGCTAAAAATAACAGGTGATCTCATTGATGATAAAGTTGAAGATTATATAGTTAATGGCATATTACTGTAAGCATAATCGTTTGCAATAATAGACAGTTATACTTGTTCATATCTATTGCAGTAAAAGAAATATAGCTTTTATTCTTGTGAGTTTATGGGCGCAAGTGATTTATTTAGATGCATTTCGCTTATGTGGTGAGATGTTATCCATCACAAGAAGTTAAATAGATCTCGAATATTTAACAGCTTTGCGGTGTATGCACACGCCGTGTAAAAACCTTGCTATTCATCATTACTTCGCGGCGCGGACATACATAAAGAACTCCGTGCTTTTTTATGTTATGGAAAGGTATGGGTATGTATAAAAAAGAACTCCTCTAATGCAACATGTGCAGCTGGAACCGTAAAGATATAAATGAATTAAATACTATGAATTTGTGCATGCACATAATGCGGGTATAGAAAACGGAAGGGCTACATTCTGTGTTAGACATGCGGCACTAATCACAATTTTTCTGTTGGTTGCGTCAATACCTATCGCCATTTTATCGCCGTGAGGCTCACAGATGTTTTATAACTCATAAAAAAAATGATTTTTTTGCAGACAACAAAAAAAACCATAATTGTAAGGTGATCACATTCATCATATAGTAAATATAATAATTTTGCCTTAGCTCGCCATCAAATCCTACGCACAGAGGATAGTTCATATGTCTAATGGTTTTTCTAGTAAAATTAATAGGTTAAAACAAAACATGCATGAGGTGGCCAGCACTACTGAATTGCGTTTTGATGAGATATTCACCAATGAATTTCTGAGTGAATGTTCATCATTCAGGTCACTTGAAGAGTTATTCGAAAAATCAGGCTTTCAAGTTAATTCAGTCGAAGATTTTAAAGCCATTCCTGATGACGAATGGGAAAACTTCATCATTCAGAACACTACATATAATAGCTGGTTAGATATGCAAACCGATGCAGTAACCAAAGCCATCAGTAAGCGGCTAACGAAAGGATTGTAAAAACAGACTGGAGTTGTGTGACCATCTGCAGCGTATCTTTAACCTGAGTGGACGCAAAATGGACATGGACAAAGAAAAGGGGCTACGTTTTCACGTAACCCCTTGTTTTATTTGGTGCTGGCGGAGTCTGAACCGGTTTTCTAACATACTGAATTAAAATATTAATTTATCAATTCAACTTTTCACTGGTGCCTAAGAGGGTGCCTAAAACATTTTTTTTATTTTTTTTGGCTCATTTTTGAGCATCTAACAACGCTGGTTAGTCGCAGGTGGGAGCTGGTTCGGATAATACTTAGCAATGATGTTGTTCATCTTCTCTACTAATTCAGGGCGCTTGAAGGTGAGGTAGGTAGTTCCCTTCTGAAAGTTGCGTATGGTGAAGTACACGTCTTCATAAACGTCCTTACCTGGGGTTACCTAGATCGCTAAGAAGCAGCTACCTGCCGAGATATTGATTCCACTCAAGCTGTTGATAATATCAGCTTTGGTCAATGCATCTTCAGTAGTATCTTGAATCTCTACATTCCATGAGGAAAGCCAACTGACAAGTTGGGCAGGCCTCAAAATAATGAGACTTCCATGCATATATCCAAGCTCAGCCTGCTCAACTATAGAAACTTCGCCAATACAAAGCTGTTGTTCAATAAAGGTACCAACACGATTATTGGTGAAAACGGCGCAGGAAAAACAAATCTCTTCAGAGCCATTAGACTCTTGCTTGATGACAATATGATTCGTTCGGCTTATCGATTGGATAAAAGTGACTTCCATCGCGGTTTGGGGCGATGGCAGGGACACTGGATCATCATCAGTCTGGAGTTCGAAGAGATTTCTGCAGATGAAGCAGTCCAGGCTTTATTTTTACACGGTACGGGGCTTGCTGAAAAAGAAAATGTTGGCAAGGCCACCTATAACCTTATTTTTCGCCCGAAGAAGGAAATCAGGTTGCGCCTTTCCCAACTGGATGAAGGTGATCATGCTGGTCTGGAATCTATTCTCGGCCCGATAACTATTGACGACTACGAGACAATTTTCACGGGGCGCAGCGAAGCGGACTTCAATGATGAAACCTTCTACAGGCAGGTTGTCGGTGACTTCCAGAACGTGAGATTTAACGAGGAAACGGAGTTTCGGTGCATTGGTGCCAAAATCCCAAGTGTGCTTTCTGTTTCCAAAGAAATCTCGTTTACCTTTGTCCAGGCATTACGGGACGTTGTAGCGGAGTTTCACAACAACAGAACCAACCCTCTACTGACCTTGCTGAAGAGCAAGAGTGGTGATATTGACCCCGTGTGGTTTAACGCTATCACCGATAAGGTAAAAGAGCTCAACGATTCAATAGAGGCACTTCCTGATGTGCAGAATGTGCGCACCGACATCAGCGGCACCATCAAGGATGCTGCGGGTGAGGCGTACTCTCCCTCCTCTCTGTCGATTAAATCTGATCTTCCTGAAGAGGCCGATAAGTTATTTCAGTCTCTCAAGCTGTTCGTCGGCGAGTCCGGCGAAGATCATGAGGGTCCCATTCAGGATTTAAGCTTGGGTGGCGCTAATCTTATCTTCCTTACTCTCAAGTTGCTGGAGTTCAAGTATCGGAAAGCTAGACAGTCAATCGCCAACTTTCTGTTGATCGAGGAACCAGAAGCTCACATCCACACACATATCCAGAAAACGCTATTCGACAGGCTCAATTACGACGACACACAGATCATCTTTTCGACGCATTCGACCCACATCTCTGAAATCAGCAATGTTCAGAATGTAAACATTCTCGGAAGGGACGGAGGGCGGTGCGAAGCTTATCAACCCGCCTCTGGGCTGCAGCCTGAGGAGATTGGTAATATTCAGCGCTACCTTGATGCCGTGCGCAGCAACCTGCTGTTTGCCAAGAGTGTCATCTTGGTGGAAGGCGATGCAGAAGAAATTCTGATCCCAATTTTGGTCAAGAAAGTGTTAGGTATCAGCTTGGATGAACTTGGCATTAGTCTCATTAACATCCGCAGCACCGGTTTTCAGAATGTGGCTGTCCTGTTTCATGATGACCGTATTCGCAAGCGGTGCAGCATTGTCACCGATCTTGATAAATCTATTATTGACACTGAAGCGGTGGACGGTGAGAGCGTGGCGATAGCGAAGCGCAAGGCAAAGTATCAGGCATCCGAGAAAAAAGGCCTGGCGCGAAAAGTGCAACTGGAAGCTTTTTGCAAGGATAATGACTGGATAGCGCCGTTCTTCGCTCCTCACACATTTGAAGTTGATTTCGTAACAGCTGGGAACGCTCGTAAAGTCATAGCGGTACTTCCCAGCGTTTACAGCGACGAGTCAACTATCTCAAAGGCTAAGGCAAGTCTTAATTCCGGGGATATCACCCGATACGGTCAACGTGTTCTGACTATGGCGGAAAATCAGGGTAAAGGCTGGTTTGCCATTTTACTCGGAAAAAAAGTTGATCCATATACTGCTATTCCTCGATACATACTCGACGCTATTGCTTTTGCCCATCCGGTAGTAAAAAAAGAAGTCTGGTTCAACATCCTTAGCTATCGAATGAACTTCATAGAAGAGGACGATCCATTTGTAAACCCTAAGACCCTGGCTGAATTTAGAACCAAGTTACAGCTGTTTAAAAATGGCGACATCGACTTCGTCGGCATTAAAAATGAGATGTTCGCTGATTTTCCTGATGATCGTATTAACGATGTACTTGAGGTCTTCTAGCTATGTTCACATGGGATGATGGGGATCTGAATTCTGAGCAAGATGCCGCCATCCGCGAGCCTGGCAGCGTATTTCTCATTGCATGTCCTGGCAGCGGAAAAACACGCACTCTCACCTACAAAATTGCCTATGAATTGTCGCAGTTGGGGTCGAACAAGCAGTTCATCGTCGCGATCACCTATACTCATCGCGCTGCAGACGAGATCCATGAGCGTATTGAAAACCTCGGGGTTGATACATCCAGGCTCTGGATAGGCACGATCCATTCATTTTGTCTCGAATGGATACTGAAGCCTTATGGCATCTACCACGAAGCGCTGGATCGCGGTTTTCGAGTCATTGACCTGCATGAGCGCGAAAAGGTGCTGGAGAACCTGTGCCAACCCTATCAGAAGCCAAAAATCACCTTCTGGGACTGCGAGTATTTCTTTACCGATAAGGGCTATGTAATTTCGTGCCCGCAAGACTGGAAATACACAGGTCTCGCTGAAATCCTGGAGCAATACTTCGACTATCTCCGGGAAACCCGACAGATCGACTTTGAATTGATTCTCTACTACGCCTATCAGTTGATCGCTGCGCAGCCTCAGATCAGCGCCATTCTCGGGCAGCTATTTTCCTTCATACTGGTCGATGAGTATCAGGATACGAAGCGCATTCAGTACTCCATCATTGCGTCCATTCTGAAAGCGGGTCAGGGAACGAAAGCTTTCATTGTCGGCGACCCAAATCAAGCCATCTATGAATCACTAGGTGGGTACCCAATCTCCTTCGAGGAGTTCCAGTCAATGGCTGGCATCAAGCTAAAGGAGCTTGAACTTTCCCAGAACTATCGTTCTTCCGAACGCATCATCAAGTACTTCGGAAACTACAACGTATACGACACGCGTATTGAGGCCGCATCCAACGACAAGGCATACCCCAGCCTGATTTCGTTCAATGATTCGGTGAGCAAAGACGGACTGGAAGATGAGTTGATCCGGCTCATCCGCTTCAATATCGAGACCATTGGCATTCCGCCTCATGAGGTTTGCATCCTCGCGCCTCAGTGGATGCACTTGGCGAGCATGACGCGTCGTTTGGTCGCTAGCATGCCCGAGTATGCGTTTGACGGCCCCGGCATGGTGCCGTTCGCGCGGGATCTGGATAATTTTTGGTACAAGTTATCAAGGATCGCTCTTACACAGGCGTCTCCTGGCATGTACGTGCGCAGACTGCGTTGGGCTGGAGAGGTTCTCAATGATCTTGAGGGAGTAGGCGCAAATGTATCCATGCTCACGCGGCAGAGCTTGTTGAGGGAGTGTAATACCATCACCATTGATGCTACAGATGGGCTGGTTTATCTCAGGTTCTTCTTCGATAAGCTGTTTTCGAATCTAGCTTTCGACATTCAGGAATTCACGCAGCTTCACGAGCATTACGAGGCATTCTTCGAAAGTTCACAGGCAAGGATCGACAGACTGAAGAAGGAAGGCACAGAAATGATCGGAGACATTGCCACTTTCAGGAAGGTTTTCCAGAGTCGAACCGGCATCACGATATCAACAATCCACGGTATCAAAGGGGCGGAGTTCGATGCCGTCATTGCCTATGCACTGCTGGAGAACATGCTGCCAAACAGAAATGACCGCAACGGGCAAGATAGCGCGATGAAACTGCTGTATGTCATCGGTTCTCGTGCACGGAAAAACCTGCATCTTATCTCTGAGTGTGGGCGCATCGACAAATTCACTCGTACGGAATACCAAGCGACTAAAAAGCTTTATGCATGCCGCTTTGAGTACGACCAAATACCATAATTAATAATAACTGACGCTCCCATGCTTATCTGACCGGGCGAGATTATAAAGTCAACGCGTCTTTGCACGCTGGTGCGACGATTGTTATGCGCAAACGCTGGGCTTGGTTCATTTATTCGCCAGGTTTCATCTAGGCAAAGCGAAAAACTCAAACAGCGCTTACCCGCTCTTATGTGAGAGGAACGGATGAGTAAGTGTCCATAATGTAAGAGCTAGGACATAAATTTTTTACTAAGGTGAAGGCGTGGCAATCTTTGACATTGAAAAGGACGAATTACTTCGGCTCTCCGATACCCAGCTAGAAGAGTTGATAGCTCGGCTAGCAGAAGCTGAAGTGGCAATGCTTGGCTATAGCCCAGCATGTGTAAATTGGTCTGGTTCAATTACGGCCCCTGACGGAGGAATTGATATCCATGTTCAGGTTCCAGTTGAACAACTGAAACCTGGCTTTCTTATAAGGCCTGATACGGTCTTCCAGGTAAAGAAACATAAGATGCCAAAGGCTGCAATTGAGAAGGAAATGGGCACCGGTAAAGCGCTTTCACCCATCATATCTGAACAAGCCAGAAAACAGGGCAGCTACATCATTGTCAGCCTAAGTGATGATTGCTCGCCGTCTGGAAAGACAGATCGTCTTAAAGCGATGAGGGATGCAGTAAAAGATGATCCTAACAAAAGCAATCTTCATCTTAATTTCTACGACCGTTCCAAACTCATTCAATGGCTGCGCCAACACCCATCAGTCATGCTGTGGGTAAAAGGAAAGCTTGGACAAGGGTATTCTGGTTGGCAACCATACGGTGCGTGGAGCAACCCACCACAAGGTGTTTCAGACACTTTAATCTCAGCCCCAGGTGTAACCATTTCCCTACCGTCGGGAAAGGGGCAAAAACTCAGAATTGCTGAAGCAATTAACCCAATGCGAGCACTTATTCGTTCGACGAATAAGGCGATTCGTATTACAGGATTGTCTGGAGTTGGGAAGACTCGAATCGTTCAGGCGCTCTTTGATGAAACAGTTGGAACAGATGCGCTTGATCGGACAGTAGCTATTTATGTTGACACTGGCTCTGAGCCAGTACCATCGGCTACAGCAATGCTTGATAAGCTACTCGCTGAAGGCCGAAGAGCAATTATGATCCTTGATAATTGCCCATCAGAACTCCATGCTTCGCTTGCCAGCAAAGTATCAGCCGCAGGAAAAGAAGTAAGCCTCATCACGATCGAGTACGACATTAGGGATGACAAACCACAGACAACTGAGGTCATCCATATTGAGACAGATGGTCCAGAGGTGGCAGAGCAACTTCTTATCCGTCGCTTCTCGGCTATTGGTCAGAATAATGCCCGACGTATTGCTGAGTTCGCAGATGGGAATGCAAGAGTTGCATTGGCTATAGCGGAAAGAGTGAAAGAAGGTGAGAGTTTGGCTTTGCTTTCTGATGCGCAGTTGTTTAATCGCTTGTTTGAACAGCGTAATCATCCCGACGGCAATTTACGGGAGCAAGCTGAAATATTGTCACTGGTGTATTCTTTCTCGGTATCGAGTACAGATGCTGCTACCGATGAATTGGAAATATTGGGGGCGCTCTTTGGGTATCCCAGAATCCAGTTATACAAAGCTGTTAAGCAGTTGATGGAACGTCATCTTGTTCAGAAAAGATCTCACTGGAGAGCGATTCTTCCCCAAGCAATTGCTAACAAGTTGGCAGCATCTGCACTTGATAGTATCCCGGTTGATCAGCTTAGGGCGACCTTTGAAAACCCCGGGCGGCAACGTTTATTGATGTCGTTCGCACACAGGTTGGGACTGCTACACGACCATGCTGTGGCTAAAGAGATCGTTAAAGCTTGGTTGCACCCTGAAGGGCTGCTTGGGCAGATAGTAAACTTGGATGATGTATCGACACGAATACTTAATTATGTCGCCCCAGTTGCCCCTGGAGCTTTGCTTGAGCGGATTGAAGAAACGCTTGTTACGTCTAATTTTGAGAATATTAAATCACGCTACAACCCACAACGAACAGCAATTATCAATTTGTTGCAGTTACTTGCGTATGAATCGAGATACTTTGAGCGATGCATTAAGCTCTTAATCTGCATCGCAGACCAGGAAAGCGCGAGCAATAATTACGATTCGACTCGAAATAAGATAACGCGGTTTTTCCAACCTCACCTGTCCGGCACCCATGCTTCCTTGGCTCAACGTATTGCGAGGATGAATGAATGCATTACATCAGGTATAGCCGGGCGTAGAGGGCTGGGCATTAAAATGCTTGAAACGGCTCTCGGCGGACCACCGTGGACAGGATTCGGGATTAATGAGTTTGGGGCTCGGCCAAGAGATTATGGATTTCGGCCTAGCTACGATGAACTTGTTGAGTGGCTGATCGCCTTCATAGACACTGCGGTGAAAATAGGAACTTCGGGAGTTCTCGAACTTGAAAACGATGCTCGGCGGATCTTGGCTGATAAGTTTCGCTGGATCTGGCGTCATGAAGGAATAAGAACAAAATTAATTGATGCAGCTCGCATGTTCCATGCCTACCGTCCTTGGGGTGAAGGTTGGAAAGCTGTCCGCTCAACAATTTACTTTTCCCATACAAAACGAAAAGAAAAAGAAGATATAGAACCTTTGCCGGAAATCCTTGTGACATTGGAACGAGAATTGGAGCCTAAAGACCTGGTTCCGGCAGTCATGGCTTATGTACTCAGTAAAGGGCGCGACTTTTTGATGCCAGATGCCGATTTTGAGTATGAGGGACCGAATAAATTTAAAAAAAATAAGGAAATACTAGATGCTAAAGCTTTCGAATTGGGGCAAGAATTTGCAGTATCTTCCCATGAACTTGATGAGTTGGGCCCTGATTTATTTTCACGAGGTGGGATGCCCTATCGCATCGAATTTGGTAAAGGATTAGCCAGAGGGGCTCCTGACCTGCGAGTCTATTGGCAGCAATTAGTTATTCAGTTGGATCTACAACATCAATCTCAAAGTGATTTTTCGGTCATTAGAGGTTTTATTGAAGAAACTAACTCTATCGATTCAGCACTGGTACAGGAATTGCTTGACCAGTGTGCACAGCATTCTGAGCTTCGATCCGAGTTAGTCAACCTGCATCCTTGGCGGGAGTTTACTGAAATCGACTTGGATCGCTGCATGTCGCTTCTGGATGACCCTGACATACAGCCACACATGTACGGAGCAATTCTGTGGGGGGGGCAGTTCTCTAATTTGCCAGAAAGTCGTGTTCTCGAGCTTGCACAGAAACTTCTGAGTAAACCGGGTGGTGATGAAGTAGTTTTGGAAGCGCTGAATATGAAAGTAGCTTATGAAGGAGATATTGCAGACACACTAGGTCCTGCACTACGAAAGGTCGGCCTTTCTGCTGCAATCCAGAGATTCAGAAGAGATCACAATGATTTAGGCGGGGGGCTAGATTATGCTATGGAACGTGTTATCAATGCCGCATTGCGCTTCGATGGCAACGAAGCTGAAAAGCTAGAATGGTTGAATAAAATCTTCGCTGTCGTTGATGAGTATTTTGGCAACATTTATTCGTTCGAAAACGCTATCGGTATTACCGCTGCACTGATGCCAAAAGAGTTTCTCAGTCGCGTTTTTGATGGTACGGAGGAACAACAACAAAGGCGACTGCATTTCATCAAAAATGATGATTCATATCCGTCTCCTCTTGCGAAAATCGATGTAGGCATTTTGATTGAATGGTGCGATACCAATAATGATCATCACATATGGGCTTCAGTCGCTTCAGGAATTAACCTATGGTCGAAGGGCGACGAGCAAGGCCGTATTTCATTGCAAGATGATGCAGTGAGATTTCTAGAAGCCTCTCCAGATCCAGGAGCCATCCTTGAGATTTTTGCCGAACACGTAGCTCCTTCATCATGGTCCGGTAGTCGAGCGAACGAGATGCAACCTAGGGTTGAAGCCATAGGCCAGTTGGTTACCCACAAGAGTGCAGACATATCTAAGTCAGCTAGAGCTGTATATGAAAAACTAACTCAATGGGTTGAAAACGAAAAAGAACGCGAATTAAGGGAAGATAGTGAAAGGGAACAGCGATTTGAATAAAGGCTTAGCAATAGCCCATACAAACGTTCTGCGTTAAGGAGAAAGTAATGGAATCTGCTCGTGACAAACGCACCGGAGAAAAGGTGGATGCTGAAGAACTCTGGTTGTAAGTATCCCTGCGAAACGGACCATTCACTTTTAGAGATCTTCCGACATACTGATTATGTCCCCTGAGGAGATCGCCATGCGTAAAGCCCGATTCACCGAACACCAGATCATTGCCGTTCTGAAGTCCGTCGAAGCCGGACGTACCGTGAAGGATGTCTGCCGTGAAGCCGGTATTTCTGAAGCCAGCTATTACAACTGGAAAGCGAAGTTTGGCGGGATGGAATCCTCTGATATCAAAAAGATGAAAGACCTGGAGGATGAAAACCGTCGCCTCAAACAGATGTTTGCTGATCTCAGCCTTGAATGCCGGGCACTTAAAGACGTCATCGAAAAAATGTATGGTTCGCCCCCGTTTTGCAAGCACACGATGATTAAAGCTGTTTGCGTTAATGTATCCGGCCTCTTG